>NZ_JALLIK010000089.1:0-61959 GCF_023093595.1 Thauera aromatica
GGCGTCCAGCCGTCCTTGATCGTCGCCTCGTCGAACCAGATCGTCAGATCGCCCCGACTGACCAGCCCACGGTCGTACTCAGCCCAGTTCGTGACCCGGTAGCGGTACTTCAGCTTGCTTGTGCCGGGATCCATCTTCGTTCGCGCTGCCATGCTCGACCTCAAACCGTCACGAAATCCGGCGCCGCCGGGGTGGAGGACATTTTATTGCACCAACGCCCCGCCGTAGGTAAAAAGGGAACCCGAATCAAAGTCTGTGTGAAAGATGTCTTTGGCGGAAAGCATACCGCTCGCTTCACGGTTCCAAATTTCACCCTCGAACGCGCAAGAACATACAATCCGTCATTCGGCAAAACACTATTTGAACTCCGAAATGAGTCGCTACCGCATGACGAAGAAATCTAACATCTCAGTGGAAGGGACAGCCAAAAGCTATGCTTTTGGTTCCCCCCGCGCTTCGCGCTCCGGCTGCCCCTCACTTTGAACGTTATGCGGAGAGGGAATCATGAAGCCACGGATTAGCATGATTACATTGGGCGTGAGTGACTTGCAGCGTTCGATTGAGTTTTATGAAAGGGGTCTTGGCTTTCCGCGAATGGACTCTCCGCCGGAAGTGGCTTTTTTTACTTTGAACGGCACATGGCTGGGCTTGTACGGCCGTGATGCTCTGGCGGCAGATGCGCAGGTAGATGGAGCCTCAGGGGGCTTCGCTGGGTTCGCGCTGGCGCACAATGTAAATTCAGAGCACGAAGTCGACCAGGTAATGTCCCAGGCGGTTTCGGCTGGAGCGGTGGTCACAAAGACCGCCAGCAAGACGGAGTGGGGTGGCTATGCAGGCTACTTTTCCGATCCTGATGGTTATCTATGGGAAATCGCACACAATCCACTGTTCTGGGTTGGCCCCGCCGATGAACCTTCATGACCGGATCCCGGCGTGGCGGAAACAGCTCTCGACGTGGTCGTCGACCATCCCCACCGCCTGCATGAACGCGTAGCACACGGTCGGTCCGACGAAGCGGAACCCCAGCCGTTTCAATTCGGCGCTCATCGCCCGCGATTCGGCCGTCTCGGCGGGGACGTCGGCTGCCATCCTGCGCCGGCCGTCGCGCGGCACGCCGTCGACGAAGCGCCAGATGAACGCATCGAGCGAACCGAAGCGCTCGCGCACTGCCAGCGTCGCGCGCGCATTGGCGATTGCCGCCTGTACCTTGAGGCGGTTGCGCACGATGCCGGGATCGGCGAGCAGGCGGGCGACCTCTTCCGCCCCGTAGCGGGCGACGCGCTCGGCATCGAAGCCATCGAACGCACGCCGGTAGTGCTCGCGCTTGCGCAAGATGGTGATCCAGCTCAGTCCCGCCTGCGCACCTTCGAGCACCAGCATTTCGAACAGGTGGCGGTCGTCATGGCTGGGCACGCCCCATTCGGTGTCGTGGTAGGCGACATAGAGCGGATCGTTGCCGCACCAGGCGCAGCGTTCGGTCATCGATAGGCTCCTGCTCGGGATTTTCCGAGATTCTAGCCCGCGGCCGTCCCCCGGGGGCGGCCCCACCTCATGGCCTCGCGCCCGATCGCCGGCCCTCGTGCCGTTCCGCGACGCTCACATCGCCACGACCACTCCCCGCTGCGGGAGTTACAATTGCGCGTTTCCCTGGCCGTAACCGGAGTCCCCGCAATGCCCCTCACCCAGACCGAAAACCTCAACGTCGTCGCCTTCGACCACATGCCCTCGCCGGAGGAAATCAAGGCGCGCGTGCCGCTCACCGAGCGGGCGGCGGCTTCGGTGGTGGCCGGGCGCAAGGCGGTGATGGACATTCTCGACCACAAGGATCCGCGCGTGTTCGTGGTGGTCGGGCCGTGCTCGATCCACGATCCGGAGGCCGGCCTGGACTATGCACGACGGCTGAAGACGCTCGCCGACGAGGTCGCCGACAGCCTCCTGCTGGTGATGCGGGTGTATTTCGAGAAGCCGCGCACGTCCACCGGCTGGAAGGGCTTCATCAACGACCCCTTCATGGACGATTCCTTCCGCATCGACATCGGCATGGAGCGCGCGCGCAAGTTCCTGCTCGACGTCTGCGAGCTCGGCCTGCCCACCGCCACCGAAGCGCTCGACCCGATCGCGCCGCAGTACTACGGCGACCTGATCTCGTGGACCGCGATCGGCGCGCGCACCTCCGAATCGCAGACCCACCGCGAGATGGCGTCCGGCCTGTCCACCCCGGTCGGGTTCAAGAACGCCACCGACGGCGATCTCGACGTCGCCATCAACGCCATCATCTCGGCCGCCAGCCCGCACAGCTTCCTCGGCATCAACAGCGAAGGCCAGTCGGCGATCACCCGCACCCGCGGCAACCGCTACGGCCACGTCGTGCTGCGCGGCGGCGGCGGGCGGCCGAACTACGACACGGTGTCGATCTCGCTCGCCGAGCAGGCGCTCACCAAGGCCAAGCTGCCGAAGAACATCGTCGTCGACTGCTCGCACGCCAACTCGTGGAAAAAACCCGAGCTTCAGCCCCTGGTCATGAAGGACGTCATGCACCAGATCCGCGAAGGCAACCAGTCGATCATCGGCCTGATGGTCGAGAGCAACCTGGAAGCGGGCAACCAGCCGATTCCGGCCGACCTCGGCCAGCTCAAGTACGGCTGCTCGGTCACCGACGCCTGCGTCGGCTGGGGCACCACCGAAGAGATGATCCGCAACGCCGCCGCGGTGTTGCGCACCGCCCTACCGCAGCGGGAGCGCAGCGCATGAACCTGGTGGTCCTTGCCCGCGACGTCGACCGCGCCGCGCTCGAGCGCATCGCCACGCTCACCGGCGCCCATGCGGTCGAGCAGATCACGCCGCGCTCCTTCCGCCTTTCCGGCGCCCGCCCCCACGAAGGGCTGCTCGCCGCCTGCGCCGAGGCCCGGCTCGACCACGCCTGGCTGCCCGAAGGGCGCCGCCTGGCCGATTTCGGCCTGTTCGTCACCGACATGGATTCGACCCTGATCAACATCGAATGCATCGACGAGATCGCCGACATGCAGGGGCTGAAGGCCGAGGTGGCGGCGATCACCGAAGCAGCGATGCAGGGCGAGATCGATTTCCGCGAGTCGCTGAGCCGCCGCGTGGCACTGCTTGCGGGGTTGCCCGAGGCCGCCCTTGGCGAGGTGTACGAAAAGCGCCTGCAGCTCAACCCTGGCGCCGAACGCCTGCTCCAGGGCCTGCAGCGGGCGGGGCTTCGCACCATGCTCGTTTCGGGCGGCTTCACCTACTTCACCGAGCGCCTGCAGGCACGGCTCGACTTCGATCACGCCTACGCCAACGCGCTCGAAGTGGCCAACGGCCGGCTGACCGGGCGCATCGTCGGCGACATCGTCGACGGTGCGGCAAAAGCCGCCCACCTGCAGCGGCTGCGCGACGAACTCGGCCTCGCCGAAGACCAGGTGATCGCCGCCGGAGATGGCGCCAACGACATTCCGATGCTGCGCGCCGCCGGCTTCGGCATCGCCTTTCGTCCCAAGCCGGTGCTGCGCGACGTCGCCCATTGCTGCCTCGATCACAGCGGGCTCGACGGCATCCTCGACCTCTTCGGCGAGGGCGGCTGAATCTGCCCCGCGGCGGCGCGTTCAGCGCACGCCCGTCTCGCTCAGGCGCCCTGCGTTCATTCTCAACACCCGCGTGCAGCGGCGTGCGAGCGACTCGTCGTGCGTCACCAGGATCAGGGTGGTGCCCGCCTCGCGGTTGAGGGCGAAGATCAGTTCGATGATCGCCTGCCCGGTTTCGGCATCGAGATTGCCGGTCGGCTCGTCGGCGAGCAGCAGCCGGGGACCCGGGGCGAAGGCGCGCGCCAGCGCCACGCGCTGCTGCTCGCCGCCGGACAGGTGCTTCGGATAGTGGCGCAGCCGCCCTCCCAGCCCGACCCGCTCCAGCCACTGCGTCGCCACCGTCTTCGCATCGGCCACGCCGGCCAGCTCCAGCGGCAGCATCACGTTTTCCAGCGCGGTCAGGGCCGGCAGCAGCTGGAAGGACTGGAAGACGAAGCCGATCGTTTCCCCGCGCAGCGCGGCGCGCGCGTCCTCGTCGAGCGCGAACAGGTCGATGCCATCGAGGCGAACCGTGCCGGCGGTGGGAACGTCGAGCCCGGCGAGCAATCCCAGCAGCGTTGATTTCCCCGACCCCGAGGCGCCGATCACCGCCACCGACTCGCCCGCCGCGACGGCAAAGCCGACATCCTGCAGAATGTGCAGATCGCCGTGACCATCGGCCAGCTCGACCTGTCGACACAGGCCATCGACTTCGACGACCGGAATGGAGACTTCGACCTTGCTACGATCCATCGCTACCTTCTTTTTCATCGTGTTGTTCGCCGGCACCGCCCACGCCGCAACGATCCTGGTGTGGGGCGACAGCCTGTCGGCCGGCTACGGCCTGCGCCGCGGAGAGGAATGGCCGGCCTTGTTGCAGACGCGCCTGCAGGACGAAGGGTTCCATCACACGGTGGTCAACGCCAGCATCTCGGGCGAAACCTCGGCCGGTGGACGCTCCCGGCTGCCACAGGCCCTCGAACAGCATCAGCCCGAAATCCTGATCCTCGAACTCGGCGCCAACGACGGCCTGCGCGGACTTCGTCCGCAACTGCTCGCCGACAATCTGAAAGCGATGATCGCCGATGCGCGGAAGACCGGAGCCCGGGTCCTGCTGATCGGCATGCAGATGCCGCCGAACTACGGCCCGGCCTACACCCGGCGCTTCGCCCAGACCTATGCCGACGTTGCCCGGAGCGAAGACGTGGCCCTGGTCCCCTTCCTGCTCGAAGGCTTTGCCGATCGGTCCGAGCTGTTCCTGACCGATGGCATCCACCCCAACGCCGAGGCCCAGGCGCTCGTCCTCGAAACGGTATGGCAAGGGCTCGAGCCCCTGCTCGAGCCGCTGCACACCGCCAAGCGCAGGGCGGGCAGATAAGCCCGCCCGCCCCCGCACGGGAAATCCGCCGGCAGTGCGCGCCCGCTCAGGCGATGCCGACACGCGCCGGGCCGGCCTCCATTGTCCCGATCACGGCGCCGGCTTCGCCTTGCTCGGCAAGAATCGCCGCCTGCACCGCGTCGACCGCCTCCGGCGCGCAAGCGATCAGCAGGCCGCCCGAGGTCTGCGGGTCGGTAAGCAGCTTGCGCTGCCACTCGGGCGCCGTGTCCGCCAGATCGATGGCCTCGCCGTAGCTCGCCCAGTTCCGCTCCGAGGCGCCGGTGGCGACGCCGGCCTGGACCAGCACCAGCGCTTCCGCGATCAGCGGCAGGCGGTCGAACTGCAGCGTCGCGCCGAGCCCGGCGCCGCGGCACATTTCGAGCAGATGACCGGCGAGGCCGAAGCCGGTGACGTCGGTCACCGCATGCACGCCGTCGATACTGGCCAGATGCGCGCCGGCACGGTTGAGGGTCGTCGTCCAGCGCAGCATTTCGGCGTAGCCGTGGGCGGAGAGCCGGCCTTTCTTGAGCCCCGCCGACAGGATGCCGATGCCCAGCGGCTTGGACAGGATCAGCACGTCTCCGCCGTGCGCGCCGGCATTGGTGCGGACCCGGGCCGGATCGACGACGCCGAGGCCGACCAGGCCGTAGATCGGCTCAAGGACATCGATCGAGTGCCCGCCGGCAATCGGGATGCCGGCGGCGCGGCAGACTTCGGCGCCGCCCTGCAGGATTTCGCCGATGACTTCGGGCGGCAGTTTGTCGAGCGGCATGCCCACGACGGCCAGCGCCAGGATCGGTGTGGCGCCCATCGCATAGACGTCGGACAAGGCGTTGGTGGCGGCGATGCGGCCGAAGTCGCGCGCGTTGTCCACGATCGGGGTGAAGAAGTCGGTGGTGGCGACGATCGCCTGGCGCTCGTTGAGCTTGTACACTGCCGCGTCGTCGGCGGTATCGGTCCCCACCAGCAGTTCGGGCGGCACCACTCCTGCCGGCATTTTCGCCAGCAGCTCGGAGAGCACTCCCGGGGCGATTTTGCAGCCGCATCCGCCACCGTGGGAGAATTGGGTCAGTTTGATTTCATTCATCGTCGGAAAGGAGTGAAGGGCTGTGCCGGCCACGCGCCGCGCGCCCGGGAAACCATGCAGAAAGGCGTCGCGACCGTAGCACAGCTGTCCGGGTTTGACGAGATCATCGATGCGCGCACGCCCGCGGAGTTCGCCGCCGACCACCTGCCGGGGGCGGTGAATCTGCCCGTGCTCGACAACGAGCAGCGTGTCGTCGTCGGCACGATCTACAAGCAGCAGTCGGCGTTCGAGGCGCGGCGCATCGGCGGCGCGCTGGTCGCAGCCAACATCGCCCACCATCTGCAGACCCACCTGAAGGATAAACCCAAGAACTGGCGCCCGCTGGTGTATTGCTGGCGCGGCGGCCAGCGCAGCGGCTCGTTCGCCACCTGGCTGCGTATGGTGGGCTGGGATGCCTGCCAGCTCGAAGGCGGCTACAAGGCGTTCCGCCACCTCGTGATCGACGAGACCAAGCGCATCACCCCGCAGTTGCAGTTGCGCATCGTCTGCGGCCCGACCGGCAGCGCCAAGACCCGGGTGCTCGAGGCGCTCGCCGCGCTCGGCGCGCAGACGCTCGATCTCGAAGACCTCGCCGCGCACAAGGGCTCGGTGCTGGGGGCGCTTCCCGATCGTCTCCAGCCTTCACAGAAGCACTTCGAGACGCAGTTGTTTACCCGGCTGCAGGCCATCGACCCGGCGCGTCCGGTCTATGTGGAAGCCGAAAGCCGCAAGATCGGCCTGCTGTTCGTGCCCGAGGCGCTGATCCTGGCGATGCGGCGCGCGCCCTGCGTCATGATCGACGCCAGCCGCGACGCCCGCCTCGACTTTCTCGTGCGCGACTATGCCTATCTGGGCGAGGACATCGCCACCCTCAAGCACAACCTGCTGCGCCTGCGCGAGCTCCAGAGCCGGGAGACGCTGGCGCGCTGGCATGCGATGGCCGATGCCGGCGCCCTCCCCGCGCTGTTCGGCGAACTCATCGACCTGCATTACGACCCTCTTTACCGGCGCTCCCAGCACGGCAACTACCTCGGCTACGGCGACGCCCCCCGGATCGCGACGACGGATCTCGGGCCCGAAGGCATCCGGGCGCTGGCACAGCGCATCCTCGAGCAGACCGGATAAAGCTCAGGGCAGCACGGCCAGCGCCCTGCCCTTGATCGCGCACACCCGCTGCACGGCCGCGGCGCGCGGAGTCCGGATTTCGCCCTGCTCGAACGCAACGATGGTCCAGTGCTCACGCAGGCGGTGCACCAGCTCGTTGGGCTGGAGCAGGAAGTCCGGACGGCTCGGCTTGCCAAAGCGCTCGTTGCCGGCCATAAAGGTTTCGTAGATCAGCACTCCGCCCGGCCGCAGCAACTCCAGCATGGCATCGAAGCGCGACCGGTACAGGTAGTTGCAGACCACCACGCCATCGTAATCGGCGCGCTCGAAAGGCCAGTCTTCACCTTCGAGGTCGAGTTCTCGCGGTTCCAGCCGGGGCAGACCCTGCAGCAATTGCAGGGCGATGCCATCGCGGTCGACCGCGTCGACGCGGAAACCGTGCTGCGCCAGCCAGCGTGCATGGCGGCCACTGCCGCAGGCGTAGTCGAGCACCCGCCCGGCGGGCGCGATCAGGGAGGCGAAGCGGGTGACCCAGGCCGAAGGCGTGAGCGCACTGGAAGTGTGGTGCTCGATCATCGGTGCAATGCTCTGTAGACGGATTCGCGTTGAAGAGAATGCCCCGATTCTAGCCGAGGCCGCCCCGCATCCCGGTGCACGGCATGAGCGGAGGCGTCGGGTGTGGAGGAATCGGGCAGCAATCGATTGTGCACTGCAGTATAATCAGGCGTTATCGAAGAATTCGAAGAAAATTCGGACATATGTCATCGTGCGGGCCTGCGCCCGACATCACCCAGAGCCACACCATGAAAGACAAGCACTACCTCACCCCGCTGCTCGAGCCCCGTTCCGTCGGCATCATCGGTGCCAGCGAACGTGAGAACGCCCTCGGCAGCGTGCTCATCCGCAACATGCTGGAGGCCGGGTACAAGGGCAAGCTGTTCGCGATCAATCCGAAGCACGAGAGCGTGCATGGCGTGGCCTGCTACAAGTCGGTCGAAGACGTGCCCCAGCGCCTGGACCTGGTCGCGCTCGCGGTGCGTGCCGAGAAGGCGCCGGCGATCATCGACGCCTGCGGCCGTGCCGGAGTAAAGGCGGCGATCCTGCTGTCGGCGGGGTTTTCCGAAGCCGGTCCGCGCGGCGAGCTGCTCGAGCGCCAGGTCGTCGATGCCGCCCACCGTCACCGCATCCGCCTGCTCGGCCCCAACTGCCTGGGCATCATGCGCCCGCAGCTGGGTCTCAACGCCACCTTCGCCCATGCCAGCGCACTCAAGGGCAGCATCGGCCTGATCTCGCAGTCCGGCGGGCTGTGCGCAGCGATCCTGGACTGGGCCAAACCCAACAACGTCGGCTTTTCGGCGGTGGTCTCGCTCGGCTCGTCGTCGGACATCGACTTCGGCGAAGTGCTCGAATACATGATCTCCGACCCGCGCACCGAGAGCATCTTCCTCTACGTGGAAGGCGTGCGCGACGCCCGCCGCTTCATGAGCGCGCTGCGCGCGGCGGCCCGGGTCAAGCCGGTGCTGCTGATCAAGGCCGGGCGCCATCCCGACGCCTCGCGCGCGATCCTGTCGCACACCGGCGCGCCGATGGGCGACGACGCCGTATTCGACGCCGCGCTGCGCCGTGCCGGCGTGATCCGCCTGTACAACATGGGCCAGCTGTTCGCCGCCGCCAACGCCTTGTTCTCGCACTTCCGCCCGCGCGGCAACCGCCTGGCGATCATCACCAACGGCGGCGGCCCGGGCGTGATGGCGGCCGACCGCGCCGCGGACATCGGCATCCCGCTCGCCGAGTTCGCCGATTCCACCCTGGAGAAGCTCAATGCCGGGCTGCCGTCGAGCTGGTCGCGCGGCAACCCGGTCGATATCCTCGGCGATGCCGGCCCCGAACGTTATCGCCACGCGATCAAGGCGGTCCTCGAAGGCCCGAACGTGGACGGTGTGCTGGTATTGCTCACCCCGCAGGCGGTGAGCGACCCGACCGGCGTCGCCAGCGTCGTCATCGAGCTCGAAAAGACGGCCGACAAGCCGGTGGTCACCTGCTGGATGGGCGAAGACCTGGTCGGCGAGGCACGCCACCGCTTCACCGCCGCCGGCATTCCCCATTTCCGCACGCCGGAACCGGCGGTGGAGCTGTTCAGCCACATTTCCGCCTACTACCAGAACCAGAAGCTGCTGATGCAGACGCCGTCCTCGCTGTCTCACCTTTCGCCACCGTCGATCGAAAGCGCCCGCCTGGTGATTGAGATGGCGCTCTCCGAGCGCCGCAACAAGCTCAACGAGATGGAGTCGAAGGCGCTGCTGGCCGCCTTCCGCATCCCCATCGCGCAGACCGTGGTCGCCCGCTCGGCGGCCGAAGCGATGGTGCTGTCGGCCGAGATCGGCCTGCCGATCGTGATGAAGATCGATTCGCCGAGCATTGCCCACAAGTCCGAAGTCGGCGGGGTGCGCCTGAACATCCGCAGCCTCGCCGCGGTGCGCTCGACCTACCAGGAAATCATCGACGAAGTGAAACGGGTACGGCCCGACGCCGAGATCAACGGCATTGCCATCGAGCCGATGATCCAGAAGCGCAACGGCCGCGAGCTGGTGGTCAGCGTCAAGCGCGACCCGGTGTTCGGCCCCGCGATCGCGTTCGGCGAAGGCGGCAACCTGGTCGAGGACAACCGCGACATCGCCGTCGCCTTGCCGCCGCTCAACAGCTTCCTGGTCAAGGACATGATCCGTTCGACGCGGATCTCGGCCCGCCTGGGCGAATTCCGCAACATGCCGGCGATCGACATGGGCGCGCTCGAGCTGGTGCTGCTGCGGGTCTCGGAAATGGTCTGCGAACTGCCGTGGATCACCTCGATGGAGATCAACCCGCTGATCGTGGACGAGCACGGCGTGGTCGCGGTCGATGCCCGGATCATGGTCGACAACGTTTCGCCGACCGCCGACCGCTACGATCACATGGCGATCCACCCCTACCCTTCGCACCTGATCAGCACGTGGACGGTGCCCGACGGCACGGTGGTGACGATCCGCCCGATCAAGCCCGAGGACGCCGAGCTCGAAGTCGAATTCGTGCGCGGTCTGTCGGCCGAAACCAAGTACTACCGCTTCATGAACACGATGCGCGAACTGCCGCCGGCGATGGTCGCGCGCCTGACCCAGATCGACTACGACCGGGAGATGGCCTTCCTCGCCACGCTGGAAGTGGACGGGCGGGAGAAGGAAATCGGCGTCTGCCGCTACGCGGTCAATCCCGACGGCGAATCCTGCGAATTCGCCGTGGTCGTCGCCGACGACTGGCAGCACCGCGGGCTGGCGCGCAAGCTCATGGGCGTTCTCATCGAGACCGCGCGCAGCCGCGGCATTTCCTACATGAACGGGGTTTTCCTCGCCAACAACGAGCGCATGCTGAAGTTCGTCCACAAGCTGGGCTTCGTGATCAGCAACGATCCCGAGGACAGTTCGGTCAAGCTCGGCGTGCTGCCGCTGCAGGACTGAACCATGCCCTCCACGATCGAAACTACCGACTTTCACGGCCAGCCCGCGCTGCGCCTCGTCACCGCCGCCGGCGCCCGGGCCATCGTCAGCCTGCACGGTGCGCAGGTATTGTCATGGATTCCCCCCGGCGGGGAAGAACGGCTGTATCTCAGCCCCCTGGCCCGCTTCGACGGCAGCGCGGCGATCCGCGGCGGCGTCCCGGTATGCTTTCCGCAGTTCGCCGGGCTCGGCCCGCTGCCCCACCATGGTTTTGCCCGCACCGCTGCCTGGTCGGTCGTGACCGAACGCAGCGGCAAGGATTTCGCCCTCGTCACCCTCGCCCTGAGCCACAGCGACGCGACCCGTGCGCTGTGGCCGCACCCGTTCCGGGCCGAACTCGGCATCCTGATCGAGGACAGCCGCCTCGATCTCGAACTCGAAGTCGAGAACACCGGCAGCGAAACGCTGGAATTCACCGCGGCGCTGCATACCTACCTCGCCGTGCGCGAAGTCGAGCAGTCCCGCCTCGAAGGCCTGCACGGCTACGACTACCGCGACAAGGTCGACGCCGACCGCATCCGGCGCGACAGCGGCGATGTGCTCCTGATCGAAGCCGAGACCGACCGCCTCTACCAGGACGTCGAACGCCCCCTGCTGTTGCGCGAATACGACCGCAGCCTGGGCATCAACGCCGACGGTTTCCCCGACGTCGTGGTATGGAACCCCTGGGTCGAGCGCAGCGCCGCCTTGCCCGACCTGCCCGCCAACGGCTTCCGCCACATGCTCTGTGTCGAGGCCGCCGCCGCCCACCGGCCGGTACGCCTGGATGCCGGTGAAAGCTGGTGGGGGCGGCAGACCCTGGTCGCCCTGTAAGGGACGGCCCCCGCACCTGCGCCGCCGCCTTTCATTCACCACGGGCCCCCAGCAGGAGCCTGCCGCCCGTGCAACACCGAATGCTGCGGCACCGAATGCTGCGGCACCGAATGCTTGTCGCTGGCCGGCGCTTGCTGCACCATCCAGCCCTTCGCTTCCGCCTTCGCCTCCTTATCCGATGCTGCCCCCGATCGAATACCGCATCGCCGACGAGCTCGGCGTCTCGCCGCGCCAGGTCATCGCCGCCGTCCAGCTCCTCGACGACGGCGCCACCGTCCCCTTCATCGCGCGCTACCGCAAGGAAGTCACCGGCGGGCTGGACGACACCCAGCTGCGCACGCTCGAAGAACGCCTCGGCTACCTGCGCGAACTGGAAGAGCGCCGCGCCACCGTGCTCGCCTCGATCGAGGAGCAGGGCAAGCTCACCGCCGAGCTGCGCGCCGAGATCGAGGACGCCGACACCAAGCAGCGCCTCGAAGACCTCTACCTGCCCTACAAACCGAAGCGCCGTACCAAGGCGCAGATCGCGCGCGAGGCCGGCCTCGGCCCGCTCGCCGAGGCCCTGCTCGCCGACCCGACGCTCGAGCCCGAGACCGAGGCGGGGAAATTCCTCAACGCCGAGGCCGGCTTCGCCGAGGTGAAGAGCGTGCTCGACGGCGCACGCCAGATCCTGATGGAGACCTTCGCCGAGGACGCCGCCCTGCTCGGCGAGCTGCGCCGCTACCTGCACGAGCACGGCGAGGTCCGCTCCACCGTCCTCGAAGGCAAGGAGAGCGAAGGCGCCAAGTTCCGCGACTGGTTCGACTTCAAAGAGCCGATCGCCGCCATCCCCTCGCACCGTGCACTGGCGCTGCTGCGCGGGCGCAACGAGGGCGTGCTGCGCCTGGCGCTGGAAGTGGAGCGCGCCGACGCGGACGCGCCCCACCCCTGCGAGGGCCGCATCGCCGCCCGCTTCGGCATCCGCAACCAGGGCCGGCCCGCCGACCGCTGGCTGGCCGAGACGGTGCGCTGGGCGTGGAGCGTGAAGATCTCGATCCACCTCGAGCTCGAGCTGATGGGCGAGCTGCGCGAGCGCGCCGAGGAAGAGGCGATCCGCGTCTTCGCCCGCAACCTGAAGGACCTGCTGCTCGCCGCGCCCGCCGGCACGCGCGCCACGATCGGGCTCGACCCCGGTATCCGCACCGGGGTCAAGGTCGCCGTGGTCGATGCTACCGGCAAGCTCGTCGACACCGCCACGGTGTACCCCTTCGAGCCGCGCCGCGACCGCGAATCGGCAATCGCTACCATCGCCGCGCTGGCGAAGAAGCACGCCGTCGAGCTGATCGCGATCGGCAACGGCACCGCCTCGCGCGAGACCGACGCGCTGGTCGCCGAGCTGCTCAAGCGCCAGCCCGAGTTGCGCCTGACCAAGGTCATGGTGTCGGAAGCCGGCGCCTCGGTGTATTCGGCCTCGGAACTCGCCGCGCGCGAGTTCCCCGGCGTCGACGTCAGCCTGCGCGGCGCGGTGTCGATCGCCCGCCGCCTGCAGGACCCGCTCGCCGAACTGGTCAAGATCGACCCCAAGTCGATCGGCGTCGGCCAGTACCAGCACGACGTCAACCAGGGCCGGCTGGCGAAGAGCCTCGACGCCGTGGTCGAGGACTGCGTAAACGCCGTCGGCGTCGATGTGAACACCGCCTCCGCCCCGCTGCTGGCGCGCATCTCCGGCCTCAGCACGACGCTCGCCGCCAACATCGTCGATTATCGCGACGCCAACGGCCCCTTCCGCAGCCGCGACGCGCTCAAGGGCGTGCCGCGCCTGGGGCCGAAGACCTTCGAGCAGGCCGCCGGCTTCCTCCGCATCCCCAGCGGCGACAACCCGCTCGATGCGTCCTCGGTGCACCCGGAGGCCTACCCGGTGGTCGAGCGCATCCTCGCCCGGGTGCAGAAGAGCGTGCGCGAGCTGATGGGCAACGGCAGCTTCCTGAAGTCGCTCAAGCCGGCCGAGTTCACCGACGAGCGCTTCGGCCTGCCCACCGTGCAGGACATCCTCGCCGAGCTGGAAAAACCCGGCCGCGACCCGCGCCCCGAGTTCCGCACCGCCAGCTTCCGTGACGGCGTCGAGACGCTGAAGGACCTGCAGCCGGGGATGCTGCTCGAAGGCGTGGTCACCAACGTCACCAACTTCGGCGCCTTCGTCGACATCGGCGTGCATCAGGACGGCCTGGTGCACATCTCGGCGCTGTCGAACAGCTTCGTCAAGGACCCACACAGCGTGGTCAAGGCCGGCCAGGTGGTGAAGGTCAAGGTGCAGGAGGTGGACGTCGCACGCAAACGCATCGCGCTGACCATGCGCCTGGGCGACGAAACCGCAGCGCGCCGCAGCGAAGGTCCCACCGCTGCGCACCCCGAGACGCACGACCGCAGCACCGGGCAGGCCCGTCGACCGGCACACCGCGACGGCGACCGCCGCCCACCCCGCAACGGAGAAAACCGCCCGCCCGCCCCCGGAGGCAAACCGCCGCCCCCACCTGCAAAGCGCCGCGAACAGGACCCTCCCGCTGCGGGCGGCGCGCTCGCAGCGGCTTTCGCACGCGCCCGCAGTGGCAAGTGAGGGACGGCGCGAACAGATGGAGAGTGCGATGCAAGCCGTGATCCACGGAATCAAGAACTGCGGCACGATGAAAAAAACCTTCGCCTGGTTCGAAGGCACCGGTGCCGCCTACCGCTTCCACGACTACAAGAAATCCGGCATCGACGCCGCCACCTTGCAACGCTGGTGCGAACGCCTCGGCTGGGAAGAGCTGGTCAACAAGCGTGGCACGACCTGGCGCAAGCTCTCCCCCGAAGAGCAGGCGATCTCCAGCGAAGCAGCAGCGATCGCGCTGATGCAGGCTCACCCCGGACTGATCCGTCGACCGGTGATCGAGGCCGCCACTGGCGAACTCGTCATCGGTCTCGACCTCGAACGCTTCGCCGCCGTCTTCACCGGAAACAAGCCATGAGCGCCCCCCTTCCTTCCAGTTACGTCCAGCGCTTCCTGCTCGAAGATCTCGACATCCGCGGCGCCATCGTGCGCCTGACCGACGTCTGGCAGGCCATGCAGGTCGGCCGCGGCTACCCGGCACCGGTCGCCCGCCTGCTCGGCGAGATGAGCGCGGTGTCCGCGGTCATCGCCGGCAACCTCAAGCAGCCCGGCCGCCTCACCTTCCAGGTCAGCAGCCATGGCCCGCTCAGCCTGCTCGTCGTCGACTGCACCGAAACCCTCAACCTGCGCGGTTATGCGAAGGGCGAACGCGTACTCGCCGAAGATACGCCGAGCGAACTGATCAGCGACGGCCGCCTGCAACTCTCGCTCGACATTCCCGGCCTGGCGCAGCCGTACCAGAGCCTGGTGCCACTCGAGGGCGGCAGCATCGCGGAAATTTTCCAGCACTACCTCGCCCAGTCCGAGCAGCAGCCGGCCGGCTTGTGGCTGGCGTGCAGCGAGGGGGCCGCAGCGGCCCTGTTCGTGCAAAAGCTGCCGGGCGCCGACCAGAAGGATCTCGACGGCTGGTCGCGCGTACTCCAGCTCGCCCACACCGTACGCAGCGACGAGCTGCTCGGACTCGAAGCGCACGACCTCCTGCGTCGTCTGTTCGCCGAGGAAAACGTCCGCCTGTTCGACGCCCGCCCGGTGACCCACGACTGGCCCGCCGATCCGGCCAAGGTCGCGGCGATGCTGCGTGCGCTGGGCGAGGACGAAGTGCGCGCGATCCTCGCCGAGCACGGCGAGATTCTCGTCCACGACGATCTCTCCAACCACAGCTACCGTTTCGACGCCGCCGACGTCGACGCGCTATTCCATCCGCCGACCCTGCATTGACCCCTGCGCAGACGCCGGACGACGCGGCCCGGAAGGCGCATTCCGGCACCGCCGGGGCGATCGCTACGGCATGGCGGCCGCAGCTTGCCCGAACGCGTGCCGATCAGTACACTCCCCTGAACTTAAAGCCCTTTCCGTCCATGTCCGCTAACGCGCCCGCCCGTCCGATCGAGTTCCGCAACACGACCCTGGGCGCAACCGTCGCCGTACTGCAAATAGCCGAACCCGCCGCGCTCGCCGATGCGCTGCACAAGATGCTCGGCGGCATGCCGGACTTCTTCAACGGCGAACCCGTGATCCTCGATTGCGGCACGCTCCGCGAACTGCCGGCCCGCATCGACTGGGCCGGCCTGCAATCCTTGCTGCGGCGCTATCGCCTCCAGCCGATCGGAATCACCCGGCTCGCCGAAGCTCATTGCGCCAGTGCCCGTCAGGCCGGGCTCGCCCTGCTCGATGCCGCACAATTCTCCGCGCGGCCGGGACATGAGCGCCCCGCTTCGACCACGGCCCCGGCGGCGAAACCCGCGCCCGCGCCTGCCGCTGCGGCCCCCGCCACGACCGCTTCTCCGGCACCGACCTCGGCTCCGCCGACGATGTTCGTCGATCGCCCGCTGCGTTCCGGACAGCAGGTCTACGCCCGCGGCACCGATCTCGTTCTTCTCGGCGGCGTCAGCCCCGGGGCCGAAGTCATTGCCGACGGCAGCATCCACTGCTACGGCCCGTTGCGCGGGCGTGCCATCGCCGGCGCAACGGGCGAGCAGGCGGCACGCATCCTGACAAGCGACTTCGGCCCCGAGCTCGTCTCGATCGCCGGCGTCTATCGCACCTTCGAGTCCGGCATTGCCGAAGACTTCGCCGGCAAACCCGCCCTGGTGCGGCTGGCCGGCGCCGAACACACACTCAACATCGAAGCGCTCAAGCTCGGTTGAGCGGCCAGCACAGATCACGCACAAGGGGAAACCGTGAGAGTCATCGTCGTAACGTCCGGCAAGGGTGGCGTCGGAAAAACCACCACCAGTGCGGCCTTCGCCTCGGGACTGGCACTGCGCGGCTTCAAGACCGCAGTCATTGATTTCGACGTCGGTCTGCGCAACCTCGACCTGATCATGGGCTGCGAACGCCGTGTGGTCTACGACCTGGTCAACGTCGTCAATGGCGAAGCGCGCCTCAACCAGGCCCTGATCAAGGACAAGCACTGCGAAAACCTCTTCATCCTGCCCGCCTCACAGACGCGCGACAAGGATGCCCTGACCGAGGAAGGCGTCGAAAAAGTGCTCGAAGAACTCGAGCACCTGGGCTTCGAGTACGTGGTGTGCGATTCCCCAGCAGGCATCGAGCGCGGGGCGGTGATGGCGCTGACTTTCGCCGACGAGGCGATCGTCACCACCAACCCCGAAGTCTCCTCGGTGCGCGACTCCGACCGCATCCTCGGCATCCTGCAGTCCAAATCAAAGCGTGCCCGCGATGGCGGCGAGCCGGTCAAGGAGCACCTGCTGCTCACCCGCTACTCGGCCAAGCGCGTCGAAGAAGGCGAAATGCTCTCCTATAAGGACGTGCAGGAACTGCTGCGAGTGCCGCTGATCGGCGTCATCCCCGAATCCGAGTCGGTGCTGCACGCCTCCAACCAGGGCACCCCGGCGATCCATCTCAAAGGCACGGACGTCGCCGAGGCCTACGCCGACGTCGTCAGCCGCTTCCTCGGCGAGGAGTGCCCGCTACGCTTCGTCAGCTACGAGAAACCCGGCCTGATCAAGCGCCTGTTCGGAGGCAAGTGAGATGTCCCTGCTCACCCGCCTGTTCGGCGAAAAGAAGAAGACCGCGGAAATCGCGAAGAACCGCCTGTCCCTGCTGATCGCCCACGAACGCGCAAACGGCAGCCCGACCATCGACTTCCTGCCCGCGCTGCAGCGCGAGTTGATCGAGGTGATTTCGAAGTATGTTGCGGTCGCTCCCGACGACATCAAGGTCCAGCTCGACAAGCAGGACAACTTCGAGGTGCTCGAAGTCAATATCGTGCTGCCCGAACAGGCGCGCTGAGTTTTCTCCGGGCCGGCGGCGGGACAGGAACGGTTCCGCCGGCCCGGGCCGTTACGCGCCGACGCGGTCGACGATGAAGCGCTTGACCGCGTCCGCGTCCGGCGCCATCACCTCGACGCGCTGCGGCAGGCTCTCGATGCCCTCGAGATCCGCCGGGCGCTCCGGTTCACGCCCCAGCGCCTCGCGAATGGTTTCGGCGAACTTCACCGCCAGCGCGGTTTCCAGCACCAGCACCGGGACTCCGGCGGGAATTCCGGACTCCTGCTGCCAGGCCACCTTGAGCGCGTCGGCGGTATGGGTGTCGATCATCACCCCGTACTGGTCGAAGACCTTGCGGATCGTCGCCAGGCGGTCGGCGTGGCTGCTGGCGCCGGAAACGAAGCCGAACTCGGCGATGCGGGCGAATTCGGGGGAAGCCGACAGGTCGAACGCACGCCCGGCATCGACCTCGGCCCACAACGCAGCGACTTTCTGCGGGTCACGGCCGAGCAGATCGAAGACGAAGCGTTCGAAGTTCGACGCCTTCGAGATGTCCATCGACGGGCTCGAAGTCACATGGGTCTCGGCGGCCTTGCGCGGACGATAGACCCCGGTGCGGAAGAATTCGTCGAGGACATCGTTCTCGTTGGTGGCGAGGATCAGCTTCGCCACCGGCAGGCCCATCCGGCGCGCGATGTGGCCGGCGCAGATGTTGCCGAAGTTGCCCGAAGGCACGCAGAACGCGACCTGCTCGTCGTTGCTCGCGGTGGCCGCGAAATAGCCCTTGAAGTAATACACGATCTGCGCCGCGACCCGCGCCCAGTTGATCGAGTTGACCGCGCCGATCTTGTACTTCGCCTTGAAGGCGTGGTCGTTGGAGACCGCTTTGACGATGTCCTGGGCGTCGTCGAACATCCCGCTGACGGCGATATTGAAGATGTTGCCGTCCTGGAGCGAGTACATCTGCGCACGCTGGAAAGGGCTCATCAGCCCGTGCGGCGAGAGCATGAACACGCGCACCCCATGCTTGCCGCGCATCGCGTACTCGGCCGCCGAGCCGGTGTCGCCCGAGGTCGCGCCGAGGATGTTGATGGTTTCGCCGCGCTTGGCCAGCACGTACTCGAACAGGTTGCCGAGCAGCTGCATCGCCATGTCCTTGAAGGCGAGTGTGGGACCATTGGACAGTTCGAGCAGACCGAGGCGACCTTCTTCGAGCCAGTGCACCGGCGTGATGTCGGCCGCACGGTCGCCCTGGCGCACATGGCAGTAAACCTCGGCGGTGTAGGTCTTGTCGCAAATCGCCTTCAGGTCGGCCGGCGGAATGTCGGTGATGAACTTCGACAGAATGGCGAAGGCGAGCTCCGCATAGGACAGCCGGCGCCAGGCATCGAGCTCGGCGCGCGTCACCTGCGGGTAGGTTTCGGGCAGGTAGAGCCCGCCGTCGGGCGCCAGTCCGCCGAGCAGGATGTCGCAGAACTCGGGGTGGGCGGGCTGGCCGGCATGGCCGCGGGTGGAAATATACTTCACGAAGCAGTCCTCGAGGATGACGTTATCGATGCACGCGCCGGAGCGCAAACTCCCGATTCTATCGAACTCGCCGCCCCTTCGGACCGCCCCGGCAGACAATCAGTCCGTTTCGAGACGGAAACCGACCTTCAACGTGACCTGGAAATGCGCGACCTTGCCATCGACGATGTGGCCGCGCGTTCCGACCACTTCGAACCAGTCGATGTGGCGGATCGACTGGGCTGCGGTTTCAATCGCATTGCGGATCGCCGCGTCCGTTCCTTCACGGGACGAACCGACGATTTCGACGAGCTTATACACGTGATCCGGCATGATCTCTCCTCCTCGGTTGGGGCTCAGCCTGGCCCGGCATCTTCGGGCAAGCGCGTGTCCTGCGCCAGCCGTGCCTCGAAACCGCGGATCGACGCCGCATAGGCGCGCATGCCGAGCACGGCGATGACGATCAGAATGCCGATGAAAACGGCCAGCTTGAAGAGCATACCCCTTCCTGAACGAGGGCGGCCCGCTCAGGCTCCGTTCTTTTCCAGCCACGCCGCGCGGTCGCGGCAGCGCTCGGCCTTGTCCGGGGCCAGCCCGGGAGCCTCGGCGATGCGGCGAAAAAGGGCCGGGTCGGGGCGGTGCGCGGTGATGCTGTCCCAGTAATGCGCCAGGCTCAGCCAGGGGTTCAGGCGCTCTTCGAGCTCGATCCGGTCGCCGGCTGCGATCGTGCCAGGCGTGAGCACGCGGTAATACCAGCCGGTAATGCCGGCCGCCTCGACAAAGCGCGAGGCCTTGTCGGCCCCCAGGCGGCGGTCGATCTTCCAGCACGGCGAGCGCGGCTGGCTGACTTGCACCCGCGCCTCGCCGATGCGGTAGATGTCGCCGATGAACACATCGTGCTCGGTGAGCCCGCGGGTGCTGATGTTCTCGCCCAGCACGCCGGCACCGGTGAGCCCTGCACAGTGCGGCCATTCCTGAACAAGCAGGGCGTAATGCTCCACCGGGTAGTGATGCAGCGCCTTGTGCGGCCCGCCGTGGTGACGCAGGTCGCCCTGCTCGTCGCCTTGCAGCCCGCCGGGCGTGAGCATCACCCGGCCGGCAACCGCCGCCTTGTAGATCCCGGTCGCTCCTCCCTCGGGCAGCATGGGCTGGACGCGGCCGATGAAAAGCTGGTCGATCGTAGTGCTCATCGCACGGTTTCCATTCAAAGTCCGGTCTGTGGCGCGGCCGCCCCGGCAGCACGCCGGACATCGCAAGGCCGCGCCCTCGGGCGCGGCTGTCGTCGCAGAGCGCGATCGTCCTGCTACGCGCTCAAAGGCTTTCCATGCGCAGGCGGGTGACCCTGCCCTGCACCACCGGCAGCGCCTCGATGCGGACGATCGCCGCATTGGCCTTGCCTTCCACCGTCTGGTGGGTGAGCAGGATGATGTCGGTGTGCGACTCGCCCTCGGCGGCTTCCTTCTGGATCAGGGCCTCGATCGAGATGCCGCTGTCGGCGAGGATGCGGGTGATGTCGGCGAGCACGCCGGGCTTGTCTTCGACGTGCATGCGCAGGTAATAGGAGGTGACCACCTCTTCGATCGGCAGCACCGGGATGTCCTGCACCTGGTCGGGCTGGAACGCCAGATGCGGCACGCGGTGCTCGGGATCGGCGGTGTGCAGGCGGGTGACATCGACGAGGTCGGCGATCACCGCCGAGGCGGTCGGTTCGGCGCCGGCGCCCTTGCCGTAGTACAGCGTCGCGCCGACCGCGTCGGCCTGGACCAGCACTGCGTTCATCGCCCCTTCGACGTTGGCGATCAGGCGCTTGGCCGGGATCAGCGTCGGGTGCACGCGCAGCTCGATGCCTTCGTCGCGCCGGCGCGCGATGCCCAGCAGCTTGATGCGGTAGCCGAGCTGTTCGGCGTAGGCGATATCGACCGCATCGAGCTTGCTGATGCCTTCGATGTAGGCCTTGTCGAACTGCATCGGGATGCCGAAGGCGATCGCACTCATGATCGTCGCCTTGTGCGCGGCATCGACGCCTTCGATGTCGAAGGTCGGATCGGCTTCGGCATACCCCAGCGCCTGCGCCTCCTTCAGCACCTCGGCAAAGGGCAGGCCCTTGTCGCGCATTTCGGAGAGGATGAAATTGGTCGTACCGTTGATGATCCCCGCCAGCCATTCGATGCGGTTCGCCGACAAGCCTTCGCGCAGCGCCTTGATGATCGGGATGCCGCCGGCGACCGCGGCCTCGAAGGCCACCATCACGCCCTTCTTCTGCGCCGCGGCGAAGATCTCGTTGCCATGCACCGCGAGCAGCGCCTTGTTGGCGGTGACCACGTGCTTGCCGTTTTCGATCGCCTTCAT
Source organism: Thauera aromatica (assembly GCF_023093595.1). Taxonomy (GTDB): domain Bacteria; phylum Pseudomonadota; class Gammaproteobacteria; order Burkholderiales; family Rhodocyclaceae; genus Thauera; species Thauera aromatica_A. The sequence goes on from NZ_JALLIK010000089.1 coordinate 21,173, forward strand.
CACCAGTTCGCGGGCGACGCCGTAGCCGCCGATCAGCTCGACGACGATGTCGATCTCGGGGTCGGCGACCACCGCGAAAGCGTCGTCGGAGAGTTTCACGTCGCCGCCGGTAACCCGGCGTGCGAGCTCGAGATTCTTGTCGGCCACCGTGGTGATGCGGATCGGGCGCCCGGCGCGACGGGTGATTTCCTCGGCGTTGCGTTTGAGAACGGTGAAGGTGCCGCCGCCGACGGTACCGATGCCCAGCAGGCCAACATTGATCGGTTTCATGCAGTGAATTCCGTGGTTTCAGAAGGAAGTGGAGTGGAAACGCGAGCCCCGGGCTCGGGCCTCAGGTGCCGTGGCGCTTGCGGTAGTGTTCGAGAAAGCGCGCCACGCGCTCGATGGCGTCGCGCAAATCGTCCTCGTGCGGCAGGAACACCAGCCGGAAATGGTCGGGATGCGGCCAGTTGAAGCCCGAGCCCTGCACCAGCAGCACGCGCTCCTCCTCGAGCAGTTCGGCGATGAAGGCCTGGTCGTCCTCGATCGGATAGACCTTGGGGTCGAGGCGCGGGAACATGTACAGCGTGGCCTTGGGCTTGACGCAGCTGACCCCCGGAATCCGGGTGATCAGCTCCCACGCCAGATCGCGCTGGCGGCGCATGCGCCCGCCTTCGGCGACGAGGTCGTCGATGCTCTGGTAGCCGCCGAGCGCGGTCTGGATCGCGTACTGGCCGGGGACGTTGGCGCACAGGCGCATCGAAGCGAGCATGTTGAGGCCTTCGATGTAGTCGTGGGCGCGACGCTTGTCGCCGCACACGACCATCCAGCCGGCACGGTAACCGCAGGAGCGGTAGTTTTTCGACAAGCCGTTGAAGAGGATGGTCAGCACGTCGCCCGACAGCGCCCCCAGCGAGGTGTGCTCGACACCGTCGTAGAGCACCTTGTCGTAGACCTCGTCGGCGTACAGGATGAGGTCGTGCTCGCGCGCAAGGGCGACGATCTCCTTGAGCACCGCATCCGGATACACCGCCCCGGTCGGATTGTTCGGGTTGATGATGACGATGGCGCGGGTATTGGGCGTGATCTTGGCGCGCATGTCGGCCAGATCGGGCATCCAGTCGCGGGTTTCGTCGCACAGGTAATGCACCGGCTTGCCCCCGGAGAGGCTCACCGCCGCGGTCCACAGCGGGTAGTCGGGCGCCGGCACGAGCACTTCGTCGCCGGCGTCGAGGAGCGCGTTCATCGCCATCACGATCAGCTCGGAGACGCCGTTGCCGATGTAGATGTCCTCGATATCGACGCCCTTGATGCCCTTTTCCTGGGTGTAGTGCATCACCGCCTTGCGCGCGGCGAAGATTCCTTTCGAATCCGAGTAACCCGCCGCGTTGGGCAGGTTACGGATCATGTCCATCTGGATTTCTTCGGGCGAATCGAAGCCGAAGGCGGCGAGGTTGCCGATGTTGAGCTTGATGATCTTGTGCCCTTCGTCTTCCATCTGCTTGGCGCGGGTCAACACCGGGCCGCGGATGTCGTAGCAGACCTCGGCGAGCTTGGCCGACTTGCGGATCGGACGACTCGCGGCGGCGCCCGCTTCGGCAATGATCTCCGGTTCCGGGGATACCGTTGCGAGCTCGAGTGTCTTCACCGCTTTCATGATCGCCTTTCCTGCGTGATGGAAAATGAAGGGCGGCAAGGTTTTCCCCATGCCGCAAAAGGTTGTTATCTTAGCCCCGCTGCCGCACTGCGGCAATTTCGCCTTGAATCGTCACTTTGAATCGTCTCCTCTCCCCTTTTCCACACTTCCTTCTCTTCCCCTCTTCCACGCCGCGCTGCCTCGCACGCTCCATTCCTTTTTTCCGCCGGGCCTTTTTCCGACCGACCGAACCCACGCCATGAAGCTCTATCTCGACAGCCACACCAACACCCACGTCGTCACCGGTTACGGCGACGATCATGTGATGATCGACAAGGAACGCTACGAGGGCAACCTGCTGCTCACCGCCAACCGCATCGTCACCGGCTGGGCGCCGGCGGCCGGCGGCGACCTGGCCGGCCTCACCGAGGCCGATCTGGCCGAGACCGCCGGGCTCGGAGCACAGATCCTGATCGTCGGCACCGGCCGCCGCCAGCGCTTTCCGCAGCCGCAGCTGCTGCGCCCGCTGGTCGAGGCGCGCATCGGCTTCGAGTTCATGGATTTCGCCGCGGCCTGCCGGACCTACAACATCCTGGTCGGCGAAGGCCGCGCCGTCGCCTTGGCGCTGCTCCACGAGCGGGCCGCGTGACGCCCCCCCGCAGCCGCCCCCACAGCCCGCCTCCGCGCACGCACCGCCGCGGCGGCGCGGCGGCGCGGCGCCGGGCATTGTCAGCCCGCATGCGCTTCGGCTACTCTGGCCACGGACCGAGTTCGCCCTCGCCCCCTCGCCCTTGCCACTGCGGGTAGATCGTCCCGCATGACAATCCGGCGGCCGAGGCCACGCAGGATAACTACGCAGGAGAGACCGGACTTGAGCACGACTCCCGCCCCCGATTTCAGCCTTTCCGCCACCGGCGGCAACACCGTCACCCTGTCCGCGCTGCGCGGGCGCAAGCTGGTGATCTACTTTTATCCCAAGGACAACACGCCGGGCTGTACCAACGAAACCCGTGATTTCGGCAGCCTCCACGCCGCCTTCAGCGCGGCAGGATGCACGGTGTTCGGCGTCAGCCGCGACAGCCTGAAGAGCCACGAGAATTTCAAGGCCAAGCTCGAACTGCCTTTCGAGCTGGTCTCCGACCCTCAAGAGACGGCCTGCGAAGCCTTCGGCGTGATGAAGCTGAAGAACATGTACGGCAAGCAGGTGCGCGGCATCGAACGCAGCACCTTCCTGATCGACGCCGAAGGCAACATCGCCCGCGAGTGGCGCGGCGTGAAAGTGCCCGGCCATGCCGAGGAAGTGCTCGCCGCCGCGCAGGCGCTGTAACCGCATTCCCTGTTTCCGCAGCCCCGGCTGCCTCACCGGACCGCTCCGACATGCCCGCGACCCGCAAAACCGCCCCCGCCCCGACTTCCGCGAGCGCTTCGACACCGAAGCGCGGCGCGAACAGGAAGCGTCCCCCCTGCAAGCTCTTCGTGCTCGACACCAACGTGCTGATGCATGACCCCACCAGCCTGTTCCGCTTCGAGGAACACGACCTCTACGTGCCGATCATGACGCTGGAGGAACTGGACAACAACAAGAAGGGCACCAGCGAAGTCGCGCGCAACACCCGCCAGGCCAGCCGCATGCTCGACGAGATCGTCAGCTCCGCGGTCGACGGCATCGAGAACGGGATCGCCCTCGGAACCCTCTCCCACGGCCAGGCCAGCGGCCGCCTGCATCTGCAGACCGAAGCGATCGACGTGCGCCTGCCCGCGGCCCTGCCCACTGCGCGCGGCGACAACCAGATCCTCGCCGTGGTGATGCATCTGGTCGACAAGTTCCCCGGGCGCGAGGTGATCCTCGTCTCCAAGGACATCAACATGCGCATCAAGGCCCGCGCCCTCGGCCTTGCCGCGCAGGATTACTTCAACGACAAGGTCCTCGAGGACAGCGACCTGCTGTACTCGGGCACCCTCGAACTGCCGGCCGACTTCTGGGACACCCACGGCCGCGGCATGGAGTCGTGGAAGGAGGAAGGCCGCACCTATTACCGGCTCAGCGGCCCGCTCACCCCCGACCTGCTGGTCAACGAGTTCGTTTTCCAGGACGGCGACAACCCGCTGCAGGCCTGGGTGAAGGAAAAGGACGGGCGCAGCGTGGTGCTGGAGACCCTGGTCGATTACAGCCACAGCAAGAACAACATCTGGGGAATCACCGCACGCAACCGCGAGCAGAACTGCGCGCTGAACCTGCTGATGAACCCGGAGATCGACTTTGTCACCCTGCTCGGCCAGGCCGGTACCGGCAAGACTTTGCTGACGCTCGCCGCCGGGCTGACCCAGACACTGGAGTCGAAACGCTACAGCGAAGTCATCATGACCCGCGTCACCGTCCCGGTGGGCGAAGACATCGGCTTCCTGCCCGGCACCGAGGAAGAAAAGATGGCGCCGTGGATGGGGGCGCTCGAAGACAACCTCGACGTGCTCAACGGCACCACCGGCGAAGGCGGCGACTGGGGACGGGCGGCCACGCGCGACCTGATCCGCAGCCGGATCAAGATCAAGAGCCTGAATTTCATGCGCGGGCGCACCTTCCTGAACAAGTTCCTGATCATCGACGAAGCGCAGAACCTTACGCCGAAACAGATGAAAACGCTCATCACCCGCGCCGGCCCCGGCACCAAGGTGGTGTGCATGGGCAACATCGCCCAGATCGACACCCCTTATCTGACCGAAGGTTCGTCCGGCCTGACTTTCGTCGTCGACCGTTTCAAGGGCTGGGCCCATTCCGGCCATATCACCTTGCAGCGCGGCGAGCGCTCACGCCTGGCCGACCATGCCGCCGAAGTACTCTGAAGACTGCCTCTGCCAATGAGCTCTCTTGCCACCGATCTGCTGGTGGGCGCCAGCACGGATTTCCTGCGCAACTTCTCGCCGTTCAATCGCATGGAGGCCGAAGCGCTCGCCTTTCTCGCCGAGCATGCCGTGCTCGCCTTCCACCCGCGCGGTGCCGACATCCTGACCCCTGAAATGGGGGTCCCCCGGCATTTCTACATCGTGCAGCGGGGCAAGGTGCAGGCGCGCCAGACCGGTGCCGCCGTCGTTACCGAATATGCCAGCCTGTCGCTGGGGCCGGGCGAATGCTTTCCGATCGGCGCGATCTCGGCACGCCGGCCCTCGACCAACGCCTACACCGCGGCCGAAGACAGCTTCTGCTACCAGATCGGCGCCGACGAGTTCCTCCAGCTGATGCAGATGAGCCCGGTGTTCCACCTCTTCTGCACGCAATACATCGCCAGCCTGCTGACCCAGTCCCGCCAGCAGCTGCAGACCACCTTCGCCCAGCGTGCGGCCGAGCAGCAGACCATGACCACTCCGCTCGGCCAGTTGGTCAAGAAGGCGCCGGTGTTCGTCACGCCGGAGACGTCGACCCGCAGCGCACTCGAACAGATGGAGCTGCAGCGCCTCGGATGCATGGTCGTCGTCGATGACGAGCGCCATCCGGTCGGCGTCCTCACCCAGAGCGACCTGCTGCCGCGGGTGATCCTGGCCGGGTTCGACCTGTCCCGCCCGATCGGCGAACTGATGACCGCCAATCCCCATCAGCTCGCCGCCACCGCTTCGGCCTACGACGCGGCACTCGAAATGGCGACCCACGGCGTGCGTCATCTGCTCGTTGTGGACACCGAAAACCGGCTCAAGGGCGTGGTATCCGAGCGCGATTTGTTCGCCCTGCAGCGCATCAGCCTGCGCCAGATCCGCGCCGGCATCGAGAACGCCGCCGACATCGCGGCACTGCAGCGCGCGAGCAGGGACATCCGCCAGCTCGCGCTCAACCTGATCGCCCAGGGCATCGGCGCCGAACAGCTCACCCAGTTCATCTCCGCGCTCAACGACGCCCTGACCCGGCGCATCATCGGTCTGGCCCTCGAAGAACACGATCTGGTCGGCATCGACTTCGGCTGGATCGCGTTCGGCTCGGAAGGCCGGCACGAGCAGACGTTGTCCACCGACCAAGACAATGGCATCATCTGGCGCGACCCCGAGCGCCAGGACGGCGAAGCGATCCGGCGGCGCCTGATCGAGTTCGCGAAGACGGTCAACCACAATCTGGCCGCCTGTGGCTTTCCCCTGTGCAAGGGCAACATCATGGCCAGCAACCCCGAGCTGTGCCTGACCCCCGCAGAATGGAAATCGCGCTTCGGCGCCTGGATTCGCGAGCCCGACCCCCAGGCCCTGCTCAATGCCTCGATCTTCTTCGATTTCCGCGTCCTGTACGGCAACGAGCAGCTCGGCGACCAGCTGCGCAGCTGGCTCAACAAGACGGTCAAGGGCAATTCCGCCTTCCTGCGGATGATGGCGGTCAACGCCTTGCAGGTGATGCCGCCGCTGGGGCGGATCCGCGATTTCGTCCTCGAGGACGACGGCTGCATCGACCTCAAGAAATCCGGCGCGCGCCTCTTCGTCGATGTCGCGCGCATCCTCGCGCTGCGCACCGGGGTCGACTCCAGCAGCACGGTGCAGCGGCTGCGCCAGGCCAGCGCGAAGATGGGCGTCAGCACCGAGGAGGTGGCTGCGATCATCGACGGTTTCCACTTCATCCAGCTGCTGCGCCTGCGCGCCCAGCACCTCGAAACCGAGCACGACGCACCGGGTGACAACCGCATCGACCCCGACACCCTCAACGAGCTCGACCGCCGCATCCTGAAGGAAGCCTTCCGCCAAGCGCGCAAGCTGCAACTGCGGCTCAAGCTGGACTATCAGCTATGAGCTGGCTGTCGCGCCTCATTACCGCGCGCGGCGACCAGCCGTCGCTGAGCGCGCAAGCGCAGGCCTGGCTCAGGCACTGGCGACAGCTGCCGCCTCCCGAACTCGACCGCCCCCATTTCGAAACCCGCTACGTGGTCGTCAACACCGAAGCCACCGGCCTCGACCTGGACGCCGACCGCCTGCTGGCGATTGGCGGACTTGCGGTCGACGGCGGGCTGATTCACCCCCAGGACGCCTACTACGCACCGCTCCAGCCCGTACCGGCCGACGCCTTGGCGGGCCTGTTCGGCCTCTTCGGCAACTCGCCGCTGGTCGCCTTCAATGCGGGTTTCAACCGCAGCATGCTCGAGCGCGCCCTCCAGGCCCATCTCGGGATCACTCCCGAGCTGCCGTGGATCGATCTCTACTACATCCTGCCCGCCCTGTTCCAGGATCGTTTCGTGCGCCCGGCCCGCCTCGCCGACTGGATGAACAGCTTCGGCATCGAAACCTTTCAGCGCCACCATGCCCTGGGCGACGCCTGGGCAATCGCCCAACTCCTGCTCGCCGCCCAGGCGCGCGCGCTGGCCCTCGGCGCAGCGACGCCGCGGGCACTCGCGGACATCGAGCGGGCTTCCCGACAGAAATGGAGCCTTTGAGCGCCCCCAGGAAACGGCTTTGCCGTTCCCCCGAGGGGGACAGGAATACTTGGGGCCACCCTGCATTCTCTTGAGAGCCCAGCATCGCCGCACCGGCGCGTTCGGCCCACCACTATAAGTGGGCGCTTGACCTGGACGCTGAAGAACCGTTCAGAAAACGCCTTTCGGCACCGCTTTTTCCATTTACATCCTTGAAACGCTTGCGTATATTCCGCCGAATGTTTTTCCGCCCCCTCCTCCTCGCCCTCGCGCTCTTGCTGCCTCCCGCCGCCTACGCGAGCCAGGCCAGCCCGGCGACCCAGGATGCGGCCACCGCAGTTTCAACGCTGGATGAATACGCCACGGCCGCCGAGCAGCTGGTCGATGAAGCGCTCTCCTACCTCGGCATCCGCTACCGCTTCGGCGGCACTTCGCCCTCGACCGGGCTCGACTGCAGCGGTTTGGTGCTGAACGCGTTCCGCAATGCGGTCGGCCTCGACCTGCCGCGCACGGCCCGCGAAATGGCCGCGCTGGGCGACCGCATCGGCCGCCAGGAACTCAAGCCCGGGGATCTCGTGTTCTTCAACACGATGCGCCGCACCTTTTCGCACGTCGGCATCTACCTGGGCGACGGCCGCTTCGTCCATGCGCCGTCTTCGGGGGGCGAAGTCCGGGTGGAGAACATCGCCTCGCGCTACTGGTCACAGCGCTTCAACGGTGCACGCCGCCTGCTCGGCGACGGCGACACCTTCGACACACCCCGCACCCTGCTCGGCGTACGCTGAGCGCACCCGCGGCGCGCCCCGACTCCCGTCGCGGCGCCCCTTCTCTACTCCCCCCTCTCCTGCGCGCCGCGTTCACCGGCGACCGCAAGCGACCGAGCACTCCGCACACGCTTCCCCCAGGCGCTTGCCCAACGCCTGCTGCAATGCGCAAGTCGAGCGCCGGCAGCACACCACCATCACCCCCTCGCGGCTGGCCGCATCGCGGAAGCGCTGCATGACGTTGTGGCCGATGAAATCGGTAAACAGGATCACCAATCCGACCCCCGCCGGCAGCGGTGCGCACCGTCTTTGATGCGTGGTGTCGCGCCCGCTCACATGTGCGGCGATCCGGATGCCGAAAGTGCGGAGTACATCGGGAATGTTGCCGAGCCGGTCGGCCCCGACGAGCAGTGCATTCATGCAAACCTCTTATTTGAGAACAGTTCCCATTAATCCTGCACCGAATGCGAACTATTTGCAACTGCAAATCTTTATCGTTAATATCGGCTCCCAGAAATCACCCGCCATCCCTCGCACAAGGTTACCCACCATGATCAAGAAAGCTGTCCTCGCCTCCCTGCTGTCCGCAATCGGATTCACCAGCGTCGCCACCGCTGCCGAGCTCAATATCTATTCCGCCCGCCACTACCAGACGGACGAGCAGCTCTACGGCAATTTCACCAAGCAGACCGGCATCAAGATCAACCGCATCGAAGCCAAGGAAGACGAACTGCTCGAGCGCGTGCGCACCGAAGGCGCCAACAGCCCGGCCGACGTCTTCATCACCGTCGACGCTTCGCGCCTGGCCAAGGCCGATGAGCTCGGCATTTTCCAGGCGGTGAAGTCGGCCACCCTGGAAGCCCGCATCCCCGCCCATCTGCGTGCCGACAACTGGTTCTCCTACTCCACCCGCGCCCGCATCATCGTCTTCAACCCGGAGATGGTGAAAGCCGAGCAAGTCCAGACTTACGAGCAGCTCGCCGAACCGGCACTGAAGGGCCAGGTCTGCACCCGTTCGGGCAGCCACCCCTACAACCTGTCGCTGGGCGCGGCGATGATCAAGCACAACGGTGCCGAAGCGACCGAAAAATGGGCGAGCGGCATCGTGGCCAACTTCGCGCGTGCGCCCAAGGGCGGCGACACCGACCAGATCCGCGCCGTCGCGGCCGGGGAATGCGGCGTGGCGATCGCCAACAGCTACTATTTCGCCCGCCTGATGAATTCGGACAAACCCGAAGACCAGGCCGTGATCGCCAAAGTGAAAGCAGTGTGGCCGAACCAGGCCACCTGGGGCACGCACATCAACGTTTCCGGCGCCGGCATGCTCAAGCACGCCCCGAACAAGGAAGCTGCGGTCAAGTTCCTCGAGTACCTGGCCTCGGACGAAGCGCAGACCTATTTCGCCAACGGCAACAACGAATGGCCGGTGGCGCCCGGCGTCAAGGTCGACAACGCCGCGCTGAACAAGCTCGGCGAATTCAAGGCCGACACCCTGCCGATCGGTGAGCTCGCCGCGACCGTCGCCGAAGCCCAGCGCATCTACGACCGCGCCGGCTACCGCTGAACACGGCGTCGCCGGCCCCGGCGGGCGCCGACGACGAGCGCAACAACGGCCCCCGCATCCTCCGGATGCGGGGGCCGTTGCCGTGAACACGCCGGAACCGCATCACGCCCCGACCCTGCCGCGGCCGCCCACGGCGCCGGCAGCGGTGCGGCACGAAACCGCCGCAGTGCGGCGCGAAGCCGCATTTGCGCGGCCAGACCCGGCACCCGGCCTGGGCGTGGACACTTCGCCGGGGCGGGAACGGGAAAGCCGTCCCCCGGGCGTCCTCAGGCCTTGCGCCGGACGGCGAGGATCTGGCGCGAGATCAGGATCATCGGCAGGAGGCCGACCGCGACGATGATCAGCGCAGCGGTGGACGCTTCGGCCAGGCGCTCGTCCGAGGCCAGGGTGTGGGCCTGGGTCGCCAGGGTATCGAAGTTGAACGGCCGGATCACCAGCGTCGCCGGCAACTCCTTCATCACATCGACGAACACCAGCAGGCCGGCGGTGAGCAGGCTGCCGCGCAGCATCGGCACATGCACCCGGCGCAGCGTCGCCCAGCGACCGAACCCCAGGCTGCGCGACGCATCGTCCATGCTCGGCGTGATCTTGCCCAGGCTGGATTCGACGGTCTGCAGCGCCACGGCGAGAAAGCGCGCCAGGTAGGCGTACAGCAGGGCAGCGATGCCCCCGGTCAGCAGCAGCCCCGGGTTGCTGCCGAACAGCGCCTCCCAGGACTGGGCAAGCCAGTTGTCCAGGCGCGTCAGCGGAATCAGCACCCCGACCGCGATCACCGAGCCGGGGACGGCATAGCCCAGTCCGACCACCCGGTTCAGGGCATGCGGCAAACGCGAGCGCGCCAGACGCGCCGCATAGCCGAGGACGATCGCGAGCAGCACTGCGATCAGGGCCGTCAGCGCGGCGAGGACAAAGCTGTTGCCCGCCAGGTGCACGAAGCGCGAACCGAACTGGGCGTCGCCGTCGAGAAACGCCATCTCCAGCAGGAGCGCGCCGGGCAGCAGGAAGCCCAGCAGCAAGGGCATGAAGCAGGCAAACGCGGCGAGCACGCCCAGCGCCGAAGGCAGGCGCTGGCGAACGGGAAGGCTGTGCTGGCGCGAGGTGTTGTTGAAGCGTGCGCGCCCCCGGCTGATGCGTTCGAGCGTCAGCACGACGACGACGAAGGCGAGCAGCGCAGCCGACAGCTGGGCGGCAGCGATACGGTCGCCCAGCGAGAACCAGGCACGGTAGATCCCGGTGGTGAAGGTCTGCACCCCGAAATAGGACACGGTGCCGAAATCCGCCAGGGTTTCCATCAGGGCCAGCGCCGTGCCGGCAACCACGGCGGGCCGCGCCAGCGGCAGCGAGACGCGGAAGAACGATCTCCAGGGGCCGAGCCCGAGCGAGCGTCCGGCCTCGAGCATGCCACCGGCGCGCTCGAGGAAAGCCGCGCGCGCGATCATGTATACGTAGGGGTACAGGACGAACATGAACATCGCCACCGCCCCGCCCACCGTGCGCACGTCGGGAAACCAATAATCTCCACGCCCCCACTCGAAGGTGTCGCGCAGCCACGTCTGCACCGGCCCGACGTACTGCAGGAAGTCCGTATAGACATAGGCCATCACGTAGGCCGGTACCGCCAGCGGCAACACCAGCGCCCATTCGAAAAAGCGCCGCCCGGGAAAGTCGAGCATCGTCGTCAGCCAGGCAGTGGTGATTCCGATCGAGGCCACACCCAGGCCGACGCCGATGCACAACACCACGGTATTGAAGAGGAATTCACCCAATACCGTGTCTGCCAGGTGCGACCAGGTGGAACTGGTGCCGCCGATGAAGACGTTGGAAAATACCGACAAAACCGGTGCGGCGATCAAGGCTGCGATCACCACGGCCATCGATGTCAGCGTCGAGCCCTGCAGGCGCACTCGGGCCTGCCCCCCCTTTGCATTCATTCCGTTTCCGTTGTTGTGGAGCGCGCCGGATGGCAGGCGCCCGCGTTTCGATGGCAAATTATAATTGATCGCATTTGAATCGCCTCGATGCAATAATCGCGGGCGATACGAATTCATTGCGCCGCAAGCCCGACCATGTCACATCTCCAGCTCAACGACATCGACCTCGCCTTCGGCGATCACCTGGTGGTTCGCCAGCTCTCGCTGCGCCTCGACCGTGGCCGCATCGGCTGCCTGCTCGGCCCCTCGGGCTGCGGCAAGACCACGGTGCTGCGGTGCATCGCCGGTTTCGAACGTCTGCGTGCCGGCGAAATCAGTCTCGATGGCAACATCGTCAGCAGCGTCGCCTACACCCAGCCGCCGGAGCGCCGCCGCATCGGCATGGTGTTCCAGGACTACGCTCTGTTCCCTCACCTCTCGGTGGCGGAAAACATCGCCTTCGGCCTGCGCGGGGAAAACGCCGCTGCCCGCCGGGCGCGCGTCGAGGAGCTGCTCGGCCTCGTCGGCCTGGGCGGCCAGGGCGGCAAATACCCCCACGAGATGTCCGGAGGACAGCAGCAGCGCGTCGCCCTGGCCCGTGCGCTGGCGCCGCGCCCGAGCCTGCTGCTGCTCGACGAGCCTTTTTCCAACCTCGACGTCGAGCTGCGCGAACGCCTGTCCTACGAAGTCCGCGACATCATCAAGGCGACCCGGACCACCGCCATCCTCGTCACCCACGACCAGCACGAAGCCTTCGCCGTCGCCGACGAGATCGGCATCATGCACGAGGGCCGCATCCAGCAGTGGGATACCCCGTACAACCTCTACCACCGCCCGGCCAACCGCTTCGTTGCCGACTTCATCGGCCAGGGCAGCTTCCTGCGCGGGCGCGTGCTCAACGACCGCGAAGTGCACGTCGAGCTCGGCGTGCTCAACAGCACCGTACCGCTGGTGTGCGGCGAAGACTGTGGCGGCTGCACCCACGGCAGCGACGTCGATGTCCTGCTGCGCCCGGACGACATCGTCCACGACGACCTCAGCCCGCTGCGTGCCGAAATCGTGCATAAAGCCTTTCGCGGCGCGGACATCCTGTACACGCTGCGCCTGAGCAGCGGGGCCAAGGTGCTGTCGCTGGTTCCCAGCCATCACAACCACACCATTGGCGAACGCATCGGCATCCGCCTCGATGTCGATCACGTGGTGACGTTCCAGGACGAGCTCACCGGGCTCGATCTCACCGCCCACCCCGAGGCGCAGCAGCCGCAACCGGGCGGAGCATGATTCCCTGGCTGGGCAGCGAGCCGGCCTTTCCGCCGCTGGAGCAGGCGCTCGCGGAACCGAATGGCCTGCTCGCAGCGGGCGGTTCGCTGGCCCCCGAATGGCTCCTCCTCGCCTACCGCAACGGCATTTTCCCCTGGTTCAGTCCCGGAGAGCCGATCCTGTGGTGGAGCCCGGATCCGCGCCTGGTCCTATTCCCCGAGCGCCTCCACATCAGCCGGACGCTGCGCCGGACGCTGCGCCGGCAGCTCTTCGAAGTCCGGCTCGACACGGCTTTTGCCGCCGTGATGCAGGCCTGTGCCGCACCGCGCGGCCCCGGACTGGGCACCTGGATCACCCCCGCAATGCGCTCTGCCTACCAGCGGATGCACGAACTAGGCCATGCCCACAGTGTCGAATGTTGGCGCGACGGCAGGCTTGTCGGTGGACTCTATGGGATGGCGCTGGGCAAGGTGTTCTTCGGCGAATCGATGTTCTGCCGCGAAACGGACGCTTCCAAGGTCGCCCTCGCCCATCTCGCCCGCCTGCTCACGGAGCGTGGATATGGCATGATCGACTGTCAGATGACGACTTCGCACCTGCTGTCGATGGGCGCCGAGGAAATATCGCGGACCGACTTCTGCCGCGCGCTGGCGCACTGGACTCCGCTCGGCCCGCCCCCGTGCCGCTGGCCGGCGGATGCGGCGACCGAGTTCGCCTGGCCCTGAACGAAACCGCAATGCTGCCTGCAGGCCACATCATGCGACAGGACTATCCTTATGCGCTGATCCAGTTCTACGCCACCGCTCCGTATGCCTGCTCCTATCTGCCCGAGCGCAGCGCGCGGTCGCAAGTGGCTACGCCCGGCCATCTGATCGACCCGCAGGTGTACAGCGAGCTCGTGCGCCGGGGTTTTCGCCGCAGCGGCGTGTTCACCTACCGCCCGCATTGCGATCACTGCCAGGCCTGCGTCCCGGTGCGCATTCCGGTGCAGCGCTTTCATCCCGACCGCAGCCAGCGCCGCGCCTGGAACCGGCACGCCAACCTGGAGGCGGGCGCGCTGCCGCTGCTCTTCGAGGAAGAACACTACCTGCTCTACCAGCGTTATCAGGCCGCCCGCCACGCCGGCGGCGGCATGGACCTGGACAGCCGCGAACAGTACGAGCACTTCCTGCTGCAAAGCCATGTCGATACCCACTTGGTCGAATTCCGCGAAGGCGGCATCCTGCGCATGGTGAGCGTGATCGACCGCCTCTCCGACGGACTTTCCAGCGTCTACACTTTTTACGAACCCGGGCTGGCACGCACGGCGTTCGGCACCTACGGCATCCTGTGGCAGATCGAGACCTGCCGCGCCCTGCATCTGCCCCATGTCTATCTCGGCTACTGGATCGCGCAGAGTCCGAAAATGGCCTACAAGGCCCGCTTCGGGGGACTCGAAGCACTGCGTGGAGGCGAGTGGCGACCACTTGCCGCAAGCTGAACGGCAGTCGCACCCCATCGGCCGAATCGCTACAATCCGCCGATGCTCTACGACATCGCCCGCCCGCTGCTGTTTTCGCTCGATGCGGAAACCGCCCACGAACTGACCTTGCACGCCCTCGCCCTGGCCGGTCGCCTGCTGCCCCCAGGCAAACCCGAGGCGGCCCCGACCGTCGAGGTGATGGGCTTGCGCTTTCCCAACCGCATCGGCCTCGCCGCCGGCCTCGACAAGAACGGCGAAGCCATCGACGGCCTCGCGCGCATGGGGTTCGGCTTCATCGAAATCGGCACCATCACCCCGCGCGCGCAGCCGGGCAACCCGCGCCCGCGCATGTTCCGCCTGCCCGAAGCGCACGCCATCATCAACCGCATGGGTTTCAACAACCACGGCGTCGACGCCCTCCTCGCCCATGTCGGGGCGGCAAAATACCGCGGCATTCTCGGCATCAACATCGGCAAGAACGCCGACACCCCGATCGAACGCGCCGCTGACGACTACCTCGCCTGCCTCGACAAGGTCTATGCACAGGCAAGCTACGTCACCGTCAATATTTCCTCGCCCAACACCAAGAACCTGCGCCAGCTCCAGGGCGAGTCCGAGCTCGACGACCTTCTCGGCCGCCTGAAAGCGGCGCAGGCACGACTCGCCGACACCCACGGACGCTACGTGCCGCTCACCCTCAAGATCGCCCCCGACCTCGACGATGCCCAGATCGTGAACATCGCCGACGCGCTGCGCCGCCACCGCATCGACGCGGTGATCGCCACCAACACCACGATCACGCGCGACAAGGTCCAGGGCCTCCCCCACGGCAACGAGCAGGGCGGACTGTCGGGCGCGCCGGTGTTCGACGCCTCCACCGCGGTCGTCCGCCGGCTCGCCGGCGCGCTCGCCGGCGAGGTGCCGATCATCGCCGCCGGCGGCGTGCTCGACGGCTCCGGTGCGCGCGCCAAGATCGACGCCGGCGCCGTGCTGGTCCAGCTCTACAGCGGCCTGGTCTATCGCGGCCCGGCCCTGGTGCGCGAGTGCGTGCGGGCCACCGCGGCCTGAAAGCGCGCCGTCGCCCTCGGCGCATCCTCCCCGGCCGATCGTGCCGGATCGGTGACGGCGGCGGGAGAGGCCCGCGCGGCCTCAGCGCGGGCCCCGGTCCGCATCCGCCTCCTCGTCGGCGGGCAGGCCGTTGCGCAGGCAGGCGGCGATCCCGGTGGCGATGCCGTCGGCCATGCGCGCCTGCAGCACCGGATCGCGCAGGCGCAACTCCTCCTCGCGGTTTTTGATCACCCCGGCCTCGAACAACACCGCGGGCATCGAAGCATGACGCAGCACCGCGAGTTCATCGTAGTAATGCACCGCGTGCACTTCATCGGCATAGGCGCGGCGGCGCCCGTTCTTGTGGGTCGGAACGAAGCCCAGGCGCTGCAGGCGGGCCCCGATCGTGCGTGCGCACAGGATGCTGCGCGCGGTATCCGGGTTGGCGCGCGACACGAACAGCGAATGTCCCGCGAAAGCATCGCTGTAGTCGAGCCGGCGCCCGTCCCAGATCCATGGCTGCAGTTCGCCGGCATTGACCGAGTCATGGTGGATGGAGAGGAAAAAACGCGCCCCCCCTGCAGCCCGGGGCCGTGCCTGCAGGCTGGGGACAAGCCCGTCGGCATTGATGGTCGCGACTTCGAGGCGGCGCTGCTGCAAGGCCCGGACCACCGCCCGTGCAAGCTCACGGTTGAACTCGAATTCGCTCCGCCCGCGGGTGCTGGTCGCCCCGGGAGCAGCGAGCGTATGGCCGACATCGACCGCCACGTCCACCGGCGCGGCCTGGGCGAGCCTTCCGGAAAGCAGGAGGCTCGCGGCGAGCGCGGCGAGCGCGGCGAGCAGGCAGTGCATCATTCCCCCTGTCCGCGCCATGATGCCTTCCCGGACTGCATGCACAATATGCATGAAACCATCCCCGATGGCCGCCCCCGATATGCACGATTGTTCGCCCGCCATCCATTTCCACTCTGCCCACTTGATACAAATCATGGTTACATACCTTCCCCGCACCGAGAATTCGCCTACCATCGGCGTTGCCGTAGGTAGCGGTACCCCTTCATAAACCGGGCAACAGATTGACACCTTTTCGGAAAAAACGAGACAAGTGATGAGGAGTACTCCATGAGCGGTATCTTTACTAAATCCATGGCGCGAAACATCTTCTACGGGGGGACGGTCTTTTTCTTCCTCCTGTTGGTGGCGCTGACCTTCGACACCGAACGCGAACTCCCGAATCGCGACAACCGGCACAACATCACCCCCGAAGTCGCCGCCGGCAAGCACATCTGGGAAACGCGCAACTGTCTGGGCTGCCATACCCTGCTGGGTGAAGGCGCCTACTTCGCCCCGGAACTCGGCAACGTCTACAAGCGCCGCGGACCGGAGTTCATCAAGGCATGGATGATGTCCCAGCCCACCGGCGCTCCGGGCCGTCGCCAGATGCCGAACTTCCACCTCACCGATGAAGAGCTCGACCAGATCGTGGCGTTCCTCAAATACACCTCCGAGATCAACACCGCCAACTGGCCGCCGAACATCGAAGGCTGACCGGAAATCTGGAGACACAAGGGGATCAATTTATGCAATACAAATCACAAGCGGTCGCCATGCCCTACTTCATCGCGGCGATCGGGCTGTTCGTGGGGCAAATCATCTTCGGCCTGATCATGGGCCTGCAGTACATCATCGGTGACTTCCTGTTTCCGGAGATTCCGTTCAACGTGGCCCGCATGGTCCACACCAACCTGCTGATCGTGTGGCTGCTGTTCGGCTTCATGGGCGCGGCGTACTACCTCATCCCCGAGGAGACGGAAACCGAACTCTTCAGCCCGAAGCTGGGTCTGGCGATGTTCTGGATCTTCCTCGTCGCGGGCGCGGCCACCATCCTCGGCTACCTGCTGGTGGATTACGCCACGCTGGCCTCGGCGACCGGTAACGACATCCTCGCCACGATGGGTCGAGAGTTCCTCGAGCAGCCGCTGCTGACCAAGATCGGCATCGTCGTCGTCGCTCTGGCCTTCCTCTTCAACATCACGATGACCGTGCTGAAGGGTCGCAAGACCGTCATCAGCATCGTGCTGCTGATGGGCCTGTGGGGGCTGGCGATCTTCTTCCTGTTCTCCTTCTACAACCCGGTCAACCTCGTCCGCGACAAGTTCTACTGGTGGTGGGTGGTGCACCTGTGGGTGGAAGGCGTGTGGGAACTGATCATGGCCGCGATGCTCGCCTTCGTGCTGATCAAGGTCACCGGCGTCGACCGCGAAGTGATCGAGAAGTGGCTGTACGTGATCATCACCCTGGCGCTGGTCACCGGCCTGATCGGTACCGGTCACCACTACTTCTGGATCGGCACGCCGGAATACTGGCAGTGGTGGGGTTCGATCTTCTCCGCACTGGAGCCGATTCCCTTCTTCGCCATGACCGTGTTCGCCTTCAACATGGTGAACCGCCGCCGCCGCGAGCATCCGAACCAGGCTGCCGTGCTGTGGGCGCTGGGCACCGGCGTGATGGCCTTCCTCGGTGCGGGCGTGTGGGGCTTCCTGCACACTCTGGCTCCGGTCAACTTCTACACCCACGGCTCGCAGATCACCGCGGCGCACGGTCACATGGCCTTCTACGGCGCCTACGTGATGGTTGTGCTGACCATGATCAGCTATGCGATGCCGATCCTGCGCGGTCGTGCCGCCAATCCGGGCAAGGCGCAAGTGCTGGAAATGTGGTCGTTCTGGCTGATGACCATCGCCATGGTGTTCATCACCCTGTTCCTGACCGCCGCCGGCATCCTGCAGGTGTGGCTGCAGCGCGTGTCCGACACGCCGCTGTCGTTCATGGCCGCCCAGGACCAGGTTATGCTGTTCTACTGGATGCGCGAATGGGCCGGCGTGGTGTTCTTCATCGGCCTGCTGGTCTATCTCGCCAGCTTCTTCGCGAAAGGCGAACTCAAGGGTGCGAAATCCTGATACGCCCATGAAAGAGTAGTACCTCCTGGGTAAGCCAGGGGAAGGGGTTAGGGCGGCGCAAGCCGCCCTTTTTTCCTTTCTTCCCCGCACGAACGCAGCCACCCCGGCCGGGCGCGGCGACGCGATAGAATGAACGCTTCGTCCCGCCGCATTCGCTCCCGCCCACCGTGACCACACCCTGCTCCGCCGCATCCTCCCGTCCCGCTACCGGCGCCCCTTTTCGCCTCATCATCAACGGCTACGGCCGGATCGGCCGTTGCTACCTGCGCGCGCTGTACGAAGCCGGCATCTCGAATGAATTCGAGGTGGTCGCGATCAACGAGCCCGCCGATCTGGCCGGCATCGCCTATCTCACCCGCTTCGACTCCACCCATGGCCGCTTCCCCGCTCCGGTCGCCGCAGGCGATGCCTGTCTGCTGATCGACGGCAGGCCGATCGCCGTCACCCATGCGACGACCCCCGAAGCGGTGGACTGGAGGGCATACGAGCCCGATCTCGTCATCGAATGCTCCGGTCGCTACGGCAGCCGCACCGAGCTCCAGCGCTTTCTCGATGCCGGCTGCCCGCGCCTGCTGCTGTCGCATCCGGGCAATGGAGCGGACGATGTCGATGCGACCATCGTCTACGGCATCAACCACGAGACACTCGAAGGCGGCGAGGGACTGGTGTCGAACGCCTCGTGCACCACGAACGCCGCCGTACCGGTCCTCGAGTTGCTGCAGCGCGAGTTCGGCATCGAACAGGCACTGCTGACCACCCTGCATTCGGCGATGAACGACCAGCCGCTGATCGACGGCTATCATCACACCGACCTGCGCCGCACCCGCTCGGCGATGCAATCGATCATCCCGGTCTCGACCGGCCTGGCACGCGGCATCGAGCGCCTGCTGCCCAGCCTGGCCGGCCGCGTGCAGGCCAAGGCGATCCGCGTTCCCACGCACAACGTATCGGCGATCGACATGGTGCTCACGCTGTCGCACGACATCGACGGGCGCGAGGTGAACCGCTTGCTCCGAGCCTCGGCCGAAGGCTGCTATCGCCACCTCATTGCGTACTCGGACGAGCCCCACGCCTCGATCGACTTCAACCACGACCCCCATTCGGCCATCGTCGACGGCGCGCAGACGCGAATGATCGGGCCGCGGATGCTCAACCTGATGGTCTGGTTCGACAACGAATGGGGCTTCGCCAACCGCATGGTCGACGTCACCCGCTGCTGGCTGACGCGCATGCGTGCCACACGCTTGAGACCGTCTCTCAATTAACCGCGATCAAGTTCAAAGCTTTTTCCCTTCCCTAGACTGGTGCGCATGGAACAGACAAATACAGTCCTGCCGCCAGTGCACCGCACCGCGCCGGCACACGCTCCAGAGCACGCCCACAGCCCGCGCCTCGCCGGCGACCTGGCGATCTGGTTCTTCATCCTCGCGGAGCTGCTGGCGTTCGGAGTGTTCTTTGCCGCCTACGCCTTCACCCGGGCGAACAACCTCGAATTGTTCGATGCCGAGCAGGCCGCACTCAACCGCAACGCCGGCGCACTGAACACGGTGCTGCTGCTCACCGCCAGCTACTTTGTCGTCCGCGCGGTCCAGGCCGCCGAGCGCATGGCCGCGCGCGCCGCAGCGAACTGGCTGCTCGCGGCCATCTTCACCGGACTGGGCTTCATCGCCGTCAAGCTCACCGAGTACGCCGCGGCCTTCGCTCACGACATCAGCCTGTCGAGCAGCCCGTTCCACATGTTCTACCTGTCGCTGACCTTCTTCCATTTCATGCACGTCATCCTCGGCCTGGTGATCCTTACCGCAATGTGGAACGGCGCCCGCCAGGGCCGCTACCGCCCGGGCGACATGAACGGGCTGGAAACCGGAGCCGCCTACTGGCACATGGTGGATCTGGTGTGGCTGGTCCTGTTCCCGCTGGTTTACGTCATTCACTGAGGCGACCGACCATGAGCACCAACACACACGGCACCCCGCAACGCAGCACCTGGCTGTGGGTGACGCTGCTCGCTGCCACCTTCCTCACCTGGGGCGTGGGCGAGCAAGGCCTCACCGGCACCTGGGTCGTCGCCGCCTTGGCGGTGATCTCGTTCTGGAAAGGCGCGGTCGTCATCCTCGATTTCATGGCACTGCGCAACGCCCCGCTGCTGTGGCGCGCGATCACCATGGGTTGGATCATCCTGGTATGGGCGGTGATCGCCATCGCTTACATGAAAGGACTCGCACAATGAAGCCCGGCACGCCGCACCTCGACATCCCCTTCTACCAGGCCGCCGGCGACGAAGTGGAAGTCTTCGAGCACGCCTGGAAAAATCGCCTGCCGCTGCTGATCAAGGGTCCTACCGGCTGCGGCAAGACGCGCTTCGTCGCCCACATGGCGGCACGCCTCGGCCTGCCGCTGTACACCGTCGCCTGTCATGACGACCTGACCGCGGCCGATCTCGTCGGCCGCCACCTGATCGGCGAAGGGCGGACAGTCTGGTGCGACGGCCCGCTGACCCGCGCGGTGCGCGAAGGCGGCATCTGCTACCTGGATGAAGTGGTCGAGGCACGCAAGGACACCACCGTGGTCCTGCACCCGCTGGCCGACGACCGCCGCATCCTGCCGATCGACCGCACCGGAGAACTGCTCGAAGCGCCGCCCAGCTTCATGCTGGTCGTCTCTTACAACCCCGGCTACCAGAACCTGCTCAAAGGCATGAAGCCGTCGACCCGGCAGCGCTTCATCAGCGTCCGCTTCGATTTCCCCCGCCCGGAGCAGGAAGAAGCGGTGCTGATCGGAGAGACCGCCTGCCCTCCCGACCTCGCCAAGCGCCTGGTGGCGATCGCCGGCGCATTGCGTGCACTGAAGGACCGCGATCTCGAGGAAGCCGCAAGCACCCGCCTGCTGGTCTATGCTAGCCTCCTGATCAAGGACGGCATGGACCCGATCGCGGCCTGCCGCGTCGGCATTGTCGAAAGCCTGACCGACGATTCCGAAATCGCCGAAGGTCTGATGGAAGTGGTATCGGCCACCTTCGGTCGCTGAACCCGCGCCGCCTCCGCCCCCGAGGATCGAGCGCCAGCACGAGAGGTTCCCGAAGATCATGAGCATCGAGCGCCCCGACCCCCTCAAGAACGTGATGCCCGGCCCGCAGCTCGCAGTGGCGGCGGAAGCGCTGTTCCTGACCAACCTGATCCTGCTGCCCGGCCTCGCCTTCGTCGCCCTGCTGGTGCTGTGGGCCAGATACCACGACCACCCCGATCCGCTGGTCCGCAACCACTTGCGCCAGACCGGCTGGACCTGCATCTGGGGAGGTTTGCTGCTGGTGGTGATCAGCGTCGCGATTTTCCTTCTCGGCGGCTTCGACAATCCCTGGACCTGGGTCATCGGCGTGCTGTACTTCACCTTCGTCCACTCTGCCCTGATCCTGCTCGGCATGATGGGACTCGCCCGCGCCATCAACGGCCGTGCCTGGCGCTATCCGATTTTCGGCCCCCGTGAACACGAGGTCTGAATCCACCATGCCCGACACCACCATACGAACTTCGGCCCCCGCACGCACCGTCATCCCGATCGCCCCTGCCGAAGCCGCGCGACCGCGCGACCGCCAACGTCAGCGCCTTGCCTTCCAGGTTGCATTCTTCGCCCTGTTCGTGCTCGCTCCGGTATTCGACCTGTTCCGCTACGACCTCGACGCGGATCACGCCTGGCTGCTCGGCATGGAGTGGCGCCTGGGGCTGGACGAGTTCCTCGCCGGGCGCGAGTCGGCGACCGTGGCCGGAATCAACATCATCGTCCGCCTGTTCCTCCCCCTGTTCGCCGCGGCCGGCGTGTTCCTGTGGGTGGCGTGGAAATGGGGGCGCATGTACTGCGGCTGGCTCTGCCCGCATTTCTCGGTGGTCGAGACGATCAACAAGCTGATGGCGCGCGCCTCGGGCAAGCCTTCGGTATGGGAACGGCACCGCCTGCCGCCCTGGAAGCCGGACGGCTCCCCCACCCGGGTGGACGTGCGCTGGTGGGCCGTGGTCGTCCCCGCTGCGATCGGGTTCGCCTTCCTGTGGGCGGTGGTGCTGTTGACCTACCTGCTGCCACCGGCCGAAGTCTACGCGAACCTGTTCCGCGCCGAACTCACCCGCAACCAGCTGATTTTCATTTCCGCCGCGACCACGGTGCTGAGCCTGGAGTTCCTTTTCGCCCGGCACCTGTTCTGCCGCTTCGTGTGCGCGGTCGGACTGTTCCAGAGCCTGGCCTGGATGTCCAACCGCGACGCCATGGTGGTCGGCTTCCACCGCGCGCGCGCGAGCGACTGCGCCAATTGCCTGCCCGAGCGCCAGTCCGCCTGCGACGCCGTTTGCCCGATGCGCCTGCGTCCGCGCAACATCAAGCGCCACATGTTCACCTGCACCCAGTGCCGGCAGTGCATCGATGCCTGCGGCCAGACCCAGAATGACAATCCGAACGGCCCGTTGCTCGCCTGGGTCAAGGACGAAGCCGCCCGCCAGAACGAAGCCGGATTCCGGGCGCAGAAGGAACGCTGAACCATGGAAGAAACCGTAGGCCTGCTGTGGCACCGCCTGATCACCCGCGCCGCCGGCGGCCACTTCCCCAAGGCCGCGGTCAGGCTCAAGGAGGTCGAGAAGGTCGCCGGCGTGTTCTTTCGTGCGCTGGGCGGTGACCCCGGCCTGCGCGTGGCGGCCGCCACCGCCGATACCCACGGCGCCCGGCGCAGTCTGCTGCAGCGCATCGCCGGTGCCGACGAGCGGATCGCCCGCGGCCGCATGGATCTTTCGACCCTGCGCCTGCCGCCGGAAATCGACGCTCTTCCCGAACGAGCGCTGAACCGGGATCTTTACCTGTGGCTGGCCGCCCTCGCCGCCGGCCACGCCGATCAGAATTCCGCCGCCGATGCCGCACTCCCCGCACTGCCCGCCACCGCCTTCGATTCCGAGGCCACGCGCGAGCTGCGTGACAACCAGCGCGCCACGCTGCATGCCCTGCGGCGCTGGCCCGGGATCGAAACGCGCTATCGCCGGCTGGTCGACGCCATCCTCCGCCAGCGCCCGGACCCGGCCCGGCTGCCGCCGGCCGAAGCCGAGCGCGAACGCCTGCTGCGCCAGGCCCTGCAGACTCCGGGCAGCGTCGCCGCCCTGCCCCCGCTGCCGCCCAAGGCCAAGGCCGCGCAGCCGGTCCTGCTGTGGCTGAGCGGCTTTCGCGACGCCCCCCGGCCCGGCAGCGCAGGCGCCGGCAGCGGTGCCGAAAACGCCGAGGCCGGCAACAGCAAACCCGGGCGCGACACCAGCCGGCAGGCCCACCGCGTCGAACGCGAGGACAACGCGCCGGAGAAGCACGGCATGATCATTCCTTTCCGCGCCGAAAGCCTGCTGTCGGTTGCGGAATTCATCAAGGTCAAGCGCAGCACCGACGACGAGCCCGACGACAATGCCGCCGACGCTGCCGCCAACATGGAACACCTGACGCTCAACCGCGACGGTGAGCGGGTCGCCTCCAAGGTGCGCTTCGATCTCGACCTGCCTTCGGCGGCCGAGGACGATGTCGTCCTCGGCGAAGGCATCCCGCTGCCGGAGTGGGATTACCGCAAGGACCTGCTGCGCGAGGATCACGTCCGCCTCAACGAACTCGCGCCCTCCCCCCACGACCCGCGCGCTGCGCCCAGCGCCCTGCCCGAACACCTGCGCCGTACCGCGCGCCGCCTGCACCGCCAGTTCGCTGCGCTGACTCCGGGCCGGCGCTGGTTGAAGGCCCAGAGCGACGGCAGCGAACTCGACATCGATGCGGTGGTGCGCGCCACCACCGACCGTGCCAGCGGCCATCACCCCTCCGACCAGCTTTACCTGTCGCTGGAAAAACGCGAGCGCGACCTCGCCTGCCTGGCGCTGGCCGATCTGTCGCTCTCGACCGATGCCTGGGTGTCGTCCGAGGCCCGCGTCATCGACGTCATCCGCGACGCCTTGCTGCTGTTCGGCGAGGCCTTGCTCGCCACCGGCGACCGCTTCGCCCTGTGCGGTTTTTCCTCGGTCAAGCGCAGCAATGTGCGCTTCCACCGCCTGAAGGACTTCGCCCAGCGCTTCGACGACCGCGCCCGCGGGCGCATCATGGCGATCAAGCCGGGGTATTACACCCGCCTCGGTGCCGCAATCCGCCACGCCACCGGCCTGCTGGAAAAGGAGACGGCGGCCCGCCGCATCCTGCTCATCCTGTCCGACGGCAAACCGAACGACCTCGACCTCTACGACGGCCGCTACGGCATCGAGGATACCCGGGTGGCGATCGTCGAAGCGCGCGGGCGCGGGATCGTGCCGTTCTGCGTCACCATCGACCGCGAAGGTGCCAGCTACCTGCCACACCTGTTCGGCCCTGCAGGCTTCGCCGTGATCCGCCAACCCGACGAGCTACCGGCCCGCCTGCCGATGTTCTATGCCCAGCTCACCCGTTAAGCAGATGGATCGCCGCCCCCCGCCCTGCAGCCAGGCGGCGCACGAGGCGTCCTCTGACGCGCTCTCTTCTTCACTGTCCTCTCCCGAACTCGAACGCCTGTGCCGCCTGCTGTCCCAGGCTCCGCTGTTCAACGGCCTCGGATTCCAGGACATCGCCCGCTTCGCCCGCGGCGTCCGCGAAGTCAAGGCCGGAAAAGGCGACATCCTGTTCCATCGCGGCGACCCCTGCTCCGGGTTCCATCTGATCCTGAACGGTCAGGTCAAGCTCGCATTCACGTCTGCCGAAGGCAATGAAAAGGTGGTCGACATCCTGCGCCCGGGACAAAGCTTCGGCGAGGCGGTGATGTTCATGGACCGCCCCTATGTGGTGATGGCCCAGGCCCTGACCGATTCCACCCTGCTCCACATCGGCAAGCACATCTTCTTCGAGGAGATGGCCGGCGATCCGTCGTTCTGCCGCAAGATCATCGCCGGCCTCGCTCAGCGCCTGCATCACCTGATGGGCGACGTCGAAAGCTACTCCCTGCGCTCCGGACGGGAGCGCATCATCGGCTACCTGCTGCGCGAGGAAGAGATGGCCGGCGACAGCCTCGCCGACGGGCGCGTTTCGATCCGCCTGCCGACCAGCAAGGGCACGATCGCCTCGCGGCTGAACCTGACCCAGGAGCACTTTTCCCGCATCCTGCACGAGCTCACCGACGCCGGCCTGATCGAGGTCGAAGGGCGCACCATCCACATCGCCGATATCGGCCGGCTGCGCCGCAGCCTGGGCTGATCCCGATCCCGCCCCGAAAAATGGAATGGGCCCCGCGGGGCCCATTCCATTCATGCGATCAAGCGCCTCCGGGGGCGTTCAACCGGCCTTGCCATCGACCCGGGCACGCAGCAGGAACGGCCCATAGCGCCACAGATAGACCAGGAAACCGAGCGACCACAGGGTGGCTGCGGCATGCACGCCGCCGACCTGGGCCGCCGGGATCAGGGCGACGGTAAGCACCCGCACCAGCGCCGCGAGCAGCACCAGCGCATAGGCGGCGGTCTCCATCGGCCCCGCCACCAGCATGCGTCCGGTGTGGCCCAGCGCGGTGCGGGTGATCATGCCGATGATCAGCCCCCCGGTCGCCCCGACCGCCAGCGCATGGATGCCGGCCGAGCGCGGCAGTACGCCGAACTGCGCCAGCGCGACCAGCGCCAGGCCAAGCGGAATCCACAGATAGCCCAGGTGCAGCACCCACAGCAGCGGCGTGCCGCGGGTCGCCCACGGGTTCCACCCGCCCAGGCGCACCGCCTGCAGCACCGCGGCCAGCAGCGACACCGGACCCGCCCACGCCCCGGCGCCGAGCGCCCACAACAGCAGGGCCACGCCGGTGGCGATCGCCGCCGCCCAGTCGAGGCGGACGTCGCGCCACTGCTTGACTCCGCGCAAGCCATTGAAGGTGAACATCGGAATCACCCGCCCGCCGATGATCGTCTCCAGCACCACGATCAGGCCCAGCGCCAGGTGCATCGCCGTCAGCGGGTCGGCATCGACGACTCCGAGCACGGCGAGATGGAAGAACAGGTTCGCTAGCGCCAGCGCCGCCGGCAGCACCCCGACGAAGTAGTTGCGCGTGCTTTTCGCCTTCACCAGCACCCGCAGCAGCACTGCTGCCGCCGCCGGCAGGAAGGCCAGATCGACGATCGCGACCCAGACGCCGCTGCCGAAAGCCATCGCCAGCCGCCCCGCCAGCCACAGCGCGGCGAGCATCATCAGCGGCCGGCCGCTGGGGGTATCGAGCCCGGTCCAGTTGCGCCCGGCGGTGAGCAGGAAACCGATGATCACCGCCACGGCGAAACCGAAGATCATCTCGTGCGCATGCCACCACATTCCCGGAATCGGCAGCTCGATTCCGCCCGAATGGGCGATCGCCCACACTGGAATCGCAACCGCGGCGAACAGCGCGGCAAGCAGGTAAAGCGGGCGGAAGGCGAGCGCCCACAGCGAGAAGGTCTCGGGCGGGATGCGTTTGGTCGTGGGTTCTTCGAGCGGAATCAGGGCCATCGTGTTGTCTCGTTGATTCGATTGGGGGTGCGGGCACAGGCGGACGCCGTCAGTGGCTGGTGCCTTCCTCGCGCGTGATCTTGTTCCAGACGTTGTACTTGCCCACCGGCTTGCGCATCGGCAGGCGCTTGATCTCGTCCAGCGAGTGCGCATCGTAGACGATCACCGCGCCCTCGTCTTCCCACAGGCTGGCGAGCGCGTAGCGCCCGTCACGGGTGAATTCGACGTGGGCGAGCGTCTGCCCCGGCGGGCCGGCGATCTCCTTCACCACTTCGAGGCTGCGCTTGTCGATCACCTGGAGGATGTGCCTGGCTTCGGCGCTCATCATCGAATCGACGAAGGCATAGGGGCTGCTGCGATGGCTGCGCAGGAAAAAGCCCGGGCCGCGGGTGCGGATGCGGCGGATCACGTCCCAGCTCTGCATGTCGATCACGGTGACTTCGGCCGCTTTCAGGTTGGTGCTGGCCATCACTGTGCGGACCTTGCCCGCGGTGTCGGTCCATTCCCAGGTCACCCCCGAGCCCAGATGCGGCATGCCGTCCAGCGGCAGGTCGGCGATCTTCTTGCGCACGTCCAGATTCACCACCTGGCCCCCCCCTGCGCGCGAGGCCCCCATCAGCTCGGAGTAATCCTGGGTGAAGAAGAAGTCGTCGAGCGGCTCGGCCAGGATCGTGCGGCGCGGGTTCAGGTAGCCGGGGATGAAGCTGCCCTCGCGCTGCTTGTAGTCGTGGATGAAGCCGGTGGGGATGTCCTCGACCGCCTTCGTGTAGCTGATCTCCCACACCTCGGGCACGTCCTTCAGCGCGGCGATGAAAGACTGACGCGGGCTCGCGTCGTACACCGCCGAGACCCGTGACGTCTGCTTGCCGTCGCGATCGCCGGCCTCGATCGTCTTGATCAGGTTGAGTTCGCCGTCGAGCAGCACGATGTTGTGCGGCAGGTAGTTCGCCACCGCGACATGGCGACCGTCGGGCGAAGCGGCGACGTTGCGGGTGTTGATCCCGGCGCGCACTTCGGCCACCACCTTGAGGTTCCACAGGTCGAATTTGGTGATCCAGCCGTCGCGCGAGGCGAAGAACACGTAGCGTCCGTCGGCGGCGAACTTCGGCCCGCCGTGCAGGGCGAAGCGCGACTGGAAGCGGTGGATCGGCTCGAGCTTGTCGCCGTCGAGGACGCTGACGTGGTGATCGCCCGCCTCCACCACGAGGAAGAGGTTGAGCGGGTCGGCGTCGAACACCGGCTTGTCGGAGAGCGTGGCCGGATCGACGTGCTGGATGCGCGAAGCGGCGATATCGGCCTCGCTCCAGCGCGGCTCAGGGACCACCGGGGTATAGATCCAGTCGGCGAGCGCAGCGATTTCGTCCTTGCTCAGCGGCGCGGCGAAGCCGGGCATCTGGGTGGCGGTGCGGCCCTCGGCGATCACTTTCACGGCCTCGGCCTTGCGCAGGCGGGCGAGATTGTCGGAGAGCAGCGCCGGCCCCATCGCACCGAGGCGGTTGGGGGCGTGACAGGCCGCGCAGTGCTGCGCATAGAGCGCGTGCACGTCGATACCGGTTGCCGTTGCGGGCCCGGCGCTTGCTGCCTGGGGAGCGGCCTTGCCCGGCGAGGCGGCGGCCGTCAAGGCGACCAGACCACCCGCGAGCACGAACAGGCAGGCGAGACTCGAGCCGCGGACTTTCATGCCGACACCTTGTGGATGCGGGTCCACGGGGTGGTGACGACGCGTTCGGCGCCGTAGTCTTGCGCGCTGACGCCGATCTCGTCGTCATCGAGGTAGCAGGCCGGGTCCTCCGCCCAGGGGTTGCCGGTGACCTGCGCCGCGCGCACGCGCGAGCTGCCGTTGCAGATCTCCAGGTAGCGACAGGCGCCGCAGCGGCCCTCGAGCGTGCGCGGATGCTGCTTCAGGCCGGCGAGCAGGGGATTGGACAGGTCGTTCCAGATTTCGCCGAAGGCACGCTGGCGCACATCGCCCAGGGGCACATGCCACCACATCGTATCCGGGTGGACGATGCCGAGGTTGTCGATGTTGGCCACGTTCACGCCGCTGGCGTTGCCGCCCCACTGGCGCAGCTTGGCCTCGATGTGCGCGGCCTTCTCCGGGAAGCGGCGCTGCACCCAGTGCAGCAGGAAAGGGCCGTCGGTGTCGTTGTTGCCGGTGACGAAATCCTTGTCGATGCCGCGCCGGTGCAGTTCGAGACAGGTTTCGAACAGCCGCTCCATCGCTTCGCGGGTGGTGCGGTGGCGGGCATCGCCGGCGCGGTTCTTGTTGCCCCGCCCGGCATAGTTCAGGTGCGAGAAGTAGAACTTGTCGATGCCTTCGTCTTCGACCAGCCGGAGCAGTGCGGGCAGGTCGTGGGCGTTGCCTTCGGTCATCGTGTAGCGCACGCCGACCTTGATGCCGCGCTCGCGGCACAGGCCGATGCCGTGCATCGAGGCGGCGAAAGCGCCTTCCTTGCGGCGGAAGCGGTCATGAGTGGCGCCGATCCCGTCCAGGCTCACCCCGACGTAGTCGAAGCCGATGGCGTCGATGGCATCGATGTTGGTTTCGTTGATCAGGGTACCGTTCGAAGACAGGCCGACGTAGAACCCCATGCCCTTGGCGCGGCGGGCGATGTCGAAAATGTCCGGGCGCAGCAGGGGTTCGCCGCCGGAGAGGATCAGCACCGGGACGCGGGCGGCTTTGAGTTCGTCCATCACCTTGAACACTTCGGCAGTACCGAGTTCGCCGGCGAAATCCTTGTCCGCCGAGATCGAGTAGCAGTGCTCGCAGGTCAGGTTGCAGCGCCGGATCAGGTTCCAGATCACCACCGGCCCGGGCGGATTGCGGCGCGGCCCCGCTGGGGTGGGGTGGTCGAGTTCGCGAATGAAGTGCGAGATGCGGAACATGAAAGCCTCCTGGTTGCTGCGATTACAGCCGAGCGGAGCGCGCAGGGAAATGATGCCGGTCAAGGGGGGCAGCAGGGGCGGCTGCCCCACCCCGGCAAGGTCCGCTCAGACGCCGATGCGCAGCCCGGTTTTTTTCAGGATGCCAGCGGAAAACAGCACATCGTGGCTGCGGCAGGCACCACCGAAATCGCGCTCGAGCAGCGCCGCGATTTCCCCCACCCGCGCCAGCGCGGCCTCGCGGCTGGCCGCGTGAACCATCGCGAACAGGTTGTAGGGCCAGTCCGGCAGATGGCGGGGGCGGCGGTAGCAGTGGGTCACGAAGGGCAGCGCCCCGACCCGCTCGCCTGCGGCATCGATCACTGCGTCATCGACGTCCCACACGCTCATGCCGTTGGCGGTATAGCCGATCGCGTAGTGATTGGGCACCGCACCGATGCGGCGGATGCGGCCATCGGCGAGCATCGCGGCGAGGCGGGCACGCACCAGATCCTCGCTCACTCCAAGCCGGCCAGCGATCACCGCATAGGGTCGCGGGGCCAGCGGCAGGCCGCCCTGGGTGGCGAGCACGATCCGGCGGTCGAGATCGTCCGTGGCGAGCGCGCCGGGTGCCGTTGTCTTGGTGCCTGCGGCCATCGGGATGGAAAGATCGGACGCGTTCATCAGGCCTCCAGTTTCATCTCGACGAAGTATTCCCGCTCTTTCGGGAACAGGTTCACCGCCAGCCCGGTAGCCGACTCGATCCGGCGCGCGACCTCGGCAATGCCGTCGGGAGTTTCGGTGGCGAGTACGAACCACATGTTGAGGCGGTGCTCGCGCCGGTAATTGTGCGCGACTTCGGGAAAGGCGTTCACCGCTTCGACGACCCCCCGCCAGCGCTCCTCGGGCACCGCGATCGCCGCCAGGCAAAAGGCGCCGCCCATGCGTTCGATCTGGAACATCGGCCCGAAGCGGGTCAGCACACGGTCCTCGAGCAGGCTCTGGAGGCGGCCGATGACTTCCGCCTCGGACAGGCCGAGGGCGGCACCGACGCTTGCGAACGGCGCCTCATCAAGAGGGAAGTCGCCCTGCAGGGCGTTGATCAGGCGGCGGTCGATGTCGTCGGGCGCACGTCTGGCGGCCACCGCCCGCCGCCCGTCGCGCGCCCCGGTGTGCGGCTCAGGCATGGGCAAGGTCCTTGGTGCCGAGATACTGCGCACCGGTCTGCTTGAACCGCCGGCAGCTGAAGAGCACGGCATGGGGATAGGCGTCGAGGCCGAGCCGGCGGGCGAGTTCCTCGCGCTCGGCGAGCACCTCATCGCGCGCGCTGCCGTGGATCATGCAGAACAGGTTGTAGGGCCAGTCCGGCAGGGAGCGGCGACGGCGGTAGCACAGCGTGACCGCGGCCTCGCCGGCCAGGCGGCGGCCGAGCGCGGAGACTTCGGCGTCGGGAATGTCCCATACGCACATCGCGTTGGCTTCGAGCCCCAGTTCGTGGTGGCGCACGACGACACCGAAACGGCGGATCAGCCCTTCGGCCTGCCAGCGCCGGATGTGCCCGAGGGTTTCCGACTCGTCCAGCCCTGCCGCGGCGCCCAGGCGCGCAAAAGGCTGCGGCTCGAGCATGAGACCGCACTGCAAGGTGGCGATCAGCCGGCGCTCGGTTTCGGACAGCGCCGGCCCGCCCCCCGGGGAGTCGGGCGGCGCCGGTTGCGCCCTCCGCTCCCGGCGCTCGGCGCAACCGGCTCCGCAGTTCGCTTGTTGTGCCTTGAGGTCGAAGCCGAGATCGATGTGGAACTCCTCCTCGAGCGGCAGGACGATGACC
This sequence comes from Thauera aromatica, assembly GCF_023093595.1. Lineage (GTDB taxonomy): Bacteria > Pseudomonadota > Gammaproteobacteria > Burkholderiales > Rhodocyclaceae > Thauera > Thauera aromatica_A. The sequence continues at coordinate 52,292 of NZ_JALLIK010000089.1, forward strand.
GCACACCCGGTATCGCGCTCGATGCCGCCGACGATTTCGTCCAGATGGGCGCGCGATGCGGCCGTCACCACGAACCACAGGTTGTAGCAGTGCTCGCGCTGATAATTGTGGTTGATCGCCGCTTCCCGGCTGACACGCTCAGCCACCGCTGCCAGACGATCGGGTGGCGCTGCCAGCGCTGCCAGCGCGCTCACCCCCAGGCGGCGCGGGGCGAACACGGCACCGACCCGACTGACCAGGCCCTGCGTCTTGAGCCGGCGATAGGCGGCGATCACGCTCGCCTCGTCTTCACCGACCGCCTCGGCGATGCGCGCGAACGGTCGCGGTTCGAGCGGAAAATCGCGCTGCCATTCATTGAGCAGGCGAAAGGCGGTGGCATCGACCGTCGCGGGCAGGCACAGGGTGCGCGGCATCAGAACCCCGTCCGCGCCGCGCGCGTGGTGAAGAAGATGCCGCTCGGGCTGCTCGCCGCAAAACCGCCGATCGGCTTCTTGGTGGCGGTGTCGTAGATCAGTACGCGGTTGTCGTCGCGCGCGGACATCCACACTTCATGCCCCTTGGAGAGGAACTCCATGTGCAGGATGCCGCGCCCGGGCTGCAGGGTATGGGTGATCTGGCCGGTGAGCGTGTCGATGACCTGGACCCAGCCGTTGTCCGGGAAAGCGAAGTTCACCCAGATCTCGCGCCCGTCGGGTCGGGCCATCGCAAACACCGGCTGGCTCTTGACCGCGATCCGGCCGACTTCCTGCCAGCTCCCGGTGTCGACCACCAGCACCTCGTGGCGCCCGATCGCCGGCAGGTACGCGCGCCCGCCGGCCACCGACCAGCCCCGAAGGTGGGGCATCTTGTACACCGGCAGTGGCTGCTCGCCGCGGCCGTAGCCGGCGAGGATCTTGCGGCTGCCCAGTTCCGGCTTCCACAGATCGACCAGGGCCAGCCCGTCCTCGCCGAACAGCCCGGCGATGTAGTGCCGGCCGTCGGGCGTGACCAGCGCATCGTAGGGCTGCTTGCCGCCGGCGAAACGCTGCGTGAGCGGTTTGCGCGGATCGGAAAAATCGGTGATGCGGATTTCCCCGAGTTCGAACAGGGAGTAGATGAAGCGCTGCCCGGACAGATCGGCCAGACCGACGACCTTGGAGCGGCGTCCGTCCTCGCTGGCCGCGGGCACGTCGGCGAGCAGCTCCAGGGTATCCGCATCGAAGGCCTTGATCCCGCCCGGCTCGTAGTTCTGCACCACCACCAGACGGCCGTCGTGCGAAATCGAGCCGCCGATCGCGTTGCCCGCCTGCACCACCCGGCCGACGATCTTCGCTTCGAGCAGATCGACCTTGGTCAGCCCGCCATCCCGTCCGAACACGAACGCATGGCGCCCATCGCGCGAAAAGACCACCGAGGCGTGGGACAGGTCGCCCAGTCCATCGACGGTGGCGAGCACGCTGCGGCCACTCGTTTCGATGATCTTGACCCGGCCGTCGGCGCGCTCGATGACGACGCCCAGATCACCGCTGCCGCGCAGCGCCACCGGCGCCGTGGCCGAACAGGCCGACAGCAGGAAGACGATGGCCGGCAGAAAGATGCTCCACAACAGCGGGGGCGCCGGACGGGCGAATCGGGCAGTCATGCGGACTCCGGAAATCGGGACAGGGGGTCGTTGCGCGGGGGATCGGCGCTGCCGCAGGCAGGCGAGCGCACTTCAGTTCAGGGCCTGCGCCGCCGGCAGGCCGGTGTCGGGCGGGAAGCCGTTTCTCAGCTGATCGACGATCCACTGCGCTTCGCTTTCGGTGACGATGCCGCGAAACGGCGGCATCGGCGTACCGGGACGACCGCCGATGATGGTCGCGACCAGGCCCTCGGCCGGCTTGTCGGAAAGCGTCGCGGCAGTGAGCGCCGGCCCCAGCCCACCGTTCAAGGTGAGACCGTGGCAGGAACCACAGTCCTGGCGCACGATGTGCACGAGTTCGCGATGGCGGGCGGAGTCCGGTTCCGCCAGGCGGGCGTCCGCTGCGGCCGAGTAGGCCGAAACCAGTGCCGCGCCGATGAAGACAGCGACATGAACGAGGAGAGGAGGCAGTTTCATCTTGCTTTCCGACGGCTTGGGATACGGAATCAGGATGAACTTTTGCCCGGAGCGAAACCTTGACTCGAATCAACCCTACGCGTGCAGGGGTTGTCCCTGAAGAGGGGCCGGCAGCATCACTCTTCGACAATCACCACCCCAAGCATTTCGGGATGCGGGCCACAGCGGTACTCGTAACGCCCGGTAAGGGGGAACACGCGGGACCAGCGCTCACCGGGAAAAAAGCGCTCCGACTCTTCACCCGACCCGAGGAAAAGGACCGAGTGACTGACGCGCTTTTCCTGGTTGATCCAGGTCACGGTGTCCCCGCGCTTGATCCTCAACTCCGCGGGAGAGAACTGGTAGTCCAAAAGCACGACTTCACGGTCGGCCGCCGACAGCGGGCCGGACAGGAGCGCCATCCACGCGCTGACAAGCGCGGTGCGCAGGCTCATCGAATTCATGGTCTCGACTCCTCGGTCTGGTACTGACGGACAACACCCGGAAAACCTACTCCGGGAAAGTACGAACGGGAATCCGGTCTGACCCGGATTCCCGTGATTGAAAGCACAGTACGACGCTGGCGCCGCCGACGTTTAGTTTACTGCTTGGCCGCCTTCACATCCCCGTCGGCATCGATGCCGAGCTTGTAGCCAAGGGAAACGTGGTGGAAGCGCCCCGCTGCACTGTCATCGTGGATGGCGAAGCCGAAATTGTAGGCTTTGCCCGCTTCGAGCGCGACGTCGCCCTCTCCCCCCGCGAGCTTGCGGACGAACACCACCGACCAGTTGTCGCCGTCTTTCTTGCCTTCGGCGCTGACCAGCGCCTTGCCGCCTTCCATCACGCGCTTGTCGGCGATATGGCCGTTAAAGCCCTTGTTCTCGCCGCTGCGCCACTGGTACAGATCGTAGAACTTGCCCTCGGCCAGCGAGCCGCCTTTCACGTATTTGGTCTTGGCATCGTCCGCTCCCGGCATCGTACGCGAATCCTGGTGACAGGTGGCCCAGCAACCGCTCTGGTCGGCGAGGTCGACTTTGCCGCCGGACTCAAGCATGAACGCGATCTTGACCGGGTTCTTGTCGTCCATTTTCGCTGCACCGGAGGCCGCAGGCTGCTTCCAGGTGAAGCGCAGGTAGAGGTTTTCGCCATCATGCGCAGCCTGGACCTTGACCGGGATGAACGCCGCCTTGCCGGCAATCGGAGTGGGCTCGATCTTCTGCCCACTGGCCATTTTCTTGCCCATCTCGCCGGCTTCTTCGCTGTGGCAGTCGGCGCAGGTCTCGCCCTTCTTCAGTGCCCGCGCACCGCCGTGCTCAGTGCCCTTCTGGATCCACTCCAGCGGCGACACCCCCGGATAGAAAAGCGTGATTTCCTTGGCCCCGACCTTGCCCCAGTCCGGTGCGGCGACCGCGCCACCGGCACCGATCGCAAGAAGTGCGCCCACGGCGCCGGCAATCATCGTTTTCTTCATCGTCATTTCCTCACTGTGCTTAGGTTGGGCGGTACTTCCGGAACGAGGATCTTACTCCTCGTCGGCGTCGGTCATCCCATTCGGCTTGTGATGCGCGATGCCCTTGTGGCAGTCGATGCAGGTCATCTTGTCTTCCAGAGCCATCTCATGCTGCTTGCGCGCACGCTGCTTCTGCACTTCGGTGTTCATGCTCTCGAAGCTGTGGCAGTTGCGGCATTCGCGCGAATCGGCCGCCTTCATGCGCTTCCATTCGCTGCGTGCGAGTTGCAGGCGCTTGGCTTCGAATTTTTCGCGTGTATCGATGGTGCCGGTCAGCTTTCCCCATACTTCGCGCGAAGCCTGAATCTTGCGGATGATCTTGTGCGTCCAGTCTTTCGGGACATGGCAGTCCGGACAGGTCGCGCGCACCCCAGTGCGGTTGCTGTAGTGGATCGTTTCTTTGTATTCCGTATATACGTTGTCATACATCTCATGACAGGAGATACAGAATGTCTCCGTGTTCGTCGCTTCCATCGCGGTATTGAAACCGCCCCAGAAGAGGATGCCGATGACAAAACCCGCAGCCAGCAGGCCACCCAGCGACATCTTGGACGGACGACGCAGGCGGGCAAAAAATCCGCTGGGTTGTTCTAGTTTGGAGTCGTTGCCGTTTCGATCTGACATGGAGCATTTTCCTCGTACCCCCCGCGCCTGAGCGCGGGGGTTTTACTGGCTACGATCGACGAGGCCGATCAGTAGACGTCGTGCATCGTGTTATACACGTTGAACTTGCCGGTCGGCGTAACGATCGCCGGGTCGGTGATCACCTTCTTCACCTTCAGCGTCTTGTCGTCGTAGATCACGATCGCCGACTGGTCGGTCTTGCCGCCCCACAGCGAGATCCAGACTTCGTCGCCGGCTTCGTTGTACTCGGGCTGCACCGCACGACGGATCGCCTTGCTTTCCGGCAGACCCGAATCCTTGGCGACGTCGAGGCGCACCGGCTCCTTCTTCAGGTCGCCCTTGTCGAACACGAACACAGCTTCGGCAAGCTCGCGCTCCGGGTTCATCGGCGCGTCGGCCCAGAAGTTCTTCGACTTCGGATGGGTCTTGACGAAGAGGTTGCCGGCGCCCGGCATCTTCAGTTCCTGCACCACCTTCCAGTTGTGATCCTTGTACTTGGCGAACTTGGGATCATCGGAAGCGGTGGAGATCAGCGAGACGACAGAGTCACCGAGGTGGCCGGTCGACCACACCGGACCGAATTCCGGATGAACGAAGTTGGCGCCACGGCCCGGGTGCGGGATCTTCGCAGTGTCGACCAGCGCGGCGAGCTTGCCGGTCTTGGTGTCAACCGCGGCAACCTTGTTCGAGGCGTTGGCCGCCACCATGAAGTAGCGGCCCGAAGCGTCCCAGCCACCGTCGTGCAGGAACTTCGCCGATTCGATCGTGGTGGTCTTCAGGTTCTTGATGTCGCTGTAGTCCACCAGCAGGATCATGCCGGTTTCCTTGACGTTGACCACCCACTCCGGCTTAGTCAGCGAGGCGACGATGGATGCCACGCGCGGCTCGGGGTGATAGTCGCCATCGACAGTGTTGCCGCGGGTCGACACAACCTTCATCGGCTCAAGCGTCTCGCCGTCCATGATCGAGTACTGGGGCGGCCAGTAGGTACCGCCGATCAGGTACTTGTCCTCGTAGCCCTTGAACTTCGAGGTATCGACCGAGCGCGCATCCGAACCCAGGCGCACGGTGGCGACCGTGGTCGGCTCTTCGTAGAACATGTCGATGATGGTGGTCAGACCGTCGCGACCGACCGTGTACACATAGCGACCCGAGGCCGACAGGCGCGAGATGTGCACCGCGTAGCCGGTGTCGAGGATCTTCCAGATCTTGTGGGTGTCGCCATCGACCAGGGCCAGCTTGCCCGCGTCGCGCAGCGTGATCGCGAACACGTTCTTGAGGTTGACCTTGTTCATCTGCTTGGTCGGGCGCTTATCGACCGGAACCAGCAGCTTCCAGCTGTCCTTCATGTCCTTCAGCGAGAACTCGGGCGGGATCGGCGGCTCGTTCTGGATATAGCGCGCCATCAGGTTGATTTCTTCCTTGGTCAGGATGTCGTCGTAGTTGACCATGCCGCCTTCGGTACCGTAGGCGATGATCTTCTCGAGACGATCGGTACCCAGCTTGAGGGTGCCGCCTTCCATCTTTGTGCCGTCAGGCATCGTCTTGGTCCAGTGCGGCTCGAGATTCTTCCCGGTCGCCCCCTTGCGCAGGACGCCATGGCAACCGGCACAGCGCTCGAAATAGATGAGCTTGCCCTGCTCCATTTCTTCTGCGGTCAGATTCGGCGCGCTCTGCGCCCAAACGCTACCCATCGCCAATGGCAGAAGCGCCATGGCGAACGTCTTACCGATCAAGCTCTTGTTTTGCATTTCCCTCTCCTTAAGCGACGCGGGACGTGAAACAACACAACACTAAGCACCGTGAAGACAGTATGGTTTTTAAGACTCCTTACAATCCTTGATCTGAGTTAATTTTTAACGCAGCAGCTGGGGATAAAGTTTGGCCGAAATGGCGCACCTGCCTCAGGGTCTTTTCCACCGAGAGGTCTTTCGCAGGTGTGACCGCCCTTCCCTTTGATCTGCCGGAGTCAGTCCACATGTACGCAGGCACGCTTTCGACCACGCATGCAGCACCTTCGGCCGGCAACACGCGCGCTCTGCGCAGCTTCGGCATCCCGCTCCGCAGCCGCCCCCATGACGATGGCACGGTGGATCAGCCCTGCCATGCGCCGATGCCCCGGGCGGGAAAGGTCTATCTCGTGGGGGCGGGGCCGGGCGATCCGGACCTCCTCACGGTCAAGGCGGCCCGGCTCATTTCCAATGCCGAAACAGTGGTCTACGACCATCTCGTCGGCCCTGCCATCCTGGAACTCATTCCAGCTCGGGCAAGGCGCATCTATGTCGGAAAGGAAGCCGGCAATCACGCTTTGCCTCAGGACGGCATCAATGCCCTGCTGGTAGAGTTCGCGCGGGAGGGGCTGCAGGTCGTACGCCTGAAGGGCGGTGACCCGTTCATTTTCGGGCGCGGCGGGGAGGAAATGCAGTCGCTGCAGGCGGCCGGCCTGGAGTGTGAAATCGTGCCCGGCATCACCGCCGCCGCCGGCGCCGCCGCGTCCACCGGCATCCCCTTGACACACCGGGAACATGCGCAGACATTGGTATTCGCCACCGGCCACCTCAAGGACGGCACGGTCAATCTGGACTGGAACGCACTCGCCCGCCCGCAGCAGACGGTGGTGATCTACATGGGACTGGGAGCGCTGGAGATCATCAGCCGCGAACTGATCGCCCATGGCCTGCCTGCGGGCACCCCTGCCGCCGTGATCCACGCCGCCACCACACCGGCGCAACGTGGCGTGCGCAGTACTCTGGCGCAGTTGCCCGCTGCCGCGCGTGCAGCCGCAATCCGGGCTCCGGCGCTGATCATGGTCGGCGAGGTCGTCGCCCTGGAGTCCGCTTCGCAGCTTACAGCCTGCTGCCCCCCAATCGCCTGAGCCCCTCACCGCGCCATGGTGCGCCGCCCACCCCTCAGTCTTCAACGAGTTTGCGGTGGACGCACACCGCGGCGGGGCGCGGGCGTAATCTGCAGCCACGCGCCTGCATGTGTGCCCGCGTAAACGCGGCGCCGAACAGCAGGATCAACGAAGAGTAATTCACCCACAGCAGCAACAGCACGAGCGAGCCCGCTGCGCCGTAGGTGGATGCGGTAGCGGTGGTCGACAGATAGAGCGCGATCAGGGCCCGGCCGATCGCAAACAGCAGTGCAGTGACAAAGGCGCCGAGCAGCACGTCGCGCCATCCGAGGACGACATCGGGCAGCACGCGAAAAATCGTCGCAAACAGCAAGGTCACCACCGCCAGCGAGATCCCCCAGTCCAAGCCCAGCACCAGAGGCGCGGGCACCGGCAGCCAATCCTGCGCGAACGCCACCACGGCCCGGACCAGCACACTCAAGGTGAGCGAAACCAGCAGCACGAAGCCGATCGCCAGCACCACCGCAAGCGACAGCAGGCGGGTTTTGAGATAGATGAAAAAGCTGCTGCGGGTGGGCCGCGGCGCGACCCCCCAAATCGCATTGAGCGAATTCTGCATCTGCGAGAATACCGTGGTGGCGCCAAACAGCATCGCCCCGATGCCAGCCAGGCTCGGCAGCAACCCGCTATGCTCGATGCGGCTGTTTTCCACCGCGGTCTGGACCGCGGCGGCGGCTTCGGGACCGATCGCAGCCTGCAACTGATCGACAATTCGCCCTTCTGCCGCGCTCTCGCCGAGCACCAGCCCGACCACGGTGACGGCGACAATCATCACCGGCGCCACCGAGAACACGGTGAAAAAGGCGAGCGCTGCGGCATGCATGAAGACTTGCGCATCGAGCCACACACGCAGGGATGCGCGCAGGACACCGTACCAGTATTTCACGACCATACCCCCTTCCCGGCCGGTACACGCTCCCGTCCAAGCCGGCATTCCTGGTGCGCAGATGCTAAGCGATCACTCCCACTCGGTCATCAATGAGACTCGCAAGTCCTCATGGTTAAAGGGATTTGCGGTGATCGAAATGGGGCCTTACCGTCGCTTTTACCGTCGGCATCGGACACCTTTTGCTGACGCGGGAGATGGCCCGATTGGCGGCGCATTGACACTTCTCGACCCGATTGCCAATCACGATATATCTTAGCGCGCTTCATCCAGCCTTGGAACGCAGGGCTGCCGCAGCTGTAGGGAGCACATAAACTGTCCGGACTTGTAGCACGTGATCTGTCCGGTTTCATTGTTCACCAAGGAGGTGGCGATGAGACGGACGGAATTGCTACAGGAGATCCGAGCGATGCGTTTCGAAGAGGCGTATTCAGGCTGGCAGGAGGGGCGGCTGCAGCAGGAGGAAGCGGCGCGGTTGCTGGGGGTGTGCGAACGAACGTTTCGGCGCTACATCGACCGATATGAGGAGTCGGGGCTGGAGGGGTTGATCGACCGCCGTCTGGCCCAGGTGTCGCACCGTCGCGCGCCGGTCGATGAGGTGATGGCGCTGTGCGAGCAGTACGAGCGTCGGCACATGGGCTGGAGCACGAAGCACTTCTACGCCTGGTACCGGCGTGACGGCGGCGGTCGCAGCTACAGCTGGGTGAAGAGCCGGCTGCAGGACGGCGGGCTAATCAAGAAGGCGCCGGGCCGGGGTAAGCACCGCAAGAAGCGCGAGCGCTCGCCTTGGCCAGGGATGATGGTGCATCAGGACGGCAGCACGCACGAGTGGGTGCCGGGCAGCCGGTGGGATCTGATCGTGACGATGGACGACGCGACCAACGAGCACTACTCGATGTTCTTCGTCGACGAGGAAGGGAGCGCCTCGAGTCTTCGCGGGGTACGCGAGGTCATTGAAGCGCGGGGGCTGTTCTCGAGCCTGTACACCGATCGCGGCAGTCACTACTGGCACACGCCCGAGGCCGGCGGCAAGGTCGATCGGCACCATCCCACCCAGTTCGGCCGCGCGATGCAGCAGCTGGGGATCGAGATGATTGCGGCGTACTCGCCGGAGGCACGCGGACGCAGCGAGCGCATGTTCAGCACCCATCAGGCGCGCCTGCCGCGCGAGTTGGCGCTGATGGGCATCACCGACATGGACGCGGCCAACTGCTATCTGCGTGAGCACTACATGCCGGCGTTCAACGCCGAGTTCATGCAGCCGGCGATGGAGGATGGTTCGGGTTTCGTGCCCTACGTCGGACGCGATCTGGATGATGTGCTGTGCGAGCAGTTCGAGCGTACCGTCGGCAAGGACAACTGCGTGAGCTTCGAGAATCTCAAGCTGCAAATCCCCGCCGACCGAGCGCGGCACCACTACGTGAAGGTCAAGGTGCGCGTAGTCCGGCACATAGACGGACGTCTGGCGCTGTTCCATGGCCCGCGCCTGCTCGCCCGTTATGAGGCGGACGGCACACCCGGAGAACAGGCACTTCAGGCCGCTGCGTAACTGTCCGCCGCAGCGGCCGCGAGGCGGTAACGCTGCTTCGGGCTACGCCCTGCGCAGCGTTACCGCCTCGCATAATCGAGCGGACAATTCATTTGCTACAACACCGGACAGTTCTATTTGTTGCCAACA
>NZ_JALLIK010000088.1:0-58316 GCF_023093595.1 Thauera aromatica
CGCCACCGGCTCGCCGCCGTTCAGGCGCACGCGGTGATGCTGGATGCGCTGCAGTTGCTCGAGCGCGCGCTCGGGCGTGTAGCCCGCGTCGGCGGCCTTGAGTCGGCTACGCATCACCCGATGCAGGATCAGCGCCATGAAGCAGATCGACGCGTGCGCGCGAATCCGCTCGGGCAGGCGGTGATACACCGGGCCGATCTCGATCTCGGACTTGAGCACCTTGAAACCGCGCTCGATGTCGGCGAGCGACTTGTAGCGCGCAATCACGTTCTGCGCGGCGAGGCCCTCGGCGTTGGTCACCAGCAGCAGCTTGCCGTCCATCATTTCGGCAAGACGCTTCGCCTTGTCGTCGATGTGGTAGCTGAAGAGCTCCTCGCCCAGATCCACCTTGATGATGCGCGACAGGTGCGCCTCGCTGACCGCATGGTAGAAGCGCGCCTTGGCGCCACTATCCGAGAGCTTGCGACCCCGGTGCTTCACGCCTTCGTCCTGCTCGGTGAGCTTGCCGGTCCATTGGTCTGCCTGGCGGGTCAGCGCGTCGATGCGCTCGTTGCGCTGCTGGGTCTTCGTGGCGGCCGTCACCGGGTCGTGCGCGACCACCAGCCGAAGGTCGTTCCAGGTGTGCTCCGAGATGACCTCCTGCGTGGCGCCAGCGCACTGCGCTTCGTGGAAGGGTTCGAGCAGCTCGATGAACTCGTTGTAGCGCCGACCGGGCACGGCGACGATGAATTCGAGCGGCTTGCCGCTGGCCAAGCGCACGGCCTTCAGCGCTTCGAGATTGTCCAGGCTGAGCAGTCCCCGGTCGGCCACCAGCACCAGGCGCTGCACCGACGGGAAGCGCTCGAGCACCTTGGTGAGCGTGGGCAGCAAGGTTCGGGTCTCGGCCGTATTGCCGTCGAACACCTCGTGGTAGATCGGCAGCCCCTCGGCGGTCTGCACCACGCCGAGCATGAACTGGCGGGCGATCAGCCCTTCCTTGGCCATGCCGTACTGGCGCACGTCGCCGGCCTGCTGGCTGAGCCCTTCGCTGCGGATCGTGGTGAGGTCGTAGAACACCACCGACAGATCCTGATCGATCAGTGGGCGCAGCAGCCCGGCGACCACCGCATCGACCTCGTCCTGATGATCCATCAGCGCATCGAGGCTGCGCAGCAACTGCTGGTGCGTGACCGCCTTCGGCCCGAAGTCGGGCAGCGCCACCGTCTGCACCCAGCGCAGCACGCCGAGTTTGGATTCAGGGTCGCACAGGCGGTTGAGCACCATCAGCCGGACCAGCGCTTCCACGTCCGTGGTGCGGCGCGTGCGGCGAAACACCCGGCGCAGCCCCGAGAAGCCGAGCGACTTCCACAGCTCGGTCAGCGCCCACACGTTACCGAGCGCCCGCGCGGACTCGAACGACACCGTCGGCGCCGGCGGCTTGGCACCCATCGGTTCGCGACCGGTGATCTTCAGCAGGCCGTTGATGACCGCGTCGAGCGACCCATCGACCTGTTCGGCGCGGCCGAGCGTGGCGACGGTGCGCTTCTTCACTCGTCCCGCCTCGTCGCGATAGGACTCGACGAGTTGGACGTAGCGGCGGCCTCCGGAGGTGGTGAGCTTGACGTGCATGCCGCCACTTTAGCGACCTACAAAGTGCCGTCAAGTTTGGCGGTGGCTGTTACAAACGTGCCACCACAGCACTTTTGCGATCATGGCCTTCAAACCCGCGCCGGAACTGGAGTCACTTTCCGAAAAGGCGCGAAAATCGGGGTTAAGTGTCGAACCCCGGCGATCTCGGCTTGATCGAGCGGTGAACCGAACAAGTCATCGGCCCGCATCTTCACAGTCGTCCCGCTGGGAGGGAACGCGGACAACCAATCGAGCCGCAGCGCGTTGCCGCAGGTGATCCAGTTCTCGTTGCGCAAGGGCAGGAACTCGGCCAGGGCCAGCTTCTGGCCTCGATACAGCACGTCGCACTGGTACTCGGCGATGACCAACGCAAGACGGGCGATCTCCGCCGGGAAGTCGCGCAGTTCGATCCCGCGAAAGTTGGTGAGCGGGATTTCCGATGCGCGATCCGGCTCGCCGCGACGCCGATTGATCTCGGCCTCGATGGCGCGCATTTCCTTGTAGGCGATGACCAGGAAATTGCCCGAACCGCAGGCCGGGTCGAAGACCCTGATCCTGGCGATGCGCTTGCGCAGGTTGAGCAAGGTGCGCAGGTTATCGCCCGCCTCCCCCAGTTTTTCCCGCAGGTCGTCGAGGAACAGCGGATTCAGCACCTTCAGGATGTTGGGGACACTGGTGTAGTGCATCCCCAACTCGCCACGCTCCTCGTCCTCGGCGACGGCCTGGATCATCGAGCCGAAGATGTCCGGGTTGATCTTGGTCCAGTCCAAGCCGCCGACGTGTAACAGGTAGGAGCGGGCGATCTTGCTGAATCGCGGGACTTCGGTGTTGCCGGAGAACAGCGCCCCGTTGACGTAGTGGAAGTCTTCGGCCCAGCGGGGAACCTTGGCGGCGCCCCGGTCCTCGCGCTTGGTGTTCATGGCGCGGAACAGCGTGGCGATGACCTCGTGCGTGTTGGACGAGTCCTTGGCGCTCATCTGCGCGACGGTGTCGGTGAAGCGACCCTTGCCGACGAAGATGTCGGTGTCCTCGGCGAAGAAGCAGAAGATCAACCGCGCCATGAACTGGTTCATGTCGTGGCGACGCTCCGCCGTGCCCCATTCGGGGTTGTCTTTCAACAGTTCGACGTACAGGCGGTTCAGGCGGCTGGTGGCCCGGATGTCGAAGGCGTTTTCGCTGATCTGGCGAACGGTGCTGATGCCCGCCAGCGGCAGGAAGAAGCCGAAGTGGTCCGGGAAGTCCTTGAAGGCACAGGCGACGGTCTCGCCGCTGGTGAGGTCCTCGGCCTCGAAGTCTGTGCCGTCGGTGGCGAGGATGAACTTCGCCTTGGCCCTGGCCGTCGCCGGACTGGCCTTAAGGGCGGCCAACGTCTGCGTCACCCGCCCGGCGTCGCAGGTCAGGATGTGGATGTTGCTGGTCTGGAGAACACCGCCGAGGTCGGACTTGTTCGACGCTCCCGCGCGCAGACGCTTGAGGGTCGTCGCCTTGTTGCCGAAGGCTTCAAGGAAGGCGAAGGGGAACGCTGCGGGGTCGAAGGGCTGCTCCGCAAGGTCGGTGATGGCTTGTTCGATTTCTACTGCATTCATGGGTTTACAGCCCCCGTCGGGGCGAGGCCGCCTGGTTGCTATGGTTTTCCGCCCTGGCGGAATGCCGAACCTTGCTCACGCTGTCGCTACGCCGGTCGCCGTGCGGACCGCGTTGCCCGGCCGCGTTGCTTGATTTCGTTCATGTCGAGCTCGCGCACCCGGCCCGCCTCGATGTCTGCGACGCCTTGGGCGATGTCGGCTTTCAGGCTGGCCAGGTTCACCGCCTGCACGCCCTGGTAGGCCTCGAACAGTCGCAATGCTTCGCGGATGACTTCACTCGCAGAGCTGTAAAGACCAGACTCCACGTGCTGACGCACCCGATTTTCCAACTCTGGGGGTAAGGAGACGTTGAGGGACATGGCGCGCTCCAGAGGATGTCAAATAATGTCATAGTCTGCCACTAAACCGACGGCCTGCGCGCTTGAAGGTACGTTCCCGCCGCCTCGACGAGCCCGCTTCGTTCGACTCGCCGGTTCAGCGACCACCCCACTCGCTTGGCATCATAAGTGGGATTCGGGGGAGGGCCGCAGGAATGAGAGGCCGCGCGCCGCATCCACGCTTCCGGCTTTCTTGCTCAAGTCTGTCGATTGCGAAAGAATGGACGGCTTCGGTGAGTGCCCGGAAGTTCGGCTTCGGGGCGCTTCCAACCTTCCCGTTTCTGGATGAAAGCATGGAAAAACAGTGGCTTGTACCCCGCCCCGAGCTTGCTAAAACCGGTACGACCATCTTCACCGTGATGTCGCGCCTCGCCCAGGAATGCGGCGCGATCAACCTGTCCCAGGGCTTTCCCGACTTCAACGCCGAGGACGTCCTGTTCGAGCGCGTCGCCCACTGGATGCGCAGCGGCCACAACCAGTACGCGCCGATGGCCGGCTGCCTGGCGCTGCGCGCGGCGATCGCGGCCAAGGTCGAGGCCTTGTACGGCACCCGCTACGACGTCGAGGACGAGATCACGGTCACCGCCGGCGCCACCCAGGCGCTGTTCACCGCAGTCACCGCCTGCGTCCGTCCGGGCGACGAAGTGATCGTGTTCGAACCGGTGTACGACTCTTACGCGCCGGCGATCGAGCTGGCCGGCGGCACCGTCGTGCGCCTGCAGCTCGCCGCCCCCGACTACCGCCCGGACTGGGCCGCGGTGGCCGCGGCGATCACCCCGCGCACGCGGATGATCATGATCAACACCCCGCACAACCCCACCGCCACGGTGTGGACGGCGGACGATCTCGACCGCCTCGCCGCGCTCGTGCGCGACACCGCGATCGTCGTCGTCGCCGACGAGGTCTACGAGCACATCGTCTTCGACGGCGCCACCCACGCCAGCTGCGCCCGCCACCCGGAACTGGCCGCGCGCAGCTTCGTGGTGTCGAGCTTCGGCAAGACCTACCACATCACCGGCTGGAAGGTCGGCTACATCCTGGCGCCGCGCGCGCTGATGGCCGAATTCCGCAAGGTGCACCAGTTCAACGTGTTCACCGTGAACACCCCGGTTCAGCTCGCCCTGGCCGACTACATGAGCGCGCCTGCGCGCCACCTCGGGCTGGCCGCCTTCTACCAGGCCAAGCGCGATTTCTTCCGCGACGCGCTGGCCGGCGCGCGCTTCGAGCTGCTGCCTTCGCGCGGCACCTATTTCCAGCTCGCCCGCTTCGGTGCGATCTCGACGCTGCCCGACACCGTCTTCTGCGAATACCTGACCCGCGACATCGGCGTTGCCGCGATCCTGCTGTCGGCGTTCTTCGCCGACGGCCGCGACGAGCGCGTGGTGCGCTTCTGCTTCGCCAAGACCGAAGCCACGCTCGCCGCCGCCGGCGAACGCCTGCGCCGGGTCTGAACGCCGCCGCAGCCCGCGCCGCCCACCGGACCACCCACCCCGACAACCGCCCGCCCCATGTTCGTACAACCGATTCCCACCCTGCGCCGCGAGGCCGATACGCTCGTCATCCTCGACCAGACCCTGCTGCCGTTCCGCAGCGCAACCGTCGCCCTCGCCTCCCTCGAAGCCGCCGCCGACGCGATCCGCCACATGCAGGTGCGCGGCGCGCCGCTGATCGGCGCCACCGCGGCCTTCGGCGTCGCCCTCGCTCTCGCCCGCGGCGGCGCCGACGACGCCGTGCTCGAACACGCCCTCGCCGTGCTCGGCGCCACCCGCCCGACCGCGGTCAATCTGCACTGGGCACTGGCGCGCCTGGCCGACGTGCTGCGCCCGCTGCCGGCGCCCGCCCGCTGCGCCGCGGCCTGGGCCGAAGCCGAGGCGATCCGCGCCGACGACGCCGCGACCTGCGACGCCATCGGCCGCCACGGCCTGGCGCTGATCGCGGCGATCGCCGCCCGCCGTCCCGGCCCGGTGCGCCTGATGACCCACTGCAACGCCGGCTGGCTCGCCACCTGCGGCGCCGGCACTGCGCTCGCCCCGGTCTACGCCGCCCAGGCTGCCGGCATCGCGGTCGAGGTGGTGGTCAGCGAAACCCGCCCGCGCAACCAGGGCCTGCTCACCGCCTGGGAGCTGCGCGCGGCCGGCGTGCCGCACACGCTGATCGCCGACAACGCCGCCGGCCTGCTGCTGATGCGCGGCGAAGTCGACCTCGTGATCACCGGCGCCGACCGCGTCGCCGCCAACGGCGACACCGCGAACAAGGTCGGCACCTATCTCAAGGCGCTCGCCGCGCACGCCGCCGGTGTGCCTTTCTACATCGCCGCGCCGCATTCGACGCTCGATTTCGGCTGCCCGGACGGCCGTGCGATCCCGATCGAGGACCGCGGCGCCGACGAAGTCTGCCGCATCCGCGGCCTCGCCGCCGACGCCACGATCGCCGAGCTCAGCCTCGCCCCCCCCGCTACCCGCGCCGCCAACCCGGCCTTCGACGTGACTCCGGCGGCGCTGATCGCCGGCATCGTCACCGAGCGCGGAATCGCCGCCCCCGGGCACCTCGCCGCGCTCTACCCGGAGCAGGCACGATGAAGGCGACAGCAATGAAAGCGGCCGATCTCCCGGCGCTGCGCGACGCCCTCCTCGGCGCGATGCGGGCGATGGGCGAAGCCCGCCTCAACGTCGGCACCGCCGGCAACGCCAGCGTGCGCCTGGACGAGCCCCGCCCCGATGCGGACGGCCACGGCCGCGCGCCGCACATGCTGATCACTCCCAGCGGACTGCCGGTGCCGCGCTGCACCGCCGACGACATGGTGATCGTCGACGCCGACGGCCGCCCCCTCGGAGCGCTCGCCCCGTCCTCCGAGTGGCTGCTGCACCGCGACCTCTACGCCGCCTTTCCCGCCGCCGGCGCGATCCTCCACGCCCACGCCCCGTTCGCCACCGCGCTCGCCTGCCAGCGCCTCGACATCCCGCCCTTCCACTACATGATCGCGCGCTTCGGCGGGCCGACCATCCGCTGCGCGCCCTACGCCACTTTCGGCACCCAGGCCTTGTCGGACGCCGCGGTAGCCGCGCTGCACGAGCGCAACGCCTGCCTGCTGGCCAACCACGGCATGGTCGTGTTCGGCCGCGACCTCAGCCATGCGCTCGCGCTCGCGATTGAATTCGAAACCCTGTGCGAGCAGTACTGGCGCACCCTCCAGCTCGGCACCCCGGTGCTGCTGTCGGAAACGGAAATGGCCGAGGTGATCGAGCGCTTCCGCTGGTACGGCAAGCCGCGCGGGGCAGGTACGGATTCGGATCATTGATGCTTGGCCGGGCTACGTGCCCTCAACCACCCGCGCCACATCACCGTGGCATTGAGCACACTTGCCCACCAGCAGCAGGTTGCCATTCCTGATGGTGCCGCTGAAATCGGTGATCGTTGTTTCGTGGCTGCAGCACCCGCACCAGACGTTGGACAGTAAGCGCTGGCGGATGTCGGTCGGAATGGATTCCCACCGTTGGCGGGCGGGCCTGGTAAAAATGGGCAGTGATTCGATGGTCATGGTTCAGCGTACCCAGCGACGGGCATCTTTGAGGAGCAGCAGCAGTTGCTGCTCACGCAGCGGCGATGCAATGAATCCGAACCGGGTATAGAACCGCGCCCCATCTTCATCGATGGGGTGCGTCGGCAGGGCCCGGATGCCGGCCTGCTCGGCAATCAGCATCGTGCGACGGATTGCATCCTGCAGCAGGCCGAAGCCGATGCCTCGCCCCTGATCCTGCGTCGCCACCGCCAGCCGCGCCAGGATCACCACCGGTAACGGGTACTGCCCCATCCCCTTGCGGATGCGCTCCGGTGCGTCCAGCGTATCGACCTGGCCCACGGTCAGGCTGAAGTAGCCCGCCACACGGCCATCGTCCCCGGCAACGACGAAAATCTTGGCCGAGCCACTGCCCTGTGCTTGGCGAGCGTGGCGCAAGAGCCAGTCGTCGAGCGCGGGCTTGCCGCAGTGAAAGCCTTCCAGCCGGTGCTGTGCAGCCAGCGGCTCCGGTGCGCGCAGCGTCACTTCGCGTCCCAGGGGGCCTTGCGGGCAAACAGGTCGGCCACACCGTCGTTGGACTGTTCGGGCGCTCGAGCAGGTCCATCAGGGCCTGATACTGGTTGCCCGAGACCATGAACAATCGCTGATCGAGCAGGGTATGTTCGGCGGCCAGGCACGCGCTGTCGAGGATGAAGTCGGTCAGCGACTTGTGCGCCACCTCTGCGGCACGACGCAGCACCGCCTCCTGTTCGGGGGTGGCGCGCAGCCCGAGGCGGGCAGACCGGGCGGAAGGCGACGATGCAACGGCAGTCATGGCAGCACCTCTTTTGTTAGATCAATTGCCGCAATGTTAGTACAATAGACGCACATCATCTAGCCCCCGAGTAATGTCACTCTGACGCTTACTCCTCATCCTCATCCTCGCCGACCGCCGCATCGACCCCGGCTGCGGCCACATCCACGGTGGTCTCGACCACCGTCGCCCCGACCTTGACCGCGGTCACCCCGACGGTGACCACGGCGTCGGCCACCGCCACCACCGCGCAGCCCTGCAGCAGCACGGCCAATGCCACGCCGACCAGCACCAGGCGAGACCGCGGCACGGCCCCGCGCCCGGGACGGGCGCTCGCCGCGACGGCGCTGCCGCGCCCCTCAGCCACGCCCGCCTTCGAGCACGCGCAGCAGGCTGGAAGTGTCCTCCCGCCCCCAGCCCGCGCCCATCAGCGCGTTGAGCTGCTGCCAGACCTGCGCCGCCACCGGCAGCGGCGCCCCGAGCCGGGCGGCCTCGTCCATCAGGAGGGCGAAATCCTTGTGGTGCAGGCGGGCCTCGATGCCGGCGCCGAAGTCGCGCTCGACCATGCGCTGCCCCATCACTTCGAGCACCCGCGATCCTGCCGAACCGCCCATCAGCGCACTGCGCACCGCGGCGACATCGACGCCGTGGGCGGCGGCAAGGCGGACGGCCTCGGCGCAGGCCTGGATCGTGCTGACCATGATCATCTGGTTGCACGCCTTGGCCACCTGCCCGGCGCCGGGCGGACCGATATGGACGATGCGCCGCCCCAGCACCGCGAGCAGCGGACGCACCCGTTCCAGCGTCGCCGCCTCGGCGCCGGCCATGATCGCCAGGCTCGCCTCGTGCGCGCCCTGCGCCCCGCCCGATACCGGCGCATCGACCCAGCCCACGCCGCGCTCGGCATAGCGGGCGGCGAGCATGCGCGCGCTCGCCGGCGCGATCGTGCTCATGTCGACATGGACCGCGCCGAGGCCGAAGCCCGCGGCCAGCCCGTGCGCCCCGAGCGCCAGCGTCTCGACATCGGCGCTGGCGGTGACCATGGTGATGACGGCTTCGCTGCGCGCCGCCAGTTCGGCCGGGGTCGCGCACAGCGGCACCCCTTCGCCGGCCAGCGCCGCGGCCGCTTCCGGCCGCCGCGCCCAGAGCGCGAGCTCATGCCCGGCAGCGCGCAGATGGCGCGCCATCGGCGCGCCCATCACGCCCAGCCCGATAAAACCCACTTTCATGTGATTGCCCCCATTTTCGATCGCCACTGTTCGACCGTCACTCGCCCACACCGCCGCTCATGCGCTCGAGCAGCTTGAGCATGGCCACCGAATCCTCCTCGCCCAGGCCGCTGCCGAGCATCGCCGCATACATCTGCGCCGCCGCCGCGGTCGACGGCAGCGCCAGGCCGAGGCGCTGGGCCTCGTCGAGGACGATGCGCATGTCCTTGTGGTGCATCCAGGCCTTGAACCCGGGGTGGAAGTTGCGCTCGAGCATGCGCTGGCCGTGGTTCTCCAGGATGCGCGAGGCGGCGAAACCGCCGAGCAGGGCCTCGCGCACCTTGCTGCCGTCGACGCCGCTCTTGCGCGCGAAGTTGAGCGCCTCGGCGACCGCGGCGACACCGACCCCGGTGAGGATCTGGTTGCACGCTTTGGCGACCTGGCCGGCGCCGGCCTCGCCGACGCGGGTGATCGACTGCCCCATGGCTTCGAACAGCGGACGGGCGCGGGCGCAGGCCGCCGCCTCGCCGCCGACCATGATCGTCAGCGTGCCGCCGATCGCCCCGCCCTCCCCCCCGGAGACCGGCGCATCGAGCGCGGTGATGCCGCGCTGTGCCAGGCGAGCGGCGATCGACTGCGCCGCTGCGGGAGCGATGGTGCTCATGTCGATGTGCAGGTGGCCTGCGCCCGCCCCGTCCGCCACCCCGGACGGGCCGAGCACGACCTCTTCAACGTCGGGTGCGTCGGCGACCATGCTGATCGTCACCGGCGCCCGGCGGGCGAGTTCCGCGGCGCTGGCGCAATCGCCCGCCCCGGCGTCGAGGAGGGGCTGCATCGATTCGCGCCGCCGGCTCCACACCTGCACCGTGTGTCCGGCCTTGAGGAGGTTGAGCGCCATGGGTCGCCCCATGAGGCCCAGCCCGATGAATCCGACATCCATTTTCCGCTTTCTCCCTTGGTTCGCTCCGGCCCGCGTCAGGCTGGCCCCGCGGCAGGATCACGGCCATAATCGCCGCCATGAAATACGGCGCAATCATCAAGGAAATCGGGCGGGGAGCCAAGGGCGCGCGCGCCCTCGATGCGGCCACCGCGGCCGCGCTGTTCGGTGACATCCTCGACGGCACGGTTCCGGAACTGGAGCTGGGCGCAATCCTGATCAGCTTCCGGCTGAAGGGCGAGTCGCTCGACGAACTGGTCGGCTTCAAGCAGGCAATGGACGCGCGCACCGCGCAGCTCGCCGTCCCCCCCGGGCCACGCTGCGTGGTGCTGCCAACCTACAATGGCGCGCGCCGCCAGCCCAACCTGATGCCGCTGGTGGCCTTGCTCCTGGCGCGCAGCGGGGTGCCGGTGCTGATCCAGGGCCGGCACGACTTCGACTCCCGGGTGAGTCCGTTCGAGCTGCTCGCCGCGCTCGCCCTCCACCCGGAGGCCGACCCGGCCGCTGCTTCGGCGCAGCTGGCGGCCCGGCGCATCGCCTGCCTCGGTGTCGACCAGCTGCTGCCGGGGCTGGACGCACTGCTCGCACTGCGTCCCCGCCTGGGCGTGCGCGCCAGCGGCCACACCGTCGCCAAGCTGCTCGACCCCTGCCGCGGACGCAGCGTGCGGGTGATCGCGGTAACCCATCCCGAATACCTCGAGCGGATGGACGCCTTCCTGCGCGCCGACCGCGCACGCGCGATGCTGCTGCGCGGCACCGAGGGCGAGATCTACGCCAACCCGCGGCGCTGCCCGGAGATGAAGGCCTATGTGGACGGCGAAGCCGCCGCCGGCGTCGCTGCCGAAACCGGCGGTGCGCCTCCGCTCGAAACCCTCCCCGGCACGCCTTCGGTGGCCGACAACGCGGCGCTGATCCGTGCCATGCTCGCCGGCGACATCCCGATACCGGCGCCGATCACCGCCCAGGTCGCAGCGCTGAAGGCGCTGGCGGACAGCTGAAGCCGGCGCGCGCCGGGCGAACACCCCCGACGCAGCGCGGCTGGACGGGGCGGGAACGCGGATGCCGCGGCGCTCAGCCCCCCAGGCGCCCGGCGCGGTAGTCGGCGACAGCCTGGTAGATTTCCTGCTCGGTATTCATCACGAAGGGGCCGTACTGGGCGATCGGCTCGTTCAGCGGCTGCCCGGCAATCAGCAGGGCGCGGGTTTCTGCGGTCCCTTGCGCGGCCTCGATGACCACGCCGTCGCTGTCGGCTTCGTTGCCGAGGATCGCCATGGTGCGCACCGGCACGGCCGTGCCGCCCACCGTCAGTTCCCCCCGGTAGACATACAGGAAGGCGTTGTACCCGGGCGGGAGCGCCTGGCTGAACGCAGCCCCGGCCGGCAGCCGGAGGTCGAGATAGAGCGGCGCAGTGACCTCGCGGCTGACTGCGCCCTGCACGCCCTGGCTTTCGCCGGCGATCACAACCACGTCCACGCCGGCCGCAGTGGTGAAGCGCGGCAACTCGGCGGCGGCAAAATCGCGGTACCAGGGTGCGCTCATCTTGTCCTTCGCCGGCAGATTCAGCCACAGCTGGAAGCCTTCCATCCGCCCTTCTTGCTGCTGCGGGATCTCGGAGTGGATCACGCCTCGCCCGGCGCTCATCCACTGCACACCGCCGCTCTCGAGCAAGCCTTCGTGGCCGGCGCTGTCGCGGTGCAGCATGCGCCCGGCGATCATGTAGGTGACGGTCTCGAAGCCGCGGTGCGGATGATCGGGAAAACCGGCGATGTAGTCCTCGGCGCGATCGCTGCCGAAGGCATCGAGCATGAGGAAGGGATCGAGACGCTTCTGCAGCCCCTGGGTCAGCACCCGGGTGAGCTTGACCCCGGCACCGTCGGACGTGGGCCGGCCGGTGACGAGGCGCTCGACCGTGCGCGGACGGCGAAGCGCCGCTGGCGGGGTCGGAAACGGATTCACGGCATTCATCAGCGTTCTCTCCTTGAGGTGGAGGCGGGCGATCCCGCCCCATCCTTCATCGACCGGGACGGGGGCGGCATCCAGCCGCTCCCCGCACCCGGCCGCACAAGCCGCCGGGCGCCTCACTCAGCTCAGCGCGGCGACGATATCGGCCTCGGCTTCGGCGAAGCCCTGCTTCACCGCCTCTTCGCCCATGTTCAGGCCTTCGGCGTAGATGAAGCGCACGTCGGTGATGCCGAGGAAACCGAACAGGGTCTGCAGGTAGGGCGTCTGGGTATCGGCCGGGGTGCCGCGGTAACGGCCGCCGCGGGCGAAAGCGACGAACACTTTCTTGCCCCCGAGCAGACCTTCCGGGCCGTTCTCGGTATAGCGGAAAGTGACGCCGACGCGGGCGATGGCGTCGATCCAGTTCTTGAGCTGGGTCGAGATGCCGAAGTTGTACATCGGCACGCCGAGCACGATCACATCGGCGGCCTGGACTTCGGCGATCAGCGCGTCGCTCGCAGCCACGCGGGCAGCCTGCTCGGGGGTACGCTGTTCGGCGGGCGTAAACAGCGCCCCGAGCGCCGTCTCGTCGATCACCGGCGCCGGGGCGCGGGCGAGGTCGCGCTCGACGACGTCGGCCTGCGGGTTCTCCGCCTGCAGGCGGGCAACGATGTCACGGGCGATACGGGTGGAGTTGCCGGCTTCGGAACGGGCGCTGCCGTTGATCTGCAGAATCTTCATGTCAAGTCCTCACAAGGGTTGGGATCAGGT
Source organism: Thauera aromatica (assembly GCF_023093595.1). GTDB lineage: Bacteria > Pseudomonadota > Gammaproteobacteria > Burkholderiales > Rhodocyclaceae > Thauera > Thauera aromatica_A. Next base: position 12,739 of record NZ_JALLIK010000088.1, read on the forward strand.
GAGGCTCAGTCTATTAGCGGAAGCTGATTGCATTAAGCGCGTCGAACGAACATCATTGTTCCTTCCATGGAACAGATAGACCCCAACGATCTGCTGATCTTTGCCCGCGTCGTCGACGACGGCAGCTTCACTGCCGCCGCCGAGCGCCTCGGCCTGCCCAAATCGACCGTTTCACGCCGGCTCTCCCAGTTCGAGGAACGTCTGGGAGAACGCCTGCTGCTGCGCACCACGCGCCGGCTCAACCTCACCGAATTCGGCCGCGCGCTGCTCGAGCACGCACGCCAGGTCGGGGCCGAGGTGGAGGCGGTGGCCGCATTGGCCGAAAGCCGCCAGGTGCAGCCGAGCGGGCGGCTGCGGGTATCGATGCCGAGCGACTTCGCCAACCTGCTCCTGACCGACATGCTGGCCGCCTTCTCCGCGCTGCACCCGGCAGTGACGCTGGAGCTGGATCTGTCGCCGCGACGGGTCGATCTGCTCGGGGAGAATTTCGACATCGCCATCCGCCTCGGCGACTTGCCCGACGACACCCTGCTCGCCGCACGGCGGCTGGCGGAATTCTCCTGGGGACTGTATGCGGCGCGGAGCTATCTGGCCGAAAACGGCACCCCCGAACGCCCGGAAGACCTCCACCGGCACCGTGCGTTACACCTCCAGGCACGCACCGGCGAACCCGCCGGGTGGACCCTGCTGCATGCCGACGAACGCTGGGAGGGCGTGCCGCCGGGCTCGATCACAGCCAACTCGCCCGAGCTGCTGATCCGCTTCGCCCGCGCCGGCGCGGGGATCGCCGCCGTGCCCGATTACTTCGCCGAGCCTTACGTGCGGCGGGGCGAACTGCAGCGGGTGATGCCGGCGTGGTGCCTGCCGTCGATCACCGCCTGGGCGGTCTTTCCCGGGCGCAAGCTGATGCCGACCAAGACGCGCGCCTTCCTCGACATGCTGCTGGCCGCATTGGCGCGCTGAACCGCGCTCCGGCCGGGGCGCGCGCTGCGGAAGCGGCCCCGGCCACGGCGCCGCCGGCGAGCATCGCAAGGGTCGCCGCACCTCGCGCGGCGCACCGGGAACCGGAGCGAACGCCTACAATGTCGCTCTCCCGAGCGAAGACGAGTGCCCATGGCCCTGCTGCAACGAATCCAGTCCCTGCCCGCGCGCGTGCTCTATCTCGCGCTATTCCTGATCGCCGCCGGCCTGCTCGGTTTCGGCCTCTACCTTCAGCACGTCGTCGGCCTCGAGCCCTGCCCGATGTGCATCATGCAGCGCTACGCCTTCGCCCTCGCCGCCGTGCTCGCCCTGCTCGCCGCCGCGCATGGTCCCGGCCGCAGCGGCGTACGGGCCTACGCCGCCCTGATCGGCCTCGCCGCCCTCGGCGGCGGCGCCATCGCCGCCTGGCAGAGTTGGCTGCAGATCGACCCGCCGGCGATTCCAGAATGCGGCCCCGGGCTGGAATTCATGCTCGAAAGCTTCCCGCTCGCCGAAGCCCTGCCGATGATCTTCCGCGGTGCGGGCGACTGCGCGGTGATCGACTGGACCTTCCTCGGGCTGTCGATCGCCAACTGGTCGCTGCTGAGCTTCGGCGCGACGCTGGCGTTCGCCGTGTGGATGCTGCGCCGCGGCTAGGCAGGCCACCCGGCCGGCGCCCCCCGGAATGCCGGCGGGATGCTTCCCGCCGTGCCCGGAGCGGCGGGCCGGCTTCAGCTGCAGCGCGCCGGGCCGTCCTTGACGCCGAGCTTGTGCAGGATGTTCACCAGCGGACACACGCCGGTGAACGCGCTCTGGAACAGGTTCGCGCCGACGAAGGCGGTCACCCACAGGAAGTGCTTGCTGACGAAGAGCGGCGAAGCCTCGACACCGAGCGCGAGCGAGATCAGGACGAAGGCGCCGGCGAAGGCGCGCACGTAGTCGTTGGTGGTCATGCGGGATTCTCCTCGGGGTTTTTGAGGCTTGCGATGCGGCCGCGCATGGCGGCGTAGTAGAGCACCGGGATCACCACCAGGGTGAGCACGGTGGACACGAAGATGCCGAAGATCAGGCTGATGGCGAGGCCGTTGAAGATCGGGTCGTCGAGGATGAACACCGCGCCGATCATCGCCGCCAGCGCGGTGAGCCCGATCGGCTTGGCGCGCACCGCGGCGGCGCGGATCAAGGCCTCGCCGAACTCCATGCCTTCCCCGACCTGCTGATTGACGAAATCCACCAGCAGGATGGAGTTGCGCACGATGATGCCGGCGAGCGCGATCATGCCGATCATCGAGGTGGCGGTGAATTGCGCGCCGAGCAGGGCGTGGCCCGGCATCACGCCGACAAGGGTGAGCGGGATCGGCGCCATGATGATCAGCGGCACAAGGTAGCTCCTGAACTGCGCCACCACCAGCAGGTAGATCAGCACCAGGCCCACCGCGTAGGCCGCGCCCATGTCGCGGAAGGTCTCGTAGGTGATCTGCCACTCGCCGTCCCACTTGAGCTGGTAGCCGGCATAGGGGTCGTCGGGCTGGCGGATGAACCATTCGCCGAGCGTGCCGGCGAGCCCCGGCGCGCCCTCGAGCGCCATGCCATTCACCCGCGAGCGGATATCGAACATGCCGTACAAGGGCGAGTCCAGCTTGCCACCCATGTCGCCGGTCACGTACACCACCGGCAGCAGGTCCTTGCGATAGAGGATCTGCTCGCGCCGCGTCTCGGCGACCTGCACCAGCTCGGAGATCGTCACCCGCTGGCCGGCGTTGTCGCCGATGCGTGCGCGCACCTGCATCGCCAGCAGGTCGGCAAGGTCGGACTGGCGCGCCGCCGGCAGCTGGATGCGCACCGGAATCTCGTACTTGTTGTCGCCACCATGCACCGGAGTAACGTTCTCGCCCGAGAGGCCCAAGCGCACAACCTCGACGATGTCGGCCTGGGCCACGCCCATGCGCGCGGCCTTGGCCTGGTCGACGCGCAGCACCAGCTTGGGCGCATCCTCGTCCACCGTGTCGTCGACGCCGACGATGTCGGGGGTGTCCTCGAAGGCGGCCCGCACGCGCTTCGCCACTTCGAGCTGGCCGTCGTAGTCCGGGCCGTAGAGTTCGGCGACAATCGGCGACAGCACCGGCGGGCCGGGCGGCACTTCCACCACCTTGGCGTTGCCGCCGCTACGGCGTGCGATCGCGGTGACCGCGTCGCGCACCGACACCGCGATCTCGTGGCTCTGGCGCGCGCGTGCAGTCTTGTCGACCAGGTTGACCTGGATGTCGCCCTGCTCGGGCGCGCTCCTCAGGTAGTACTGGCGCACCAGGCCGTTGAAGTTGATCGGCGCCGCGGTGCCGGCGTAGGACTGCCAGTCGGTGACCTCGGGCACGGTCGCCAGATGGGCGCCGATCTCGTTGAGCACGCGTGCGGTGTCCTCGACCGGGGTGCCGACCGGCATGTCGAGCACGACCTGGAACTCGCTCTTGTTGTCGAAGGGCAGCATCTTCATGACCACGAGCTGCACCACCGGCAGCGCCACCGAGACGCCGATGAGGGCGAACACGGCCAGCCACAGCATCCGCCGGTTGCGCGCGCCGCGGCGGGCATCGAACATCGGCGTCATCACGCGGCGGAAGAGGCCGTCGAGCCGCTTCGTCATCCTGTCCTCGCCGCCGTGCGGGTGGGCATCGACGTTCTTCAGCATCTTCTGCGCCAACCAGGGCGTGACCACAAAAGCCACCACCAGCGAGATGAACATGCCCATCGAGGCGTTGATCGGGATCGGGCTCATGTAGGGCCCCATCAGCCCGGTGACGAAGGCCATCGGCAGGAGCGCCGCGATCACCGTGAAGGTGGCGAGGATGGTGGGGCCGCCAACCTCGTCGACCGCCTTCGGGATCCGCTTCCACAGCAGCGTGTCGGGCTCGAGTGTATGCCAGCGGTGGATGTTCTCGACGACCACGATGGCATCGTCGACCAGGATGCCGATCGAGAAGATCAGCGCGAACAGCGACACCCGGTTGAGGGTGAAACCCCAGGCCCAGGAGGCGAACAGCGTCGCCGCGAGCGTCAGCGACACCGCGATGCCGACGATGATCGCCTCGCGCCGGCCGAGGGCGAAGAACACCAGCGCCACCACCGCGGCGGTGGCGAAGGCGAGCTTGCCGATGAGCTGGCTGGCCTTGTCGTTGGCGGTCTTGCCGTAGTCGCGGGTCACGGTGAGCTCCACGCCTTCCGGAATGAGGCTGCCGCGCAGGTTCTCCAGGCGCTGCATCGCCGCCCGGGTGACGTCGGCGGCGTTGGCGCCGGGCTTCTTCGACAGCGCCAGGGTGACCGCGGGGAAGAGGCCCTGCTGGCCGATACCGCGCTGTTGGGCGGCGGCGCCGGTACCGAACCAGACGTATTGCGAAGGCTGGTCGGGGCCGTCGACGACCTCGGCGACGTCACGCAGGAACACCGGCCGGCGCTCGGACACGCCCACCACCAGGCTGCGGACGTCTTCGGCGGATTCGAGATAGGTGCCGGTCTGCACCAGCACCTCGCGGTTGCCCGCGACCAGGCTGCCCGCCGGCTGCGAAGCGTTGGCGAGCTGCAGCGCGCCGCGCAGCTCCTGCGCGGTGACGCCGTGCGCGTTCATGCGCTCGATGTCCATGTTCACCCGGATCACGTGGCCGGGGCCGCCGACGGTGACGACATCGCGCGTGCCGGGGATGCGCTTCAACTCGGTCTCGGTCGCGCGCGCGATCTGCTGCAACGAGAACGCGGCCCGTTCGGAGTCGGCAGTCCAGAATGTGAAGCTGGCGATCGGCACGTCGTCGATGCCCTTGGGCTTGATCAGCGGCGTTCCCACGCCGAGCTGCGGCGACAGCCAGTCGGCGTGCGACTGCACCGTGTCGTACAGGCGCACCAGCGCGGTCTGGTTGGGCACGCCGACCTCGAACTGGACGGTGATCACCGCCATCCCCGGGCGCGACACGGTATAGACGTGCTCGACGCCGGCGATGCGCGACAGCACCTGCTCGGCCGGGCGCGCCACCAGGGCCTCGACGTCGTGCGCCGAGGCCCCCGGGAAAGGCACCAGCGCGTTAGCCATGGTGACGTCGATCTGCGGCTCTTCTTCCTTCGGCGTGACCAGGGTGGCGAAAATGCCGGCGAGCAGCAGCACCAGCGCCAGCAGCGGCGTGATCGCGTTGCGCTGGAAACCGGCGGCGATACGGCCGGAGATGCCGAGATCGGATGCCATCGTCGCCTCCCGGCTCAGCGTGTGGCGGCCGCGCCGCGGGTCTCGATGCCGGCCTGCACCGGGTCGAGGGCGAGGGTTTCATCGCCCCTCAGCCCGGAGAGCACTTCGACTGCCCTGCCATCCTCCTCGAGCCGCCCCAGGCGGACCTGGCGCAGGCTGAAGCGGCCCTCCCCATCGGCGACATACACCGCGCTCAGCTCGCCCCGGCGCAGCACCGCGGCGGCGGGAATGAGCACCGTGGCGGGGGCTCCCGCCGTACGGAAATGGACGCGTGCGAAGCTGCCGGGGAGCACGCCTTCGGTGCCGGCAGGCAGATCGATGCGCACACGCACGGTGTGGGTACGCGCATCGGCGGCGGGCAGCACGGTGACGGCCGCGGCATCGACGATCCGCCCGCCACCGCCGAGTTCGACGCGCGCCTCCAGGGGGGGCGCACCGAGCAGCGACAGGCGCTCCGGCGCCAGGTCGGCGACCGCGCGCATCCGCGCTGGATCATAGAGGGTGAGCAGCGCGCGCCCGGGTTGGGCCATCTCGCCGTGCTCGATGTGGCGCTCGGCCACCACGCCGTCGAGTGGCGACGTGACGGTGGTGTGCGCGCTCGCCGCCTGCGCCTGCGCCCGCGCCGCCCGCGCTGCATCGAGCTGCGCTTCGGCGGCCTCGTGGCGGGCGCGGGCGCTGTCGAGCGCGGACTCGCTGAGGAAACGACGCGCGAGCAAGCTGCGGGCGCGCTCATAGTCGGCCTTGGCATTGATCCGCGCGGTTTCGGCCTGCACCACGCCGGCCTCGGCCGCGGCGAGCGCGGCAGCGGCTTCGGCGGGATCAATCCGCACCAGCACCTGGCCCTTGCGCACGCGCTCGCCGGCATCCACCGCCAGCGCCACGATTCGCCCCGGGACCTGGGCGGCAAGGGTGGATTGGTGCACCGCTTCGACCGTCGCTTCAGCCTGCACCGCAGCACCGAGGGCGCGCACTTCGGCACGCACGGTCGCCACTTCGGCGTGCCCGGCAGCCGGGGCCAGCAGTGCGACGAGGGCGGGGATCGCGCGCGCAGCGGCGAGGAAGCGAGGAATCTTCATATCTATAAGTATATTCTTATATACACGAAGGGCAAGTGTGATCCATTCCCTGCGCCTCATGCGCAGGCCCCCGCGCCGGCTCAATCCAGGCAGTTGCGGGCGTAGCCGGCAATCGCGTCGACGACCTCGTCGGCTTCACCGGCCGCCATCGACAGCGTGATCCGGCACGCTGGATGGGCCCGCCGGCTCGATTCGATCAGGGCCGGCAGGTCGCGCTTGAGGTGGCCGCCCTGGGCGAGAAAGACCGGCACCACCGCGACCCGCCGCACGCCTGCGGCCGCCAGCTCGGCGATCGCTTCGGGCAGGGTCGGGCGGATGAACTCGAGAAAGGCGAGTTCGACCCGCGGCGCTTCGGGTGCGGCGAGCATCCGCGCCCGGATGCGCTGCATCGGCCCGGCCCATTCGGGATCGCGCGCGCCGTGGCCGAAGAGCACGACAGCGGACGCATGCGGCGGCACTGCATTCATCGGGAGGCCTCCTCGGGTAGGGTTCGGATCGGTGTCGTCTCGCCGGACATCGGCGCGGCGGCTTCGCAGCGCCGCCCGACTAGGTGGCAGCGTGCGTTGGCGGCCGCAGCAACAGCTCGAGCGCACGGGCAGAGCATAGCAGGCCGACGGTGGCGGTGACTGCCATGCTCGAGCCATAGCCGGCACAGGCCAGCCCCTGCAGGCCGGCGCGCGCACCGGAGGCGGCGTCGGCATCGCAGGCCCGCGCTTCGGGGTAGCGCAGCGGCTCGGTGGAAAACGCCGCGGCGATGCCGAACTTCTTTTTCGGGTCGCGGGGAAAACCGTGCTCCTTGCGCAACCGGGCCCGTACCTTGGAGAGCAAGGGGTCTTGCAGGGTGCGCGCCAGGTCGTCGATACCGACCCGCGCCGGGTCGGTCTTCCCGCCGGCCCCGCCGGCCATGACCAGCGGGATGCGCCGGCGTCGGCAGACGGCGGCGATCGCGACCTTGGCGCGGACGTTGTCGATCGCATCGATCACCACATCGAAGCCCCGAAGCAGGGCCTCGGCATTTTCCGCGGTGAGGAAATCCTCGATCCGGGTCACCGAGCACGCGGGGTTGAAGGCGGCGATGCGCTCGGCCATCGCCACCACCTTGGCCTGGCCGAGCGTGGCGTCGAGGGCATGGACCTGACGGTTGATGTTGGATTCGGCGACGTGGTCGAGGTCGATCAGGGTCAGGCGGCCGACACCGCTGCGCGCGAGCGCTTCGGCCGCCCACGAGCCGACGCCGCCGATGCCGACGACGCAGGCATGGCGGCGCTGCAGCAGGTCCACGGTGCCGCTGCCGTAGAGGCGGTCGAGACCGCCGAAGCGGCGCGCGGGATCGAGTTCGACGTCCATCGACCGCTCAGGCGCGTTCCGCCGCCGCACCCGGGCGGTCGAGCCAGACCCCGAGCCCCTGGGCGTTGAGTTCGAGGTCCATCCGCAGCAGCTCCAGCGCCTGCTCTTCGTCGAGCGCCCAGTTCTGCCGTGCCGTCTCTTCGCGCATCACCTGCTCGAGACCGGCAAGGATTTCGACGTGGCGGGCAACGCCCTCGCCGCGCGCCGCCCGTGCCACCGCGACCATGGTGTCGATCAGCCGGTGCAGGTCGGCGCCGAGGCGCTCGACGTCGACGACCCGGCCGTAGTGAGTGAGGTACATCGCCTGCGGCCGCATCGACAGCAGGCGATCGATCGAGGCGTGCATCGCCTCGGGGTCGAACTGGGTCGGGGTCGTCGTCGGCACCACGAAAGCGCGGCCGTCGACGTCGAGTTCGCGGTAGGACAGGCCGAAGGCGTCACCGGTGAAGAACGCCTGCGCGCCGGCATCCCAGATGCAGATGTGATGAAGCGCGTGCCCCGGGGTATCGAATACCCGGAAACGGCGCGCACCGAGGTCGAACTCGAGCCCGTCGCTGGCCGGTACGATGCGCTCCGCCGGCACCGGAACGAGATGACCGTAGAATTCGAAAGCGCGCTCGGCACCATACACCGCGGCCGTGCCTTCCCACAGCCTGGCCGGGTCGATCATGTGGCGCACGCCGCGCGGATGGACCAGCAGCTTCGCCTCGGGCAGGGCACACATCAGGCTGCCGGCGCCGCCGGCATGATCGAGGTGGATGTGGGTAAGCATGACCCACTCCACCGCTTCGGGGGCCACGCCGAGCGCCGCAAGCGCACCGAGCACGCGCGGAACGGCGGCATTGCTGCCGGTATCGACCACTGCGGCACGACCGTCGTGCACGACCAGGTGGACGGCGGCGAGCTGCGGCCGGCCATAGCCCGACTCCACCGTGTGCACGCCATCGGTATGGCTGATCAGATATTGCATGAACGTCCCTCCTCATCCTGCAAGCTTGGGGCCGTTCGCCCAGGTTCAATGGCCCGACGCCCGCGGCGCTGCCGAGCCGGGCGCCGCGCAGGCGTCGAAGAACGTCTCAGAACGGAATATCGTCGTCGAAATCGCCGAAGCCGCCCGGCGGCGGCGCGGAGGGCGCCGCCGGGCGCTGCGGCGCCGAAGCGGGCGCGCGCGCCGCCGCCGACGGAGGCGGAGGCGGCGCATCCCAGCCGCCCTCGCCCGCCCCGCCGCGCGTCGGCGCATCGCCGCCTTCGCGGCGGCCGAGCATCTTCATCTCGTCGCCGCGGATTTCGGTCGTGTAGCGCTCCTGGCCGCTCTGATCCTGCCACTTGCGTGTGCGCAGGCTGCCTTCGATATAGACCTGGCTGCCCTTTTTCAAGTATTGCCCGGCGATCTCGGCGAGCTTGCCGAAGAAGACGACGCGGTGCCACTCGGTGGCCTCGCGGCGCTCGCCGGTGTTCTTGTCGCGCCAGGTTTCGGTGGTGGCGATGCGCAGGTTGCAGATCGCGTCGCCTGAGGGGGCGAAGCGGTTTTCCGGATCGGCGCCGAGGTTGCCGATCAGGATGACTTTGTTCACGGATGCCATCCGGTTCTCCTTTGAATGCGTGTGCGGACGGACGGCAGCGGCCGCCCGTAACAGGGTTCAGCCATGTGCCGGAAGCGGGGCCGCCGGACGCACCGGAGGCGGAGCCATCGAGGCCGCCAGCGCGAGCCACACCAGCGCCAGGGCGGCACAGAACAGGCTCACCGCGGCGGAGCCGAAGCTCTGCCCCAGCCAGCCGCCGAGCAGCCCTCCGAGAAACAGCCCGACCGACTGCAAGGTGTTATAGACGCCGAGCGCGGTTCCTTTCGAGCCAGGCGGCGCGATGCGTGAAATCCACGACGGCTGGGTGGCCTCAAGCACGTTGAAGGCGACGAAGAACAGCGTCAGCATCAATGCCAGCGGTATCAAAGCGTCGCCCGCCAGCCAGAGCCCGAACTGCACCAGCACGAGCAGCGCGATCGCGGCGTTGAACACGGCCTTCATCCGGTCGTGGCGCTCGGCGAGGATCACCGCCGGCACCATGACGAGGAAGGACAGCAGCACCGCCGGCAGATAGACTTTCCAGTGCTCGGTCATCGGCAGGCCGCCGCCGGTGACCAGCGCCGAAGGCACCATGACCCACATCGTGGTCTGGATCAGATGCAGCGCGAACACGCCGAAGTTGAGCCGCATCAGCTGGCCGTCGCGCAGCACGTCGATGAAACGGCCGGTGGCGCGCGGCACCGGCGGTGCTTCCGGCACCGCCCACAACAGCACGCCGATCGCGGCGAACGCGAGCACCGCGGTCAGCCAGAAGATCCCGTCCATGCCGATCGCGGCGTACAGCAGCGGCGCCGCCACCATCGACAGCGCGAACACCAGGCCAATCGAGGAGCCGATCATGGCCATGACCTTGGTGCGGTGCTGGTCACGGGTGAGATCGGCGGCGAGCGCGGTGACCGCCGCCGAGATCGCCCCCGCGCCCTGCAGCACGCGGCCGACGATGATCATGTGGATGCCGTCGGCGAGCGCCGCGATCACGCTGCCGAGGACGAACAGCACGAGGCCGAAGACGATCACCGGCTTGCGCCCAAAGCGGTCCGACGCCGCCCCGTAAGCGATCTGCAGGCAGGCCTGGGTCAGACCGTAGGCGCCGATCGCCAACCCAACCAGGGTCAGGTCGTCACCGCCCGGAATGCCCGCAGCGTGCACCGCGAACACCGGCAGGATCAGGAACAGCCCAAGCATGCGCAGGGCGAAGATCGCGGCCAGGCCCAGGCCGGCGCGGCGCTCTTCGCGGCTCATCGGATCGCGTGCGGAAACGGGCATCGGAAACGGCTTCGTCAAAACGCGGATTCTATCATCGCCGACCTGGCTGGAGTCCTTGACCCGAATTAACCGGCGCACCTCGCCGTGCCCTCCTCCGCATTCGCTCACGGTTGGCTGCACGCTGCCTTCTCTCGTATAGTCGGGCGTCCACTTCCAGCCAGGCGCCTTCATGGACGAAATCCGCATCCGCGGTGCCCGCACCCACAATCTCAAGAACATCAGCATCGATCTGCCGCGCAACCGGCTGACCGTGATCACCGGCCTGTCGGGTTCGGGCAAGTCCTCGCTGGCCTTCGATACCCTGTACGCCGAAGGCCAGCGCCGCTACGTCGAGTCGCTGTCGGCCTACGCGCGCCAGTTCCTGCAGCTGATGGAAAAACCGGACGTGGACCTGATCGAAGGGCTGTCGCCGGCAATCTCGATCGAACAGAAGGCGACCAGCCACAATCCACGCTCGACGGTGGGCACCGTCACCGAAATCCACGACTACCTGCGCCTGCTCTACGCCCGCACCGGGACCCCGCACTGCCCCGAACACCCCGAGCACGCGCTGGAGGCGCAGAGCGTGGCGCAGATGGTCGACCACGTGCTGGCCCTGCCGGAGGAGACCCGGCTGATGATCCTCGCCCCGGTCGTCAGCGAGCGCAAGGGCGAGCAGCACGAACTGTTCGCCGAGCTGCGCGCGCAAGGCTTCGTGCGCGTGCGGGTCGATGGCCAGGTGCACGAGCTCGATGCACTGCCGGCGCTGGAGAAAAGCCGCCGCCACACTATCGAGGTGGTGATCGATCGCCTCAAAGTGCGCCCCGAACTGCGCAGCCGCCTCGCCGAATCCTTCGAGACCGCGCTCACTCATGCCGATGGCCGGGCGCTCGCGGTCGAGATGGACAGCGCCCGCGAACACCTGTTTTCCGCCCGCTTCGCCTGCCCGGTGTGCGGCTTCGCGTTGGCCGAGCTCGAACCCCGCCTGTTCTCGTTCAACAATCCGGCCGGCGCCTGCCCGCAGTGCGACGGCCTCGGCCAGGTCGAATACTTCGACCCGATACGCGTGGTGGCGCATCCCGAGCTGTCGCTGGCCGCGGGCGCGATCCGCGGCTGGGACCGGCGCAACCAGTTCTACTTCCAGATGCTCGCGAGCCTCGCCGCGCACTACCGCTTCGACATCGAGACGGCATTCGAGGCGCTGCCGGAGAAGATCCGCGAAGTGGTGCTGTTCGGCTCCGGGCGCGACAAGATCGCGTTCCGCTACATGGCGGACAATGGCCGCATGGTGCTCAAGGAACATGCTTTCGAGGGCATCATCCCCAACCTCGAACGCCGCCTGCGCGAAACCGACTCGACGGCGGTGCGCGAGGAACTGGGCAAGTACCGTGCGACCCGCGCCTGCCCGGGCTGCAGCGGCAGCCGCCTGCGCGCCGAAGCCCGCCACGTGCAGATCGGCGGGCGCGCCCTGCATGAGATCGGCCGTTTGCCGTTGGGCCAGTGCCAGCGCTTCTTCGCCGGGCTGCAGCTCGCCGGCGCGCGCGCCCGGGTCGCGGACAAGATCGTCAAGGAAGTCTCCGACCGCCTCGGCTTCCTGATCAATGTCGGTCTCGACTACCTGTCGCTCGAGCGCTCCGCCGACACCCTGTCCGGCGGCGAGGCGCAGCGCATCCGCCTGGCGAGCCAGATCGGCTCCGGCCTCACCGGCGTCATGTACGTCCTCGACGAGCCGTCGATCGGCCTGCATCAGCGCGACAACGACCGCCTGCTGGCCACCCTCGGGCAGTTGCGCGACCTCGGCAACACCGTGATCGTGGTCGAGCATGACGAGGACGCGATCCGCAGCGCCGACTACCTCGTCGACATGGGGCCGGGTGCGGGCGCCCACGGGGGTCACATCGTCGCCCACGGCACTCCCGCCGAAGTGATCGCCAACCCGGCCTCGGTGACCGGCGACTACCTTGCCGGGCGGCGCGCGATCGCCCTTCCGGCGCGGCGCACGGCGCCCGATCCGGGACGTCGGCTGCGCATCGTCGGCGCGCGCGGCAACAACTTGAAGGACGTCACGGTGGATCTTCCCGGCGGCCTGTTCACCTGCGTCACCGGGGTGTCCGGCTCGGGCAAATCGACGCTCGTCAACGACACCCTCGCCGCGGCCGCAGCACGTCGCCTGTACGGTTCCGCCGTCGAGGCGGCAGTGCACGACGACATCGCCGGCCTCGACGCCTTCGACAAGGTGATCAGCGTCGATCAGTCACCGATCGGGCGCACGCCGCGCTCCAACCCGGCGACCTACACCGGCCTGCTGACGCCGATCCGCGAGCTGTTCGCCGGCGTTTCCGAAGCGCGCGCACGCGGCTACGGGCCGGGGCGTTTTTCCTTCAACGTGCGCGGCGGACGCTGCGAGGCCTGCCAGGGCGACGGCCTGATCAAGGTCGAGATGCACTTCCTGCCCGACATGTACGTACCCTGCGACATCTGCCACGGCAAGCGCTACAACCGCGAGACCCTGGAAATCCGCTACAAGGGCCGCAGCATCCACGACGTGCTGGAAATGACCGTCGAGCAGGCGCAGGATTTCTTCCGCCCGGTGCCGGCGGTGGCGCGTAAACTCGACACCCTGGTGGACGTGGGCCTGGGCTACATCCGCCTCGGCCAGAGCGCGACCACGCTGTCGGGAGGCGAGGCCCAGCGGGTGAAGCTCGCGCTCGAACTCTCCAAGCGCGACACCGGGCGCACCCTCTACATCCTGGACGAACCGACCACCGGCCTCCACTTCCAGGACATCGAACTGCTGCTGAAGGTGCTCCACCGCCTGCGCGACCATGGAAACACCATCGTCGTCATCGAGCACAACCTCGACGTCATCAAGACCGCGGACTGGATCATCGACATGGGGCCGGAGGGCGGCGACGGCGGTGGGCGGGTGGTGTGCCAGGGCACTCCGGACGAGGTCGCCGCCGCTCACGACAGCCACACCGGGCGCTATCTGCGCCGTCTGCTCGAGGCGCGTGGGCGCGCCGCAGGCGATCCCGCCTACACTCCGTCTTCCGGGGAAAGCGCGGCGCCCCGGTAGCCCTGCGGGTTCCGCCGCTGCCAGCGCCAGGCATCCTCGCACATTGCCGCGAGGTCGCGTACCGCGCGCCAGCCCAGCACCGCCTCGGCACGTGCAGGATCGGCCCAGCAGGCGGCGACGTCGCCCGCACGCCGGGCGACGACGTCATACGGCACTGCCTGCCCCGACGCCCGCTCGAAGGCACGGACCATTTCCAGCACGCTGTAGCCGCGCCCTGTTCCCAGATTCAGCGTTGTGGCTCCGGGTAGGTGGTCGATTTTCTCCAGCGCACGCAGATGGCCCTGCGCCAGATCCACCACGTGGATGTAGTCACGCACACCGGTACCGTCGGGAGTGGGATAGTCGTCGCCGAACACCTGCAGGCGGGGACGGCGGCCCACCGCGACCTGGCTGACGAAGGGCATCAGGTTGTTCGGCAACCCTTCGGGGTCCTCGCCGATGTGCCCGCTCGGATGGGCGCCGACCGGATTGAAATAGCGCAGCAGGACAATGTTCCAGCGCGGGTCCGAAGCGGCCAGATCGCGCAGGATCTGCTCGCCCATCAGCTTGGTCCAGCCGTAGGGGTTGGTCGCGGAAGTGGGCGCATCCTCGGTAACGGGCATCGGCGCCGAAGCGCCATACACCGTCGCCGACGAACTGAACACCATCCGCCGGCAACCAGCTTCGTCCATCGCCTGAAGGACACCGAGCAGGCCCTGGAGGTTGTTGTCGTAATACGCCAACGGCTGCGCGACCGATTCGCCCACCGCCTTCCTGGCGGCGAAATGGATCACCGCCTCGATGTCGAAGGCCGCAAACACTCCGGTCAAGGCCGCCCGATCGCGCACGTCCGCCTGGACGAAACCCGCCAACGGGGCGCCGCCGATCTCCTCGACCCGGCGCACCGCCTCCCGCGAGGCGTTCGAGAGGTCATCGACGACGACGACTTCACGCCCTGCCTCGAGCAGTTCGACGCAGGTATGGGAGCCGATGTAGCCCGCTCCCCCCGTAACCAGGATCGCCCCCATGGCGGACCTCCTCCGACTCGCCCCCTGCGGGGGCCGGATTTACAGGCAAGCGAAAAAAAACCGGGCCGGGCCCGGTTCTTCGTTTGCGAGCGCCCCGAAATCAGGCCGCTTCCGCTTCTTCCACTTCGACCGCCTCGACGTCCGGACGGTCGAGCAACTCGATGTAGGCCATCGGCGCGTTGTCGCCATCGCGGAAACCGCACTTCAGGATGCGCAGGTAGCCGCCATTGCGCGTGGCGTAGCGCGGCCCCAGCTCGTCGAACAGTTTGACCACCATGTCGCGATCGCGCAGGCGGTTGAACGCGAGGCGACGATTGGACAGGCTGGGCTTCTTGCCCAGGGTGATCATCGGTTCGACCACCCGGCGCAGTTCCTTCGCCTTCGGCAGGGTCGTTTTGATGACTTCGTGGCGCAGCAGCGAGTTGGCCATGTTGCGGAACATCGCCTGGCGGTGGCTGCTGGTACGATTCAGCTTGCGAAGACCGTTACGGTGACGCATTTCAATTCCTCACTTGCCCGGCGACTCAACCGAGCTTCTCAAGCCCGGCCGGCGGCCAGTTTTCCAGTTTCATGCCAAGCGTCAGCCCGCGGGAGGCCAACACTTCCTTGATCTCGTTGAGCGACTTGCGCCCCAGGTTCGGGGTCTTCAGCAGCTCGGTCTCGGTGCGCTGGATCAGATCACCGATGTAGTAGATGTTTTCGGCTTTCAAGCAGTTCGCCGAACGCACCGTCAGCTCCAAGTCATCTACCGGACGCAGCAGCACCGGATCGATCTTCGGCTCGACCGCCGCCTGAGGCGTGGTCGGCGTGCCTTCGAGGTCGGCGAACACCGACAACTGATCCATCAGCACACGGGCGGCGAAGCGGATGGCTTCTTCCGGGTCGACCGCGCCGTTGGTCTCGATGTCGATGATCAGACGATCGAGGTCGGTGCGCTGCTCGACGCGCGCGCTTTCGACGAGGTAGCTGACGCGTCGCACCGGACCGAACGAGGCGTCGAGCACGATGTGCCCGATCGACTTGCTCTCGGCATTGGTCGGGCGAGCGTTGCCGGGAACATAGCCGCGCCCGGCCTCGACCTTGATCTGCATGTCGAGCTTGCCGCCAGGTGCCAGATGGGCGATGACGTGATCGGGATTGATGATCTCGACATCGTGACCGATCTCGATATCCCCCGCCGTCACCACCCCTTCGCCGGACTTGGCCAGACGCAGGGTGGTCTCGCTGCGGTTGTGCAGCTTGAACACCACGCCCTTCAGGTTGAGCAGCAGGTCGACGATGTCCTCGCGCACCCCGTCGAGCGTCGAATACTCGTGAAGCACGCCTTCGATCGTCACTTCCGTGGCCGCATGCCCGGGCAGGGACGACAGCAGGATGCGCCGCAGCGCATTCCCCAGCGTATGGCCGAAGCCGCGCTCGAACGGCTCCATCGTCACCCGCGCCTGGACCGGCGAGGTGCTCTGGACGTCGATGATGCGCGGTTTCAGCAGTGCATTGCTTTGCATCGGCATTCCCTCGGAACTAGAAGAGGATCCGTCTCCCGATCAGCGGGAGTACAGTTCCACGACCAGGCCTTCATTGATCGTAGCAGGCAGTTCGCTGCGTACCGGATAGGCCTTGAACACGCCCTTGCCGGCCTTGGTGTCGACTTCGAGCCACTCCGGGAAGCCACGCGAACCGGCGGCTTCGAGCGCAGCCTTGACCCGCAGGTGGTTGCGGGCACGCTCGGTCAGCTCGAGCACGTCACCCGGGCGCACCACGTACGACGGAATATTGACACGCTTGCCATTGACCAGCACGCCGTTGTGGCGCACGACCTGGCGCGCTTCGGCACGCGAAGCGCCGAAGCCCATGCGGTAGGCGACGGAGTCCAGGCGGCCTTCGAGCAGCTGGAGCAGGTTCTCGCCAGTCTGGCCGCGGCGACGGTCGGCTTCGGCATAGACCTTGCGGAACTGACGCTCGAGCACGCCGTAGAGACGGCGGATCTTCTGCTTTTCACGCAGCTGGACGCCATACCCCGACAAACGCTGACCGGAGCGCTGGCCATGCTGGCCCGGCGCATAGGCGCGACGCTCGATGGCGCACTTGTCGGTGAAACACTTTTCGCCCTTCAGAAACAGCTTTTCGCCTTCGCGACGGCACTGACGGCACTTGGGATCGAGATTACGAGCCACTTATCAACTCCTTGTCAGATACGACGCTTTTTCGGCGGACGGCAGCCGTTATGCGGGATGGGGGTGATGTCCGTGATGCTGGAAATCTTGATCCCCAGCGCATTGAGAGCGCGAACCGAAGACTCGCGCCCCGGGCCGGGGCCCTTGATACGGACTTCGAGGTTCTTGATGCCGCACTCCTGAGCGACCTTGCCCGCCGCTTCGGCCGCCACCTGGGCCGCAAACGGCGTGCTCTTGCGCGAACCCTTGAAGCCCGCGCCACCCGAAGTCGCCCACGACAGCGCGTTGCCCTGACGGTCGGTGATGGTGATGATCGTATTGTTGAAGCTCGCGTGAACGTGTGCGATGCCTTCCGCGACGTTCTTCTTGACCTTCTTACGAACCTTCGTTCCAGTCTTAGCCATTATCGGTTCCTATTACTTCTTGCCGGCGATCGCCTTGCGCGGGCCCTTGCGGGTGCGGGCGTTGGTGCGGGTACGCTGACCACGCATCGGCAGGCCACGACGATGACGAACGCCGCGATAGCAGCCCAAGTCCATCAGTCGCTTGATGTTCATGGTGACTTCACGACGCAGGTCGCCTTCGACAACGAAGCGACCGACTTCGTCACGCAGCTTCTCCATGTCCGACTCGGTCAGATCCTTGACCTTCACCGAACGCTGAATACCGGCAGCGTCGCAAATCTTTTGAGCACGCGAACGGCCGATCCCATAGATGGCGGTCAGCGCGATCTCGGCATGCTTGTGATTGGGAATGTTTACCCCAGCAATACGGGCCATCCGTCTACCCCAAAATGCGAAACATTAAATTCTAATGCCTGGCGTTGACTTGATCAACCCTGGCGCTGCTTGTGCCGCGGATCGCTGCAAATTACGCGAACCACTCCCTTGCGGCGAACGATCTTGCAATTGCGGCAGAGCCGCTTTACCGATGCCTGGACTCTCATGGTCTTGCTCCTGTTTCTCTGTTCTTCACTTGGTCCGGAAAACGATCCGGCCCTTGGTCAGGTCGTAGGGGGTGAGCTGTACGGTCACCTTGTCGCCGGGCAGGATGCGGATGTAGTGCATCCGCATTTTCCCGGAAATGTGGCCAAGGACGTAATGTCCGTTCTCGAGCCTGACGCGGAATGTCGCATTCGGGAGGTTTTCGGTCACCTCGCCCTGCATTTCAATCACATCTTCCTTCGACATGGACTTACCTGCCCGGGAAACCCGCCCCCTTGAAATTCGCCTTCTTCAGCAGACTCTCATACTGATGCGACATCACGAACGCCTGGACCTGGGCCATGAAGTCCATCGTGACCACGACGATGATCAGCAGCGAGGTGCCGCCGAAATAGAACGGGACGTTCCACTTCAGGATCAGGAACTCGGGCAGCAGGCAGACCAGGGTGATATACACCGCCCCGGCCAGCGTCAGCCGCATGAGAATCTTGTCGATGTAACGAGCGGTCTGGTCGCCGGGACGGATCCCGGGAACAAACGCACCGCTTTTCTTCAGGTTGTCCGCCGTCTCCCGGGCATTGAACACCAGTGCCGTATAGAAGAAGCAGAAGAACACGATCGCCAGCGCGTACAGCATCACGTAGATCGGCTGGCCCGGCGACAGCGTGGATGCGATGTCGCGCAACCAGTACATGCCTTCGGAAGAACCGAACCACTGCCCCAGCGTCGCCGGGAACAGGATGATGCTGGAGGCGAAGATCGGCGGAATCACGCCCGACATGTTCAGCTTCAGCGGAAGGTGCGAGCTTTGTCCGCCGTACACCTTGTTGCCGACCTGACGCTTGGCGTAATTGACCAAGATCTTGCGCTGCCCGCGCTCGACGAACACCACGAAAGCGGTCACCAGCGCCACCAGCACGCAGATGAACAGCGCAGTGAAAGGATGCATCGCACCGGTACGGACCAGTTCGAACAACCCCCCGATCGCACTCGGCAGCCCGGCGACGATCCCCGCGAAGATGATGATCGAGATGCCGTTGCCGATACCGCGCTCGGTGATCTGCTCGCCCAGCCACATCAGGAACATCGTCCCGGTCACCAGCGTCGCCAGGGTGACGAAGCGGAACATCAGCCCCGGATCGAGCACCAGGCCCGGCTGCCCTTCGAGGGCAATCGCGATCCCCAGCGATTGAGCAAAGGCAAGCAGCAGCGTCCCATAACGGGTGTACTGCGTGATCTTGCGCCTTCCGGCCTCGCCTTCCTTCTTCAGCGCCTCCAGCTGCGGCACCGCAACCGTCATCAACTGCATGATGATCGAGGCCGAGATGTAGGGCATGATGCCCAGCGCGAAGATGGTGAAGCGGGACAGCGCGCCACCCGAGAACAGGTTGAACACCCCGAGGATGCCACCCGCCTGGGACTGGAACAGTTCGGCCAGTCGCTCGGGGTCGATCCCGGGAACCGGGATATGGGCGCCGATACGGTAGACGATCAGCGCGCCCACGAGGAACAGCAGGCGACGCTTGAGGTCGCCGAACCGCCCCGTGCTTCCCAGCGTGGCAGGAGGTTTCGCCACAACCGTTTCCCTTGTTTACTCGGCCGCCACGGAACCGCCGGCGGCTTCGATCGCCGCCTTGGCACCCTGGGTAGCACCGACACCGCGCAACACAACCTTGCGGTTGATCGCCCCCGACAGCACGACCTTGGCGGACAGCGCATCCGCCGCGATCACGCCGGCCTGCTTGAGCGTCAGCAGATCGACTTCATCGACCGGGAGCTTGTCCAGTTCGGACAGGCGCACCTCGACGTTGCGCGCACGCGTCAGCGACACGAAACCGCGCTTCGGCAGGCGGCGCTGCAACGGCATCTGGCCGCCTTCGAAACCGACCTTGTGGAAACCGCCGGCGCGAGACTTCTGCCCCTTGTGGCCGCGGCCGCAGGTCTTGCCCAAGCCGCTGCCCATGCCACGACCGACGCGACGGGCGGTCTTCTTCGAACCGTCACCGGGTTTGATGGTATTCAGGCGCATTTCAACCCTCGCACTTGAGCAGGTAAGACACCTTGTTGACCATGCCCCGGACCTCGGGCGTGTCCGCCAGCTCGACCGTGTGGTTGAGCCGGCGCAGGCCGAGGCCGCGCACCGTGGCGCGGTGGGACTGCTTGGTGCCGATCACGCTCTTGACGAGCGTCACCTTGATTTTCTTGTCCGACATCGCTTACCCCAGGATTTCTTCGACGGACTTGCCGCGCTTGGCCGCAATTTCCGCCGGGGTGTTGATCGCCATCAGGCCGTTGATCGTGGCACGGACGACGTTGTACGGATTGGCAGAGCCGATGCACTTGCAGATGACGTCGGTCACGCCCATCACCTCGAAGACGGCACGCATCGGACCGCCGGCGATGATGCCGGTACCGGCCGGAGCGGGCTGCATCAACACCGAGGCGGCGCCGTGCTTGCCGACCACGGTGTGCTGCAGCGTGCCGCTTTTGAGGGACACCTTGCGCATCTTGCGACGAGCTTCATCCATCGCCTTCTGCACCGCCACCGGAACTTCGCGGGACTTGCCCTTCCCCATGCCGATGCCACCGTCGCCGTCGCCGACCACGGTCAGCGCGGCAAAGCCGAGGATACGGCCGCCCTTGACGACCTTGGTCACGCGATTGATCGCGACCATTTTCTCCTTCAGGCCGTCATCGCGCTCGTCGGAGGCTTGCGCACGTTTGGTTTGCTGCTTGGCCATACGATTCCTCGCTTAGAACTTGAGGCCGCCTTCACGGGCAGCCTCGGCCAGCGCCTTCACGCGGCCGTGATACAGGAAGCCCGAGCGGTCGAACGAGACCTGCTCGACACCGGCAGCCTTGGCGCGCTCGGCAATCAACTTGCCGACGAGCTCGGCCGCAGCCTTGTTGCCGCCGTTCGGGGCCTGGGCGCGGACATCGGCCTCGACCGTCGAAGCGGCCGCGAGCACGCGGGAACCGCACCCCGAAATGACCTGGGCGTAGATGTGGCAGTTGGACCGGAACACCGTCAGGCGAACCGCCTTGAGCTCCGCAATCTTGGCGCGAGTTTTGCGCGCACGGCGAAGACGAGTTTCTTTCTTGTTCATGACGAACCGCCTTACTTCTTCTTGGTTTCCTTGAGGACCACCACTTCGTCCGAATAACGGACGCCCTTGCCCTTGTAGGGCTCGGGAGCGCGGTAGGCACGCACCTCGGCCGCGACCTGGCCGACCTGCTGCTTGTCGATGCCTTTGATCACGACTTCGGTCTGGGTCGGAGTTTCAACCTTCACGCCGGCCGGCATCTGGTGCACGACCGGATGCGAAAAGCCCAGCGACAGGTTCAACTTGTCACCCTGAGCCTGGGCACGATAGCCCACACCGACGAGGGTCAGCTTGCGCTCGAAACCCTTCGAGACCCCGATAACCATGTTGTTCAGCAGAGCGCGCACGGTGCCCGACATCGCGCGCGCGTTGGGCACGCCGTCACGGGCCTTGCACACCAGGGCATCGCCTTCACGCTCGACGCTGACTGCGGGGCTGAGCGGCTGGATGAGTGAGCCCAACGGGCCCTTGACCGCGACCTGGGAAGCGGAAATGCTGATTTCCACCCCTTGCGGGATCACGACCGGATTCTTCGCTACACGAGACATCGTTCCCCCCTTATGCGACGAGGCAGATGACTTCGCCGCCAACGCGATTGGCGCGCGCCGAACGGTCGGTCATCACACCGCGTGGCGTGGACACGATGGCGACACCGAGGCCGTTCATCACCCGCGGCAGATCGTCGCTGCCCTTGTAGATACGCAACCCCGGACGGCTCACGCGCTCGATGCGCTCGATAACCGGACGGCCGGCGTAGTATTTCAGCGTCACGTCGAGCGAGGCCTTGCCAGCCTCATCGCGCACGGCGTAAGCGTCGATGTAACCTTCATCCTGCAACACTTTGGCGATCGCAACCTTCAGC
This sequence comes from Thauera aromatica, assembly GCF_023093595.1. Lineage (GTDB taxonomy): Bacteria > Pseudomonadota > Gammaproteobacteria > Burkholderiales > Rhodocyclaceae > Thauera > Thauera aromatica_A. The sequence continues at coordinate 34,342 of NZ_JALLIK010000088.1, forward strand.
TTCGACGAAGGCATCGAAACCGTTGCCTTCTGGGCCTGCTGGCCGTTGCGGATGCGCGTCAGCATGTCGGCGATCGGATCGGACATACTCATCTTCGAATTCTCCTTACCAGCTCGCCTTGGTCATTCCGGGCACTTCGCCACGGAACGCGATTTCGCGCAGCTTGTTGCGGCACAGACCGAACTTGCGAAAAACACCGCGCGGACGCCCGGTGAGCGCGCAACGGTTGCGCTGGCGCGTCGGATTGGCGTTGCGGGGCAGTTGCTGCAGAGCCAGGCGAGCGGCCATGCGTTCTTCCTCGGACAGGTTGCTGTCCTTGACCTGCGCGACGAGCGCTGCACGCTTGGCGGCGAACTTTTCCACCAATTTGGCACGCTTCACTTCGCGATTGATCAGAGCGAGTTTCGCCATATCACCCTCAATTCTTGAACGGGAACTTGAACGCACCGAGGAGGGCACGCGCTTCCTCGTCCGTTTTCGCCGTGGTCGTGATGCTGATGTTCATGCCGCGCAGCGCATCGATCTTGTCGTACTCGATCTCGGGGAAAATGATCTGCTCCTTGACCCCGAGGTTGTAGTTGCCACGACCATCGAAACCCTTCGCGGCGATTCCGCGGAAGTCACGCACGCGCGGCAGCGCGATCGTGATCAGGCGATCGAGGAACTCGAACATGCGCGGACCGCGCAGCGTGACCATGCACCCGATCGGATAGCCGTCACGGATCTTGAAGCCGGCGATCGACTTGCGCGCCTTGGTGGTGACCGGCTTCTGGCCAGCGATCTTGGTCATGTCGCCAACGGCATTTTCCAGGATCTTCTTGTCACCGACCGCCTCGCCAACACCCATGTTCAGAGTGATCTTGGTGATGCGCGGAACTTCCATCACGGACTTGTAGCCGAACTGCTGCTGCAGCGCCGGCGCGACTTCGTCCTTGTAAACTTGTTGCAAGCGAGCCATCGTCACTCCTTAGGCGTTCACCAGCTCGCCGTTCGACTTGAAGAAACGGACCTTGCGGCCATCTTCAAGCGTCTTGATCCCGACACGCTCACCCTTTTGGGTCGCGGGATTGAACAGCGCGACATTCGACACGTGGATCGGCATTTCCTTCTCGACGATGCCACCCACCTCACCCTTGAGCGGATTCGGACGAACATGCTTCTTCACCCGATTCACACCCTCGACCACGACGCGCTCGTCATCGACGCGGCGCAGCACGGTGCCGCGACGGCCACGATCCTTGCCCGTCAGCACCACCACTTCGTCACCCTTGCGGATCTTGTTCATCTACGGACTCCTCAGAGCACTTCGGGCGCCAGCGAGACGATCTTCATGAACCGCTCGGTGCGCAGCTCGCGCGTGACCGGCCCGAAGATACGGGTGCCGATCGGCTCGAGCTTGTTGTTCAGAAGCACGGCCGCATTGTTGTCGAACTTGATCAGCGAACCGTCAGGACGGCGAACACCCTTGGCAGTGCGCACCACGACCGCGTTATAGACGTCGCCCTTCTTGGCACGTCCGCGCGGCGCCGCATCCTTCACCGTAACCTTGATGATGTCGCCGACGCCGGCATAGCGGCGCTTCGACCCACCCAGGACCTTGATGCACATCACCGAGCGCGCACCGGAGTTGTCGGCCACGTCCAGCTTGGACTGCATTTGAATCATGAAAGTATCTCCAACTTATCCCGCATGCGCGGACAGTCTTGGAACCCGTCAGGGTAGAATGCCCCGAGCGAGCCCCGGAGCAAAGAGGCAAAAGTATAACAGCTTGGCACTACTGCGCCAAGCTGTTTTTCTGCGACTTGCTTGTAACTCTGGTCAGATGATGCGCGCCTTTTCAAGCACCTTGGCAACCCGCCAGGTCTTGGTGCGCGAAATCGGACGGCATTCCTCGATTTCCACCAGATCGCCGGCGGCGGCCACGCCATCTTCAACGTGAGCGTGGTACTTCGCCGAACGGGTAATGACCTTGCCGTACAGCGGGTGCTTGACCCGGCGTTCGACGAGGACGGTCACCGTCTTCTGCATCTTGTCGCTCACCACACGCCCAACCAGCGCGCGACGAACCTTTTCAACTTGTTCGCTCATTGCTGACCCGCCTTTTCGCGCAGGATGGTACGAACGCGTGCGATATCGCGGCGGACCTTCCCGATCTGACTCGTATTGCCCAGTTGCTGAGTGGCGTGCTGCATGCGCAGCGAAAACTGCGCCTTCAGCAGTTCGAGCAATTCATTGTTCAATTCATCGGCGCTCTTGGCGCGAAGTTCAGTGGCTTTCATGTTCAACCCCCAATCTGACGGGTAACGAACACGGTCTCGATCGGCAGCTTGGCGGCGGCGAGCCGGAAAGCTTCGCGAGCGAGTTCTTCGGCCACGCCGTCCATTTCGTAGAGCACCTTGCCCGGCTGGATCTCAGCGACCCAGTATTCGGGGTTACCCTTACCGTTACCCATTCGGACTTCCGCCGGCTTTTTCGAAATCGGCTTGTCCGGGAAAATGCGGATCCAGATCCGCCCGCCGCGCTTGATGTGGCGGGTCATCGCCCGGCGCGCGGACTCGATCTGGCGCGCGGTCAGCCGGCCGCGGCCGACCGCCTTCAGGCCGTACTCGCCGAAGGACACCTTGGCGCCGCGGGTGGCAACGCCGGTATTGCGGCCCTTCTGCTCCTTCCGATACTTCCTTCTAGTCGGTTGCAGCATCATTCACTCCTGCTTTCTTCTTGCCGACCTTCGCCACGGCGGGCGGGACGGCGACCCGGACGGCCCTCGCCGTCACGCGGCGCGCCACGGCGACCACGGCGGTTGTCGGCTTCGGGCTCGGCCGCCACCGGCTGCTCGTTGCGACCCAGCATCTCGCCCTTGAACACCCATACCTTGATCCCGATGATGCCGTAGGTGGTCTTCGCCTCCGACACGCCGTAATCGATGTTGGCGCGCAGGGTGTGCAGCGGCACACGGCCTTCGCGATACCACTCGGTGCGGGCGATCTCGGCACCGTTGAGGCGGCCCGAGCTCATGATCTTGATGCCCTGGGCGCCGAGGCGCATGGCGTTCTGCATCGCGCGCTTCATCGCGCGACGGAACATGATCCGCTTCTCGAGCTGCTGGGCGATCGAATCGGCGATCAGCTTGGCATCGACTTCGGGCTTGCGCACTTCTTCGATGTTCACGTGGACCGGCACGCCCATGATCTTTTGCAGATCACGCTTGAGCGCCTCGATGTCTTCGCCTTTCTTGCCGATCACCACGCCCGGACGGGCGCTGTACAGCGTGATGCGCGCGTTCTTGGCCGGGCGCTCGATGATCACGCGACCGACCGAGGCGTGCGCCAGGCGCTTCTTCAGATAGTCACGGACCTTCAGGTCCTCGTGCAGCATGCCGGAATAATCACGGCTGGAAGCGAACCAGCGCGAACCCCAGTCACGCGTGACGGCGAGGCGGAAGCCGGTAGGATGGATTTTCTGACCCATATTTACTCCTTACTCGCCGACAGTCACGTAGACGTGGCAGGTGGGCTTGAGGATGCGGTTGCCGCGACCCTTCGCACGCGCGGTGAAGCGCTTCAGCGTCATGCCCTCTTCCACGTGAATGGTCTTGACCTTCAGCGTGTCGATATCGGCGCCATCGTTGTGCTCGGCATTGGCAATCGCCGATTCGAGCACTTTGCGGATGATCTTCGCGCCCTTCTTGGGCGAGAACGCCAGGGTGTTCAGTGCCTGATCAACGCGCTTGCCACGAATCAGGTCAGCGACCAGGCGGCCCTTCTGGGCCGACAGGCGCACGCCACGGAGCATTGCTTTGGTTTCCATGTCGTCATGTCCCCTTAACGCTTGGCTTTCTTGCTGGCGGCATGACCCTTGAAGGTCCGCGTCAGCGCGAATTCGCCCAGCTTGTGCCCGACCATGTTCTCGGTCACGAACACCGGAATGTGCTGTTTGCCGTTATGGACAGCGATCGTCAGGCCGATGAAATCGGGCAGGATCGTGGAACGGCGCGACCAGGTCTTGATCGGGCGCTTGTCGTTGCTCGTCCGCACCGCGTCGACCTTCTTCAGGAGGTGCGCGTCGATGAACGGGCCTTTTTTGATAGAACGTGCCATCTTTTACCCCTTAACGCTTGTGACGACGCTGCACGATCATGTTGTCGGTGCGCTTGTTCGAACGCGTCCGATAACCCTTGCTCGGCGTACCCCACGGGCTCACCGGCTCGCGCGCTTCACCCGTGCGACCTTCACCGCCGCCATGCGGGTGATCGACCGGGTTCATCGCCACGCCGCGCACGGTCGGGCGGATCCCGCGCCAGCGGTTGGCGCCGGCCTTGCCGATCTTGCGCAGGCCGTGCTCTTCGTTGCCGACTTCGCCGATAGTGGCGCGGCACTCGACATGGACGCGACGGATTTCGCCGGAGCGCAGCCGAAGCTGGGCATAGGAGCCTTCGCGGGCCAGCAGTTGCACCGAGGTGCCGGCCGCACGCGCGATCTGCGCGCCCTTGCCCGGCGTCATTTCGATGCAGTGGATCGTCGAACCGACCGGAATGTTGCGGATCGGCAGAGCGTTACCCGGCTTGATCGGTGCTTCGGAGCCGCTGAGCAGCTGCTGACCGACCTCGACTCCGCGCGGCGCGATGATGTAGCGGCGCTCGCCGTCGGCGTAACACAGCAGGGCGATGTGGGCGGAGCGGTTGGGGTCGTACTCGATGCGCTCGACCTTCGCCGGAATGCCGTCCTTGTTGCGACGGAAGTCGACCAGGCGGTAGTGCTGCTTGTGACCACCACCTTGGTGGCGGACAGTGATGCGGCCGTTGTTATTGCGGCCGGCGTTCTTGCTCTGCTTTTCGACCAGGCTCGCGACGGGGCGCCCCTTGTACAGATCGGGGTTGACCACCTTCACCTGGGCGCGACGGCCCGCAGAAGTGGGCTTCAGTTTTACCAGTGCCATGACTTATCACTCCCCAGCCGCAAAGTTGATTTCCTGGCCGGGCTTGAGGCAGACGAAGGCCTTCTTCCAGTCCTTGCGCCGGCCCATCGTCTTGCCGAAGCGCTTGACCTTGCCCTTGACGTTCGCGATCTGCACCGACTCGACCTCGACCTTGAACAGCGACTCGACCGCCGCCTTCACTTCGGGCTTGGTCGCGTCGGAAGCGACCTTGAACACCACCTGCTCGTTCTTGTCGGCGATGTAAGTCGCCTTCTCGGAGATCTGCGGGGCGAGCAGCACCTGCAGCAGACGTTCCTGACTGATCGCGCTCATTGCCACGCTTCCTCCATCTTCGCCAGCGCACCCTTGGTGACCAGCACCTTCGGGAAGCGCACGAGCGACACCGGATCCGCCTCATGCACCTCGAGCACCAGAACCTGATGCAGATTGCGCGAAGACAGGAACAGGTTCTCGTCGATTTCGTCGGTAATCACCAGGACCGAGTCCAGGCCCATACCCTTGAGCTTCTGCGACAGCAGGCGGGTCTTCGGCGCTTCCACGCTGAAGCTATCGACCACCGCGAGACGATCTTCGCGAGCGAGCTGCGACAGGATCGCAGCAACGCCGGCGCGGTACATCTTGCGGTTGACCTTCTGGCTGAAGTTTTCATCCGGGCTGCTCGGGAAGATCTTGCCGCCCCCGCGCCACAGCGGACTCGACGCCATACCGGCGCGGGCATTGCCCGTACCTTTCTGGCGGAACGGCTTGCGGGTCGACTTCGCGATCTCCGCACGGCCTTTCTGCTTGCGGTTGCCCGAGCGCGCATTCGCCATGTAGGCGGTCACGACCTGGTGCACCAGAGCTTCGTTGTAATCACGGCCGAACAGCACATCGGACGCTTGGAGCGTCGATGCCGCCTGACCCTGGTCATTCAAGAGTTTCAATTCCATTGCGCGCTCCTCAGGCCTTGACCGCCGGACGGACGACGACGTCGCCACCCTTGGCACCGGGCACCGCACCCTTCACGAGAAGGAGCTGGCGCTCCACATCGACGCGAACGATCTCGAGCCCCTGGGTGGTACGCTGCACGTTGCCGTACTGACCAGCCATGCGCTTACCCGGGAACACGCGACCCGGATCCTGGGCCATACCGATCGAGCCCGGCGAGTTGTGCGAAATCGAGTTGCCGTGGGAGGCGCGGTTCGACGAGAAGTTGTGGCGCTTGATCGGGCCCGAAAAACCCTTACCGATGGTCACACCGGACACATCGACTTTCTGGCCGACCTGAAAGAGATCCGCACCGACGAGATCACCGGCATTGAAGCCGGCGAGTTGCTCGGATTCGACACGGAATTCCTTGATGCCGCGGCAGGGCTCGACACCCGCCTTCGCGAGATGCCCCGCGACCGGCTTGGTGATGCGGCTAGCACGACGCTTGCCGTAAGCGATCTGCACCGCGGAATAACCGTCGGTGTCGCTCGTCTTGATCTGGGACACACGATTGTCCGACACGTCAAGCACCGTCACCGGGATGGTCCTACCATCCTCGGCGAAGATGCGAGTCATGCCGACCTTGCGTCCAACAAGGCCTAGACTCATTTTTTTCTCCTGAATCCCGGTTGCGATTGACCGGGGGTCACAATTAATGCGCCAAAAGGCACAAAGGCCGGATTATACCGGCCCATTGCAAACTTCCGCAAGCAGCGAATGCTTACTGGAGCTTGATCTCGACATCCACGCCCGCAGGGAGGTCCAGCTTCATCAGCGCATCGACGGTCTTGTCGGTCGGGTCGATGATGTCCATCAGGCGCTGATGGGTGCGGATTTCCATCTGGTCGCGCGAGGATTTGTTGACGTGCGGGGAACGCAGCAGATCGAAGCGCTCGATACGCGTCGGCAGCGGCACGGGACCGCGCACCACGGCGCCGGTACGCTTCGCGGTCTCGACGATTTCGAGTGCCGACTGATCGATCAGGCGGTAATCGAACGCCTTCAGACGGATGCGGATTTTCTGGTTTTGCATGAGCTTGTTCCTAAAGAGCGGATCGGGCAAAAAGAGCGAAAAGAACAGGCAGACGGTGCCACCGGCACCGTCCGCGCACGAGCGAATTACTCGATGATCTTGGCGACGACGCCGGCGCCGACGGTGCGACCGCCTTCGCGGATCGCGAAGCGCAGACCCTCTTCCATCGCGATCGGGCAGATCAGCTTGACGGTAATCGACACGTTGTCGCCCGGCATGACCATCTCGGTGCCTTCGGGCAGCGAGATCGAGCCGGTCACGTCCGTGGTACGGAAGTAGAACTGCGGACGATAGTTGTTGAAGAACGGCGTGTGACGACCACCCTCTTCCTTGCTCAGAACATAGATCTCGCCGGTGAAGTGGGTGTGCGGGGTGATCGAACCCGGCTTGCACAGCACCTGGCCGCGCTCGACGTCTTCACGCTTGGTGCCGCGCAGCAGCACGCCGACGTTGTCGCCCGCCTGGCCCTGGTCGAGCAGCTTGCGGAACATTTCGACGCCGGTGCAGGTGGTCTTGACCGTGGGCTTGATGCCGACGATCTCGATTTCCTCGCCGACCTTGACCACGCCGCGCTCGACGCGACCGGTCACCACCGTGCCGCGACCCGAGATCGAGAACACGTCTTCGATCGGCAGCAGGAAGGGCTTGTCGATCGCACGCTCCGGGGTCGGGATGTAGGAATCCAGCGCCGCCGCCAGCTCCAGGATCGCCGGCTCGCCGATCGGCGACTGGTCGCCTTCGAGCGCCTTCAGCGCCGAGCCCTTGACGATCGGGATGTCGTCGCCCGGGAAATCGTACTTCGACAGCAGCTCGCGCACTTCCATCTCCACCAGCTCGAGCAGCTCTTCGTCGTCGACCATGTCGCACTTGTTCAGGAAGACGATGATGTAGGGCACGCCCACCTGGCGCGCCAGCAGGATGTGCTCGCGCGTCTGCGGCATCGGACCATCCGCGGCCGAGCACACCAGGATCGCGCCGTCCATCTGCGCCGCACCGGTGATCATGTTCTTCACGTAGTCGGCGTGGCCCGGGCAGTCGACGTGGGCGTAGTGACGAGTCTCGGTCTCGTACTCGACGTGCGCGGTGTTGATCGTGATGCCACGCGCCTTTTCTTCCGGCGCCGCGTCGATCTGGTCGTAGGCCTTCGCTTCGCCGCCGAACTTCTTCGACAGGATCGTCGTGATCGCCGCGGTCAGCGTGGTCTTGCCGTGGTCAACGTGGCCGATCGTGCCGACGTTCACGTGCGGCTTCGTCCGTTCGAACTTACCCTTAGCCATGTTCGTGGGTCCTTATTTGTGTAGGTTGCTGAATGATGTGAGTGACTGGAATTACTTGCGGCTGCTGATCACCGCCTCGGCGACGCTCTTCGGCGCTTCGGCATAATGCTTGAATTCCATCGAGTAGGTCGCCCGACCCTGGGTCAGCGAGCGCAGCTGAGTGGCGTAGCCGAACATTTCGGCCAGCGGCACCTCGGCCTTGATTTCCTTCATGCCGCCAGGGATGTCGTCCATCCCCTGGACGATGCCACGGCGCCCGGAAAGGTCACCCATGACGTTACCCATGTAGTCCTCCGGCGTCTCGACCACGACCGCCATCATCGGCTCGAGCAGTACCGGACTGGCCTTGCGCATCGCATCCTTGAACGCCATCGAACCGGCCATCTTGAACGCGTTTTCGTTCGAGTCCACGTCATGGTAGGAACCGAAGTGCAGCGTGACCTTGACGTCGACCACCGGGAAGCCGGCGAGCACGCCGTTGTTGAGCGTATCCTGGATACCCTTGTCGACCGCCGGGATGTATTCGCGCGGAACCACACCGCCCTTGACCGCATCGACGAACTCGTAGCCCTTGCCCTGCTCGGCCGGCTCGAGGTTGATGACGACGTGACCGTACTGACCGCGGCCGCCCGACTGCTTGACGAACTTGCCTTCGACGTCGTTGGCGGCCTTGCGGATCGTTTCGCGATAGGCAACCTGCGGCGCACCGACGTTCGCTTCGACGTTGAACTCGCGCTTCATGCGGTCGACGATGATTTCGAGATGCAGCTCACCCATCCCCGAAATGATGGTCTGACCCGACTCTTCATCGGTGCGCACGCGGAACGACGGATCTTCCGCCGCCAAGCGACCGAGCGCCAGACCCATCTTCTCCTGGTCGCTCTTGGTCTTCGGCTCGACGGCGACGTGGATCACCGGATCCGGGAACACCATGCGCTCGAGGATCACCGGCGCCGACACGTCGCACAGGGTTTCGCCCGTGGTGACATCCTTCAGGCCGACAACGGCAGCGATGTCGCCGGCGAGCACTTCCTTGACCTCTTCGCGATCATTGGCGTGCATCTGCAGGATGCGGCCGATGCGCTCCTTCTTGCCCTTGACCGAGTTCAGCACGGTCGAACCGGATTCAAGCACGCCCGAATACACGCGAATGAAGGTCAGCTGGCCGACGAAGGGGTCGGTCATGAGCTTGAACGCCAGCGCCGAGAACTTCTCGTCATCCTTGGCGTAGCGCACCACTTCCTTCTCGTCGTCATCGACGCCGGCGACCGGGGGAATGTCGACCGGCGAAGGCAGATACTGAATCACCGCATCGAGCATGCGCTGCACGCCCTTGTTCTTGAACGCGGTGCCGCACAGCATCGGCTGGATCTCGCACGCCAGAGTGCGGGCACGCAGGCCGGCGATGACCTCCTCCTCGGACAGCTCGCCTTCCTCAAGGTACTTGTTCATCAGGTCTTCGTTGGCTTCAGCGGCCGCCTCGACCATGTTCGCACGCCACTCTTCGGCCACGCCGACGAGCTCGGCCGGAATCTCGTGGTATTCGAACTTCATGCCCTGGGAAGCTTCGTCCCAGATCACCGCTTTCATCTTGAGAAGATCGATGACACCGGTAAACGAGTCTTCCGCGCCGATCGGCACGACGACCGGAACCGGATTTGCCTTCAGGCGCGTCTTCATCTGATCGACGACCTTGAAGAAATTCGCGCCGGAGCGGTCCATCTTGTTCACAAAGGCAAGGCGCGGCACCTTGTACTTGGTCGCCTGGCGCCACACCGTCTCGGACTGCGGCTGAACGCCACCGACCGCGCAGTACACCATGCACGCACCGTCGAGCACGCGCATCGAGCGCTCGACTTCGATGGTGAAGTCGACGTGCCCTGGAGTGTCGATGATGTTGAAGCGATGCTCAGGGAAGGAGTTGTCCATCCCCTTCCAGAAGCAGGTCACGGCCGCCGACGTGATGGTGATGCCGCGCTCCTGCTCCTGCACCATCCAGTCGGTGGTCGCAGCACCGTCATGCACCTCACCGAGCTTATGACTCACGCCGGTATAGAAGAGGATGCGCTCGGTCGTAGTCGTCTTGCCGGCGTCGATGTGAGCGGAGATACCGATATTGCGGTAACGCTCGATAGGAGTCTTGCGAGCCACGTTTTACCTGCCTTCTGTTCTGTTATGCGCGCTTGTGACGCAATGAACCATTTCATGCGTTAGAAAACATTCGAGCCCTCTACAGGGCCCGAATCACCGCCACCGAAGAAAATCAGAAGCGGTAGTGAGAGAACGCCTTGTTCGCTTCGGCCATGCGGTGGACTTCTTCACGCTTCTTCATCGCCGCCCCGCGCCCTTCCGCGGCCTCCATCAGCTCACCGGCGAGGCGCTGAGCCATCGACTTCTCGGCACGCTTGCGCGCCGCTTCGCGCAGCCAGCGCATCGACAGCGCCATGCGGCGGGACGGACGCACTTCGACCGGAACCTGGTAGTTCGCACCGCCGACACGACGGCTCTTCACTTCCACCACGGGCTTCACGTTACCAACCGCAGCGGCGAATACTTCGAGCGGATCCTTCGCCTTGGTGCTGATGTGCTGGAACGCACCATAGACGATGCGCTCCGCAACGGACTTCTTGCCCGACTGCATGATCACGTTGATGAACTTCGAGACATCCTGGTTTCCGAACTTCGGATCCGGCAGGACCTCGCGCTTGGGTACTTCACGACGACGCGGCATGGCAACCTCTCGCTAAATTTCTTCGACCAACAATCAGGCTTTCTTCGGGCGCTTGGCGCCGTACTTCGAACGCGACTGCTTACGATCCTTGACGCCCTGAAGGTCGAGCGAACCACGGACGATGTGGTAGCGCACACCCGGCAAGTCCTTCACACGACCACCACGGATCAGCACCACCGAGTGCTCCTGCAGGTTGTGACCTTCGCCGCCGATGTACGAGATGACTTCGAAGCCGTTCGTCAGGCGAACCTTGGCGACCTTACGCAGCGCCGAGTTCGGCTTCTTCGGCGTCGTGGTATAGACACGGGTGCACACACCACGCTTCTGCGGGCAAGCATCCAGCGCTGGGACCTTGCTCTTCGCAACTTCCATCTGGCGCGGCTTGCGGACAAGCTGATTGATTGTTGGCATAGCTTAAGAATTTCCCATAAGACCGAGGCAGCCCACCACAGGCCGCCTCGGACGGATTATTCCGGCTGCGACCGACTACGATTGGTCAGTCCACAAAAAAGAGGCCGGAGTTTAGTCCGAGGCTGTTCAAAAAGTCAACTGGCCTCGATGTCCTGCTGCGTTTCGACAACGTTTTCGGCCGGCGCCCAGGCATGCTCGGGACCGAGGTCCACTCCTTCCTCCTGCGCCTTGCGGCTGCGGTGGTAGGCCAGACCGGTACCGGCCGGAATCAGGCGGCCGACGATGACGTTTTCCTTGAGGCCGCGCAGTTCGTCGCGCTTGCCCATGATCGCCGCCTCGGTCAGCACCCGGGTGGTTTCCTGGAACGATGCCGCCGAGATGAAAGAATCGGTCGACAACGAAGCCTTGGTGATGCCCAGCAGCACGTTTTCGTACTGGGCGGACAGCTTGCCCTCGGCCTCGATGCGATCGTTCTCGTCGAGCACTTCGGAGCGCTCGACCTGCTCCTCGCGGATGAAGCGGGTGTCGCCGGCATCGGTGATCACCACCCGGCGCAGCATCTGACGGACGATCACCTCGATGTGCTTGTCGTTGATCTTGACGCCCTGCAAACGGTAGACGTCCTGCACCTCGTCGATGATGTAGCGCGCCAGCTCGCTGATCCCCTGCAGGCGCAGGATGTCGTGCGGGTCGGCGGGGCCGTCCACGATGAGTTCGCCCTTGTTCACCACCTGGCCGTCGTGGACCATCAGGTGCTTGTCCTTCGGGATCAGGAACTCGTGCGAAGTGCCGTCCGGTTCGGTGATCACCAGGCGCTGCTTGCCCTTCGTTTCCTTGCCGAACGAAACCGTGCCGGTGTATTCGGCAAGCATCCCGGCGTCCTTCGGCGCGCGCGCTTCGAACAGTTCCGCCACGCGCGGCAGACCCCCGGTGATGTCGCGCGTCTTGGCCGACTCTTGGGGGATGCGGGCGAGGATGTCGCCGACCTCGATACGCTGGCCGTCCTTCACCGTGATCAGCGAACCGACCTGGAAGGTCAGCGCCACCGAGTGCTCGGTACCGGCGATCTTCACTTCCTCGCCGTTCTCGTCGAGCAGCTTCACCTGCGGGCGCACGCCCTTGGTGCTGCCGCTCGTCGAGCGCCGCTTGGCGTCGATCACGACCAGGGTGGACAGGCCGGTCACCTCGTCGATCTGCTTGGCGACGGTGACCCCCTCCTCGACGTTCTCGAACTTCACCGTGCCGCCGTATTCGGTCACGATCGGACGGGTGTGCGGATCCCACGAAGCCAGCTGGGTGCCCGCCTTCACCGCGGCACCGTCATCGACGAGCAGGGTCGCGCCGTACGGCAGCTTGTGACGCTCGCGTTCGCGCCCGAGGTCGTCGGCCACGACGAGCTCGGCCGAGCGCGCGATGACGACCTTTTCGCCCTTGGCGTTGGCCACGTAGCGCATGTTGCCGGCAAAGCGGATGGTGCCGCCCGACTTCGCCTCGACACCGCTCGCCGCCGCCGCCCGCGACGCCGCGCCACCGACGTGGAAGGTCCGCATCGTCAGCTGGGTGCCCGGCTCGCCGATCGACTGCGCGGCGATGACGCCCACCGCTTCGCCGACGTTGACCATCGAACCGCGGCCCAGGTCACGCCCGTAGCACTTGGCGCACAGGCCGTAGCGGGTCTCGCAGGTCAGCGGCGTGCGCACCTTGACCTCGTCCACGCCGAGGTTCTCGATCAGTTCGACCGCATCCTCGTCGAGCAGGCTACCGGCCTCGATCACCGTTTCCTGGGACTCGGGATCGACCACGTCATCGGCGCAGACACGGCCGAGGATACGCTCGCGCAGCGGTTCGACCACTTCGCCGCCTTCGATCAGCGCCTTCATCGCGAAGCCGTCGCGCGTGCCGCAATCGTCCTCGATCACCACCAGATCCTGGGTGACGTCGACCAGGCGGCGGGTCAGGTAGCCCGAGTTCGCGGTCTTCAGCGCGGTGTCGGCGAGGCCCTTACGCGCGCCGTGGGTCGAGATGAAGTACTGCAGAACGTTGAGGCCTTCGCGGAAGTTGGTCGTGATCGGGGTCTCGATGATCGAACCGTCCGGCTTCGCCATCAGGCCGCGCATGCCGGCAAGCTGGCGGATCTGGGCCGCCGAACCGCGTGCGCCCGAGTCGGCCATCATGTAGATGGCGTTGAACGACTCCTGGCGCACGGTCTTGCCTTCGCGGTCGACGACCTCTTCCGAGCCGAGCTGATCCATCATCGCCTTGGCGACCTGGTCGCCGCAGCGGCCCCAGATATCGACCACCTTGTTGTAGCGCTCGCCGTCGGTCACCAGGCCGGAGGTGTACTGCTGGGCGATTTCCTTGACCTCGCTCTCGGCGGCGCGGATCAGCTCTTCCTTGGCCTTCGGCACGAGCATGTCCTTGACCGCGATCGACAGACCGGCGCGCGTCGCCAGGGCGTAGCCGTACTGCATCAGCTTGTCGGCGAAGATCACCGACGCACGCAGCCCGCAACGCCGGAACGAGACGTTGATCAGCTTGGAGATTTCCTTCTTCTTCAGCGGCTTGTCGATGACGCTGAACGGCAACCCGGCGGGCAGGATCTCGGACAGGATGGCGCGTCCGGCGGTCGTGTTGTGGCGCACGATGCGCTCGATGCGCTCGCCGTCCGGGCCGAGGTCGGCTTCCTTCAGGCGCACCGTGATGCGCGCATGCAGGGCGATCTGGCCCGACTCGTAGGCGCGCTTCACTTCCGACACGTCGGTGAAGATCATTCCTTCACCCGGCACGTTCACGCCCTCGCGGGTGGCGTAGTACAGGCCGAGCACGATGTCCTGGGAAGGGACGATGATCGGTTCGCCGTTGGCGGGCGAGAGCACGTTGTTGGAGGCCAGCATCAGGGTTCGGGCTTCCATCTGCGCCTCGAGCGAGAGCGGCACGTGGACCGCCATCTGGTCGCCGTCGAAGTCGGCGTTGAACGCCACGCAGACGAGCGGATGGAGCTGGATCGCCTTGCCCTCGATCAGCACCGGCTCGAACGCCTGGATGCCGAGGCGGTGCAACGTCGGTGCGCGGTTGAGCATCACCGGATGTTCGCGGATGACTTCCTCGAGGATGTCCCACACCACCGGTTCCTGCGTCTCGACCATCTTCTTCGCCTGCTTGATGGTCGTCGCCAGCCCCATCAGCTCGAGCTTGTTGAAGATGAAAGGCTTGAACAGCTCGAGCGCCATCAGCTTGGGCAGGCCGCACTGGTGCAGCTTCAGCGTCGGGCCGACGACGATCACCGAACGGCCCGAGTAATCGACGCGCTTGCCGAGCAGGTTCTGGCGGAAGCGGCCGCCCTTGCCCTTGATCATGTCGGCGAGCGACTTCAGCGGGCGCTTGTTGGCGCCGGTCATGGCCTTGCCGCGGCGGCCGTTGTCGAGCAGCGAGTCGACCGCTTCCTGGAGCATGCGCTTCTCGTTGCGCACGATGATGTCGGGCGCCTTGAGTTCGAGCAGGCGCTTCAGGCGGTTGTTGCGGTTGATGACGCGACGGTAGAGGTCGTTGAGGTCGGACGTGGCGAAGCGGCCGCCGTCGAGCGGCACCAGCGGGCGCAGATCGGGCGGCAGCACCGGCAGCACCTCAAGCACCATCCACTCGGGCTTGATCCCGGACTGCTGGAAGGCCTCGAGCACCTTCAGGCGCTTGGAGAACTTCTTGATCTTGGCTTCGGAGTTGGTCGTCTCGAGGTCGCCGCGCAGCTTCTCGACTTCGAGATTGACGTCGAGCGTGCGCAGCAGCGAGCCGATGCCTTCGGCCCCCATCACCGCGTCGAATTCGTCGCCGTACTCCTCGACCTTGGAGAGGTAGTCGTCTTCGGTCAGCAGCTGGCCGCGGTTGAGCGGAGTCATGCCGGGCTCGACGACGACGAAGGCTTCGAAGTAGAGCACGC
Organism: Thauera aromatica; assembly: GCF_023093595.1. Taxonomy (GTDB): domain Bacteria; phylum Pseudomonadota; class Gammaproteobacteria; order Burkholderiales; family Rhodocyclaceae; genus Thauera; species Thauera aromatica_A. Next base: position 49,632 of record NZ_JALLIK010000088.1, read on the forward strand.
GTTCGATGTCGCGCAGGGTCATGTCGAGCACCATGCCGAGGCGGCTCGGCAGGCTCTTCAGGAACCAGATGTGGGCGACCGGGCTGGCCAGCTCGATGTGGCCCATGCGCTCGCGGCGCACCTTCGACAGGGTCACTTCGACGCCGCACTTCTCGCAGATCACGCCGCGGTGCTTGAGGCGCTTGTACTTGCCGCACAGGCACTCGTAGTCCTTCACCGGGCCGAAGATCTTGGCGCAGAACAGACCGTCGCGCTCGGGCTTGAAGGTACGGTAGTTGATGGTTTCCGGCTTCTTGACTTCGCCGTAGGACCACGAGCGGATCTTGTCCGGCGACGCGAGGCCGATGGTGATCGCGTCGAATTCTTCCTCGCTGGGGAGGGTTTGCTTGAACAGGTCAGCAAGCAGGCTCTTCATGGTTCACTCCATCCGGGGCAGGGCGCGCAGGCCCTGCCCCCGGGGTTCAATCTCAGGCGGGTTGGCGGGTCCGGCTCAGTTGCGGTCGAGATCGATGTCGATCGCAAGCGAGCGGATTTCCTTCACCAGCACGTTGAAGGACTCCGGCATGCCGGAATCGATCTTGTGCTCGCCCTTGACGATGTTTTCGTACACCTTGGTCCGGCCGGTCACGTCGTCCGACTTGACCGTGAGCATCTCCTGCAGCGTGTACGCCGCACCATACGCTTCCAGCGCCCACACTTCCATTTCACCGAAACGCTGGCCGCCGAACTGCGCCTTGCCGCCCAGCGGCTGCTGGGTCACGAGCGAGTACGGGCCGGTGGAGCGCGCGTGCATCTTGTCGTCGACCAGGTGGTGCAGCTTGAGCACGTGCTTGTAGCCGACCGTGACCTGGCGCTCGAACGCTTCGCCGGTGCGGCCGTCGTACAGCGTGACCTGGCCGCCCACCGGCAGGCCGGCGAGTTCGAGCATCTGACGGATTTCCTCTTCCTTCGCGCCGTCGAACACCGGGGTCGCGAACGGCACGCCTTTCTTGAGGTTGAAGGCCAGATCGGCCACGTCCCCGTCGGAGAAGCCGGCGAGATCCTCGGCCTTGCCGCTGCTGTTGTAGATCTGATCGAGGAAGCCACGCAGCTCGTCGGCCGAAGCCTTGGCCTGCAGCATCTTGTCGATCTTCTGCCCCAGGCCCTTCGCCGCCCAGCCGAGGTGGGTCTCGAGGATCTGGCCGATGTTCATCCGCGACGGCACGCCGAGCGGGTTCAGCACGATGTCGAGCGGAGTGCCGTCTTCCATGTACGGCATATCCTCGACCGGAACGATCTTCGACACCACGCCCTTGTTGCCGTGACGGCCGGCCATCTTGTCGCCCGGCTGCAGGCGGCGCTTCACCGCCAGATAGACCTTGACCATCTTCTGCACACCCGGGGGCAGCTCGTCGCCCTGGGTGAGCTTCTTCTTCTTGATCTCGAAGGCCTGTTCGAAGTCCTTGCGGGTGTTTTCCAGGCCTTCGCGCACGGCTTCGAGCTGCACCGCCAGAGTCTCGTCGGCGAGGCGGATGTCGAACCAGTGATAGAGCTCGAGGCCGTCCAGATAGGCGTCCGAGATCTCGCTGCCCTTGGCCAGCTTCTTCGGTCCGCCGTTGGCCTTCTGGCCGACGATCATGCGCCGGATCCGGGCGAAGGCGTCGCGCTCGACGATCCGCATCTGGTCGGCGAGGTCGGTCTTGAAGCTGCGCAGCTGGTCGTCGATGATCGACTGCGCGCGCTTGTCGCGCTCGATGCCTTCGCGGGTGAACACCTGCACGTCGATGACGGTGCCGACCATGCCCGAGGGCACGCGCAGCGAGGTGTCCTTCACGTCGGAGGCCTTCTCGCCGAAGATCGCGCGCAGCAGCTTCTCTTCCGGCGTGAGCTGGGTTTCGCCCTTCGGCGTGACCTTGCCCACCAGCACGTCGCCGGCCTCGACTTCGGCACCGATATAGACGATGCCCGACTCGTCCAGGCGCGACAGCTGCGCTTCGCCCAGGGAGGCGATGTCGCGGGTGATCTCCTCGGGTCCGAGCTTGGTGTCGCGGGCGACGACGGTGAGTTCTTCGACGTGGATCGAGGTGAAGCGGTCGTCGGCGACCACGCGCTCGGAGATCAGGATCGAGTCTTCGAAGTTGTAGCCGTTCCACGGCATGAAGCCGACCAGCATGTTCTGGCCCAGCGCCAGTTCGCCGAGGTCGGTGGATGCACCGTCAGCCACCACGTCGCCGCGGGCGATGCGATCGCCCACCTTCACCACCGGACGCTGGTTGATGTTGGTGTTCTGGTTGGAGCGGGTGTACTTGATCATGTTGTAGATGTCGACGCCGACTTCGCCCGCCAGGGTCTCGTCGTCGTTCACCCGGATCACGATCCGGTTCGCATCCACGTAGTCCACGATCCCGCCGCGGGTGGCCTGCACCGCAGTGCCCGAGTCGACCGCCACGCGGCGCTCGATGCCGGTGCCGACGAGCGGCTTCTCCGGGCGCAGGCAGGGCACGGCCTGACGCTGCATGTTGGCGCCCATCAGTGCGCGGTTGGCATCGTCGTGCTCGAGGAACGGAATCAGCGACGCCGCCACCGACACGATCTGGCCCGGCGCCACGTCCATGTACTGGACCTGATCCGCGGTGGCGAGGAGGAATTCGCCCTTGTGGCGGCAGGACACGAGGTCGCCGGCGAGCATGCCCGCGTCGTCGATTTCGGCGTTCGCCTGGGCGATCACGTACTGGCCTTCCTCGATCGCGGAGAGGAAGTCGATCTGGTCGGTGACCTTGCCGTCATTGACCTTGCGGTACGGGGTCTCGAGAAAGCCGTGGCGGTTGGTGCGCGCATAGACGGCGAGCGAGTTGATCAGGCCGATGTTCGGACCTTCCGGGGTCTCGATCGGGCACACCCGGCCGTAGTGCGTCGGGTGCACGTCGCGCACTTCGAAACCGGCGCGCTCACGCGTCAGACCGCCCGGACCGAGCGCCGAGACGCGGCGCTTGTGGGTGATCTCGGACAGCGGGTTGGTCTGGTCCATGAACTGCGACAGCTGGCTCGAGCCGAAGAACTCCTTGATCGCGGCGCTGATCGGCTTGGCGTTGATCAGGTCGTGCGGCATCAGGTTGTCGGACTCGGCCTGCGACAGGCGCTCCTTCACTGCGCGCTCGACCCGCACCAGGCCGGCGCGGAACTGGTTCTCGGCCAGTTCACCGACCGAACGCACGCGGCGGTTGCCGAGGTGGTCGATGTCGTCGATCTCGCCCCGGCCGTTGCGCAGCTCGACGAGCACGCCGATCACCGCGAGGATGTCCTCGTTCACCAGCACGCCCGGGCCGTCCTCGCCCTGCGCCCCGACGCGTTCGTAGAAGCGCTTGAGCCAGCCCGGCGCCTTGTCGTCGATCTTTTCCGGGTAGGCGCGGCGGTTGAACTTCATGCGCCCGACGGACGACAGGTCGTAGCGTTCCTCGGCGTAGAACAGACCGTTGAACAGGCCCTCGACGGCATCTTCGGTGGGCGGCTCGCCCGGACGCATCATGCGGTAGATGGCGACCTTGGCCGCCCACTGGTCGGCAGTCTCGTCGATGCGCAGGGTCTGCGAGATGTAAGCACCATGGTCGAGATCGTTGATGTACAGCGTGCTCAGCTCGGTGATCCCGGCCAGGCGCAGCTTGTCGAGCAGATCCTCGGTGATCTCGTCGTTGGCCCGCGCCAGCACTTCGCCGGTCGCCGGATCGGCGACGTTGTTGGCGATCACGCGGCCAAGGAGAAAATCGTCCGGCACCGCCATGGTCTTCACGCCGGCCTGGTCGATCTCGCGGATGTGCTTGGAAGTGATGCGCTTTTCACGCGCGACGATGATCCGGCCATCGGCGGTGGTGATGTCGAAACGGGCCACTTCACCGCGCAGACGCTCGGGCACGAGCTCGAACTGGGCGCCATCGGACTGCAGATGAAAGGTATCGGTGTCGTGGAAAGTCGCCAGGATCTCTTCGGGCGTCAGGCCGATCGCGCGCAGCAGGATCGTCACCGGCATCTTGCGGCGACGGTCGACGCGGAAGTACAGGTAGTCCTTCGGATCGAATTCGAAATCCAGCCAGGAGCCGCGGTAGGGAATGATCCGCGCCGAGAACAGCAGCTTGCCCGAGGAGTGCGTCTTGCCGCGGTCGTGCTCGAAGAACACCCCCGGCGAACGGTGCAGTTGCGACACGATGACGCGCTCGGTACCGTTGATGACGAAGGAGCCGGTGGTGGTCATGAGCGGGATTTCGCCCATGTACACTTCCTGCTCCTTGACTTCCTTGATGGTTTCCTTCGGCGCTTCGCGATCCATGATCACCAGACGCACGCGCGCGCGCAGCGGCGAAGCGAAGGTCAGCCCGCGTTGCTGGCACTCCTTCACATCGAAGGCCGGCTCGCCCAGCATGTACTGGACGAATTCGAGGCGCGCATTGCCGCTATGGCTCGAGATCGGGAAAATCGAGGTGAACGCGGCCTGCAGACCCTGGTTGTGCCGCACTTCCGGCAGGGTTTCGGCCTGCAGGAACTCGGCAAACGACTCGATCTGGGTGGCGAGCAGGAAAGGCGCATCGAGCACGGCCGCGCGCTTGGCGAAGCTCTTGCGGATACGTTTCTTTTCGGTGTAGGAATACGCCATGGATGCTCCGGCTAGAGGGCTAACATCGGAAAGACAGGACACAACGTTCGCTGCGTGGGCGCCGTCATCGGGCGCGCCTGGGGCGGCGCAAACGCTCTGATCTGCCTTCGATCATCGCTGCGGTCGCCGCAATCTCGTTCAGAAAGCACGAAAGGGCCGGCACTCCCGAGAGTGCCAGCCCCGCGGGGAAGGCGAGGATTACTTGATCTCGACCTTCGCGCCGGCGTCTTCCAGTTGCTTCTTCAGCGCTTCGGCGTCGGCCTTGGCGATGCCTTCCTTGACGGCCTTCGGCGCGCCATCGACCAGGTCCTTGGCTTCCTTCAGGCCCAGGCCGGTAGCGGCACGGACGACCTTGATGACCTCGACCTTCTTCTCGCCGGCACCGGTGAGGATGACGTCGAACTCGGTCTTCTCTTCGGCGGCCGGAGCGGCGGCGCCGGCACCCGGGGCAGCCACGGCCAGGGAGGCAGCGGACACGCCGAACTTCTCTTCGAACGCCTTGACCAGGTCGTTCAGTTCCATCACGGTCATGCCGGCAACGGCTTCCAGGATGTCTTCTTTGCTGATTGCCATTTCAAATCACTCCAGAATCGATACTTGTCAGAAAATTTTCGTAGCGGGGTGCAGCACTCAAGCGGCAGCGCCTTCTTCCTCGCGCTTCTTGGCGAGGGCGGCGAGCGCACCGGCAAAGCCGGAAACCGGCGCCTGCATGACGCCCAGCAGCTTGGCGAGCAACTCTTCACGGCTCGGGATCGAGGCCAAGGCCTGCACGCCGGCGAGATCAAGCGTATTGCCGGCGTACGAACCCGCCTTCAGGACCAGCTTGGGGTTGGTCTTGGCGAATTCGTTGAGCACCTTGGCAGCCGCGACCGGATCCTGCGAAACGCCATAGATCAGCGGCCCGGTGAGCTGCTCGGCCAGCCCCTCGAACGGGGTACCGGCGATCGCGCGACGCACCAGGGTGTTCTTCAGCACGCGCAGATAGACACCGGATTCGCGGGCCTTGGCACGCAGCACGGTGAGATCGCCCACCGCAATGCCGCGATACTCGGCCACCGCGATCGTCTGGGCATTGGCCACCTGTGCCGACACCTCAGCCACTACGGCTTTCTTGTCATCGAGATTGAGACCCATGGGTCTTTCCTCCTTTCAAGTCAACACACGAGCCACATGCTGCGGCTCGCACCCACGGCGACCTGGATCAGGAGTGCGGCCCAGCGGGCCAGATCCTGTTCTGGGTACACCGTCTGCGCAGGCCATCGAAATGCTTAAGCGATTCCCCTCGGGGTCTCACACCTGCGGTCTTTGACGATCCGCGCCCGCCCTTGCGGGCAGGCTCGGCCCAAAGTACTTCGGCGCCGCCGGCACAGAGGCCCGCGGCGCGGCAATCATGCAGCGTTGACGCTGCCCGTTTCCACCCGCACCCCGGCACCCATCGTGCTGGAGACGGCGATACGGCGCAGATAGACGCCCTTCGAGGCGGCCGGCTTGGCCTTCACCAGCGCATCGATGAAGGCACTGAGGTTTTGCTGCAGCGCTTCGACTTCGAACGAGGCGCGACCGATCGTGGCATGCACGAGGCCGCCCTTGTCGGTGCGGTACTGGACTTGGCCGGCCTTGGCATTCTTCACTGCCGTCGCCACATCCATCGTCACCGTCCCGACTTTCGGGTTCGGCATCAGGCCGCGCGGACCGAGAATCTGGCCGAGCTGGCCGACCACGCGCATGGCGTCGGGCGTGGCAATGCAGATATCGAAATCCAGGTTGCCGGCCTTGACCTGCTCGGCGAGGTCGTCGAAACCGACCACGTCGGCGCCCGCCGCACGTGCAGCTTCGGCCTTCTCACCCTGGGCGAACACCGCCACGCGCACCGACTTTCCGGTTCCCGCGGGGAGCACGACCGAGCCGCGCACGACCTGGTCCGATTTGCGTGCATCGACGCCGAGGTTGACGGCGATGTCGATCGACTCGTCGAACTTGGCGGTGGCGCACTCCTTGACCAGACGCAGGGCGTCAGCGACCGGGTAGGCCTGATTGCGATCGACCTTGGCGCGCAGCGCCTGAACTCGCTTGGACAGTTTCGCCATGATTACAGCCCCTCCACAGTGATGCCCATGCTGCGGGCGGAGCCGGCGATGGTGCGCACGGCGGCTTCCATGTCGGCAGCGGTGAGATCGGGCATCTTGGTCTTGGCGATTTCCTCGACCTGAGCACGGCTGATCTTGCCGACTTTGTCGGTATGCGGCTTGGCCGAGCCTTTCTGCAGGCCGGCCGCCTTCTTGATCAGGATCGTCGCCGGCGGCGTCTTCATGATGAACGTGAAGGACTTGTCGGCGAACGCGGTGATCACCACCGGAATCGGCAGGCCCGGCTCGAGACCCTGGGTCTTGGCGTTGAAGGCCTTGCAGAATTCCATGATGTTCAGACCGCGCTGACCGAGCGCCGGACCGATCGGGGGGCTGGGGTTGGCCTTGCCGGCCGGCACCTGCAGCTTGATGTAACCAATGATTTTCTTTGCCATGACGGCTCGCTCCTGTGTTGAGTGCTAGCGCACCGGGCATCGCGCCCGACGCTCCTCGCATCGCCCGCGCCCGATCACCAGGTCAACGGGCTACGGCAGGCCCTGAGGCCTGCCGCCCTGCTCAGGTCTTCTCGACCTGGGCAAAATCCAGTTCCACCGGCGTGGCGCGACCGAAAATGGTCACCGACACGCGCAGCTTGTTCTTTTCGTAGTTGGCGTCTTCCACCGAGCCGTGGAAATCGGTGAACGGACCTTCCTTCACCCGCACCACTTCGCCGATCTCGAACAGCACCTTCGGGCGCGGCTTGTCCACCCCCTCCTGCATCTGCTGCATGATCTTCTCGACCTCCTTCTCGGAGATCGGAGCAGGCTTGTTCGCAGTCCCGCCGACAAAGCCGGTGACTTTCGGTGTCGACTTCACCAGATGCCAGCTCTCGTCGTTCATTTCCATTTCGACGAGCACATACCCGGGGAAAAACTTGCGCTCGGTGACCGTCTTCTGCCCACCGCGCATCTCGATCACTTCCTCGACCGGCACCAGGATCTGGCCGAAGCTGTCCTGCATGCCGGCGCGATTGACTCGTTCCACCAGCGCGCGCTGCACAGACTTCTCGAAGCCCGAATAGGCGTGCACCACATACCAACGCTTCGTCATATCACTTCCAGCCCAGGACGAGATCGTAAAGAACCCATTCAAGGGTCTTGTCGGCGAACCACAGGAAGACCGCCATCACCACCACGAAAGCGAAGACCAGGCCGGTCGTCTGCACGGTCTCCTTGCGGCTCGGCCATACGACTTTCTTGGTTTCGGTAACCGATTCCCGCGCGAAACCGATGAAACGCTGCCCCGGAGCGGAGAACGAAGCGACCGCAACGCCCGCGGCGACACCGGCGAGCACAGCGAGCACGCGCAGGACCAGAGCCTGCTCGGACAGCAGATAGAAGCCGACCACACCGGCGGCGAGCAGTGCCAGAGCCAGCGCGAATTTCAACTTATCGGCCATTGCGGAAACACCCGGAAAAGTGTGGCAGGGGCAGAGGGAATCGAACCCCCAACCTTCGGTTTTGGAGACCGACGCTCTGCCAGTTGAGCTATACCCCTGCAGCGGAAACTGCAAGGCGCACCCTTGCGGGCGCGCCGTTCTGGCAATCAGCGAGCGGATTACTCGATGATCTTGGCGACGACGCCGGCGCCGACGGTTCGGCCGCCTTCGCGGATCGCGAAGCGCAGACCTTCTTCCATCGCGATCGGGCAGATCAGCTTGACGGTGATCGACACGTTGTCGCCCGGCATCACCATCTCGGTGCCTTCGGGCAGCGAGATCGAGCCGGTCACGTCCGTGGTACGGAAGTAGAACTGCGGACGATAGTTATTGAAGAACGGCGTGTGACGACCACCCTCTTCCTTGCTCAGAACATAGATCTCGCCGGTGAAGTGGGTGTGCGGGGTGATCGAACCCGGCTTGCACAGCACCTGGCCGCGCTCGACGTCTTCACGCTTGGTGCCGCGCAGCAGCACGCCGACGTTGTCGCCCGCCTG
>NZ_JALLIK010000087.1:0-51945 GCF_023093595.1 Thauera aromatica
AAGAGTAGACGCGTTTTTTGCAAGGTTTACAAGCGCTTCGCGTAAGTCATTGAAGGTCAACGATTATTTCAGCCGGCGCTCTGGTGGGGCAGAGTTGTGTATAACGAGATGGTCTGAACCTGATCCCGGAGATGGTGGAAACCTCTCCCGGCCACAAAGGCGGTGCCTTGAAGTACGAGCGGGTTAAACGCCACTTGCGCAATACCTTGCGGCAGAACAGTGCGCCGGTGGTCACGACCTTGTTTGATCTGTATCGCCTGGACAGCGGCTTTCCTGGGTTCGATGCTTCACAGGCACAGCCCGACTTGCCACGACGATTGGATATGCTGAAACAAGCGCTGCATGCCGATGTGGTGGCTGAGGCCGGATGCCAGCCGAACCGATTCATCCCCTACATCCAGCCTTATGAGTTCGAGGCACTACTGTTCAGCGACGTGCCCACATTGACGCGTGTCGAGCCGGGTTGGCTGGCGGCAAGCGATGCACTGGCGGCGGCACGTGCAGCCGCCGAGTCGCCCGAACACATCAACGACCGACCAGAAACCAAACCTGCTGCGCATCTGGAGCGCGAATTGAACAACCCCAGTTATCGCAAGCGCAGGCATGGCCCCATCGTTGCCCAGAAGATTGGGCTGGCCAAGATTGAGGCCGAGTGTGCGTTCTTTGCTGCATGGCTGGCACAAATCAGGGAGTTGGCGCAGCCATGATGAACGAACAACAACTCGAAGATCTGTGCATTGGCTGGTTTCAGGAAACCGGCTGGCAGTTTGTGCATGGACCGGACATTGCGCCTGACGGTACAAATCCGGAGCGGGCCGATTACCGGCAGGTGATCCTGCGCGACCGATTGCTGGCGGCCCTGGCCCGGATCAATCCGCACATTCCTGCCACTGCGCTAGAGCAGGCAGTACACGTTATACAGACCATCAGCGAGCCGCAGGCCGTGGTGCGCAACCGCAGCTTTCACCGGCTGCTGCTCTCGGGTGTGGCTGTGGAGTTCTCGGTAGGGGATGAAAAGAAAACCGATCTGGTGCACCTGATCGATTTCGCCAACCCGCAGCACAACGAGTTTCTGGTCATCAACCAATTGACGGTTACCGGCACCAAACAGCCTCGGCGGCCTGACCTGGTGGCCTTCATCAATGGCCTGCCAATGGCAGTGATCGAGCTGAAGAACCCGTCCAACGAGCAGACTGACGTCTGGGATGCTTTCAACCAACTGCAAACCTATAAGGACGAAATCAGCGACCTCTTCAACAGCAATGAAGCTCTGGTGGTCAGTGATGGCTGGACGGCACGTGTGGGGTCGCTCACAGCCAATGCCGAGCGAATGTTGCCCTGGCGCACCATCGCCAACGAAGATGATCGCCCCCGCCTGCAACTGGAGCTGGAAACTGTGGTGCGCGGTTTTTTTTCGCCGGAGCTATTTCTCGATTACATCCGTCACTTCGTGCTGTTTGAGCAGGATGGCGATGCGGTGATCAAGAAGATCGCGGGCTATCACCAGTTCCATGCCGTGCGTGAGGCAGTGCGCGCCACGGTGATCGCGGCGAGTTCGCCTGACAAGGGCTTGCTGGAGGTGCGGGAAGAACGCGCCACCTATGGCAAAGAAGTGAAGCCAGGCTCGCGCAAGGCCGGTGTGGTATGGCACACGCAGGGTTCGGGCAAGAGCATCACCATGGCCTGCTACGCGGGCAAGCTGCTGCAACAGCCGGAGATGAAGAACCCCACGTTGGTGGTGGTGACGGACCGTAACGATCTGGATGGCCAGTTGTTTGCCACCTTCTGCGCCGCCGGTGACTTGCTCAAGACCACGCCATTACAGGCGGGCAGCCGCGATGAGCTACGCGAGATGCTGGCCTCGCGTCAGGCGGGCGGCATCATCTTCACCACAGTGCAGAAATTCGCGCTGCTGGACGAGGAAGAAGAGCATCCTTTGTTGTCCGACCGATCCAATATCGTGGTCATCTCGGACGAAGCACACCGCAGCCAGTACGGCACCAAGGGACGTTTCGATGAGAAGGCTGGCAAGTATGTGTTCGGCTATGCCAAGCACCTGTGCGATGCACTGAAAAATGCCACCTTCATCGGCTTCACCGGCACACCGATTGCCCTGGAGGATAAGGACACGCGTGCGGTGTTTGGCGACTACGTCAGCATTTACGACATTCAGGATGCTGTGGACGATGGCGCGACGGTGCCGATCTACTACGAGAGCCGCCTGGCCAAGCTCGATGTGAAGCAGGCCGAGATCGACGCGCTTAACGAGCAGGTCGACGAGGTGGTGGAAGACGAAGAGGACATCGCCAGCCGCGAAAAGACCAAGAGCGAATGGGCCGCTTTGGAAAAGCTGGTGGGTGCCGAGCCGCGTCTGGCACAAGTGGCAAAGGATTTGGTCGAGCACTTCGAAACCCGCAGCGCAACACTGGATGGCAAGGCCATGATCGTGTGCATGAGCCGCGACATCTGTGCCCAGCTTTACAAGGCTATCGTCACCTTGCGGACAGACTGGCACGACGACGATCCGGAAAGTGGCGTCATCAAGGTAGTGATGACCGGTTCGGCGGCTGACAAGGAATTGCTGCAACAGCACTTGTACAGCAAGCAGGTGAAAAAGCGACTGGAGAAGCGTTTCAAGGATGCCAAGGACCCGCTAAAGCTGGTGATCGTCCGCGACATGTGGCTGACCGGCTTTGATGCGCCGTGCTGCCACACCATGTATGTGGACAAGCCCATGAAGGGCCACAACCTGATGCAGGCTATCGCACGGGTGAACCGGGTGTTCAAGAACAAACCGGGCGGCCTCGTGGTGGACTACATCGGCATCGCCAACGAACTGAAGGCCGCACTCAAGACCTACACCGAAGCCAAGGGCAAAGGTGACCCCACGCACAACGCCGCCGAAGCGCTGGCTGTGTTGCTCGAGAAGATGGACATCGTGCGCGGCATGATGCACGGCTGCGACTACAGCGGTTTTGAAACCAAGGCGGCGGCCTTGTTGGTGCCCTGTGCCAACCATCTGCTGGGTTTGAAGGATGGCAAGCAGCGCTTTCTGGATACGATGGTGGCTGTAGCCAAGGCTTATTCACTGTGCGGCACGTTGGACGAGGCCGCTGCGCTGCGCAAGGAGATCGCTTTCTTCTCGGCCATCAAGGCGGCCATCACCAAGTTCACCACGGTGGACAAGAAACGATCTTCTGATGAGAAAAACAGTGCGCTGAAGCAGATCCTGGACAACGCCATCGTTGCCGATGGTGTGGCCGACATTTTTGCGCTGGCGGGGCTCGACAAGCCGAACATTGGTCTGCTGTCGGATGAGTTCCTTGAAGACGTGCGCCAGATGGAAAGCCGCAATCTGGCCGTGGAATTGCTGGAAAAACTGCTGCGCGATGAGATCAAGGCACGAGCACGCAACAACGTAGTGCAGGAGAAGAAATACGGTGACCGTCTGCTGGAGACCCTGCGCAAGTATCACAACCGTGCCATTGAGACGGCCCAGGTCATCGAAGAGTTGATCCAGATGGCCAAGGAGTTCCAGACCGTGCTGGAGCGCGAAGCCGCACTGGGTCTTGGGCAGGATGAAATTGCCTTTTACGATGCGTTGGCCAACAACGAGAGCGCGGTGCGCGAGTTGGGTGACGACACGCTGAAGAAGATCGCGATTGAAATCACGGAGAAGCTCCGCGCCAGTACGACGGTGGACTGGCAGGTGCGCGAAAGTGTGCGGGCGCGACTGCGGATTTTGGTGCGGCGCTGCCTGCAAAAGTGGAAGTATCCACCAGACAAACAGCCTGACGCGGTCGAGTTGGTGTTGCAGCAAGCAGAATCGCTTTCGCATAAGTGGTCCACCTGACCCGATGGACAGACTACGTTCGAGTTTGCCGAAGCCCGCTACCAGAGAAGTTTGACCAATGAGCAATCCATTCTTCCGCCCTCGCGGTCCCGTCATGATCGACGTCGCCGCTACCGCCCTCACCGACGAGGAGCGCGCGCGCCTGCGCGACCCGCGGGTCGGCGGGGTGATCCTGTTCGCGCGCAACTTCACCGGCTCCGCACAGCTTGCCGCGCTCACCGCCGAGATCCGCGTGCTGCGCGACCCCGCCCTGATCATCGCCGTAGACCACGAAGGGGGCCGGGTGCAGCGCTTTCGCGACGACGGCTTCACCCGCCTGCCGGCGATGCGCAGCCTCGGCGCGCTGTGGGCGCAGGACCCGCACACAGCCCTCGAGGCGGCGCGTGCCACCGGCTTCGTGCTCGCCGCCGAGCTGCGCGCCCATGGCGTGGATCTGAGCTTCGCCCCGGTGCTCGATCTCGACTACGGCGTCTGCGGCGCGATCGGCAACCGCGCCTTCCACCGCGACCCGCAGGCGGTCGCCGCGCTCGCCCAGGCGCTGGTCGCCGGCATGGCGGAGGCGGGCATGGGCGCGGTCGGCAAGCACTTCCCCGGCCACGGCGGCGTCGAGGCCGACTCCCACCACGACGTGCCGGTCGATGAGCGCGACTTCGACACCCTGTGGGCGGAAGACATCGCCCCTTACCGCCACCACCTCGGCCGCCAGCTCGCCGGCGTGATGCCCGCGCACGTGATCTACCCGAACGCCGACCCCGGTCCCGAACCGCAACCGGCCGGTTTCTCGCTGTTCTGGTTGAAGAACGTGCTGCGCGGCCGCCTCGGTTTCCAGGGCGTGATCTTCAGCGACGACCTCAACATGGAAGGCGCCCGTGTCGCCGGCGACATCGTCGGCCGCGCGCAAGCAGCCTGGGCCGCCGGCTGCGACATGCTGCTGGTGTGCAACCGCCCCGACCTTGCCGCCGAACTGCTCGAGCGCTGGGCGCCGGAGCCCGATGCGGACAATCTCGCCCGCCTCGCGGCGATCGTCCCGACCACCCCACGTCCCGCCTGGCTCGCCGCCCCCTTCGCCCTCGAACTGCACGCCGCCTACGTCCAGGCGCGCGAGCGCGTCGCCGCCATCCCTGACGACACGGGCGCCGCGCCCGCGATGACCGCCGCCACCATCGGCGAGCAACGCACAGAAGTCCTGAGCAAACGCGGATAATCACGAACCGAACAGAACTTTCCCCGGCAACGATTCCCGGACCCATGGCATCGATGCCCGACCAGCCGTCGAGTACCGACAGCGCTGGAGTGGATGCGGGGCGTTCCTGGAAGGGGCGAGGACTGTCTGAGCGAGCGGCGCGAGCGAGTTTCGCAGCCCATGGAAGGAATGCCTCGTGTCCGCTCCAGGCAGGAGAGGGTGTTAACCCGCCGTAACGTGTCCGGCGCGCTCGTCACACAACGCGAGGCGCCACAAGCAGCCAACGAGCAAGCGCATGTCCGACCCGAAGAATGAGCACGCCGCCTTCGACCCCAAGCCCTTCCTGCGCACCCTCACCGAGGAGCCCGGCGTCTACCGCATGATCGGCGCCGAGGACAAGGTGCTCTATGTCGGCAAGGCGAAGAACCTCAAGCGCCGCGTCTCGAGCTACTTCCAGAAGACGCTCTCGAGCCCGCGCATCGCCATGATGGTGGCGCAGATCGTGCGCGTCGACGTCACCGCCACGCGCTCCGAGGCCGAGGCCCTGATCCTCGAGAACAACCTCATCAAGAGCCTCGCGCCGCGCTACAACATCCTCTTCCGCGACGACAAGACCTACCCCTACATCGAGCTCTCCGCCGACGCCTTCCCGCGTCTCGCCTACCACCGCGGCGCCTTCGCCAAGGGCGCACGCTACTTCGGCCCCTTCCCCAACGCCTACGCGGTGCGCGAAAGCATCCACCTGTTGCAGAAGACCTTCCAGCTGCGCACCTGCGAGGACAGCGTCTTCGCCAACCGCTCGCGCCCCTGCCTGCTGCACCAGATCAAGCGCTGCACCGCGCCCTGCGTGGGGCTCATCGGCGCCGACGACTACGCCGCCGACGTCAAGCTCGCCACCCGCTTCCTCGACGGCCAGGCCAACGAAGTCATCGACGACCTTACCGCGCGCATGAACGCCGCCGCCGAGCGCCTCGCCTTCGAGGACGCCGCCGCCTGCCGCGACCAGGTGCGCGTGCTGCAGGCCGTGCTCCACCGCCAGTTCGTCGACAGCCGCAAGGACGAGGACGTCGACATCCTCGCCGCGGTCGAGGCCGACGGCCTCGTCTGCGTCAACATCGCCATGGTGCGCGGTGGCCGTCACCTCGGCGACCGCCCGCAGTTCCCCAGCGGCGCGGCGGTGTCGGGCGCGGCCGACAGCCTGCTCGCCTTCGTCGAACAGCACTACAGCCAGCACCCGATGCCGGCGCGCATCCTGGTGAACCTGCCGCCCGAGCCGCTGCGCGAGACCCTGGCCGAACTCGCCGAGCGTCCGCCCGGCGTCGTCGCGCCGCGCTTCGCCGCCGAGAAGGCGTGGATGGAGATGGCGGAAAAGAACGCCCGCCTCGCCATCCAGGCGCGCGCGCGCGACACCGGCCGCATCGAACAGCGCCTCGAGGCGCTGCGCGAGGCCCTCGGCCTGGAGGAGGCGCCGCAGCGCATCGAGTGCTTCGACATCAGCCACACCCTGGGCGAGGCCACCGTGGCCTCCTGCGTCGTCTGCGAAGCCGGGGCGATGAAGCGCGCCGAATACCGCCGCTACAACATCGCCGGCATCACCCCGGGCGACGACTTCGCCGCGATGCGCCAGGCGCTCGAGCGGCGCTACGGCAAGGTCGCCGCGGGCGAGGGCCTGTGTCCCGACCTGATCCTGATCGACGGCGGCAAGGGCCAGGTCAGCGCGGCGCGCGCGATCCTCGCCGAAGTCGGGCTGGAGGCGGTGGCGATGGTCGGCGTGGCCAAGGGCGAGGGGCGCAAGGCCGGGCTGGAGACGCTGATCTTCCCCGACGGCCGCGAGGGCCTGGCGCTCGGCGGCGAGTCGGCGGCGCTGCACCTGATCGTCGAGATCCGCGACGAGGCCCACCGCTTCGCCATCACCGGCCACCGCGCCCGCCGCGGCAAGGCGCGCGTGGGCTCGAAGCTGGAGGACATCCCCGGCGTCGGCCCCGCGCGCCGGCGCAAGCTGCTCGCCGCCTTCGGCGGCCTGGACGGCGTGCGCGAGGCCACCGTCCAGGACCTGTGCCGCGTCGACGGCGTGAGCCGCAAGCTCGCCGAGCAGATCCACGCCGCGCTGCGCTGAATCACCGCTGATCGGGGCTTCTGCCGTAAGTGCGGTAGTCATCTGTTCTACCGGCTGAAGAAGGGACCGCACTACGTGCTGGCGGTGGGACTGTTCGACGACATCAAGCGCTGGGCGCTGAAGCAGGTGCTGCTCGGCGGGCTGTTGCGCCGCGGCGACGCGGTCGTCTGCGGGCGGGGGCGCTGATCCCGTTCGACTTGCATCTATACTCGCCCCCATGCGCCTGCCCGTCATACCGACCATCGTTTTTGCCCAGCTCTTCGGCGGGTCGCTGTGGTTCTCGGCCAACGGCGTGGGCGAGGCGCTGATGCGCGTGTGGAGCATCGGGCCGGCCGAGATCGGGCAGCTGACCAACGCCGTGCAGCTGGGCTTCATCCTCGGCACCCTGGGGTTTGCACTCACCGGGCTCGCCGACCGCTTCGCCGCCAGCCGCATCTTCGCCGTCTGCGCGGTGATCGGCGCCGCGGCCAATGCGGCCTTCGCCTTCCTCGCCGACGGCATGGCCAGCGCGCTGGTGCTGCGTTTTATGGTGGGGCTGAGTCTGGCGGGCGTGTACCCGCTGGGAATGAAGCTGGTGGTGAGCTGGGTGCCCGAGCGCGCCGGCCATGCCCTGGCGCTGCTGGTGGGCATGCTCACGCTGGGCACGGCACTGCCGCACGGCCTGAAGCTCGCCGGCGGCGCGGCGTGGCAGGCGGTGTTGCTGGGTTCGTCGGTGCTGGCGCTGCTGGCGGCGGCGATGATCCTCAGGCTCGGCGACGGGCCGCATCTGCGCCCTCGTGAGGGCGCGCCGGCCCTGCGCATGGGGGCGGTGCTGACGGCGTTCCGCATCCCGGTGTTCCGCGCCTCGGCGCTGGGCTACTTCGGCCACATGTGGGAGCTCTACGCCGTGTGGACGCTGGTGCCGCTGCTGGTGGCAGGGTCGTCGCTGGTCGCGCTCGCGCCGGTGTCCGCCCTGAGCTTCGTGATCATCGGCATCGGCGCGCTGGGCTGCTTTGCCGGGGGCGCGATCAGCCGCCGCACCGGCAGTGCGCCGGTGGCCGCGGTGGCGCTGGCCATCTCGGGGGTGTGCTGCGCGCTGTTCCCGCTGGTGGCCGATGCGTCGCCGGCGTGGCTGTTGGCCTTTTTCCTGCTGTGGGGACTCAGCGTGCCGGCCGACTCGCCCCAGTTCTCGGCCATGTCCGCACGCGCCTGCCCGCCGGAGATCGTCGGCAGCGCGCTGGCGCTGCAAAATGCCATCGGCTTCGCGCTGACCATCGTGTCGATTTCATGGGGTACTGCGATGGTGGCCGACTGGGGGCCGAAGGTGTCGTGGCTGCTGCTGCCGGGGCCAGTGCTAGGGGTGATCGCCTTGCTGCCGCTGCTGCGGGGGCGGGTGGCGGGTTGAGTTGGTTTGCCGCATGGCCTGTGGGCAGAGGCGGTGTCCATGCCATGGAGAATCGTGGTCTGTCACGCTTTTGACCGCTTTTCATACGCGATCAGGCCGGTTCCGTCAGCGCCTTTCGCAGAAAGCCGGTCATCTCGGCCACCTCTGCGGCGATGTCCTGCGGGTCGCCGAAGTCGTCGTGGCTGGCGGCGATGATGCGCAGCCGCACATGCTCGCCGCTGCGGGCGGCGTGGATGAGGCGGGCCTCGGACGGGGGCACCGTGGTGTCCTGCGCACCATGCACCAGCAGCGTCGGGCAGCGAATCGCGGCGATGGTCGTCACCGGAGCGATGTCGTCGAAACGGTGACCGATCACATGCTCCACGTAGCGCAGCACCAGCCAGCCCAGCGGCAGATAGGGCACACGCTTGTGGGCCAGGAGGCGGCGCATCATCGCCACCGGGTGGGAGAAGGCGGCGAGACTGACCACGGCCGCCACATCGTCACGGCGCGATGCCGCGAGCAGCGCTGCGCCGGCGCCCACCGAGTGTCCGACCAGCGCGATGCGATGCGCGTCCGCGTACGGGTAGTGCCGCAGCCAGGCCAGAGCGTGGTCGATGTCTTCGGCGAAGCGCGGCAGCGAGGCGAAGTCGTCCTCGTCGCTGTGGCCGTGGCAGCGGGCGTCGACCAGCAGTACCGTGAGGCCGGCGGCGTGCAGCGCCGGCACCAGCGGCAGCATCATCGCGGCGTTGCCGCCCCAGCCGTGCATGACGAGCGCCACCGGCGCCGGTACGGCGCTCTCGGCGGGCACGAACCAGGCGTACAGCCGTCGGCCGCGTGCGGTCGGGATCCGCACCGCGTCGAAGGTCAGGCCCAGATCGGCCGGGGTCCGGTCATGCGGCACCCGCTTCGGCGCCAGACCGCGCCGCACCGCGAAGCGGAAACCGAGCAAGGCCGCAAGCGTGGCGACGAGGGTGACTGCCCAGGGGGTCATGCGTCGTCGCCGGCCGGTTCGCTTGTGTGCGTCGGCGCAATGCGGCGAATCGCCGGCCGGAAGCGGCCGGTCTGACGGTCGGCGATCACTGGATTCGCCTGGCAGAGGTGGGGCCGGTCCAGCGCGGGTGCATCGGGCACAGGCTGGCCGAGGCCGGCGAGGGCTGCGGCGCCTGGAGCGCATCGTGCCGTGAGCGGGTGGTAGCCATGGGAGGGGCGCCGCGGCGGGAAGAGGGCAGCTCAGCCGGTGAGGGCCTCCTTGACCCAGGCGTTGGCCTGCTTCGCGTCGAAGCTGCTGCCGTATTTCGCCTTCAGCGCCGCCATCACCACGCCCATCTGCTTCGGGCCGCGCTCGGTCAGGGCGGCGACGGTTTCGGCGATGAAGGCCTTCACTTCGGCTTCGCTCGCCATCGGCGGCAGGTAGGCGGTGAGGATCGCGGTCTCGGCTTCGAGCGCAGCGCGGCGCCCGGCGTCCTTGATCACCGCGAGCGCTTCCTGGTTGTTCTTGAGGAACTTGCGGATCGTCTGCTGTACTTCGTCATCGGTGCTTTCGCGGTTACCGGCGTTCTTGCCGACCATCTCGGCTTCGGCGATCAGGGTGCTGAGCAAGGTGGCGCGCACGCCGTCGGCGGCTTTGCGCGCGAGCAGGGAATCCTTTTTCAGTTGGGCGAGCAGGCTCATGGAACTCTCCTGGGGGATAGGGTTGAAACGGTTCAAACGGTTGGAATCTGCGGGTGGAGGTGGCGCGGCGCGCGGGCTGCGGCAGTTTAGCGCAGCGCGCAGGCCGGCGCTCGGCGGGGGGCGGGTCAGCCGGCTGTGCCAGGGGCCGGCGGACTGTGACCGGCCGGTGCTGCCGCCGGGGCGTCGTCGATTCCGGCCTCTTCAGTCGAGGCGGAGCGGGGCCGGGCAGTCCAGTGCTTCGCAGGCCGCGCGCAGCAGCTCGGCTTCGATCGGGGCGAGCCGCCCGTCCTCGATCGCCGCCTCGGCCATCGCGTACACCAGGCGACGGCGGAACGGGGGGGCGGTGGCGGCGAGCTGGGCGAAGGCACGGTCGAGCGCGGGAAAGTCGATTTCACCGGCTTCCAGCAGGGGGCCGAGCGCGTCGAGCGGGGCGGCTGCGGCACCGCGGGCATAGGCGGCGCGGGTGGAGGCTGCGTCGTGCTGGCCGGCGATGGCGATCACCGACAGCAGCAGTGCGGTGTGGCAGCGCAGCTCGGCCGGGCTGGCCGCGAGCGCGGGTGCCGGCGAGCGGGGCTGGAGCGTATCGCGCAGCAGGCGCACGAGGACGTATTCGCCGAGGGCGAGCCAGCCGTCGGTGCCGGCCAGGGCATCGAGGAGCGCGATGAAGCGCTCGCGGCCAGCCCGGTCGAGTTCGCGCAGCGGCCCGAGGGCGAGCTCGATCAGCGGCAGCCGCATCCCGGGGTCGAGCGCGGCCACCGCGGGGTATTCGCGTTCGGTGCGCAAGGCGAGCGGATCGCCGAGGGCGGCGGCGATCTTTTGCAGTTGGCGCTGGCGGATGCCGGGATCGCGATCGAGGAGCAGCGCGAGGCAGATTGCCTGGGCGCCGGAGGGCTCGTGTAGCGACTGGCGAAGCGCTCCGTCGAGGCGGGCGATCCGGGCCTGGGCATGGGCGAGGTGCGCGGGTTGGAGCTGGCCGATCGTGGCCGTGAATGCGGCGGTCGTTTCCGCGGTGGCGGCACTTGTCGCGGCCGTGGTGCTTGCCGTGGGGGTGGCAAATGCGTCGTCGGGGAGAAAGCGCGGATCGATGCGGCGGATGCGCTCCGCGAGCGGGGGATGGGTGGCGAACAAGGCCGACAGACGAGCGCTGGCGCCGAACAGCATGTGGCTGACCTCTTCCGCACGGGGGTGGCCGATGTCAGCACCGTGCTCGGCGATGCGCCGGAGCGCGCCGGCGAGGCCGGCCGGGTTGCGGGTGAATTGGACCGCTGCGGCGTCGGCGAGGAATTCGCGCTGGCGTGAGACTGCAGCCTTGATCAGCTGGCCGCACAGCACGCCGACGTGGCCGACGGCGACCAGCAAGAGGCCGAGGAGAGCGAAGGGCGAGCGGCTTTTGCCGCCCCGGCCGCCGCCGCGCAAGAGTACGCGGCCGATCAGGGAGAGCACGAGAATGCCGTGCAGCAGGCCGATCAGGCGCAGGTTGAGGCGCATGTCGCCGTTCAGGATGTGGCTGAACTCGTGGGCGACGACGCCCTGCAGCTCGTCCCGGTCGAGCTTTTCGAGCGCACCGCGGGTGAGCGCGACCACCGCTTGCTGCGGCCGCGCGCCGGCGGCGAAGGCATTGATGCCCGGCTCCGCATCGAGCACGTAGACCGGTGGAGCGGGAAGGCCCGAGGCGACCGCCATCTCGTCGACGATGTTGAGCAGGCGGCGCTCGCGCGGATCGGGGGTGGCGCGCGCGAGCGGGCGGCCACCGAGGGTCCGCGCCACGGCCTCGCCGCCGCCGGCGGCAAGGCGGGCGATGCGGTACAGCGAGGCGAGCAGGATCACGCCGCCGACGACGGCGGCGGTCGCGAGGAACTGCGCCGGGTCGAGCAGGCGGGAAGCCGCCACGCTGCCGTCCTCGCCGGGAAACAGCAGCAGCGCGGCGCCGGCATGGACGACGACGACGATCAGCACGACTGCGAGCGCGAACCACAGCACCAGCAGGCGGCTCTGGCGGCGGGCGCGATCCTGGGCAGCGAAAAAGTCCATCGCGGGCGGCAGGCCTGGACGTGGGGCGCGAGCGGGCGGAGGGAGGGTCGAAGCGGGGCGCGGACGGGGGCGGGTCCTAGCCGAAATCCACCTTCAGCGCCTGGCGGGCGTCGGCGTTCTCCAGCACCCACTGCTCGGCGGCGGCAAAGCCCACGGCGTTGGCGATCAGGGCGTCGGGAACCTGCTCGCGGCGGATGTTGTAGGCGGTGACCGCGTCGTTGTAGGCCTGGCGGGCGAAGGCGATGCGGTTCTCGGTGCTGGCGAGCTCTTCCTGCAGCTGCATCATGTTCTGGTTGGCCTTGAGCTCCGGGTAGGCTTCGGCGAGCGCGAAAAAGCGCGTCAGCATGCCGCCGAGGGCCGCTTCGGCACCGGCGAGCTGGCGCATCGCGGCGGCATCGGTCGGCGCCCCTTCGGCGCGTTCGGCGGCGGCCCGGGCCTGGTTGCGCGCGGCGATTACCGCTTCGAGGGTTTCGCGCTCGTGGCGCATGTAGGCCTTGGCCGTTTCCACCAGGTTGGGAATCAGGTCGTAGCGGCGCTGCAGCTGGACGTCGATCTGGGAGAAGGCGTTCTTCACCCGGTTGCGCAGCGCGACCAGGCCGTTGTAGATCAGTACCGCCCAGGCGAGCAGGGCGACGACCAGGGCAATCACGATCCAGCTCGACATCGGAGACCTCCGTGGGATGCAGTCGTGGGGCCGCGCCGAGAGCCGCGGCGGGGGCGCTTGCGCGCATGGGCGGGAACGGGAAACGATTGTGCGGCAGCGCCGGCGCCGGGGCAATTGGCGCGTGCATCTGTGACCCATGCGTCGGTGCCGCGTGCATCCGGAATCCGGGCTGCGGAGTGGGGCCTGAGTGGAGCATGAGTGGCGCTGGTGCGTTGCGCCGGCCGTTGCCGCCGGCAGAGGGCGGCAACGGAGCGGATGCGCCGGAAGGGAGGGCTCAGGCATACTTGCACCTTTGCGTCCGTAGCACCGAATCCTCGCCGATGTCCCGGCCTCTCTTGCCGATGTCCTGTGAAACTGCTGCCGCCGAGCACTCCGCCCGGTCCTCTCCTGCCCCATGCCCCGCTGTCGGTACGCCGTTCGGCGAACGCCGCTACAATGCCTGGAACGACCATGTGAAGCGCCGCTATGGCGGGCGGGTGCAGAAGGTGTCGGTCGCGGCCGGCTTCAGCTGCCCCAACCGCGACGGCGTGCTCGGCACCGGCGGATGCACGTTCTGCAACAACGCCGGGTTCACCCCGGGCTATCTCGACCGCCGCCAGCCGATCGGCGAGCAGATCGATACCGGGCTGCGCTTCCTGCTCCGGCGCTACCCCGGGACGCAGCGCTACATCGCCTATTTCCAGAGCTACAGCAACACCTACGGCGAGTTCGAGCGCCTGCGCGCGTGCTACCAGGAGGCGCTCGCCCATCCCCGGATCAGCGGGCTGGCAATCGGCACCCGTCCGGACTGCCTGCCCGACGCGGTGCTCGACTACCTCGCCGAGCTGGCGCGCGAGTCGATCATCGAGCTCGAGATCGGCGTCGAGTCGTGCACCGACGAGGCCCTGCGCCGGGTCAATCGCGGCCACGACTTCGCCTGCAGCGCGGACGCGATCGAGCGTGCGGCGGCGCGCGGGCTGGACGTCACCGCGCACCTGATCCTCGGCCTGCCCGGGGAGTCGCGCGCCGGCCTGCTCGACGGCGCCCACCGGCTCTCCGCGCTGCCGCTGCGCGCGCTCAAGCTCCACCAGCTCCAGCTCGTGCGCGGCACCGCGCTGGCGCGCGACTGGGAGCGCGATCCGGGCGCGGTGCCGCTGCTCGGCGAGGACGAATACATCGCATTGCTGGCCGACTTCGTCGAGCGCCTGTCGCCCGACATCCTGCTCCAGCGCCTGGGCAGCGAAGTGCCGCCGGCGCTCAAGCTGGCGCCGCAGTGGAACATGCGCCTGTCCGAACTGGCGCCCCGTCTGAGCGCCGAGCTGGCGCGGCGGGGAAGCTGGCAGGGCTGCCGCGCGGGACAATGATCTTGATCGAGCGAGAACGACGATGAGCGAGCGCAGCACTCCCGGTTTGGCCACCCTCGGCATCCACGGCCACGGCTTCAAGGACGCCTACGGCAGCCCGCATGTTCCGGTGTATGACACCACCACCTTCGCCTTCGCGTCGACGGCCGATCTGCTCGACGTCATCGACGGGCGCAAGGCGGGCGGGCTGTACACCCGTTACGGGCTGAACCCGTCGATCCTCGCCCTCGAAAACACCCTTGCCGGCCTCGAAGGCGCGGAGCAGGCCTGGGCCTTCTGCTCCGGAATGGCGGCGGCGAGCGCGCTGTTCCTGACCCACGGGCGCGAGGGTATCGTCTGCGTCGGCGAGGCCTACGGCGGCACGCTGGAGCTGCTGTCGAGCCAGCTGCCGCTGCTGGGCATTCCCACCCACCTCATTCTCGACGATGAACTCGAGCGCCTCGATGCCCTGCTCGCCGGCGGGGCGAAGCTGGTGTTCTTCGAGACCCCCACCAATCCGACCCTGAGCCTGATCGACATCCGTGCCATCGCCCGCCGGGCGCACGCCCACGGTGCGCTGGTCGCGGTGGACAACACGTTCGCCTCGCCGGTGAATCAGCGCCCGCTCGCGCTCGGCGCCGACATCGTGATGCACAGCGCGACCAAGTACCTCGGCGGCCACAGCGACCTCACCGCTGGCGCGCTGATGGGGGCGAAGGCGCTGCTGCAGCCGGTGTGGAGCTGGCGCAAGAACCTCGGTTCGATGATCGCGCCCGCCACCGCGTCGCTGCTCGCGCGCAGCCTGCGGACCCTGGTGGTGCGCGTGCGCCAGCACAACGCCTCGGCGCAGCGCATCGCCGAAGCCATGCAGCGCCATCCGCGGGTGCGTCGCGTGTTCTACCCCGGGCTGCCCGACTTTCCTGGTCATGCGCTGGCGAAGGCGCAGATGGCGGGCTTCGGCGGCATGCTGACGATCGAGCTCGCCGGCGACGGTGCGGACGCCACCCGCGTCGCCGACCGTCTGCGCCTGTTCGCCCTCGCCCCCAGCCTGGGCGGGGTCGAAAGCCTGGTCACCCAGCCGTGCACCACCACTCACCATGACCTGTCCGCTCAGGAACGCGCCCGCCGCGGCATTTCGGATGCGATGCTGCGCCTGTCGGTCGGCCTTGAGGATGTCGACGACCTGATCGCCGACCTGGAGCAGGCGCTGGCCTGAAGGCGCCGCACCCGCTGAAAAAACGCCGGGAGTGGAGGGGCTGCGGGCGGCGGCTTGATGCAGTTCAATCTCCGCCTGCGGCGAAGCGGATAGCATTGCCATCCTGTCGATCCTCTTCCGGAGCAAAGCCCATGCAACCCAGGTTCTTCATCTTCGCACTGGCCCTCGTCGCGGCCCTTGCCGGTTTCGCCTCTGCCCCGGTTGCGGCCGACGGCGGGCGCCCTGCGGCAGAGCCGGGTGCGTCGGCCGATGCGCTTCCACGGCCCGCCGACGAAGCCCTGCGCAGCGCGATGACGGCCTTGCGCGACACTCTCGAGCAGCGCATCCGCGAAGCCGGGACCGAGCCGCTGGCCGAAGCCGACTACGTGGCGCTGGCCGCGGAGATCGAGCGCCAGGTCGCCGCGATCGTCGCCGGGCGGGATTTCCACAGCCGCTCCGGGCGCCACCTGCAATGGCTGCTCGGCGACATCACCGATGCCGCCGGACTGATGCGCAGCGCGCCGCGGGCGCCGGCAAAGAAACTGGGATTGATGCGGGCGGTGGAGACGCTGAACTTCTACGGTCGCGAATACGACCATCCGGGTTGGGTCGTGCTCAAGTACTGAGCGTGCGGCGGTAACGGTCGCGGTAACGCGCGACCAGCGCTTCGGTGCTGGCGTCGTGGTCGCCGGGGAGGGCGGCGGGACGGGCCGGGTCGAGTTCGTCCAGTACCCGGGCCGCCAGCTGCTTGCCCAGTTCCACGCCCCACTGGTCGAAGCTGTTGATGCCCCAGATCGCCCCCTGGACGAAGGTGCGGTGCTCGTAGGCGGCGATCAGCGCACCGAGCGAGAAAGGCGTCAGGCGCTCGAGCAGGATCATGTTGCTCGGGCGGTTGCCGGGGAAGGTCCGGTGCGGCACCAGGGCCTGGATGCGTGCTTCGGCGAGGCCGGCGGCGCGCATCTCGGCTTCGGCCTGTTCGGCACTACGTCCGCGCATCAGGGCCTCGGCCTGGGCGAGCAGGTTGGCGAAGGCGATGCGGTGGTGGAACTCGTCCTCGGCGCCGGCCTCGAGGACGCCGATGAAATCGACCGGGACCGGCTGGGTTCCCTGGTGCAGGAGTTGGAAGTAGGCGTGCTGGCCGTTGATGCCCTGTTCGCCCCAGATCACCGGGCTGGTGTGGCAGCCTACCGGCTGTCCGTCGGCACGCACTGACTTGCCGTTCGATTCCATCTCGAGCTGCTGCAGGTAGGCGGGCAGGCGGTGCAGGCGCTGGTGATAGGGCGCGATGAGCTGGCTGTGCGCGCCGAGGAAATCGATGTTCCAGATCGCGATCAGCGCCATCAGCACCGGCAGGTTGCGTTCCAGAGGGGTGCTGCGGAAATGTTCGTCCATCGCGTGGGCACCGGCGAGCAAGGCGTCGAAGTGCCCGGCGCCGATCTGGAGCAGGATCGGCAGGCCGATCGCGCTCCACAGCGAGAAGCGCCCGCCCACCCAGTCCCAGAAGCCGAACATGTTGTCGGCGTCGATGCCGAAGGCGCGGACCGCGGCGGCATTCGTCGACACTGCGACGAAATGGCGGGCGACGGCCGCTTCGTTGCCGGCATGGGCCACCAGCCAGGCACGGGCACTGCGGGCATTGATCAGTGTCTCCTGGGTGGTGAAAGTCTTCGAGGCGACGATGAAGAGCGTGGCCTCGGGGTCGGCGCAGCGCAGCACGTCGCCGATCTGCACGCCGTCCACGTTCGACACGAAGTGCAGGCGCAGCGCTGGGTGGGCGAGATCCTTCAGCGCTTCGCACACCATCGCCGGGCCGAGATCGGAGCCGCCGATGCCGATATGGACAATGTCGGTGATGCGCCGGCCGCTGTAACCCAACCACTGCCCCTCGCGCACTTCGGTGCTGAACCGGCGCATGCGCGTGCGCACCGCCTCGACTTCGGCGCCGAGGTCGACGCCCTCCACCGTGCTCGGCATGCCCGCCGGGCGGCGCAGGGCGACGTGCAGCACGGCCCGGTCCTCGGTGCTGTTGATGCGTTCGCCGGCGAACATCGCGGCGATGCGGGACGGCAGCCCTGCTTCAAGCGCCAGGCGCAACAGCAGCGCGAGGGTGTCGTCGCGCACGAGGTTCCGCGCGTAGTGGAAGACGAGACCGCAGGCGTCGGCCTGCAGGCGCCGGGCACGGGCGGGGTCCTCGGCGAACAGCGAGTTCAGGGAAAGTCCGGCAAGGGCGTTGCGGTGAGCGGAAAGCGCAGTCCATGCGGCGGATTGCAGGAGAGTGGGCATCGCAGTGTCGCGGTTCGGAGCGGTCGGAGGTATGGCGTTCGGGCACAGATGGTACAGACAGGGGGCGCCGAAGTGTGTACCTTCCGACGCGCGCCGAGGGGCTGATCGGCGCTGATATACTCGGAGCCCGATCACACGATTTCCTGGCCTGCCGGCATGCCGCTCAACATCCCGAATGCGCTGACCTGGGCGCGTATCGCGCTCATTCCGATCTTTGTCGGCGTCTTTTACCTGCCCGACAACTGGATGCCGGTGGCGAGCAAGAATCTGGTGGCGACCGGGATTTTCATCGCCGCTGCGGTCACCGACTGGTTCGACGGCTATCTCGCGCGCGCGCTCGGGCAGACTTCGGCCTTCGGCGCTTTCCTCGACCCGGTGGCCGACAAGCTGATGGTGGCTGCAGCGCTGATCCTGCTGGTGCAGCTGGCGCGGGTCGATGCCCTGATCGCGGTGGTCATCATCGGCCGCGAAATCACGATTTCGGCGCTGCGCGAATGGATGGCGCGGGTCGGCCAGTCGGCCAGTGTCGCCGTGGCCTACGTCGGCAAGCTCAAGACGGCGGCACAGATGGTGGCGATCCCGCTGCTGCTGTTCGATGCGCCGCTGCTCGGCTTCGATCTGCGCCTGATCGGCGAGGTCCTGATCTACGTCGCCGCTGCGCTCACCTTGTGGTCGATGGGCTATTACCTTCGCCGGGCAATGCCCTTGCTGCTCGATGAGGATAGGGCGTGAAAGAGGGGTTCGTGAACCGCGCTCGATGCTGGAAATGCAATTCAGAAGTTGACATGTAAAAAAGGCTGACTATAATGGCGGTCTTTCCCGGGCGGGAATAGCTCAGTTGGTAGAGCGCAACCTTGCCAAGGTTGAGGTCGCGAGTTCGAGACTCGTTTCCCGCTCCAAGAATTTGCTGCCCAGGGTCGCTCCTGGGGTGCGGAGGCTCCGGCAAGGGCGGAGCAGCCAGCCGAAAGGTCGTGGCGCGATGGCAGAGTGGTTATGCAGCGGCCTGCAAAGCCGTGTACCCCGGTTCGATTCCGAGTCGCGCCTCCAGAAGTAAATGCAGTTTGCAGTGTTGCGGCAGGAAGCGGAAGTTGCTATATTTCGCGCCCTGTCGTCAAAGCGGGAATAGCTCAGTTGGTAGAGCGCAACCTTGCCAAGGTTGAGGTCGCGAGTTCGAGACTCGTTTCCCGCTCCAGAATCCGAAGCCGGATGAGTACAATGTGCTCATCCGGCTTTTTCACGTTTTCCGTCCTGTGCCGCTCTGCGGCGCCGGAGGCGCCCGCCAGATGACGGCCCGATGCCCGTGCTGAACATCCGTTTCCCGCTTCCTGTCGATTCCGTGCTGCCCGAATACGGCCCGGGGGGGCTGTACGATCTGGCCAGCACCTTGCGCACCTGGCTGCACGAGCCCGGAGCAGGGTGGAACGCGGGCGGGGTTGCCCCGGGGGACGATGCGGCGACGGTCGTGCTGCTGGTGATCGACGGCCTAGGCGACCGTTATTTGTGCTCGGTGGGGGCGGGTTCGGTGCTCCATGCCCACCGTCGGGGGGCGCTGACTTCAGTCTGTCCAAGCACCACCGCGAGTGCGGTGACGACCTTGTTGACCGGTGTCGCACCCGCGGTCCATGGGCTGAATGGATGGTTCGTCCATGACCGCCGGTTCGGTGGCGTCGTTCTGCCCCTGCCGCTGAGTTTGCGCACCGGGCCGCCGCTGGAGGCCGTCCGGCTGATGTCGCGGCTCTGTCCGGTGCCGCCGATGTTCCATCACGCGAGCCGGCCCGCGGTGCTGGTCTCCCCGGCCGATATCGCGTTTTCGCGTTTTTCGCAGCACCACGCGCGAGGCGCCCGGGTCGAGCCCTACCAGGGACTGCGGGGGCTGGAAGCGCAGATCCTGGCTCAGGTCGACCGCCTTGCGGCGAGCGGCGGCCTGGTCCATGCCTACTACCCCGTATTCGATGCGCTCAGCCATCTGCATGGCTGCCGCTCGGCCCAGGTCCATGCCTGCTTCGAGCGGATCGATGCGCTGTTCGCCAATCTGCTGAATGCGTTGGCGGGGCGGGGCGTGCATCTGGTGGTGACCGCCGACCATGGTTTCATCGATTCGTCACCGCAGCGCACGGTCGACCTGGCGCCGGGCGGAGAAGTGGCCGCCATGCTTGCTGCGCCGCTGTTCGGCGAGCGTCGTCTGGCTTTCTGCCGGGTGCGCAGGGGGGCGGCGGCCGAGTTCGAAGCATGGGCGAGGGTGGAGCTGGCGGGCAAGGCCGTGCTCGTCAGCGGAAAGGACTGCCTGGAGTCGGGCTTGCTCGGCCCGGGGATGCGGAATCCGCGGCTGGCCGAGCGGGTGGGGACCCATGTGCTGCTGATGGAGCCCGGGTGGACGATCATCGACCATGTTGAAGGCGAGCATTTTCACGAAATGATCGGGGTGCACGGCGGCTTGAGTGCGGACGAAATGACCGTGCCGTGGATCGCCGTGCGCAGTTGAACGGCCGGCGCCTTTCAGTGCAGGTTTTCGTCCGGCGGCACGGGCATTACCGCGATGCCTTCGTCGAGCAGTTCCTCGACTTCGTCACGCGATGCGGCGCCACGGATGTTGCGCGGCTCGGCTTCGCCATAGTGGATGCGCCGCGCTTCCTCGGGCAGGCGCTCGCCGACGTCCTCCGCGCCTCGCGCCATGTGGCGTAGCGCGGCCATCAGCCGGTCGAGGGGCGCGGTTGGCGGTGAATGCGCCGGCCGCCCGGGCGGCTGGGCGGGAGCGTCCTGCGCAGGTGGTGCGCTCGCGCGTGTCCGCACATAAGGCGCGCTGGGCAGGCGCCGGACCTCGGTGCTGGCGCAGACCGGGCAACTCAGCCGTCCCTGCGAGTACTGTTCCTCGAATGCTGCCGCGGAGGCGAACCAAGCTTCGAAACGATGGCTGTGGTCACAGGAAAGGTCTAGAACGATCACGGAGTAAGCGCCACTGCAATGGATGTACGTAGGTGTCCGCTGCCGATGGCCGTCCATTGCCGATCACGGCGGAAGGGCTGTGATGGGCAGACAATGGGGCCGCTGCGGGGTAGCCGCGGGGGCGACGGCGTGCGATTCGCGCGCACGATGCGGGCATCACGCTACAATGCGGACCCCGCCCGGGTGGCGAAATCGGTAACCGCAGTGGACTTAAAATCCACCGCCGCATGGCTTACGGGTTCGAGTCCCGTCCCGGGCACGACAGTCGAGTCGCACATTATGTCTTGCGCTGCGGGGGTTTTCCACCGCAGCGCAGCCGATGTCGCGGCATCCGGGCCGGCCTCGCCGGCACTGCGCCTGCTGGGCCACGAATATGCGCGATGATCATTCGATCTCTCTTCCGGCAGCCCTCGGCGCCGGTGCCGATTGCCTGATCTTCCGGGGCAATCAGTTGCTGGTCGACGAGGCCGGCGGGCCGCCGCCGGCGTGGCGCGACTATCTGGCCGCGGTCGCGCCGCTGCGTGTGATTCCGACCGGAGGCGGGCAGGGCGAGGCGTGCTTCGTCGCCGAGGTCGCCCGCGAGGCCGAAGCTCCGCGAGGTCACGCGTTCCGCCACCTGAAAGGACTGCTCGACACCCTGCCGCGCGCGCTGCGGGAGCGGGCGGTGCGCAGCCTCGAGCTCCTCGAATTCGATCGTGCCCACCAGTACTGCGGTGCCTGCGGCGCGATGACGATCCTGAAGCCGGACATGATCGCGCGCGTCTGCACCAACGACGCCTGCGCGCGCGAGCACTTCCCGCGGGTTTCGCCGGTGGTGATCATGGCGGTCGAGCGCGGGCCGGAGATCCTGCTCGGGCGCTCGCCGCATTTCGCTCCCGGTCTGTACAGCACGCTGGCGGGCTTCGTCGATGCCGGCGAGTCGGCCGAAGATGCCGTCCAGCGCGAGGTCTTCGAAGAAGCCGGGCTGCATGTCCGGAATTTGTGCTATGTGGCCAGCCAGCCGTGGCCTTTCCCTCATGCCCTGATGCTCGGCTACCGGGCGGAGTACGCCGGCGGAGAGATCGTCTGCGCGGTCGATGAAATCGAGGACGCACGTTTTTTCCATGTCGACCACCTGCCCCCGGTGTTCCCGATGAAATATGCGATGGCCAGCGTGCTGCTCGACGATTTCTGCAAGCGTCACGGTCGTCCAGGGTTCCTGTAAGTGCGGAGCACGCCGGCCGCGACCCGCTCCGTGCGCGCCCGAGGAGGGCGGTAGTGGTGGGGGCCTGATGGTGGGGCGGAAACGAGCGCTGCCGGTGATTCACGAGGGATCGTGATCGTGATCGTGCCGGGCAGGTCTTGCTTCGCCTGTGCTTTCGTCCCGCAGCAGATCGAAGGCGATGCGCATTCCGAGCAGCGCGTTGCCCAGCGCGAACACCGCGACCAGCGCCGCGGCAAGCGGCACCAGCGGATAGGTGCGCAGCACCCAGGCCAGAACCGCGGACAGCAGGTTGAGGACGACCATCAGCCAGAAACGCGAATCGCGCGGCCGGAACAGGCGGGAGAGTTTCAGCGGGAAGATCGCACGCATGGCGGAAAGGATACCGGGAAGGAGACCACAGGAGACTGGGATGCAGGTCCTTGCGTGACGATGACGCTGCCGTCGGGCTTTTCCATCCTGGAGTCTCGCGCCGGGATGAATCAATGTTTGATATTCATCAAATGAAAACAATTCGCATTACCTGTATTCTTGCGCCAGACAATCTGATCCTGTAGGGCAAGCCAGCCGCCGCCAGCCAGCCCCGGTATTTCCTTTCCGGAGAGCTTTTCATGGTGTTTCGCTTGCGCCCATCCGTCCTCGCCATTCTCGGCCTGTCCGCTGCCCCCGCCTTTCATTCCGCCCACGCCGAAGTGCTGCTCGAAACCCGGCTGGTGACCGCCAAGGGCTATGCCGCGGATGCGCAGGACACGCCGCAGGCGGTGGAAATCCTGCCTTCACCCGGTGCCGGCGGGGCGGTGGTCGGTGATCTGCTGCGCGGCCAGCCCGGCCTGGCGGTGCAGTCCGACGGCGCCTGGGGACAGAACCCGGTATTGCGTGGGCAAAAGAAGGAGAGCGTGGTGGTGATGGTCGATGGTCTGCGGGTGAATTCGGCCCAGCCCCAGGGCGCGATCGCCTCCTTCCTCGATCTCGGCCTGCTCGAGCGCGCGGAAGTCGTCAAAGGGCCGGGTTCGGTGCTGTACGGCAGCGGGGCGATGGGCGGGGTGGTGAACCTGATCACCCCCGAAGCGCGCTTCAGCGCCGAGGACATCGACGGCGGGCGGATCGGCCTCGGTGTCGGCAGCGTCGACCGCAGCGTGGCCGGCGCGTTGCTGCTGACGCGCTCGAACACCGATCAGGCGCTGGTGCTCGGCGCCGCGGGGCGCGATGTCGACGACTATCGCAGCGCGGACGGGCGCGAGCACCGTACCGGCTACGATTCCGGCTCGCTGCTGGCGAAGTACCGCCACCGCCTCGGCGACGATGCCAGCGTGCGCCTGAACCTGCAGCGCCATACCGACCGCGACGTGTGGTATCCGGGCTCGGCGCGCAGCGGCGCGGGGATTCCGAAGCCGCTGGGGGTGGCGACCATCCATTCGCCCGAACAGCGCCGGGAGCTCTACGAAATCGGGGTGGATGCCGCCGTCGGCGACGGGCAGCTGTCCGCAGAGCTCTATCGGCAGGAGGTTTTCCGCCAGATCCGTGCCCATTCCTCGGTCAAGCAGCGCGACTACGTGCGCAACGACGTCACTTTCGTCACCGATGGGGCAAAGGCGAAATACCTGTTTTCCCCTGCGGCGGGCCACCTGCTGACGGTCGGTGTCGATGTCTGGAACATGCGCGGCGACCCCGAGCGCTATATCGACAACAACCCGCCCGCGTTCGACAACAACCAGCGCAACGATCCTTTCGACAAGGGGCGCATCGAATCGGCCGGGCTGTTCGTGCAGGACGAGTTCGAACTCGGGGCGACACGGCTCGTGGCCGGTGCGCGCTATGACCGTGTGCGCGGCGACGCCCGGCAGAAGGGTTCGGGGCCGGCGGCGCAGACCAGCGGGCTGGAGAGCACCGATAACAACCTGTCGTGGTCGCTGGGGGCGATCCATCCGTTGTCCGGATCGCTCAATGTCTACGCCAATGTCGGCCGCGCCTATCGTGCAGCCGACATGCGCGAGCGCTTCGAGGACTCGGCGCGCGGCGACGGCTACTACCATGTCGGCAATCCCCGGCTCGACCCCGAAGTGTCGACCAGCGTCGAGTTCGGCCTGAAGGGGCGCGAAGGCCGCTTGCGCTACCAGCTCGCCGCCTTCCATACCCGCATCGACGACTACATCGCCGGCCGGATCACCGGGACCACGCACAGTGCGACCGGGCTTCCCCTCAAACGCACCGAAAACCTCGACAAAGTCACCCTCTACGGCCTCGAAGGCAGTGCCAGCCTGCCAGTGGCGGCGTTCGTGATCGATGGCAGCTTCACCTGGCTGCGCGGCAAGAACCATCAGGACGACGAGCCGCTGTACCAGATGCCGGCCCCCGAGCTGACCCTGGGTATCGGCCAGCCGGCTGAGCGCGGTTTTTATTGGCATGCCCAGTTGCGCGCGGTGGCCGAGCAGGACCGGGTCGCCACCCGGTTTTCCAACGGCACCGAGGATCGCACCGCCGGTTTCGTCACCGCGGATGCCGGATTCGGCTGGCGCTTCGGCGCGGTGGCCGCGTTCGAGGCCGCCAGTGTCGGCGTCACCCTCCGCAACCTGGCCGACAAGCGCTATCACGAGCATCTGACCGATGGTGTCTCTGGCAACGAACTGGCCGCGCCCGGGCGCGGCATCGCCCTCAGCCTGAACGGGAGCTTCTAGACATGGAAACAGATCGCTGCAGCCCGCCGCCTGGACTCTGCTTCGTCGATCGGTCCGCCGCACCCCTGTGGAAGCGCACGCACGGCAAGAACCGTGCCGCGCCGGCCAGCGGGCGTGCGCGCCGGGAGGCACGGTCTGTCCTTGCGGCGTGGGCGCGGGTCGCATTGCATCTCGGTGTCGTCTGCGCCTTCTTGCTCGTCACCGGCATCGCCTACGCGCAGAAGCTGCCCCGCCTCGTCCTCGCCGGCCCGTCGGCGGCGGTGTCGAACCCGCTGATCCGGATGGTCGATTCGGGGGCGCTCGCCGATGTCGCCGAAGTGGTGGAGTTCGTGCCCTGGCGCGACCCCGACCAGCTGCGGGTGATGGCGCTCGACGGCCGCGCCGACGTGCTGGCGATGCCGACCAATGTCGCCGCCAACCTCTACAACCGCGGCGCGAAACTGCAGCTGCTCAACGTCTCGACCTGGGGCGTGCTGTGGCTGGTATCGCGCGACCCGGCGCTGAAGACGCTCGCCGACCTGCGCGGCAAGGAAGTGGCGATGCCGTTCCGTGGCGACATGCCCGACATCGTGTTCCAGCTTCTGGCCGGCCAGCAGGGGATCGACGTCAAGAAGGCGCTGCGCCTGCGCTACGTCGCCAGCCCGGTCGATGCCATGCAGCTGCTGGTGATGCGCCAGGTCGATCACGCCCTGCTCGCCGAGCCGGCGGCGTCGATGGCGCTGCGCAAGACCGGCTCCTTCCCGCTCAACGTGGTGGCGCCCGAACTGCACCGCAGCGTCGATCTGCAGAAGGAATGGGGGCGGGTGTTCGCGCGTGCGGCACGCATTCCGCAGGCCGGGATCGCGGTGATGGGGGCGCTGCGCGAACGCCCCGACGTGGTCGCGCGCATCGAAGCCGAATACGCGCGCGCGCTCGCTTGGTGCCGCGAGCAGGCGAGTGCCTGCGGACAGGCCGTCGCTGCGCGCATCGATCTGCTCAGCGCCGAGGCGGTGGCCGATTCGATCGCGGTCAGCCAGACCGAGGCGGTGCCGGCCTCGGCTGCACGTGCCGAGCTCGAATTCATGTTCGGCCACCTGCATGCGAAAAATCCCGCCCTGATCGGCGGCAAGCTGCCCGATGACGGCTTCTACGCCGACGCCGTGCGCCGATGAGCCTGCTGCGCGCCTGGCTCGCCGGACTGCCCGCCTATCTGTGGAGCGGCTGGGGGGCGATTGCCAGCCTGTTCCTGCTCTTTGCCGCCTGGGAGGCGGTCAGCTTCGTTTACGGCGCGCTGGTGCTGCCCGATCCGCGCGCGACCTTTTCCACTCTGTGGCAGCTGATCGACAGCGGCGCGGCCTGGCCCGAGCTGGCGGTCACCGCACGCCGTGCGCTGACCGGCTATGCCTTGTCGGTGGTCGCCGGCAGTGCGCTGGGCCTCGCCGCCGGGCTGTCGCTGACCGCGTCGATGATGTCGCGCCCGCTCGTCACCGTGCTCATGGGGGCGCCGCCGATCGCCTGGCTGGTGTTGGCGATGCTGTGGTTCGGCGCGAGCGACGGCACGCCGGTGTTCACCGTGTTCGTCGCTGCCTTCCCGGTGATCTTCATCGGCGCGCTGCAAGGCACGCGCACCCTCGACAACCAGCTCCGTGGCATGGCCGAGGCCTTTCGTCTGCCGCGGCGCATGATGTTTACCGACGTCTATCTGCCGCACCTGGTGTCCTATTTGTTTCCGGCCTGGATCGCAGCCCTCGGCACGGCGTGGAAAGTGGTGGTGATGGCCGAGCTGCTCGCCACCCAGGACGGTGTCGGCGCCGCGCTCGCGGTGTCGCGCTCGCACCTGGATACGGCGGCGACGATGGCCTGGATCAGTGCGGTGGTGAGCCTGCTGCTGATGGTCGAATACCTGGTGCTGGAGCCGGTCAAGCGTGAGCTCGAGCGCTGGCGGGAGCAGGGCGCATGAGTCCCCCGGCGTCCCCCGCCGGCGGGCTCGAGGTTCGCGGCTTGGGCCATGCCTTCGCTCGTGACGAAGTGCTCGCGGGCATCGACTTCCAGGTGCGTGCCGGCGAAGTGCTGGCCCTGGTCGGCCCTTCGGGTTGCGGCAAGACCACGCTGCTCCACCTCGCCGCGGGGCTGCTGAGCGTGCAGCAGGGCAAGGTCGACAACCGCTTCGCCACGACCGCCTTCATGTTCCAGCAGCCTCGTCTGCTGCCGTGGAAGAGTGCGCTCGACAACATCGCCCTCGGCCTGAAGGCGGCGGGCGTCGGGCGCGGTGAACGCCACCGGCGGGCCCGCTCGCTGGCGCTGCGCCTCGGACTCGCGCCGCACGATCTCGACAAGTTTCCCCACCAGCTCTCCGGCGGCATGCAGAGCCGGGTCGCGCTGGCGCGTGCGCTCGTGCTCGCGCCCGAGCTGCTGCTGCTCGACGAGCCGTTCTCGGCGCTCGACGTCGGGCTCAAGGAAGAGCTCTACCGCTTGTTGCTGGCGCACCAGCGCGAGCGTGGCATGGGCGTGCTGATGATCACGCACGACCTGATGGAGGCGGTCCGCCTGTCGGACGCCATTCTCGTCATGGCGCCGGCGCCGGGGCGCATCGTGGCGCGTTTCGCGCTTGCCCGCCCGCCCGCCGCGCGCGATGACGCATGGGTGTATCGCCATACCGCCGAGCTGCTCCAGGCGGCGGCGGTGCGCGACAGCTTCGGCCTGCCGGCGGTGGCGGGCGCTTTTGCCGCGGCCGGCGGAAGGGGCGAGGGGCGCCTTCGTATCGTCGGGGAGCCGGCGGCCGGGCATGCGGGGTTCACTCCTTCCGAGCTGCGCGTACTCGCCCCTTCCGCGCCGTCCCACGACGCGGCCGCAGGCAAGCGCTGCGGCGCCTGAGCAAGGAGTCAGCGATGACGATCGAGGCACCCCCCAACTCCGTTCCACCCCGCTCCGCCGGCCTCCATCGCCGTCGCGGCGCCGCTGCGGCGGCCGGCTCGCCCTTCGCCCGCCTCGCCGCCCAGCCTGTTTTCATGTGCGGCTTCCGTCCCTTCTTTCTCGCCACCGCGGTGTACGGCGCGCTACTGGTACTGGTCTGGCTCGTCTTTCTCGGGACGGGCGGCGCGCTGCCGGCGGTTGCGGGCGGTGCGCTGGTGTGGCACGCCCATGAGCTGATGTTCGGCTTCGGGCTGGCGGCGCTGGCGGGCTTCGTCCTGACCGCGGTGCCCGAGTTCACCGCCACGCCGCCCTTCGGTCGCGGCGTGGCGCTGCTCTGCGTGCTGCTGTGGGGCGCGGCGAGGCTCGCATTCTGGCTGTCGCCCCTGGCGGGGGGCGTGGCAGGGCCGGTGCTTGCGGCGTTGTTCGACACCGGTTTTGCCCTCGTCCTGCTGGGACTGGTCGCCCCCCGCCTGTGGCGGGATCCGGAACGGCGCCAGCTCGGATTTCTGTGGGGGCTGGCGGCGATGGCGGCGATGGTCGCCGGTTTCCACTTCGATGTCGTGCGCGGGATCTATCCGATGCGCTGGCTGCTGGCGGCGGTGGGCGTGATGATGACGCTGATCGTGGTCGCGATGAGCCGGATCTCGATGCGCATCGTCAATGATGCGCTCGATGTCGAGCGCGCGCGGCGCGCCGCCGGCAGCGGCGGGCGGGACGCCGACGAGGATCTGCCGGCCTACCGCGCCCGCCCGCCGCGGCGCAACCTGGCGATCTTCGCGATTGCGCTGTACACCGTGGCCGAATTCGCTCTGCCGCACTCGGCGATCGCCGGCTGGGTGGCGCTGGCTGCGGCCGCGGCGGTGCTCAACCTCCTCAACGACTGGCACGTCGGGCGCGCGCTGCTGACGCGCTGGGCATTCATGCTGTACGCGGTGTATTGGCTGCTCGCGCTCGGCTACGGGCTGATCGGACTGGCGCGACTCGGTCTGCCGATCGCCGCCAGTGCCGGGCTGCATCTGCTCACCGTGGGGTCGATGGGGCTGTCGGTGTTCGCCGTGTTGTGCATTGCCGGCCGCACCCATGCAGGCTATCCACTGGATCTGCGTCCCTGGGTCGGAGTGGCGGGCACGTTGATCGGGGGCGCGGCCCTGCTGCGGGCGGCGGCGGGCTTTCCCGGCATGCCGGCACCGGCACTGCAGCTGGCCAGCGGCTTCGCATGGGTGCTGGCCTACGGGCTGGCCGCATTCCGTCTGGGGGTGCTCTTCATCCGAGTACGGGTGGATGGGGGCGAAGGCTGCGAGGAGATGCGGGCGCCGCCGCCCGCCGCGCACGCTCCGGCGTCCGGGCCGCTTCCGCCGGGGTGAACGACGCCGCGTTCAGCACAGCGGGGACAGGCGGGGCTGGCGATTGCGGCGCAGCAGCACCAGCACCGCCGCGGCAAGGGTGACCTCGATCGCGCCGATGGCGGCGAACACCGCCGGATAAGGCGCGCCCAGCCACAGCGAGAAGGCTGCCAGCAGGCCGCTGCTGAGTAGCGGCCCGGCGGCGAAGCCGAGCGAGCCGGCCATGTTGAAAGCAGCCAGCGCGCTGGCGCGGCAGTCGTCGCCGCCGTAGTGGGTGGCGAGCACCAGCGAAGGGGCGTACATCAGCGCGGCGATCAGCCCGCCTGCGGCCATCGCCGGTACGATCAGGGTGGCCGGGAGGACGCCGAGGACGGCGAGGAAGACCCCGTACAGCATGCTGCCGCCGATCATCATGGCCATCGGATCCCAGTGCCGCGACAGGCGACCGGCGGGGTAGGTGAGGATCGAGAACGGGATCAGGAAGGCCGCCATCGCGCCGCCGATCTGGCGCGCATCGAAACCGACCACCAGGCCGAGGTAGAGCGACAGCGTGGATACGATGAAGCCCACCGTCAGCCGGTCGACGAAAGAGAAGGCGAGCGGAATCAGCAGCGCGCGGCGGCCGCGCAGGGTGGTGAGGATGTCCGCGATCGACAGGCGCGCGCGCGTGCCGGCGGTGTCGGCCAGGCCGAAGTAGCCCAGCGCCGCGAGCAGCAGTGACAGCAGGCCGCCCCCGAGCGGCACCCACAGCGGCTCGATGCCGCCGACCACCCCGCCCAGCGGTGCGCCACTGGCCACGCCCAGGCTGATCGAGGCGCCGACCGCGCCCATGCGCGCGCCGAGCCCGGCCCGGCCGACGTGGTCGGCGCCCAGCGCCATCAGCAGCGACAGCGCCGACATGTGGGCGAAGCCCTCGACCAGGCGCAGCGCGAGCAGGACGGCGTAGCTGTCGGCGTGGCGGTAGGCCCAGGCGATGCCGAGCAGGCTCAGCCCGTTCACCGCCAGCGCCGCCACCGCCAGCGTCCGGCGTCGTCCCAGGCGGTCGGACAGCAGCCCGGCGAGCGGTGCGCCGAGCAGTGCACCGACCATGTTGATCGACATGAACAGGTGGCTGGCGAACTGGCCGAGGCTGGGGAAGCGCTGCACGGTGAAATCGGACAGCACCGGCACCATTGCGGTGACCGGCAGCATCAGGCCGTAGAGCAGCAGCAGCGGGAGCAGGCGAGGGCCGATCATGGGGGGCGGGCAAGCCGATGCGGGTAAGTGGGGACGACACCGGAATCATACGTTGGCAGCGGGGCCGGGTGGCAAGGTCCTCTGTTCCATCTTCGCAGCGGACCGATCCCGTGGGGGCTCCGGCGCCGGCCCGGAGGGCGTCGCTTCAGCGGGAGAAGAACTGCGGTCCGGGGCTGACGAGCCGTTCCCGGATCTGCGCGCTGGAAAAGCGAAAAGGCGCTGATCCTTTGATGGAGTCAGCGCCTTCCGGTGTCTGGCGCGCCCGGAAGGATTCGAACCTCCTACCCCCTGGTTCGTAGCCAGGTACTCTATCCAGATGAGCTACGGGCGCGTTGCCGAAATCGTTTAGAGCCTGAGATCGGAAGGCTGTGTCTGGCGCGCCCGGAAGGATTCGAACCTCCTACCCCCTGGTTCGTAGCCAGGTACTCTATCCAGATGAGCTACGGGCGCTTTTTACTGCGACTGCGAAGGAGCGGGATTATAGCGTTTAATTCCGCTTTTTCAACAAAAATCTGGCGGAGAGGGTGGGATTCGAACCCACGGTACCTTGCGGTACGCCTGATTTCGAGTCAGGTACATTCGACCACTCTGCCACCTCTCCGCTCGAAGGTCGGCATTATAGTGAATTCACTGAAAATGTGAACGCTTATTTAGCTTCGCCGGAAAAATCATGCCGGGTCGCGCGCTGCCCCGGCCGGGGGCGGGTCAGGCGTTCCCGGGCAGCATTTCCTCGTAGGCGCGCACCGCTTCGGCGGCATACATCAGGGCCGGGCCGCCGCCCATGTAGGTGCATACGCCGAGGGTTTCCATGATCTGCTCGCGGCGGGCTCCGAGGCGGATCAGCGCCTTGATGTGAAAGCCGATGCAGGCGTCGCAGCGCTGGGTCACGGCGATGGCGAGCGCGATCAGTTCCTTGTGCAGTTCGTCGAGGGCGCCGTCCTGCAGCGAGCTTTTCGCCATCGCACCGAAACCGGCCATGGTTTGGGGGATTTCCCGGCGCAGGGTGGTGAGGGCTTTGGAGACGTCGGTAGTGATCTGGACGAAGGATTTGGACATCGTAGCGGTTCCGTATTTAAGGAAATGCTTATTTTACGATGTCCTGCGCGCCGCGGCCATCCCGCCCGGGCGGTCGTGCGGGTGGGTGCAGGGGCGGGTCGCGGCTGCCACCGCCCCTGCGCCAGCTGGGCGCCGTTCAGGCCGTGCTGCGCTTGTCGCGCTCGATCAGGGCGTAGGCCGAATGGTTGTGGATCGACTCGAAGTTTTCCGATTCGACGACATAGGCGTCGATACGCGCTTCCTGGTCGAGGCTGGCGGCGAGATCGCGGACCATGTCTTCGACGAACTTGGGGTTGTCGTAGGCGCGTTCGGTGACCCATTTCTCGTCGGGGCGCTTGAGCAGGCCGAAGAGTTCGCAGGAAGCCTGGTTTTCGACCAGCTGCACCAGGTCCTCGATCCACAGGTGGTCGTTGAGCACGGCGGTGACGGTGACGTGCGAACGCTGATTGTGCGCGCCGTAGGCGGAGATCTTCTTCGAGCACGGGCACAGGCTGGTCACCGGCACCACCACCTTGATGGTGAATTCGTAGTGCCCGTCGTCGTCGATCGAGCCGATGAAGCAGACTTCGTAATCCATCAGGCTCTGCACGCCGGATACCGGTGCGGTCTTGTTGATGAAGTAAGGGAAGCTCATCTCGACATGGCCGGCTTCGGCTTCGAGGCGCTGGACCATCGCGCGCAACATCGGTTCGAAGGATTCGACCGAGATTTCGCGCTCGTTGCCGTTGAGGATGTCGACGAAGCGCGACATGTGGGTGCCCTTGAAATTGTGCGGCAGCCCGACGTACATGTTGAAGCTCGCCACCGTATGCTGCACGCCGCCGCATTTGTCGGCGACCTTGACCGGGTGGCGGATCGACTTGATGCCGACCTTGTTGATCGCGATCCGGCGGCTGTCCGCGCTGTTCTGTACGTCGGGGATGGCGTGGTCGGTGGGGGCGTTCATGTCGGTTCTCTGCGGGTTGGGGGCGTCGTGCAATCGAGTTGCACTAACTTGGAATGGTAGCTTTCCCGACCAATCCGCTCAACTTCTTCGGGTGTGCGGTGACGGGGAAAGGCGTTCGCGCCCGCGGATGCGGGCGCTGAAGTGGAAGGGCGCTCAGCGCGGATGGACGCGCGCGATGCTGGCGAGGATGCCGGTTTTGTCCAGGCCGACGGAGGCGAGCAGGCGGGCCTGGTCGCCATGGTCGATGAAGTGGTCGGGCAGGCCCAGGCGCAGCATGCGCGGGCGGGCTTCGAGGCCGTCGACGATGCGCGCGACTTCGGCGCCGACGCCGCCGACGACGGCGTTTTCCTCGAGAGTCACGAGGAGGTCGTGGTCGGCGGCCAGGGTGGTGATCAGGGTTTCGTCGAGCGGCTTGACGAAGCGCATGTTGGCCACCGTGGCGTCGATCTCCTCGGCTACCTCGCGGGCGACGCCGACCATGCTGCCGAAGGCCAGCAGGGCGATGCGCGTGCCGCTGCGCAGCACTTCACCCTTGCCGATCGGCAGGGCGGTCATTTCCGCGGCTGGCGTCACCCCGGTGCCGCCGCCGCGCGGGTAGCGTACTGCGCTCGGGCCTTCGTGGCGCACCGCGGTGTACAGCATCTGGCGGCATTCGTTTTCATCGGCCGGAGCCATGACCACCATGTTGGGGATGCAGGTCAGATAGGACAGGTCGAAGGCGCCGTGGTGGGTCGCGCCGTCGGCTCCGACCAGGCCGCCGCGGTCGATGGCGAACACCACCTGCAGGTTCTGCAGGGCGACGTCGTGGATCAGCTGGTCGTAGGCGCGCTGGAGGAAGGTCGAATAGATCGCCACCACCGGCACCAGGCCTTCGCAGGCGAGGCCGGCGGCGAACGTGACCGCATGCTGCTCGGCGATGCCGACGTCGAAGTAACGCTCGGGGTATTCCTGTGCGAAGCGCACCAGGCCCGAGCCTTCGCGCATCGCGGGAGTGATGCCGACGATGCGCGGGTCGGCTTTCGCCATGTCGCACAACCAGTCGCCGAACACCTGGGTGTAGGTGAGCTTGCTGCTGCCCTTGGCGGCCTGGATGCCGGCGGTGTGATCGAACTTGGACACGCCGTGATACAGGATCGGATCGGCTTCGGCGAGCTTGTAACCCTGGCCCTTGCGGGTGATCACGTGGAGAAACTGCGGTCCTTTCAGCTTCTTCAGGTTGTGCAGGGTGGGAATCAGCGCGTCGAGGTCGTGACCGTCGATCGGGCCGTAGTAGTGGAAGCCGAACTCCTCGAACAGGGTGCCCGGGCTGATCATGCCCTTGGCGTACTCCTCGACCTTGCGCGCGAGCTCGGCCACCGGCGGTGCCATGCCCAGCACTTTTTCGCCGACGCGGCGCGCGGTATTGTAGGTCGAGCCCGACAGCATCCGCGCGAGGATCTTGGTGAGGGCGCCGACCGGCGGCGAAATCGACATCTCGTTGTCGTTGAGGATGACCAGGAGATTGAGGTCTTCCATGTCGCCGGCGTTGTTCAGGCCCTCGAACGCCATCCCCGCCGACATCGCGCCGTCGCCGATCACGGCGATCGCATGGCGGTCTTCCTTGCGTGCGCGGGCGGCGACGGCCATGCCGAGCGCCGCCGAGATCGAGGTCGATGAATGGGCCGTGCCGAAAGTGTCGTACTCGCTCTCGCAGCGCCGCGGGAAGCCGGAAATGCCGCCCCAGTGGCGCAGCTTGCCCATCGCCTCGCGACGCCCGGTGAGGACCTTGTGGCCGTAAGTCTGGTGGCCGACGTCCCACACGATGCGGTCGTGCGGGGTGTTGAACACGTGGTGCAGCGCGATCGTGAGCTCGACCGTGCCGAGGTTGGAAGACAGGTGGCCGCCGGTCTTCGAGACCGATTCGATCAGGAAGGCCCGCAGCTCGTTGGCGATCGCCGCCAGCTCGTGGCGGTCGCGCGTGCGCAGATCGGCGGGCTTGGCAATGCGTTCCAGGTTGGGGTAGGGAGCCATTGGCGGTCCGGGGTCAGTGCTTCTGTTCGGTGGGCAGCAGGTGCAGAACCGTGAATGCGGCGGAACTCAGAAGGCGCGATGCACGATGTAGTCGGCGAGGGCACCGAGACGGGCGGCCCGTGCGCCGAAGGGGGCGAGCGTGGCCTGCGCCTCGACGAGCATCTCTTCGGCCAGACGACGGGCGTCGGCCAGGCCGAGCAGGCTGACGTAGGTCGGCTTGTTCTGCTCCGCGTCCTTGCCTGCAGTTTTGCCCAGGGTGGCGGTGTCTGCTTCGGCGTCGAGGATGTCGTCGACCACCTGGAACAGCAGGCCAATGACTTTCGCGTAGTGATCGAGGCGCGCCAGTTCGTCGGCGCCGAGGCCGTGCCCGCAGTGGGCGCCGAGCAGCACGGCGGCGCGGATCAGGGCGCCGGTCTTGTGGATGTGCATGAGCTCGAGCTCGGCGCGGCCGAGCTGCCGGCCCACTGCGGCCAGGTCGATGGCCTGACCGCCGGCCATGCCGCGCGAGCCGGCGGCGGCGGCGAGCCGGGCGAGCATCGCGAGCTGGGCCGAGGGAGAGTCGGACATCGGCGTCTCGGCCAGGACCTGGAAGGCGAGGGCCTGCAGGGCATCGCCCACCAGGAGCGCGGTGGCCTCATCGTACTCGACATGGACGGTGGGCTTGCCGCGGCGCAGCACGTCATCGTCCATGCACGGCATGTCGTCATGGACGAGCGAGTAGGCGTGGATCAGCTCGACGGCACAGGCCGCGCGGTCGACGTTTCCGGGTGCGGCCCCGGCGAGCTCGCCGGCCGCATGGGCGAGCAGCGGGCGCACGCGTTTGCCGCCACCGAGCACGGCGTAGCGCATCGCTGCGTGCAGGCGCTGGGGGGTAATCGACGGTTCGGGCAGCAAGGCGGCGAGTGCGGTTTCGGTACGCTGCTGCACATCCCTCATCCAGTCGGTGAAAGCCGGGCTGCGGTCCGGGTCGTTCATGCGCCTTCTCCTTCTTCGCTGTCGCGCAGGTCTTCGGGCCGGAAATCGGACAGGCCTTCACCCTCGAGCATCTTCACGCGTTGTTCGGCGTCGGCGAGGGTGGTCTGGCAGTATCGCAGCAGCTGTGTGCCGCGCTGGTAGCGCGCGAGCGCGTCTTCGAGCGCAAGCGTGCCCGCTTCCATTTCCTGGACGATGCTCTCCAGCTCGGAAACCGCGGCTTCGAAGGACTTGGGGGAAGAGGACGCCGACTTTGGCATGGATCGATATCTGGCGCGGTAAAGGCGGAAAAATAACCGAAGGCGGGTCTGGCGGTCAAACGGGCGCTGTCTTAAACTAGTCTGTTTATTTTTCCGGATATCTTTTGTCCGCGCGAGGAGGAGTCGGGGATGGCCGACATCGGCGCCAAGGGGCAACTGGCGCAGGCTGTTTCGCAGCTGCCTGTTTCCTGGTACTTCGACGAAAAGATCTTCGAGCAGGAAAAAAAGCTGCTGTTCGATGCCGGTCCGGGCTATACGGGCCATGAGCAGATGGTTCCCGAAATCGGTAGTTACCGCTCGCTCGAATGGCTGGATCATTCGAAGCTGCTGGTCCGCACCGAGGCCGGCGTGCACCGGATGT
Source organism: Thauera aromatica (assembly GCF_023093595.1). Classification (GTDB taxonomy): domain Bacteria; phylum Pseudomonadota; class Gammaproteobacteria; order Burkholderiales; family Rhodocyclaceae; genus Thauera; species Thauera aromatica_A. The sequence continues at coordinate 35,580 of NZ_JALLIK010000087.1, forward strand.
CGAACGTCTGCCGCCATCGCCAGGCGATCATGTTGCAGGGCAGCGGCCAGACGGCGCGCGTGACCTGTCCGGTCCATCGCTGGAACTACGACCTGCAGGGGACGCTGGTCGGTGCGCCGCACTTCCCGGAAAAACCCTGCCTGAACCTGCGCTGCGACCCGCTCGAAAGCTGGCATGGCCTGCTGTTCAAGGGGCCGCGCTCGCCCAATGCCGACCTGGCCGGCATGCAGATGGCTTCGATGCTCGATTTTTCCGGCTTCAAGCTCGATCGGGTGGAGATCCACCGCTGCAATTACAACTGGAAAACCTTCATCGAGATCTATCTCGAGGACTACCACGTCGTGCCCTTCCACCCCGGGCTGGGACGCTTCGTCACCTGCCGGGACCTGAGCTGGCAGTTCGGCGACTGGTATTCGGTCCAGCGTGTCGGTCTCGCATCGCTGGACAAGCCCGGGTCTGCCGCCTATGCCCGCTGGCACGAAGCGGTGCTCGCCCGCTACGGCGACAGAAAGCCGGAGCATGGCGCGATCTGGCTCACCTACTACCCCAACGTGATGGTCGAGTGGTATCCCCAAGTGCTGGTGGTAAGCACGCTGGTGCCGACCGCGGTCGATCAGACCACCAACGTCGTCGAGTTCTACTACCCGGAAGACCTCGTCGCATCGGGGCGTGCATTCATCGAGGCCGAGCAGGCGGCCTACATGGAAACCGCGATCGAGGACGACGAGATCGGCGAGCGCATGGACCGCGGGCGCCGGGCGCTGCTCGAGGAAGGGCGCAACGAGATCGGCCCGTACCAGTCACCCTATGAAGACGGGATGAAGCACTTCCACCAGTTCTACCGCCGGATCATGGCGCCGCACATCGGCGGGAGCGGCAGCGCGGCGCAGGAGTGAGTCCAGGCCGCGGCCGTTCCTGCCGCCGGGAGCTTAGCCCCAGACTTCCGCGGAGACCTTCAGGCGCTCGACGGGCTGGTTGCCGAGCAGGTGTTCGTCGATGATCGTGGCGACGTCTTCGGGCTTCAGCTTCCCGTACATCACCCCTTCCGGATACACCAGCGCGACCGGGCCGGCGCTACAGGCGCCCAGGCAGCCGGTACGGGTGATCGCGAAGCGCCCGAGCAGTTCGCGCTCCTTGAGTTGCTGATAGAAACCGCCGGCGACGTCCTTGCCGCCACAGGCGCCGCACGACGGGCGCCCCAGTTCGGGCGGGTGGATGTGGCTGCAGACGAATACGTGCTTTTCGGGTTTTGCCATCATGGGCTCCTTTGTGGCCGGTCAATGGGATGACCTTATGTAAGAACTCGATATTTTAATCGAATTCTCCCGGATCCATACCATCGCGTACGGCCGCAGCAGCCCGCCGCCCGCAGCGGCGGCGCTCAGCGCACGTCCTGCAGTTCCTTCGGCAGCGGGAAGGTCACTTTTTCGGGCACGCCGTCGAGGTTGCGCACCCCTGCGCCGCCGAGCTCCGTGAGGCGTTCGATGACCTCTTCGACGAGCACTTCGGGGGCCGAGGCGCCGGCGGTGACGCCGATGCGGCGCTTGCCCTCGAGCCACGCCGGGTCGATGTCGCCGGCATTGTCAACGAGATAGGCGGGGACGTCGCGCAGCGCGGCGACTTCGCGCAGGCGGTTGGAGTTGGAGCTGTTCTTCGAGCCGACCACGAACACCACGTCGGCCTGCGCGGTCATCGTTTTCACCGCGTCCTGGCGGTTCTGGGTGGCGTAGCAGATGTCGTCCTTCCGCGGGCCGGCGATGTTCGGAAAGCGCGCGCGCAGGGCGGCGACGATCGATGCCGCATCATCGACCGACAGCGTGGTCTGGGTGACATAGGCGAGCTTGTCGGGGTCGGCGACCTGCAAGGTGGCCACGTCCGCCGGCGTTTCGACGAGGTGGATGCCGCTCTCGACCTGCCCCATCGTGCCTTCCACCTCGGGGTGGCCCTTGTGCCCGATCATGATGATCTCGCGCTCCTGCTCGTGCATGCGCCCGACCTCCAGATGGACCTTGGTGACCAGCGGGCAGGTCGCGTCGAACACGCGCAGGCCGCGGCGCCGGGCTTCCTCGCGCACCGCCTGCGAGACGCCGTGGGCGGAGAAGATCACCGTGTTGCCGGCGGGGACCTCGTCGAGGTCCTCGACGAAGATCGCGCCCTTGCGGCGCAGGTTGTCGACGACGAACTTGTTGTGCACCACTTCGTGGCGGACGTAGATCGGCGCGCCGAAGCGCTCGAGGGCGCGCTCGACGATCTCGATTGCGCGTTCCACGCCGGCGCAAAAGCCGCGCGGGTTGGCCAGCAGGATTTCCTTGTCGCTCATCGGGGGGCTCCGGGGCAGTGGGACGGTTCGGGCAAGCGGGCCGCTTGCGGCAGCGTCAGAGGATGCCGACCACCTCGACTTCGAGGCGGATGTGCTTGCCGGCGAGCGGGTGGTTGAAGTCGATCAGTGCCGATTGGGCGTCGATTTCGCGCACCAGGCCGGAGTAGCGCGAGCCGTCGGGGGCGGTGAATTCCATGATGCTCGTCGCTTCGATCTCTTCGTCGGGCATGTGTTCGCGCTTGACCCGCTCGACCAGTTCCGTGCGGTGCGGGCCGAACGCGTTTTCCGGGGTCAGCTCGAACACCTGGCGGGCGCCGGGGGCGAGGCCGAGGAGCAGTTTTTCCATTCCCGGCAGCATCTCGCCGGCGCCCAGCTGCAGGGTCGCGGGGGTTGCCTCGAACGTGCTGATCAGCGGCTGGCCGTTGGGCAAGGTGATGCGGTAGTGCAGGGTGACGAGGCTGTTGGCTTCGATGGTCTGGCTCAAGATCATGCTCCGGGTCGGGGCTCAGTCGTCATCGCGGTGGCCGCAGCATTGCGCCCACAGCATCAGCACGACGCCGACGGTGATGGCCGAGTCGGCCAGGTTGAACGCCGGCCAGCTGTAGCCGGCGTAGTGGAAATGCAGGAAGTCGACGACCGCGCCATGCACCAGGCGGTCGTAGACGTTGCCCAGCGCGCCGCCGATGATCAGCGCGAAGGCGGCCGGCAGCAGCCTTTCGTGGCGGTGCCGGTGCATCAGCACCAGCAGCCAGGTGCAGATGCTCATCGCCAGCACGGTGAAGAACCAGCGCTGCCAGCCCCCGTGGGTGGCGAGGAAGCTGAAGGCGGCGCCGGGGTTGAACACCAGTACCAGATCGAAGAAGCCGGTCACCGGCACGACCTGGCCGAGGTGCAGGTTCGCCAGCACCAGTTGCTTCGTCGCCTGATCGAGTACGCCGACCGCCGCCGCCAGGATCAGCCAGGGCAGCAGCAGGGCGAGCGCGCCGCGTCCGGCGTCGGGCTTCATCGCCTTGGCCGCCTCAGGCATGGGTGCGGGTTTCGCCGTCACCGAACAGGTTGCTCGTGCAGCGTCCGCACAGGGCAGGATGCTCGGTGTCGCTGCCCACCGATTCGACGTAGTGCCAGCAGCGTTCGCACTTTTGCGCCGCCGCCGGGCGGGCGACGATGCGCTCGTCCTCGGGGGCGGCTGCCACGGTCAGGGTGGCGGCCGAGGTCATGGTGACGAAGCGCAGGTCCTCGCCCAGGCTGGCGAGCGCGGCATGCTTGTCGGCGCTCAGGGACAGGGCCAGCTCGGCCTGCAGCGAGGAGCCGACCTTGCCTTCGGCGCGCAGCGCTTCGATCACCTTGAGGCCTTCGGCGCGCACCGCGCGGATGGCCTCCCAGCGCGCGATCAGTCCCGCTTCACCTTCCTGCGCCGGCAGGGCATGGAAAGCGTGCAGCATCACGCTGTCCGGTTCGTCGCCGCCCGGGGCGAGCACCGCCCATGCCTCTTCGGCGGTGAAGGCCAGGATCGGCGCCATCAGCTTCACCAGCGTCTGGGTGATGTGCCACAGCGCGGTCTGCGCGGCGCGGCGCGGCAGGCTGGCAGCGGCGGTGGTGTACAGGCGGTCCTTGAGGATGTCGAGGTAGAAGGCGCCCAGGTCTTCGGCGCAGAACACCTGCAGCGCCTGGACGATGCGGTGGAACTCGAACTTCGCATAGTCGGCCTCGACCTGCTGGGCGAGCCGGCGGGTGAAGGCGAGCGCGTAGCGGTCGATGTCGAGCCACTGCGCGAGCGGCACCGCGTCCTTCTCGATGTCGAAGTCGGCGGTGTTGGCGAGCAGAAAGCGCAGGGTGTTGCGGATGCGGCGATAGACTTCGACCACGCGGTCGAGGATCTCCTTGCTGATCGACAGCTCGCCCGAATAGTCGGTGGACGCGACCCACAGGCGCAGGATCTCGGCGCCGAGCTTGCCGGTGACTTCCTGCGGCACGACCACGTTGCCCAGCGACTTGCTCATCTTGCGCCCGGCACCATCGACGGCGAAGCCGTGGGTGAGCAGGCTGCGATAAGGGGCGTGGCCGTCGATCGCGCTGCCGGTGAGCAGCGAGGAATGGAACCAGCCGCGGTGCTGGTCGGAGCCCTCGAGGTACATGTCGGCGCGCGGCCCCTGGGGGTGGCCGTCGTCGTGCGAGCCGCGCAGCACATGCCAGTGGGTGGTGCCGGAGTCGAACCAGACGTCGAGGGTGTCGCTGATCTTGTCGAAATGTGCGGCTTCGTCGCCGAGCAGCTCGGCGACGTCGAGCCGGAACCAGGCTTCGATGCCTTCCTTCTCGACCCGCCGGGCGACTTCTTCCATCAGCTCGACGGTGCGCGGGTGCAGCTCGCCGGTCTCCTTGTGCAGGAAGAAGGGGATCGGCACGCCCCAGTTGCGCTGGCGCGAGATGCACCAGTCGGGACGGTTGGCGATCATCGCGTGCAGGCGGGCCTGCCCCCAGGCGGGGTAGAACTGGGTCGCCTCCACCGCGCGCAGCGCGCGCTCGCGCAGGGTGGAGCCGTCGGCGGCGACCCGGTCCATGCCGACGAACCACTGCGCGGTGGCGCGATAGACCAGCGGCGTCTTGTGGCGCCAGCAGTGCATGTAGCTGTGGGTGATCTTGCCGTTCGACAGGAGCGCGCCGACTTCGGCGAGCTTGTCGATGATCGCGGTGTTGGCTTTCCAGATGTTCATGCCGCCGAAGAACGGCAGCTCGGACACGTACTCGCCGCCGCCCATCACGATCGACAGGATTTCCTCGTTGCTGCGGCCGTAGGCGCGCCAGGCGTTGAAGTCGTCCACGCCGTGCGCCGGGGCCGAGTGCACGATGCCGGTGCCGGCGTCGAGACCGACATAGTCGGCCAGGTAGACCGGCGAGGGGCGGTCGTAGAAGGGGTGGCGGAACTCGACGTGCTCGAGCGCCGCGCCTTTCGCGGTGGCGACGACGGTGCCTTCGAGCCGGTAGCGCTGGAGGGCGGATTCGACCAGCTCCCCGGCGAGCACGAGCAGGCGCGCGCCGGTGTCCACGAGCGCGTAGTCGAACTCGGAATGGGCATTGAGCGCCTGGTTGGCGGGGATCGTCCACGGCGTGGTAGTCCAGATCACCGCGGCGGCGGGCTTGTCGAGCCGGGCGAGGCCGAAGGCAGCGGCGAGCTTTGCGGCATGCGCAGCCGACACCGGGAAGGCGACGTCGATCGTCGGCGAGGGCTTGTCGGCGTATTCGACTTCCGCCTCGGCCAGCGCCGAGCCGCAGTCGAAGCACCAGTTCACCGGCTTCAAGCCCTTGAACACGTAGCCGTTCCTGGTCATTTCGGCGAGTGCGCGGATCTCGTTGGCCTCGTTGGCGAAGTCCATCGTGCGATAGGGCTTGTCCCAATCGCCGAGCACGCCGAGGCGGATGAAGTCGGTGCGCTGGATGTCGATCTGCTCGGCGGCGTAGGCGCGGCACAGCTCGCGGACCTTGTCGGCGGGCAGGTTCTTGCCGTGGGTGACTTCGACCTTGTGCTCGATCGGCAGGCCGTGGCAGTCCCAGCCCGGCACGTAGGGCGCGTCGAAGCCCGCGAGGGTCTTCGAGCGGATGATGATGTCCTTGAGGATCTTGTTCAGCGCGTGGCCGATATGCAGGCTGCCGTTGGCGTAGGGTGGGCCGTCGTGGAGCACGAACTTGGGTCGCCCGGCGCTGGCCTTGCGGATGCGCTGGTAGAGCTTCGTGCGCTGCCAGTCGGCGATCCAGTTCGGCTCGCGCTTGGGCAGATCGCCGCGCATCGGGAATGACGTGTCGGGCAGGTTGAGCGTTTTACGGTAGTCGGCCATGGCGGGAAAGAGGTCGGTTGGAACGTTGCAGGGCCCGGTTCAGGCCTGCAGCCGGTCGGGGTTGTCCTGGAGCCACTGGCGGGCGGTGGCGGCATCGGCGGCGATTTGTGCGCGCAGGGCGTCGAGCGAATCGAAACGGCGTTCCGCGCGCAGCTTGTGCAGGAAATGGACGCGGATGTGCGCGCCGTAGCAGTCCCGGGTCCAGTCGAACAGGTGGACTTCGAGGCGGGCGCGACCGTTGGCCGTCACCGTCGGGCGCAGGCCGATATTGGCGACGCCGGCGATGGGGGTGGCGGCCAGCCCTTCGACGCCGACCGCATAGACGCCGGTGAGCGGCGGCAGGCGGTGCTTCATCTGGATGTTGGCGGTCGGAAAGCCGAGCTGGCGACCGAGCTTGTCGCCGTGGCTCACCCGCCCGGCGATGCTGTAGGGGCGGCCGAGGAGGCGGGCGGCGCGGGCGAGGTCGGCTTCGGCCAGCGCGCTACGGACCGCCGAGCTGGAGACGCGCTCGCCGTCGACGGAGAGGGTGGGCATCGATTCGACGCCGAAGCCGAGACGGCGGCCGGCTTCCTGCAGCATCGCGAAGTCGCCCTGGCGGCGCGCGCCGAAACGGAAGTCGTCACCGATGAAGAGGTGGCGCACGCCCAGTCCATGCACCAGGGTGTCGTCGATGAAGCTTTGTGCGTTCTGTGCCGCGAAGCGGGCGTCGAAGCGGCAAACGTGGGTGCGGTCCACGCCCGCGGCGCCCAGCAGCAGCAGCTTTTCGCGCAGCGAGGCGAGGCGCGCCGGGGCATCGGCCGGGCTGAAGTATTCGCGCGGGTGGGGCTCGAACGTGAGCACGACCGCCGGCAGGCCGAGGGCGCGGGCCTTTTCGGTCAGCAGTGCGAGCAGGGCCTGATGGCCGAGGTGGAGGCCATCGAAGTTGCCGATGGTCAGCACCGTCGCCGTGTCGGCCTGCTCGGGGATTCCGCGGTGAACCTGCATGAACGCCTGACAAAAGCCGGGATTATAACGACAAAGCCCGCTTCTGCGGGCCTGGCGCTTGCGGGCTGGAGGGCGATCCGGGCATGCGGATACGCCGGGCGCGGCGGGGCGGCGCCGGGTGGGGAACGCTAGCCGAGCCGGGCGACGCGGGTCGGAGCGGCGGGCGCGTGATCCTGGAAGTAGCGCTGGATGCCGCGCAGCAGCGCGTTGGCCATCTTGTCCTGGTAATCCTCGTCGTTCAGCCGGCGCTCTTCCCGCGGGTTGCTGATGAAGGCGGTTTCGACCAGCACCGAAGGAATGTCGGGCGCGCGCAGCACAGCAAAGCCGGCCTGTTCGACTTCGGGCTTGTGCAGGCGGTTGATCGTGCCCAGTTCGCCGAGCATGGCGCGGCCGAGCTTGAAGCTGTCGTTGATCGTCGCCGTCTGTGACAGATCGAGCAGGGTGCGGGCGATATGCCCGTCCTGGCCGGCAAGATTGACGCCGCCGACGAGGTCGGCGTCGTTTTCCTTCTGCGCCAGCCAGCGCGCGGCCGAGCTCGAGGCGCCGCGCTCGGACAGAACGTACACCGAGCTGCCGTTCGCTTCCGGGCGGACGAAAGCATCGGCGTGGATCGATACGAACAGGTCGGCGCGCACCCGGCGCGCGCGCGTCACGCGCTGGTGCAGCGGCACGAAGTAGTCGCCGTCGCGAGTGAGTACCGCACGCATCCCGGGCGCCGCGTCGATCTTGCGTTTCAGGCGGCGGACGATCGACAGCGTGACGTTCTTCTCGTAGCTGCCGCCGCGGCCGACGGCGCCCGGGTCTTCGCCACCGTGGCCGGCGTCGAGCACCACCGTGTACAGGCGGTTGACCTCGGGTCCCTTGGCGCGCGCGGGCGGGCGCGGTTCGGCGCGCGCGACCGGGGCCGTGTCCCCGCCGGCGTCGCCCAGTGCCGCATCCATCGGCGAATCCTTCAGGATCAGCGCCATCAGGGGGTCGTGCTCTTCGGTCGAGTGGAGGTCGAGCACCAGGCGATGGCCGTAATCGCCGACCGGCGCGAGGGTGAAGACTTGCGGATCGACCGGTTTTTTCAATTCGACCACCATCCGCACCACGCCGGGGCGGTTCTGCCCGGCGCGGATCAAGTGGATGTAAGGGTCGGAGTCGAGCACTTTGGATGGCAGCGACTGAAGCACGCTGTCGAGCCGGACGCCCTCGAGATCGACCACCAGGCGGTCGGGGTCCTGCACCAGCATGTGGCTGAAGCGCAACTCGGCCGCACCTTCGAGGGTGATCCGGGTGTACTCGGGGGAGGGCCAGACGCGCACCGCGAGCAGGCTCGCCGGGGCGGCGTGGCCGAGCGGGCTCACCATCAGCGCGAGCGTGGCGCCGGCGAACTTGAGCAGTTCGCGGCGACTCAGGCCGTGGTCGGGCGGCGCGCCTTCCGGGTCATGGTTCAGGTCGTCCCGGGCGCCGGGTCCGCGCCCCGTAGTGCTTTCACCAGTTCGATCACGCATGTCCGCCCCGCTTCAGTGTTGCCGCTGATTTCCGCAAACCGCCCGCTCCCCTCGGCATCCAGGCGAATTTCGATGTCCGCCACGGGCAGGTAGGGCGCGGCTTTGTCCGGCCATTCCACGATGCATACCCCTTGCCCGGAAAAGTATTCGTCCAGCCCTGCGTCCAGGTATTCTTCTGGCGAGTTGAAGCGATAAAAATCAAAGTGATATAAGTCTAATCTAGAAACTACGTAAGGTTCAATCAAGGTATATGTCGGACTCTTGACTTTCCCGGCGTGGCCGAGGCCGCGCAGCAGCCCGCGGGTGAGGGTGGTTTTGCCCATGCCGAGATCGCCCTGCAGCCAGATGTGCAGGCCGGGAACGAGCACCGTGGCCAGCGCCGCGCCGAGGGCTTCGGTGTCGGTTTCGGCCGGCAAGTGCGCCCGCAGGCGGGCGCCGTTATCATCGGGGGCTTGAATCGACTCGATCATGGGAACCTCGTGGTGATGGCGGCAGGGCTGGGGGGCGATACGGACAACGGCGTGGACAACAATGCGGGCGAACCTGCGGGCGATCGGCTCCGGCTCGACGCCGCAGGTCTTGTTGCGCGGATCAGACAGTGGGGGCAGGCGCTGGGTTTTTCCGCGATCGGCGTGGGCGGGACCGATCTGTCCGGCGCCGAGCCGGGGCTGACGGCCTGGCTCGAGGCCGGCTTTCACGGCGGCATGGATTATATGGCGCGCCACGGCATGAAGCGCGCCCGTGCGGCCGAACTGGTGCCCGGCACCCTGCGCGTGATCAGCGCGCGCATGGACTACTGGCCGGATGCCGCGCCGGCCCGGACGGTGCTGGACGATCCGGCACGGGCCTACGTGTCGCGCTATGCGCTGGGGCGGGACTACCACAAGGTGCTGCGCGCCCGCCTGCAAAAACTCGCCGCGCGCATCGCCGCCGAAACCGCCCACCAGTACCGGGTGTTCACCGACTCCGCCCCGGTGCTCGAAGTCGAGCATGCCAGCCGCAACGGCCTGGGCTGGCGCGGCAAGCACACTTTGCTGCTCGATCGTGCGGCCGGCTCCTGGTTCTTCCTCGGCGAAATCTTCACCGACCTGCCGCTCCCGCTCGATCCGCCGGTCGCGCCGCACTGCGGCCGCTGCAGCGCCTGCATCGACGCCTGCCCCACCGGCGCCATCGTCGCCCCCTACCGGGTGGATGCGCGGCGCTGCATCTCCTATCTCACCATCGAGCTGCACGGCGCGATTCCCGAACCCCTGCGCCCGCTGCTGGGCAACCGCATCTATGGCTGCGACGACTGCCAGCTTGCCTGCCCGTGGAACCGCTTCGCCGGGTTGAGCTGCGAGCCGGATTTCGCCCCGCGCCATGGATTGGACGGCGCCACCCTGGTCGCGCTGTTCGCATGGACGGCGGCCGATTTCGCCGAGCGCACTGCCGGCAGTCCGATCCACCGCATCGGCCACGAACGCTGGCTGCGCAACCTCGCGGTGGCACTGGGCAATGCGCCCTCCACCCCCGCAGTGCTCACCGCGCTCGAGTCCCGCGCCGGCGACGACAGTGCGCTGGTGCGCGAGCACGTCGCCTGGGCGCTTGCCCGCCATCGCCGTAACGGCGCCACGGTGCGGGAGAGGGCAGGCTAGAATCCGGCGCCTGCACGCATCGGAAACGTCATGGAAGATCGCATCGAAACACTGGAAACCAAGCTGATGGCCGTCGAAGACCTGGTCGACGAACTCAATCGCACGGTCTGGCGCCAGCAGCAGGAGCTCGACCTGCTGCGCCAGCACCTGCGCCAGCTCGCCCAGCAGGTGAAGACGATCCAGCCGGCCAATCCGCTGCGTCCGGAAGACGAGATCCCGCCGCATTGGTGACTTCTCCGGAGCCGGCCCGCGTTTCACTCTCCGTGCTGCCGCAGGCTGCGCGCAGCCCCAACCCGAACGAGGAGCGCATGACCTTGAAAACCGCCACCGCCCTGCTGGCCTTCGCCCTGACCCTGGGCATGAACGCGCACGCCGAAGAGGTCGGCAGCGTCGACACCGCCTTCAAGCTGATCGGGCGCAACCACCAGGTGGTGGTCGAAGTGTTCGACGACCCCAAGGTCAAGGGGGTGTCGTGCTATGTGTCGCGGGCGCGCACCGGCGGTATCAAGGGCAGCCTGGGGTTGGCCGAAGATACCGCCGACGCTTCGGTCGCGTGCCGCCAGGTGGGCGAAATCGCGTTCACCGAGGCGCTGCGCCAGCAGGAGGAGGTGTTCTCGCAGAGCGCCTCGATCCTGTTCAAGAAGATCCGCATCGTGCGCATGGCCGACGTCAGGCGCAACACCCTAGTGTATCTCGTGTACAGCGACAAGCTGATCGACGGCAGTCCGCAGAACAACGTCACCGCCGTTCCGCTGCCGCCCGGCCTGCCGCTGCGCATGCGCTGAGCGTCCGGCGGGCACCGGGGCAAAACGTCGGGGGCCACCCCCCGGAGGCGAAACAGCGGCGGCGAATCGCCGGACATTTGCCGCCGGTCAACGCAGCGAAAGGTCGGTCGTGGTCCGATTGGCGCCTTTGATCACAACACGGCGTGTGGAGGAAAGCAGGCATGGCGAAAGTGAAATTTTACGGTGGCGAGTCGGTTCCCCTTGAAATGCACAAGGTGCGCATCGTCCAGAAGCTCAACCTGCCGCCGGTGGAACGCCGCCTGGAGGCGATCACCGAGGCGGGCAACAATACCTTCCTGCTGCGCAACGCCGACGTCTTCATGGACATGCTGACCGACAGCGGCGTGAACGCGATGAGCGACCAGCAGCAGGCGGCGATGATGATCGCCGACGACAGCTACGCCGGCAGCGCCACCTATACGCGCCTCGAGGCCAAGCTGCAGGACATCTTCGGCATGGACTACTTCCTGCCTGCGCACCAGGGCCGGGCCTGCGAGAACATCCTCGGCCAGGTGCTGGTGACGCCGGGCTCGGTGGTGCCGATGAACTACCACTTCACCACCACCAAGGCGCACATCACCCTCAACGGCGGCATCGTCGAGGAACTCGTGTCCGACGCCGGGCTGGAAGTCGTCAGCGTCCATCCGTTCAAGGGCAACATGGACGTCGCCAAGCTGCAGGCCGTGATCGGCAAGCACGGCGCCGACAAGATCGCCTTCGTGCGCATGGAGGCGGGCACCAACCTGATCGGCGGCCAGCCGTTCTCGCTCGAGAACCTCGCCGACATCCGCAAGGTCTGCGACCAGCACCGCCTGCTGCTGGTGCTCGACGCCAGCCTGCTCGCCGACAACCTGCACTTCATCAAGAACCGCGAGGAAAGCTGCAAGGCGCTGAGCATCCGCGAGATCACCCGCAAGATGGCCGACCTGTGCGACGTCATCTATTTCTCCGCGCGCAAGCTCGGCTGCGCCCGCGGCGGCGGCATGTGCATGCGCAGCGAGGAACTGTACCGCCGCATGCGCGGGCTGATTCCGCTGTACGAAGGCTTCCTCACCTACGGCGGCATGTCGGTGCGCGAAATGGAAGCGCTCACCGTCGGCCTCGAAGAGACCATGGACGAGGAGGTGATCAACCAGGGGCCGCAGTTCATCGGCTACATGGTCGATGAGCTGCAAAAGCGCGACATCCCGGTGATCACCCCCGCCGGTGGCCTGGGCTGCCACATCAACGCGATGAAGTTCGTCGACCACATCCCGCAGGCCCAGTATCCGGCCGGTGCGCTGGCTTCGGCGCTGTACATCGCCGGCGGCATTCGCGGCATGGAGCGCGGCACCCTGTCCGAGCAGCGCGAACCCGACGGCACCGAGATCTTCGCCAACATGGAGCTGGTCCGCCTGGCCCTGCCGCGGCGCGTGTTCACCCTGTCGCAGGTCAAGTACGCGGTCGATCGCCTCGAATGGCTGTACGCCAACCGCCGCCTGATCGGCGGGCTGGTGTTCACCGAGGAGCCGGAAATCCTGCGCTTCTTCTACGGCCGCCTGGCGCCGGTGTCGAACTGGCAGGAAAAGCTGGTCGCCAAGTTCCGCGAGGATTTCGGCGACAGCCTCTGATCGGGGTTTTCGTCGGTTTTTCGGCGCTCGGAAGCGGGCGCGACGGGGTAGGCGGCCTGCGCGGCTTTTCGCGCAGGTCTGCCGGGCCCCTGTTACGTATGCCTGGCCTCGGCGCGCAGTCTCAGCCCGAGAGCACCGATTATCTTGAGAATCGTGTCGAAGTCGGGACTACGTTCCCCTGAAAGGGCTTTGTAGAGGCTCTTTGTAACGCTTGAGTTCAGCCGCCGCGTAGCGGTCGGCTGCGACGAAATGTTAGATAACGAAATTATTCAATAGGCTTACTTGGAAACCTCAATGACTGCTGGCGCCTCGAATCGGGCCCCTTTTGTTGAGGTGGCAAATATTCTTGCATTCTTTTGCTCCCCCAGTCTGATGTCGTCGAGAAGTTGTTTGTCGATTTTTATCAGATCTGGAATATTGAATATTGCTTGCTCACCCGGAGATAGGATTTTGGCGTTTTCTGTATTTGCATAAAATGCATGCGTTGGCAAATCGAAATCTTGATAGCCAACCTCCAAAATTCGAGTGGGGACGCTCCCAATGTTTGTAAGCAATATAGCCGCCTCAAGATCCTTCCTTTCTTCTACGCCACTAATCATTCTTAAATCTAATGGGTTTAGAGGCGTTTTGTTGTGAACCATTTTTAGTTCAATTTTTACCTTTTCTTCAATCGAGTCTTGTCTTGTTTTATATTGGAAGTAGGCAGTGGTAACTGAGACGGCGAGAGCGAGGGCGGACATTCCAAGAGAAAGTATTTCGTATTTATTCATGGTTTTATTTTTCTCTTTGATATTTCCGCTGCGAGTGAAACCAATTCTCTTTGATCATCTAACGTCTGAGTTCAGCGGGCGCCGCAGGCGGTCCGCTGGAATGATTGGTTAGCCTGCACCGCGTAGTGTGGTGATGAATTTCATGATCGATTCGTAGTTGGATAGGAGCCAAGAAGCAACGATGCCGATGACTGCCCACTTGACGGTAGCGCGGATCCCGCTCCTGCTTTCTTCCTGCACCGGCTTCAGGATGTTTTTGTAGACGTCATCGTAGTTCTCTGCAACCTTCCGAATACTCTCGAAGTGCCGTTCGATATCTTCTAGCGGCTTCTGAAGTGGTTCGAGGATCGGATTAATGGCAAGTTGTTCCCTTGCTTGCTTGATGTGCTTTTCTGACTCAGAAATGTCAAACATCAGCCGATTGGGATCATGTTGAAGTAGTGATTTGATCCGCGTATCGAGAAGACTCTTATCGTTACTGATTTCTGCCAGGCAGGACAGGAGGTGAACTGGCGTCTCTTTCGTGACCGAACAGATGATGATGGGTGCAAACCCGTCTTCCCCAATGCTTTCGAAGTAGATCGCTTTCTGCTCGGACAGCTCGAAGAGATATTCTTCGATTTTGTGGCCGCCCAGCGCCCATAGTTCCTCGATTCCCTCGCTCTTAAAGTCAACGTCCTTCTTGTCATCAGCTAGTTTCAATAGAACGGCCAGAATTTTGGCCTTTAATAATGGCTGCTTGGAAAGTTGACGAGGCATAGGTTTTTTCACAGGCTAACGCGCGAGCTCAGCCGGCGGCAAAAAGCGCAGCTTTTTGACGGTCGGTTGGAGCGAATGGTTAGGCCGTAGATTCTGGGAGTACGATGACATTAGAGAGGGTGCGATGGTAGTGATAAAAGTCGGCAGCTTCGAGTTGATCGAAAGGATCAGGAGGGCTTCTGTCGGACCCCATCTCATAGATCATATATTCGTAAAGCTCTTGTCTATTCTTGTTGTAAAAATTATCAATCTCTTCCTCCGAAGGGGAGAATCTCACTTTGCTTTCGTTCTGACTTGTGCCTTGATGGTTCCATCGTGAGATTTCGTGCGAGCGGACTAGATTATTGCGCTTTAGCCAACTGAAACGCAACGCCTCTTGCACGAGCCTTTCATATGAGAATGGATACAGCTTTCGGAGTAAATCCCAGCCCAGATTTAGAAGGTTCTTGCGCGTGCTCGCATGGCCCGATTGTGTGTTAAGTAACGCAATAATAGATTCGAGCAGATCGACCCCCAGCCGGAAGTCTCCACTCATAGGGGTGACCTGTATCCGATGAGGAGCAAGTCGGGCAATTTCTTCAAGTTTGGTGAGTGAATCAATTACCTCGACATCTATTCTTTCTCTTTCGATTTGTGCCTCAATGTAATTATTTATTTTCCCATAATGTACATTGAGTTCACTGACCAGCTGGTTAATCCTCTGCTCCGGGAACGAGCTTAATCTGTAAATTTGGATCTGGTTGATTTGAATTGCAATAATGTTCATGAGTTATTGTAAGTGGCGGTTATGTTGCATGCGTTTTCGGCCTAACGTCCAAGCTCAGGGGCGCTGCGCGGCTTTATCGCGCAGCGTCCCTTGGAGCGCAGTGTTAGGCAATATTGCCGTATCGCCAGCGCCGACTTTTCAGAACAGTTGCCACCGGGTTGCATCACGAAATTACAGCTTCGACAAGTCCAATGTCGTGGTGTCGATTTCAATATCCAGATCGGCACCGCTATGCATTGGAATTCTGACTTTGAATGGCTTTCTAACAAGATCGGCATCAACGCTAGGGACAATGCATTTATTTAACCCCTTTTCATTTGCATCCAGCTTGTGAATTACACCCGCACTGTCTTTCAGAAGCAGATACTTCTTGTTGCAGGAAGTAGCTCCTGAAAGAGGCTGCACAAATAGCGATACGGTATTTCTGTTTTTGTTGTAGCCACCTATTAAATAAATCGCACGATTAGCCTCGGCTTCTTTTTCGGTAGTGACAAACCCCTTGTTTGTCTCCCCAGTGAAATCATCAAGCTTACTAAAATGCTCACCAGCGTGCAGCATGGGGGAGCAGAAAAAGAATAAGACTGCTAATTTTAATTTCATATTTACCCGCATTTGATTTTCTCCCATTTGTCCTCATGAACACCAACATCTGATTCAGAAAAGTCTTTGGCGATATACCAAGATCGTGATTTGTTATTCCTGTCTGGGTTTTCCGGTGAGGCTAACGAATCAATTTCAGACTTTGAGAGTATGAGATACCGGCTGTGTGCTTTTTCTAAGTCAAGAAGAACAACAACAAGATAGTCAAATGCCAGCGCATTGCTGAGTGTGACTGTGCGTCGATTGTTTTTTGGCCAGTCAATGGTCTTCACCTGTACGCGAATCACTCTCTCGAATTCGCCGTCTCTTCTAATGACCGCGACGTCCCATCCTTCTTGGGTTGGGCCTTGAACGATAAATGCCTCATGTCCTCGCTTCAATAGCTCAGCGAGAGCGAGGTACTCACCGATAGCGCATGTAACAGACTTGCTTAGGTCGGAGTTCATAGATTGCCTAACTATAAGTGGACCGCCTAAATGACGGATCTCAACCCGTCAGCACGAATGTATGCACTCTACATCAAGACGACTTCATGCAACAATACAATCCCTTACGTTTTTTTAGCGTGTCCTACCCATGACTGCAGACCCGTCAGCGCCAGCGTCGCCGCGATTGCTCGACCGTGTCCGGGAGCGCATCCGCGTAAAGCATTACAGCATCCGCACGGAGCAGGCGTACGTTGATTGGATACGGCGGTTCATCCGTAAGCGCTCCACGAACCCCATCCTTCCTGGGCTCGCTACGCTGTGATCAACTGCTCAGCCTTGAGATTCCAGGGCAGGAGAGCCTCGAAGTGTTCGACGGTGGTGGCG
>NZ_JALLIK010000086.1:0-49700 GCF_023093595.1 Thauera aromatica
GCCGGGCGTCAAGACCATCTGGCTCGGCTTGCAGCGCGTCATGGATGCCGCCGCCACCATACAGGCGCTACGCGAGGAGGCCGAGTGACGGGAGTTGTGTATAACGACATGTCCTTAACTCTGAGACCAAAGAGGCATGGTGCGTAGACACCAGCTACCCCAACGACTCAGATGCTCTTGAGATGGAAAAGAGAATTCATTTCCGGCGCCACATTGATCATATTGACGCCGACCTTGTTCTATTGATGGACGTCCTCGAGCACGTCGATGACGATGTTGATTTTCTGGAACTCTACGCTGAAAAAGTACCAACCGGAGCTAGATTTCTGATTTCCGTTCCAGCATTTTATTTTTTATGGAGCAGCCATGACATTTTCCTGGAGCACAAGCGCCGCTATACGCTGAGCCAAATCGAGAACATCGCCATCCGTGCGGGGCTTACTGTTTTGCGCGGCGCGTACTATTTTGGGGCTGTTTTTCCTATTGCCGCTGCCATACGGCTATTCGGACGCATCACGAAGAGCCGCAACATACCAGATCGTTCACAACTATCACCGCACAACCCCATTACAAACAGTATCTTGGCTACCATTTGCAGACTTGAACTGCCGCTGATGAAATTCAATCGTGCCGCAGGCTTGACTGCCTTCTGCGTTGCTGAAAAGCGCTGACCAGGAATTTACTTATGGAGCCAGTTAGAAAAACAGGGAGCCGCTCTATATTTATTTCAGAGCTACTCCTGACGGCTCGCTTCGGACTCGTTGGAATTCTATCAACCACATTGCACGTCGCAATCGCTTGGCTGCTGCTTTCAATAACGACGCTACCAATCATCGCCGCCAACACTTTGGCCTTCTCAATCGCATTCGGATTTTCATTCACAGGGAATTACCTATGGACATTCAGCGCTCACCGTTCAGCCAGAAGGGCTGCGTTTCGGTTTTTTCTTATATCCATCAGCGCATTTATTTTTAACAGCGCTATATTGATTACTGCTCTTCACTACCTCCCTGCTGATCCAGCCTTTTCCGCTGCCTGCTCGGCAATGATCATTCCAATCATTACTTTTATCGCCAGCCGCTTGTGGTGCTTTAATTAGCCAGATCTACAGAGCACTGAAACACGCCTCGCTGCCGGCAGCGCTTCCGAAAAATAGGGAAACTTCATAACCTTTCCACAACCGTAGTCCATTCCGCATCCCTATGGTGTAGCACCGTCACCGTAATGGACATGAACCACGGCGATTTCATCCGAATAAATACGGCGCCAGCCTGGCAATCGATCGAGCAGCACCACGGCCGGTGTCCCCGGTTCGAGTAACGTCCAGGCAATACGATAGTCCGCCAGCAGATCCGGCAGCGTGCCCGTCGATTTCAATTTCAATGCATCGAGATATCGCTCCAGCAGAGCATCTCCATACATGTCGGCGCGCCCATCGATAAACACGGGCACCCCACGGTAGATCAGGTAGCCCCCGAAATTGTAGGAATTGAGAACCGGGCCAGCCACACCCGACTGAAGCGCAGCGTTGACAGCGGCTTCCGGTGTAGTCGCGGAAGCGGGCGTAAATCGGCCGACTTGCAGTCCAACCCCGATCACCAGCGTAGTCAGCATTGCTGCGGCCACGATCGCCCCCCACCGCGCCGGAGCGGCCAATGCAGCAAAGATCCGGTCCAACGATGCGGCATCACGCCCCATCCCCCGAGTGGCACGCCACTGAAATGCGAGCGGCGCAGCCATCAGGAACGGCGTAACAAGTCCAAGAACCGCAATATGCCGCTGATGCTTGAGCGCGAGGTGAGCGAGGCCCAATACTAAAATCAGGCGCAGCAGAGGAAGTCGCACCCGGCCCGAACATGCGGTGGCCAGCAGCAACATCAGCCAGAGTTCAATGATCTGGGGTTTGTGAAAATCGGGAGAACGCCATTCCTGAATCACGTCCAGGGCAAGGGCCATGCTCGTCACCTGGGCGGGATACCAAAGCCCTTGCCAGCCCGACGGCGTCATCATCGCGGCGACCACCGCCAGACCCAGAAACTTCGCCCACCGCCACCCCATCTCGCGTCGTTGCCCAGCGGTGCAGTTCGACACAGCCTCGACTGCCAACGCTACGGCCAAAGCGAGGCCAAGCGTAAAGCTGCCATGGAGATTGGCCCACAGTGCCAACAACGCCAGCAACCACCATGACGGACTGCGTCCATTCTCCACTGCATTGACCAGCCCCCCTACCCACAGGACAAGCAGCGGCCAAACGAGAACGTGGGGACGGGCGAGCAGATGCCCCATCGACATCCCAGCAGCAAGAGCCGTGAATAACAGTGCATGCACCGGTTCCATGCGTGCGAGCAGGAATCGCATCACATAGGCCAAAGTAGCGGCGAACACCAGCGCGACACCGATCACCAATCCCGGCCATCCTGCAATTTGAAAAACACCGGAAAGCACTACTTCAGAAAGCCACTCGTGCGCCATCCACGCGGCACCAGGCATCGAATGTGAGAACGGATCGTTCTGTGGCACCGCAGCGTTCTCGAGAATCCAGCGTCCGGTTGCGAGGTGCCAATACGTATCGGGGTCCGTCAGTAAACTATCTGGCCGCAACTTTCCTAATACCCCGATGAGTGCCGCCATAGCCACCAGCAATGGCCATGACAAACCAAACGTTCTCACGTTCGAACGCGTGATGCTCACGATATTTTCGGTCGCAGACATAGTGAGATACGTTTCTTTCTACCGGACATGTCGACTCGACAATACCCTCCTATCCGACTGGGTAGCCATATCCGGCCTCACCCCCTTCCTTTTTATTTCTGGCTCTGCCGCTTCAGGCATCGACGACGTGCCTCGTAAAAAGTAACTTGGCATTCTAAACCTTGAAGCAACTCGCATGAGGCCATGTGACATGAGAAGCGCAACCGACATCACTGCGACTCCACCGACCCCATCGATTGCGTAGTGCCATCCGAGGAAAATGGTCGCCAACCAATTCAGCAAGAACCACGGCAGGGTCATCCAAAGCGTCCAACGCCACTTACGCGCCATTACGACGACTGCGCACCAGGCAAGAGCAACGTGAAGACTTGGAAATGCCTGCGTTCCAGGCAGAAAACCATTCTGCGCTATCCGCCCGACCATGTAATCTTTCAGCAGCTCGATCAACGAAGCACTTCCTGTCCCGGAAAGATCGAAGAGTTCTGGCTTATAGAATACCGGTCCGGCGGTTGGAAAATAAATAGCGACGTATCTTGTCAAGTGGAATGCTATGACCACGGCACAAAGAGCCTCGGCGACCAGTTCAAGGTGGCCGGAACGGGCAAGACCTGCTAGCCCCAGAAACAGGACGAGCCAAAGAATCTGATAAATGGTGTCCCAGAATATCGGGATATTCACCGCCTGATCAAGCAAGAATGCAAACAGAAACCTCTCGTTTTCCCACAGCCAATAGTCGTACCAGACGCTGCTGTCAATTCTATAAAACTCGACAAGGTTCGCAGTAGCGCCAATCCCGTAGGCTGCAATCAACACAACCAGCATCGCTTCACTCCCTGGTCTGGAGAGTGCTCGGACAAGAGCTCGAAAATCGAGCTTCCCATCCTCCCCCGCGGCAAAGCGAGGTGCAAGTCGAATTGAATCCACTAGAATCAATAGAGAAGTCGAAGCCGCAAAAAAGAACAACAGGCCCAGCTGAACAGATATCTGATTTGTCCCGATCGGGTTTATTGCATGAGAACCCGCTACCGTGTGCGCAATCACAGCCAATACAGAAGACACAAGGAGAGTCATGAAAGTCTGCGGCATCATCATCGCTGCTTCTCTGCTTATGAGGTACGAATCAATTCATTCATGACAGCTATCACATTCACCCCTCCACTTTTAGCGCACTGTTCTCCGGATCGCTTCAACCAAGGCATCACCAGTTGCAGTCTTCGAAACAAAATCAGACGCCCCGAGGTGCAATGCGCGGTATTGCACCTCGGGGACAGAAAAGCTGGTAAACACGATAATCGACGCGTCACAGCAGTCGCGAAACAACGGAATCAACTCGAGTCCGTCCTCTCCACCAAGATCGACGTCGAGCACGATGACGTCGGGCTGGATGCTGCACGCCAGATCGAGCGCCTGGCGGCCGGAAACGGCCTGGCCGACGATGCGCATGAAGGGGATTTCGCTTTCGATCAGCGCCGCGACGCCGGCCAGAATGGAACGCTGGTCGTCGACGAGCAGGACTTCGATCGGGGGAGCGAGCGCGAGGGGAGGCACGACGCCGTGCTCCGTGCATGCGGCAGGGGCCGCGATGTACTGACACTACCGGCAAGCGGATCGTTACGGCTATAGGAGGAAGCGCGCGTTTCGCCCGTGACAATCAGCCTGAACAATCAGTCGGATTACGCTCACCCGGGCTGGGAACGGCTGCACGAGGCGGCAGCAAGCGGCTGGGGTGAGCATAGTGGTACAGCTAATTCCAGGTCAGCTGACGAATCTTGTTGAGGATGTCCAGCGCCGCGTGCCGCTCGGTTTTTTTGCAGTGTAAGCAACTTGTCCTAATTCAAGATGAAGAGCCCCGCCCGTGGCGATCAGTCCCCGGCGAAGACTTCGTCGAGGCTCGCCGCATCGATCACGCGGTCGGCCCAGGTTTCCAGCTGCGCGGCATCGGCATCGGCGAGGCGATCGAGGATGTCCTGCGGCAGCGGGCCGAAACGGCGGGTGAGCTGACGGCGCAGGATCGTGCCTTCACCTTTGACGATGCCCTTCTCCAGGCCCTTCTCCAAGCCCTGCTGCATACCCTGCTGCATACCCTGCTGCATGCCTTGCTGCATTCCTTTCTGCAGGCCGCGCTCGATGGCGAGCCGTTCGACGCTGGTCACGTATCGCACTTTCCGTTCTCCTTCGATGTCTTCGATATCCTGCCATAGTTTGGCTTCGAGAGACTTGGGCAGCCGCATCATCCAGTCGAGCACCGAGAACAGGCGCAGCACGCGGCGCTTGCTCCAGTTGCGCTCGTAGAGCAGGCGTACGAGCCGGCGCTTGGCCTGGAAGCGGGCGGTGGGATCATGCCGGGTCTGGCGGGTGAGCAGGTGGGCGGCCGTGACCAGCGCGAACGGATTGGTGTTGGTGAGCAGGGCGTCGACTTCGCCGGCGTGGTCGAGGAGCTTGGCGACGGGAAAGCGGATGCCGGTGCGGCAGCCGAAGGCTTCGATCCGGAACTGCTCGGGTCTCCACCCGGGATCGTCGTCGGCGAGCACGGCGAAACTCGCCACCGGACGGTCGTAGCGGTCGAAAAGACGGTAGTTGTAGACGAAGATGCGCTTGGCGAAGGCCGTCTCGCGGCTGCCCTGTACTTCGACATAGACATAGACCCATTCTTCGCCGCCGCCGAGCCGTGTCACGCGCACGAGCTTGTCGACGAAGCGCCGGCCGAGTTCCGCGTCGCGGGTGACCTGGCGCAGCTCCTGGTCGAGGAAGACGTGTTCGCGGTGCCAGTCGATCTGGCTGTGGGCGTCGGGAAAGTAGAAGGCGATGAATTCGGGGAAGGCTTCTTCAAGCGCGTCCTTCCACGGGCTGTCGTACTGCTCCGCTGCCGGTGTCGATGTCATGGAGCGACCGTTCGGATGAGGGTGCGCGTAATGATATTTGCATTAACAGAAAACATCCAGACTGGTGCCGGCAGGTATGGTCAGCGCCCCCGCTGCTGAATCCGGCGGTGCCGGGATGATCGGCGCCTGCCCATGCTGCACCGCTCAGGGATTGGCCGCGCCGATCTGGTGTTCCTTGGCGTAGACGTAGAGTTCGAGCCGGCCATGGACGCCGAGCTTGTGGTAGATGGTGGTGAGGTGGTTGCGCAGGGTGTGCTCGCTGATACCGAGGCTTTCGGCGATGACCAGGCTCTTGGCGCCGCGGTGGCGGAGCACGGCGGCGACGACTTCGGTTTCCTTCTGGGTCAGGCCGGCGATGCGGGCGTCCTGCTCGTCGTGCTCGGCGCGCTGGCCCTTGAGCAGGCCCATGATGTCGTCGATCATGCCGCGGTTGACCCAGACGTCGCCGGCGTGGACCTGCTCGATCGCGCGCAGCAGCTGTTCCACCGATTCTTCCTTGCGCACCACGCCGCGCGCGCCGGCGGCAACGGCGCGGCACTGGGCGTCGTGGTCGCGGTAACCGGTGAGCACCAGGATGCGGGCGCGCAGGCGGCGGCCGAGTTCGGGCAGCGCGGCGGTGGCATCGACGCCGCCGAGGTCGAGGTCGAGCACAAGCACGTCGGCGTCGAAGGCGGCCGGCGTGGCGAGCAGCTCGTCGATGCTGGTGGCGCTGCCGAGCAGGCGCATGCGGTCGGAGGCGCTGTCGATGAGGCGCTCCAGGCCCCACAGCGTGGCGCGGTGGTCATCGACCAGGAAGACGCCGATCGTGTTCGTGGTACATGTCGTCATGGTGCACTCGCTCGGGCCGCGGGCCCCTTCGGGATGGAGATGATGAGGTCGGTGAACCCCGCCTGCTGCAGTTCGACGCGGACGCTGCCGTGGAGGGCGTGCACCCGCTCCGCGATCGAGCGCGGCATGAAGGCGGCCGGTGCGGTGGCGGGGTCGTGCGCGTTGCGGATCTGCAGCTCGCACGTCTGGGGGTGGTCGTGGACGATGATCTGCGCGGCGGTGGCGGCGGTGTGGCGGCGGATGTTGGTGAGCGCCTCGCCGACGATGGGGAAGATCGCCGCAGCGAGGCGGCGGCCGATCGACAGTCCGGCGTCGCAGCGTACCACGACATCGAGGCCGAACAATTCGGTGAAACGACTGGCCTGGCGCTGCAGCGCCGGCGCCAGGGCGTTGTCGGCAGCGCTCGTGCCGCTGCGCATGCCGCTGACCAGCTCGCGCAGGTTGTGCAGTTCGCCGACGGTGACCTCCTGCAGCGTCAGGATGTCGGCCCGCAGCGGGTTGTCGGGCGCGGCCTTGCGGGCGAGCGCTTCGATGCCGTACTTGAGACCCAGGTAAGGCTGGATCGCGGTGTCGTGCAGGTCGCGGCCGATGCGGGCGCGTTCGGTAGCCATCGCCTCGTCGGCGAGGCATTCGAGCAGGCCGGCGTTTTCGATCAGGGGGCCCAGCGGCTCCATCACCGCCGACAGCAGCTCGAGGTCGCGGCTGCGGTAGCGCCGGTGGCGCGAGTCGAGCACCAGCCAGTTCGGATGCGGGGAGCGCCGGCAGATCGGCAGCGCAAGCAGCGAGCGGGCTTCGAGCAGTTCGGCCAGCTGCTGCATCGGGACGCGCGCGGCGCCGCTCGGCCGGCGGCTGACGAGTTCCAGCCCGACATGGCCGGCGAAACACCACCGCCGCGGCCGCGCCGTGCGCTGGTGGGCGGCGGCGACCGTGGCGGGCAAACGGCCGAGCGCATCGATCAGGGTGGCACGCAGTTCTCCGTGCAGCTCAGCGTAGCTGCCGTCGGCACCGACCCGGAACAGGCGCGCTTCGCTGCCCGGCAGCCAGATCAGCAGCCAGCCGCGGTCGGCGGCGAAGCGCGGCGCGAGCGTGCGCAGCAGGGTATCCGCCATGCGCGCCACCCCCAGGCGCGGGTCGAGCCGCGCGAGCAGGCGTTCGGCGATCGTCATCTGCTCGTTGATGCGCATGCCGACGCAGGCGAGCGCGGCGACCACCGGGCCGAACACGAGGATCAGCAAGGGCGGCTGCATCGCTTCGGGGAGGGTGGCCACGCCGTCCTGCACCCGGACCATCACCTGGGCCGCGGTGAGTGCGGCGGCGATCAGCGACACCAGCAAGCCGGACAGGAAGCCGAAGCTCACCGCGGCGAACAGCACCGGGAAGAAGAGCAGCATCAGCAGGCTGCTGTGCATCGCCGCCAGCCAGGCGAACGTCAGGATCCAGGCGACATCGACCCAGGCGATGAGCCGCGGCCACAACAGGCGGTCGCCGCGGAACTCGATCCAGCACAGCCAACCGGCGTAGGCGGCGTAGCCGAGCGCGGCATAGGTCATCGCCCCGCTGCGGCCGACGGCGGATAAGGAGGACGGCAGGGACAGGACTTCGGCGATGGCGAAGATGGCGACCAACACGCGCATGTTGGCGAGGACGCGGCGGATCTCGGGGCTGGTGTAGCTGGCGACGCCGGCATCCACGGCCGGCTCGGCGACAGGCGCCGTGTCGGGGCGCGCGCAGGGGGTTACGCCGGGGGTCGCAACACGCTGTTCCATCGCTTCGAGAACCTCCTGTAGCTGGCGGGCCGGCCCGCGCCGCCCAGGCCGGAACCGCTCCCGGAGCCTGCCCAGACCATCTTCATTGTAGGGGCATGGCCCCGGCGGAGAAAAGCCATTCCCTGCGCCGGGGTGCTTCCTGCGCCATGAATGCAACAGCGGCGGTGGCCACATCCGCCCCTGCTGCGGGTACCATGGCCCTCGGGCTGCAGCGACGACGGCCCACCTCCGCGAACGATCGACGGTGAACACATGACCCTGGAACAGCAGACGTTGAAGACGTTTACCAAGCCCGTCCACGTCACCACCTGGATGGGCCTTTTTCTCGCCCTGGTCGCCCTGGTGGCCGCCGTGCTGGTGCCCCAGCTCAAGCACGCCTTCGCCGCCAACATCGCGTTCAACGGCCTGATCCTGTTCGTGCTCGCGGTCGGGATCGCGGTGAACCTGCGCCAGGTCTGGCGGCTGCAGCACGAAGTGCTGTGGATCGAAGATTTCCAGTACAGCGATGGTGCGCAGGCGGGCCTGTCCCGGCCGGTGCTGCTGGCGCCGATGGCGCGTCTACTGTCGAGCCGCGAGCGCGGCAAGTTCCACCTGTCGCCGGCGTCGATGCGCTCGATCCTCGACAGCGTGCAGATCCGCCTCGAAGAACAGCGCGACCTGTCGCGCTACCTGATCGGGCTGCTGATCTTCCTCGGCCTGCTCGGCACTTTCTGGGGCCTGCTGACGACGATCCGCTCGATCGGCGACATCATCGGCGGGATGAGCGTGGGCAGCGACCCGGTGGCGATGTTCGAGGCGCTCAAGACCAAGCTCGACGAACCGCTGGGCGGGATGGCGACGAGTTTTTCCACCTCGCTGTTCGGGCTCGCCGGTTCGCTGATCGTGGGCTTTCTCGACCTCCAGTCCGGCCACGCCCAGAACCGCTTCTACAACGAGCTGGAAGAGTGGCTGTCGCACATCACCCGCCTGCCTTCGGGGATGGGCATCGAGGGCGAAGGCAGCGTCCCGGCCTACGTCCAGGCGCTGCTCGAACAGACCGCCGAGAGCCTAGACCGCATGCAGCGCACGGCCGCGGAGTCCGAGCGCGAGCGCCGCGCCACCGCCGACCAGCTCGGCGAGCTGAACGGCCAGCTCACCCGCCTCGCCGACCTCATCGCGCGCGAATCGCGCGACCTGTCGGCGCTGTCCAGCGCGCAAGACGACCTCCACGGCCTGATCCGCCAGCTCGCCCACGCGCCCGCCCAGGGCGCGCAGTCCACCGCGCAGTTCTCGGAAGAGCTGCGCAACGAGCTGCGCCTGATGTCGCGCACCATCGCCGCCGCCCTCGGCGGCCACAAGGCGGACTGAAAGCCATGGCCTCGCTGTCGCGCCGCCGCCGGCCGCTGGATTTCTGGCCCGGCTTCGTCGACGCCCTCGCCTCGCTGCTGATGGTGATGGTGTTCGTGATCCTGATCTTCGTCATCGGCCAGTTCGTCCTCGCCGACGCGGTCAGCGGGCGCGACCGCGCCCTCACCCGCCTCAACGCCGAACTGGCCGCGCTGGCGCAGGCCCTGAGCCTGGAACAATCCGCCCGCGAGCGCGCCGACGCCCGCATCGGCGAGCTCAGCGCCTCGCTCGCCAGCGCCACCCACGAGCGCGACGCTTTGGCGCTCGACCTGCAGGGCGCGCAGGCGGCCCTCGACGCGCAGCGCACCGAAGCCGCCCGTCTCGGCGCCGACATCGCCGCGCTGCAGCGGCTGAAGGCCGAGCTCGAAGCCGAGGCCGCGCGCCTGGCGAGCGCGCTCGACACTTCCGAGCGCGGGTTGAAGGAACAGACCGAACTGTCGGCGCAGGCGATCGCCCAGGTCGAGCTGCTCAACCGCCAGCTCGCCGCGGTGCGCACCCAGCTCGAGCAGCTGAACAATGCGCTCGCCGCGGCCGAGGCCGCCGCCCGCGACAAGGACCTGCGCATCGAGGAACTCGGGCGCGAGCTGAACCTGGCACTCGCCGCGCGGGTGCAGGAGCTGGCGCGCTACCGCTCGGAGTTTTTCGGCCGCCTGCAGGCGGTGCTGGGCAAGCGCAAGGACATCCAGATCGTCGGCGACCGCTTCGTGTTTTCCAGCGAGGTGCTGTTTCCCACCGCCTCCGACGAGGTCAGCGCCGAAGGCCTGGTCCAGCTCACCCGCCTGGCGGAAACCCTGAAGACGCTCGCCGCCGAGATTCCCGCCGATCTGCCGTGGGTGCTGCAGGTCGATGGCCACACCGACCGCCGGCCGATCGCCACCGCGCGCTTTCCATCGAACTGGGAGCTGTCCACCGCGCGCGCGCTGGCGATCGTCAAGTTCCTGCGCACCCAGGGGATCGCACCGCAGCGCCTGGCCGCCACCGGCTACGGCGAATTCCACCCGCTGGATGTGCGCAGCAGCGACGAGGCCCTCGCCCGCAACCGCCGCATCGAGCTGAAACTGACCAGCCGCTGAGCTTCAGAAGCAGGCCCGAAGGACCACGGCGACCGCCTGCCCGCCCCGGGCGCCCTCTCAAGCGCCCCGGCCCGGCCGCGCCGCGTCCTCCAGGTCCTTCACCACCAGCGACAGCGCTTCGGTGGAGATCAGCACTTCGATCAGCGACAACACCAGCGACAGCGTCAGGCTCAGGATGCTGGCGCCGAACAGCCATTTGCCGGGCAGCTCGGCATCGACGAACAGCGCGAACATCGACAGCGCGCACAGCAGGAAGCTGAACACGCCGAAGCCCTGCATGTACTGGGTCAGGGCGATGCGCCGCTTGAGTCCGGGGAGCTGGCGCTGCACCAGGGCCGCGGCGCGATCGGTGGAGGCGTTGAGCTGGCGAATGACCTGGGCGAGGGTGAGGAAGCGGTTGGTGTAGGCGAGCAGCAGCAGCGAGATCGCCGGAAAGAGCAGTGCCGGAGTGGTGAGGTTCATGGTCGCGCCCGCCTTTGCCGCAGAATCTTGACAGGACGGCATTCTAACCGCCCCCGGGCGGCCCCCTGCCCTTGGCCGACCGGCTACATGTTGCGCCGGTACTGGCCGCCGACCTCGTACAGCGCCGCGCTGATCTGGCCCAGCGAGCAATGGCGCACGGCGCCCATCAGCACCTCGAACACGTTGCGCTCTTCGAGCACGGCGTGCCGCAGGCGGGCGAGCCAGAGCGGCGCTGCGGCCTGATGGCGGGCGTGGAAATCGGCGAGGCGGGCGAGCTGGGACTGCTTTTCGGCCTCGGTCGAGCGCGCCAGCGCGGGCGCAGGAGCGAGCGCCGCCCCCTGCGGGCCGAGGAAGGTGTTGACGCCGACGATCGGCAGCGAACCGTCGTGCTTGCCGCGCTCGTAGCGCAGCGACTCTTCCTGGATCCTGCCACGCTGGTAGCCGGTCTCCATCGCCCCGAGCACGCCGCCGCGGGCGGCGAGCGCGTCGAACTCGCGCAGCACCGCCTCTTCCACGAGGACGGTGAGCTGGTCGATGATGAAGCTGCCCTGGTTGGGATTCTCGTTTTTCGCCAGCCCCCATTCGCGGTTGAGGATGAGCTGGATCGCGAGCGCGCGCCGCACCGAGGCTTCGGTGGGGGTGGTGACCGCCTCGTCGAAGGCGTTGGTGTGCAGCGAGTTGCAGTTGTCGTAGATCGCGATCAGCGCCTGCAAGGTGGTGCGGATGTCGTTGAAGTCCATTTCCTGCGCGTGAAGCGAGCGCCCGGAAGTCTGCACGTGGTACTTCAGCTTCTGGCTGCGCTCGTTCGCGCCGTATTTGTCCCGCATCGCCACCGCCCAGATGCGGCGGGCGACGCGCCCGATCACGGCGTATTCCGGGTCCATGCCGTTGGAAAAGAAGAACGACAGGTTGGGGGCAAAGTCGTCGATGTGCATGCCGCGCGCAAGGTAGGACTCGACGTAGGTGAAGCCGTTGGCCAGCGTGAACGCAAGCTGAGTGATCGGGTTCGCCCCCGCTTCGGCGATGTGGTAGCCCGAAATCGACACCGAGTAGAAGTTCTTCACCTGGTGGTGGATGAAGTAGTCCTGGATGTCGCCCATCATCTTCAGCGCGAACTCGGTCGAGAAGATGCAGGTGTTCTGGCCCTGGTCTTCCTTCAGGATGTCGGCCTGGACCGTGCCGCGCACGCTCGCCAGGGTCCGCGCCGCGATCTCGCGGTACTCGTCCGCGCTCGGAGGGCGGCACTGGTCGGCCTCGAAGCGGGCCACCTGCTGATCGATCGCGGTGTTGAAGAAGAACGCGAGGATGGCCGGCGCGGGGCCGTTGATCGTCATCGACACGGAAGTCGTCGGCGCGCACAGGTCGAAGCCGTCGTACAGCGCCTTCATGTCGTCGAGGGTGGCGATGCTGACGCCGGCGTTGCCGATCTTGCCGTAGATGTCGGGGCGCAGCGCGGGATCGCAGCCGTACAGGGTCACCGAATCAAACGCGGTGGATAGCCGGTGCGCCGCCATCCCCGCGCACAGCTGCCTGAAGCGGCGGTTGGTGCGAAAGGCGTCGCCTTCGCCGGCGAACATGCGGGTCGGGTCTTCGCCTTCGCGCTTGAGGGGAAACACGCCGGCGGTAAACGGGAAGGCGCCGGGAAGGTTTTCCTGCAGCAGGAAGCGCAGCAGCTCGCCTTCGTCGTCGAAATCCGGCAGCGCGACGCGGGGAATCCGGCTGCCCGACAAGGTTTCGTGGAACCGGCGGGGGCGGGCTTCGTCCGCGCCGGAGCGCGCGTGAGGGGCGTCGGATGCGGGATCGGGCGGGGCGGCGCCGGCAAGGCGGGCGCGGGTCGCCGGCCACTGTTCGAGCAGGGCCTTCGCGGCGGGGGCGAGCTCGGCGTCCTTGGCGGCGATCAGCGCATCGAACGCCGCCAGCGGCAACGAGGGCTCGCCCTGCGCGAACAGCGCCCGGGCGAGCTTCAGCGCCTGGCGCTCGCGGGCGATGCGTACCTGCTGCCCGGCTTCGGCGCGATACGCGCGCACGGTATCGGCGATCTCGGCGAGGTAGCGCACGCGCGCGGGCGGCACCGCCGCACGCCCGGCGGAAGACGCCTTCACCGTCACCGCCGGCAGGCGGGCCGCCGCACCGTCCGGAACCGCGTCGAAGCCCCTGTCCGCCAGCGCCGGCAGCAAGGCCTGGTACAGCGCGGTGACGCCGTCATCGTTGAAGCGCGCCGCCACGGTGCCGAACACCGGCATCGCCGCGGCCGGCAGGTCGAACAGCGCGCGGTTGCGCTGGACCTGCTTGCACACGTCGAGCAGCGCATCCGCCCCACCCTGGCGGTCGAACTTGTTGATCGCGACGAAATCGGCGAAATCAAGCATGTCGATCTTCTCCAGCTGGCTCGCCGCGCCGAACTCGGGCGTCATCACGTAGAGGGACAGATCGACGAAGGGGACGATCGCGGCATTGCCCTGGCCGATGCCGGAGGTCTCGACGATGACCAGCTCGAAACCGGCGAGCTTGCACGCCGCGATCACCTCGGGCAGCGCGGCCGAGAGTTCCGAGGCGGTGGCGCGGGTGGCGAGCGAGCGCATGAAGATGCGCTCGTGGGCGATCGCGTTCATGCGGATGCGGTCGCCCAGCAGCGCGCCGCCGGTGCGCTTGCGCGACGGGTCGATGGAGACGATGGCAATCTTCAGCCGGTCGTCGAAGTCGAGGCGGAAGCGGCGCACCAGCTCGTCGGTGAGGGAGGATTTTCCCGCGCCGCCGGTGCCGGTGATGCCGAGCACGGGAGT
This sequence comes from Thauera aromatica, assembly GCF_023093595.1. Lineage (GTDB taxonomy): Bacteria > Pseudomonadota > Gammaproteobacteria > Burkholderiales > Rhodocyclaceae > Thauera > Thauera aromatica_A. The sequence goes on from NZ_JALLIK010000086.1 coordinate 13,893, forward strand.
ATGGACGGCCGCGGCGGCAGCGCGCAGCGCCTGCTTCGCCTCGGCACCGCAAACGCCGTTTTCGAGCACGGTGACGATGCGCGCGAGGTGGCGCAGGCGCGCCGCGCGCTCACCCGCGCCCAAGGCCTCCAGCATCGCTTCGGCAGTCTGCGGCGCATCGGCGGCAAGGTCGAAGTCGGCGCGCTCGACCACGCGGTCGATCATGCCCTGCAACCCCATCCGCGCACCGTCCTCCGGCGAAAACACCCGCGCCACGCCGTAGGCGTGCAGTTCGCGGATTTCGTCCGGCACGATCACCCCGCCGCCGCCGCCGAACACCTGGATGTGGCCGCCGCCACGGGTCCTGAGCAGGTCGATCAGGTACTTGAAGAACTCGACGTGCCCGCCCTGGTAGCTGCTCACCGCGATGCCGTGCACGTCCTCCTGCAGCGCCGCGCTCACGACCTCCTCGACCGAGCGGTTGTGGCCGAGGTGGATGACCTCCACCCCGCTCGCCTGCAGCAGCCGGCGCACGATGTTGATCGCGGCATCATGGCCGTCGAACAGCGCGGTCGCGGTGATGAAGCGGACCTTGTTCCTGGGCGTGTACGCCGCAGATCTGCTTGTGGCGCTCGGATCGTTCATCGGGGTCGCCTCCGGGCAGAAAGCCGTGCCTCCCCGTAATCCTAGAGATTCAGCCCCGCCTTCGCCACCGCTGTGGCGGCGGCCGCGGACGCGCACGGCGCACCGGATGCGGCGCGCCGGCATCCGGGGGCGGCACCCGGCGCGGCGCGGATCATGGCCTGCCGTCGCGGCAGTCGATCTCGTCCCGGTGGCCGAAGCCGCGCGAGTTGTCGATGAAATACAGCCGCTCGGGGACGAAACGGTACCAGTGCACCTTCGCCAGAGCCTGCAGGATCGCCGCCGGCGCACCGGCGAGCGTGCCGACGACGGGGTATTTCGCCCCATAGAGCGCGCGCGCCTGCCCTGCCGCTTCGCCCGACAGCTCCACGACATGGCCCTCGGCCTGGATGCCCTTGACCTCGCGCCAGTCGGAGCAGTCCTCCTGGATGGTCACCGCGGCACGCCCATCGCGCGCGATGTTGCCGCTGTGGCGGGCGCCTGGCTTGGACAGGAAGTACAGGTCGAAACCGTCGCTGGCGTAAAACACCGCCGCCGCCCACACCCCCTGTTCGCCCTGCGTCGCCAGTGTCATCGTATGGTGCGCACGCAGCCAGTCGAGGACATCGGCCTGGCGCCCGTTCATGCGTGCGCCCTCCCGGACAGGGTGTCGGTCACGTCAGCTCCGGGACCGGCACCACTTTCTTCACCGCGCAGACGCTTGAGGCGGTAGGCGAATTGCGGCCGGGTCAGGCCGAGCATGCGCGCCGCCGAAGACAGGTTGCCGCGCGCCTTGTCGAGCGCGGTTTCGAGCAGGGTGATCTCGATCTGCTCGAGCGTCAGGGCACCATCGCACACCGCGCTGCACAGGCTGCGCGCCAGGCAGTCCTGTTCGGTGTCGATCTTTCCGTTCGGCCCGAGGCCGAACCCGTCTTCATCCTCGATGTGCGCACCGGACAGGAAAAGGTGGTCCACTTCGACCCGGCCGCCGTTCGGCGCAAGGATCACCCCGCGTTCCACCGTGTTCTGCAGTTCGCGGATGTTGCCCGGCCAGGCATGGCCGATCAGCGCCTTCTTCGCCTTGTCGGAAAATCCGAGCAGCTTCTTGCCGTTGATCGCCGCATATTTCCTGAGGAAATGCTTGGCCAGGGGGGAGATGTCCTCCCTGCGCTGGCGCAGCGGCGGAATGTCGATCTGGAAAGCATTGAGACGGTAGTACAGGTCGGCCCTGAAACGCCCTTCCTTCACCAACTGGGCGAGGCTGGCATTGGTCGCGGCGACGAGGCGGACGTCGATACGGCGGGTCTTGTCATCGCCCAAACGCTCAACCTCGCCTTCCTGGAGCACCCGCAGCAGCTTGCTCTGCGCCGTCAGCGGCAGATCGCCGATTTCGTCCAGGAACAGGGTGCCGCCGTTGGCGCGCTCGAACCTGCCCGGGCGGGCTGCCAGCGCGCCGGTGTATGCCCCTTTTTCCACGCCGAAAAGCTCGGCCTCCACGAGGTCGTGCGGAATCGCAGCGCAGTTGATCGCAACCAGCGGGCGATCGCGGCGGGCGCTCATTTCGTGCAGCGCGCGCGTGAACAGCTCCTTGCCGACCCCCGTTTCGCCGAGCAGCAAAATGGCGATGCTGCTGCCCGCGGCCTGCTGCAGCAAGCTGAGCGCGAACCGGAACCCGGGCGAGTCGCCGATCATGTCGCCAGGCAGCCTGGCGCGTTCATCGATCGTGGAGCGCAGCTGTTCCACCTGGGCCTGCAGGTCGATCAGTTGCTCGGCGATCGATTCGGGGGCGAACAGGCGTCTGTATTCCTCGGCATCCGGCCATTCCTCGGCCGGCTTGCCGACGATGTGGCAATGCTCGGCACCCATGCCCGCGCACTCGGCTTCCTTGTACAGGATCGGTCGCCCCATGAAGGCCGTGGAGTAGCCGCAGGCATAGCCGATCTGGGTCCAGCACACCGGTTCCGAGCAGGTTCCGAAGTGGCGCTTGTGCGACTGCCCCTCCCACGAATTGATCCAGCGGAACTCGGCATTGAAGGTGCCGGCGGCGCGGTCGAATTCCAGCTGGAGCGGGATGACGCCGACAATGCCCTCGAGCGCGTGCAGCTGCGGGCCGGTCATGAATGCCGCAAGGTCGTCGCCGGTCCTGATCCGTGTCTGCACGAGCTCCGCGTCGCGGGCACCGGATGCGAACCCCATACGCAGCAGCAGCCCGCGCGCGCGCGCCATGCCGAGCGTATCGATCAGCTCCTTGCGCAAGGCCGCCTGCGCCTCGGCATGCACGAGCAGCATTCGATGCTCATGAAGCCAGATCTGCCCGGTATCGGCGCAGAAATGGATGCGCGACCGGAGATCACCGCCGTCTATGCGGCTCATATCGTGAAGTTTGGCCATCACCCCTCCTCCTGAACTGGTCCTTTTACGCGCAGCCATCACGGGTCGTATTGACGTGCATCAAACGGCCCGGCGCGCGACTGCGCAGCACCGGACACAGGGGAAAGCCCCTACGTTCATCAAATGATCAATCCGGCAGCCAGCCGGAAGGAAATCTGATCATTTGATGAATCGCGTCTGATGGCCGCTTTTTCCAACTACCCGGCAGAAACGCCCCGCCAGAAATTTATTTTTTTGCAACTGCATGAAATGCTCGAAAGGCCTACGTAAGGGGCATACAGCGCTCCCCGCGCATGCCCCGGAGGGCTGAATTGCTGCTCCGCCGCAATTAATCGTGGCACACCCTTTGCATTGGATGCCTGGCAGGCGTCGTCCAACAAATCCGGTCGCAACGATCGACAACGGAAATAGCAAAGGAGGGGCATCAGATGAAGTTTCCTGTTCCGCACGACATCAAGGCCAAGACGATTCCGGGAACCGAAGGCTGGGAGCGGATGTACCCGTACCACTACCAGTTCGTCACCGACAATCCGCAGCGCAACCAGTACGAAAAGGAAACCTTCTGGTTTTACGACGGATTGCATTACCCGGAGCCGCTTTATCCGTTCGACACGATCTGGGACGAGGCCTGGTATCTCGCGCTGTCGCAATTCAACAACCGCATTTTCCAGGTGCCGCCAGTGCGCGGTGTCGATCACCGGATCATCAACGGTTACGTCTATATCTCACCGGTTCCGATCAAGGACCCCGACGAAATCGGCAAGCGCGTACCCAATTTCATGGAGCGCGCCGGTTTCTATTACAAGAACTGGGACGAGCTCGAAGCGAAATGGAAAGTGAAGATGGAGACGACGATCGCCGAACTCGAAGCGCTCGAGATTCCCCGCCTGCCCGACGTCGAGGACATGGCGGTGGTGACCGAAGGGGTCGGTGAATCGAAGGCCTACCACCTGCTCAAGAATTACGACGACCTGATCAACCTCGGCATCAAGTGCTGGCAATACCACTTCGAGTTTCTCAACCTCGGCTATGCGGCCTACGTCTTCTTCATGGATTTCGCGCAGAAGCTGTTTCCGAGCATTCCGCTCCAGCGCGTCACCCAGATGGTGTCGGGGATCGACGTCATCATGTACCGCCCGGACGACGAGTTGAAGGAACTGGCCAAGAAGGCCGTTTCCCTCGAAGTCGATGCGATCGTCACCGGTCATCGGGAGTGGAGCGACGTCAAGGCGGCGCTCCCGGCACACCGCCACGGCGCCGAATGGCTCGAAGCATTCGAGAAATCCCGCTACCCGTGGTTCAACATTTCGACCGGCACGGGCTGGTTCCACACCGACCGCAGCTGGAACGACAACCTCAACATTCCGCTCGACGGCATCCAGACCTATATCGGCAAGATCCACGCCGGTGTCGCCATCGACCGGCCGATGGAAGCGGTCCGTGCCGAGCGCGACCGGATCACCGCCGAGTACCGCGATCTGATCGACAGCGACGAGGACCGCAAGCAGTTCGACGAACTGCTCGGCTGCGCCCGGACGGTGTTCCCCTACGTCGAGAACCATCTGTTCTACGTCGAGCACTGGTTCCACTCGGTGTTCTGGAACAAGATGCGCGAAGTCGCTTCGATCATGAAAGAACACTGCATGATCGACGACATTGAAGACATCTGGTATCTGCGCCGCGATGAAATCAAGCAGGCGCTGTGGGATCTGGTCACCGCCTGGGCAACCGGCGTCACCCCTCGCGGCACCGCCACCTGGCCGGCCGAAATCGAATGGCGCAAGGGGGTGATGCAGAAGTTCCGCGAGTGGAGCCCGCCGCCGGCCATCGGCATCGCGCCGGAAGTGATCCAGGAGCCCTTCACCATCGTGCTGTGGGGGGTCACCAACAGCTCGCTCTCGGCCTGGGCCGCCGTCCAGGAAATCGACGATCCCGACAGCATCACCGAGCTGAAAGGCTTCGCCGCCAGCCCGGGCAGCGTCGAAGGCAAGGCACGCGTGTGCCGCAGCGCCGAGGACATCCGCGACCTGAAGGAGGGCGAAATTCTCGTCGCCCCGACCACCTCGCCTTCGTGGGCGCCGGCCTTCGCCAAGATCAAGGCCTGCGTCACCGATGTCGGCGGCGTCATGAGCCATGCCGCGATCGTATGCCGCGAATACGGCATGCCGGCGGTGGTGGGCACCGGGCTATCGACGCGCGTGATCCGCACCGGTATGACGCTGCGGGTCGATGGTTCGAGCGGGCTGATCACGATCATCACCGACTGAGGGAGTGACTGACATGGGAAGCATCGTTTCCACCATAGCCCTGTCCCCCGCCGGCACCGACACCACCGCACCGAAGGTCTGCCCGTTCGAGGCCTGCGGCAAGGACTCGGTCCCGCTGGTGGGCGGCAAGTGCGCGTCCCTGGGCGAACTGATCAACGCCGGCGTGCGGGTGCCGCCGGGCTTTGCCCTGACCACCAGCGGCTATGCCCAGTTCATGCGTGAAGCCGGCATCCAGGCGGACATCGGCGCGCTCCTCGAAGGCCTCGACCACCAGGACATGGACAAGCTCGAGGAAGCATCGAGGGCGATCCGCGAAATGATCGAATCGCGCCCGATGCCGATCGAGCTCGAAGACCTGATCGCCGAGGCCTACCGCAAGCTGTCGGTCCGCTGCTATCTGCCCGCGGCGCCGGTGGCGGTGCGTTCGAGCGCGACCGCCGAGGACCTGCCCGGTGCGAGCTTTGCCGGCCAGCAGGATACCTACCTGTGGATCCGCGGCGTCGATGATCTCATCCACCATGTCCGGCGCTGCATCTCCAGCCTCTACACCGGCCGGGCGATCGCCTACCGGATGAAGATGGGCTTCCCCCACGAGCAGGTCGCGATCAGCGTCGGCGTCCAGATGATGGCGAACGCTTATACCGCGGGGGTGATGTTCACGATCCATCCCGGCACCGGCGACCGTTCGGTGATCGTCATCGATTCGAATTTCGGCTTCGGTGAATCCGTGGTGTCGGGCGAAGTCACGCCGGACAACTTCGTCGTCAACAAGGTCACCCTCGACATCATCGAGCGCACGATTTCGACGAAGGAGCTGTGCCACACCGTCGATCTGAAGACCCAGAAATCGATCGCGCTTCCGGTCCCTGCCGAGCGCCAGAACATCCAGTCGATTACCGACGACGAAATCAGCGAACTCGCCTGGGCCGCGAAGAAGATCGAAAAGCATTACGGCCGCCCGATGGACATCGAATGGGCGATCGACAAGAACCTGCCCGCGGGCGGAAACATTTTCATCCTCCAGGCCCGGCCCGAAACGATCTGGAGCAACCGCCAGAAAGCCAGCGCGACGACCGGCAGCACGTCGGCGATGGATTACATCGTATCGAGCCTGATCACGGGCAAGCGGCTCGGCTAGGAGGACGAAAAAATGATCGTACGCAACTGGATGCAGACCAATCCGATCGTGCTCACCGGGGACGCCTTGCTGTCCGAAGCGAAGCGGATTTTTTCCGAAGCCAATATCCACGCATTACCGGTCGTCGAGGACGGCCGCCTGCGCGGGCTCATCACCCGCGCCGGCTGCCTGCGGGCCGCGCATGCCGCGCTGCGGACCCAGGACACCGACGAGCTCAACTACTTCTCGAACCGGGTCAAGGTCAAGGACATCATGGTCCGCAACCCGGCCACCATCGATGCCGACGACACGATGGAGCACTGCCTGCAGGTCGGCCAGGAACACGGCGTCGGCCAATTGCCGGTGATGGACAAGGGCAATGTCGTCGGAATCATTTCGGCAATCGAGATGTTCTCGCTGGCGGCGCATTTCCTCGGTGCCTGGGAAAAGCGCAGCGGCGTCACCCTGGCCCCGATCGATCTCAAGCCCGGAACAATGGGCCGCATCATCGACACCGTCGAAGCCGCCGGCGCCGAGGTGCACGCGATCTACCCGATCTCGGCCCATGACAGGGAGGCCGCCTCGGCCGGGCGGGAGCGGAAAGTGATCATCCGCTTCCACGCCGCGAACGTCGCGGCAGTCATCGAGGCGCTCGCCCACGCCGGCTACGAAGTCATCGAGGCCGTTCAAGCCGCGGCGCATTGAGCCCAGCCCCACCCATCCCGCCTCACCCCGGTCTCACCCATTTCTGCCAAGGAGCGACACCCATGGACCTGCGCTACTTCATCAACCAGTGTGCCGAAGCCCACGAACTGAAAAGAATCACCACCGAAGTCGATTGGAATCTGGAGATTTCCCATGTTTCCAAGCTGACCGAAGAGAAAAAAGGCCCGGCGCTGCTGTTCGAAAGCATCAAGGGCTACGACACGCCGGTGTTCACCGGGGCCTTCGCGACCACCAAACGCCTCGCCGTCATGCTCGGCCTGCCGCACAACCTGTCGCTGTGCGAATCCGCCCAGCAATGGATGAAGAAAACGATCACCTCCGAAGGGCTGATCAAGGCGAAGGAAGTGAAGGACGGCCCGGTGCTGGAAAACGTGCTCAGCGGCGACAAGGTCGATCTGAACATGTTCCCGGTACCGAAATTCTTCCCCCTCGACGGCGGCCGTTACATCGGCACGATGGTGTCGGTGGTGCTGCGTGACCCGGAGACGGGCGAGGTCAACCTCGGCACCTACCGCATGCAGATGCTCGACGACAAGCGCTGCGGGGTGCAGATCCTGCCCGGAAAGCGCGGCGAACGGATCATGAAGAAGTACGCCAAGATGGGCAAGAAGATGCCCGCGGCGGCGATCATCGGCTGCGATCCGCTGATCTTCATGTCCGGCACGCTGATGCACAAGGGCGCCAGCGACTTCGACATCACCGGCACGGTGCGCGGCCAGCAGGCCGAGTTCCTGATGGCGCCGCTGACCGGGCTACCGGTGCCGGCCGGGGCCGAGATCGTGCTCGAAGGCGAGATCGATCCGAACAACTTCCTCCCCGAAGGCCCGTTCGCCGAATACACCGGCTACTACACCGACGAACTGCACAAGCCGATCCCGAAACCGGTGCTCGAAGTGCAGCAGATCCTGCACCGCAACAGCCCGATCCTGTGGGCCACCGGCCAGGGCCGCCCGGTGACCGACGTCCATATGCTGCTCGCCTTCACCCGGACCGCGACCTTGTGGACCGAGCTCGAGCAGATGCGCATTCCCGGCATCCAGTCGGTGTGCGTGATGCCGGAATCGACCGGGCGCTTCTGGTCGGTGGTGTCGGTCAAGCAGGCCTACCCGGGGCACTCGCGCCAGGTGGCCGACGCGGTGATCGCCAGCAACACCGGCTCGTACGGCATGAAGGGTGTGATCACGGTCGATGAGGACATCCAGGCCGACGATCTGCAGCGCGTGTTCTGGGCGCTGTCGTGCCGCTACGACCCGGCGCGCGGCACCGAGCTGATCAAGCGCGGCCGCTCGACGCCGCTCGATCCGGCGCTCGACCCGAACGGCGACAAGCTCACCACGTCGCGGATCCTGATGGACGCCTGCATCCCCTACGAGTGGAAGCAGAAGCCGGTCGAAGCGCGCATGGACGAAGAGATGCTGGCGAAGATCCGCGCCCGCTGGCACGAGTACGGCATCGACTGAGCCCTTGGCCGCATGACAAACCACGGCCGCCGATGGGGCGGCCGTCACTGGAGGACATGGAGACATGGAACAGGCGAAGAACATCAAGCTGGTGATCCTCGACGTCGATGGCGTGATGACCGACGGGCGCATCGTGATCAATGACGAAGGCATCGAGTCGCGCAACTTCGACATCAAGGACGGCATGGGCGTGATCGTGCTGCAACTGTGCGGCGTCGAGGTCGCGATCATCACCTCGAAGAAATCCGGCGCGGTGCGCCATCGCGCCGAGGAGCTGAAGATCAAGCGCTTCCACGAGGGCATCAAGAAGAAGACCGAGCCCTACGCGCAGATGCTCGAGGAGATGAACATCTCCGATGCCGAAGTCTGCTACGTCGGCGACGACCTCGTCGATCTGTCGATGATGAAGCGCGTCGGCTTGGCCGTGGCGGTCGGTGACGCCGTGGCCGACGTCAAGGAAGTGGCCGCTTATGTGACGACTGCGCGCGGCGGGCACGGCGCGGTGCGCGAAGTCGCGGAGCTGATCCTGAAAGCGCAGGGCAAGTGGGACGCGATGCTCTCGAAGATCCATTGATTCATCCGCATGACATCCATCGACAAGGAGATCGACATGGGAAAGATTTCAGCACCGAAAAACAACCGTGAATTCATCGAGGCATGCGTCAAGTCCGGCGATGCGGTCCGGATCAGACAGGAGGTGGACTGGGACAACGAGGCCGGCGCCATCGTGCGCCGCGCCTGCGAGCTCGCCGAAGCCGCCCCGTTCATGGAGAACATCAAGGACTACCCCGGCTTCAGCTACTTCGGCGCGCCGCTGTCGACCTACCGCCGCATGGCGATCTCGCTCGGCATGGACCCGGCATCGACCTTGCCGCAGATCGGCGCCGAGTACCTCAAACGTACCAACAGCGAGCCCGTGGCGCCGGTGATCGTCGACAAACGGGACGCCCCGTGCAAGGAGAACATCCTGCTCGGCGCCGACGTCGATCTGACCAAGCTGCCGGTGCCGCTCGTCCATGACGGCGACGGCGGCCGCTACGTCGGCACCTGGCACGCGGTGATCACCAAGCACCCGGTGCGCGGCGACGTGAACTGGGGCATGTACCGGCAGATGATGTGGGACGGCCGCACGATGTCGGGCGCCGTGTTCCCGTTCTCGGATCTAGGCAAGGCGCTCACCGAGTACTACCTGCCGCGCGGCGAGGGCTGCCCGTTCGCGACCGCGATCGGCCTGTCGCCGCTCGCCGCGATGGCCGCCTGCGCGCCCTCCCCGATCCCCGAGCCCGAACTCACCGGCATGCTCGCCGGCGAGCCGGTGCGCTTGGTGAAGTGCGAGACCAACGACCTCGAAGTCCCGGCCGATGCCGAGATCATCATCGAGGGCGTGATCCTGCCCGACTACAAGGTCGAGGAAGGCCCGTTCGGCGAATACACCGGCTACCGCACCAGCCCGCGCGACTTCCGCGTCACCTTCCGCGTCGATGCGATCACCTATCGCAACAACGCGACGATGACGATCTCGAACATGGGCGTGCCGCAGGACGAGGGCCAGCTGCTGCGCTCGTTCTCGCTCGGGCTCGAACTCGAGAAGCTGCTGAAGAGCCAGGGCATCCCGGTGACCGGCGTGTACATGCACCCGCGCTCGACCCACCACATGATGATCGTCGGCGTGAAGCCGACCTACGCCGGCATCGCGATGCAGATCGCGCAGCTCGCGTTCGGCTCCAAGCTCGGGCCGTGGTTCCACATGGTGATGGTGGTCGACGACCAGACCGACATCTTCAACTGGGACGAGGTCTATCACGCGTTCTGCACGCGCTGCAATCCGGAGCGCGGCATCCACGTGTTCAAGAACACCACCGGCACCGCCCTCTACCCGCACGCCACCCCGCACGACCGCAAGTACTCGATCGGCTCGCAGGTGCTGTTCGACTGCCTGTGGCCGGTCGATTGGGACAAGACCAACGACGTGCCGACGCTCGTCAGCTTCAAGAACGTCTATCCGAAGGACATCCAGGAAAAGGTCACGAACAACTGGACCGACTACGGCTTCAAGCCGGTGAAATAAGGAGACGCAACATGAACCAGTGGGAAGTATTCGTCATGGACCCGGCGGAACTGCCGGAAGGCAAGCAGCTCGAGCTGAGCGTGCGCACCCTCAACCCCGGGCTGAAGAAATACACCTATCAGCGCGTCAGGGCTGAAGTGTCGCCCGCGCTCGACAAGTTCCCCGACCAGCTCCAGGTCCGCCTCGGGCGCGGCCAGCTGAGCCCCCAGCGCTTCTCGATCCGCATCATCGAGACCGTCCAGCGCATGCCGGCCAAGTACCTGTAGTGACGGCGGACGGCGCCGGGCAAATGCCTCTGCCCGGCACCGGAAGCGCAACCGCCGCCTTTTGTCCGCCCGCGGCAGCGCCGCGGCCGGCACTCAACCCGCTAAAGCATTGGGGGAACGATGGCCTATTCCGATCTGCGTGCCTTCCTCGCCGACCTCGGTGACGACTTGCTGCGCATCCGCGATGAGTTCGACCCGCGCTTCGAAGCTGCAGCCTTGCTGCGCACCCTCCCTGCCGAAGGGCCGGCCGTGCTGTTCGAGAACGTCCGCGCCTACCCCGGCGCACGCATCGCCGGCAACCTGATCGCCAGCCGCAACCGCCTGGCACGCGCGCTCGGCACGACCGCCGACGCGCTGTCGCGGACCTGGCTGGAGCGCAAGGAGCACGGCATTGCACCGATCGAGGCGCAGGGCGCGGCCCCGGTCAAGGAAGTGATCCACCGCCATCCGGATGATCTGCTGTCGCTGCTGCCGGTCCTGACCCACCACGAAAAGGATGCGGCCCCCTTCATCACCACCGGCGTGGTGTTGTGCACCGACCCCGAGACCGGCCGGCGCGGCATGGGCATCCACCGCATGATGGTCAAGGGCGGGCGCCGGCTCGGCATCCTGCTCGCCAATCCACCGATTCCGCATTTCCTCGCCAAGGCCGAAGCGGCCGGCAAGCCGCTCGATGTCGCCATCGCCCTGGGTCTCGAACCTGCGACCCTGCTGTCATCGGTGGTCAAGGTCGGCCCGCGGGTACCCGACAAGATGGCCGCTGCCGGCGCCCTGCGTGGCGAACCGGTCGAGCTGGTGCGCGCCGAAACGGTGGATGTGGACATCCCGGCGCGCGCCGAAATCGTCATCGAAGGACGGATTCTGCCGGGTGTGCGCGAGCTCGAAGGCCCGTTCGGGGAGAACACCGGGCACTATTTTTCCAACCTCAGCCCGGTCATCGAGATCAGCGCGATCGCCCACCGCGACAACTTCATCTATCCGGGCCTGTGCCCGTGGTCGCCCGAGGTCGATGCGCTGCTGTCGCTGGCGGCCGGGGCCGAACTGCTCGGCCAGTTGCAGGGGCTGATCGACGGCGTCGTCGATCTGGAGATGGCCGGCGGCACCAGCGGCTTTTCCGTGGTCGTCGCGGTGCACGGCACGACCCCGGCCGATGTCAGGCGGCTGGTCATGCTCGCACTCAGTCTCGACCGCCGCCTGAAGATGATCACCGTCGTCGACGACGACGTCGACATCCGCGATCCGCGCGAAGTCGCCTGGGCCATGGCGACCCGCTACCAGCCCGCCCGGGATACGGTCGTGATCCACGGCTGCGAAGCCTATGTCATCGATCCTTCGGCGACCGGTGACAGCGCATCGAAAGTCGGCTTCATCGCCACCCGTGCCAGCGGCACGGGTTCGGACCGCATCACCCTGCCGCCGGCAGCGCTCGCGAAGGCGCGCGCCATCATCGCCAGGCTGCATTGAACAGGGAGCAAGCCATGAGAATCGTCGTCGGAATGTCCGGTGCCAGCGGTGCGATCTACGGCATCCGGATCCTCGAGACACTACAGCGCATCGGTGTCGAAACCGACCTGGTGATGTCGGATTCGGCCAAGCGGACCATCGCCTACGAAACGGACTATTCGGTCAGCGACATGAAGGGGCTCGCGACCTGCGTCCATGACATCAATGATGTCGGGGCGTCGATCGCGAGCGGCTCGTTCCGCCATGCCGGCATGATCATCGCGCCCTGTTCGATCAAGACCCTGTCCGCAGTCGCCAACTCGTTCAACACGAATCTGCTGATCCGCGCCGCCGACGTCGCGTTGAAGGAGCGGCGCAAGCTCGTGCTGATGCTGCGCGAGACGCCGCTGCACCTGGGCCACCTGCGCCTGATGACCCAGGCCACGGAGAACGGTGCGGTCCTCCTCCCACCCCTGCCCGCGTTCTACCACCGCCCCAAGACGCTCGACGACATCATCAACCAGTCGGTGACGAAAGTGCTCGACCAGTTCGATCTCGATGTCGATCTCTTCGGACGGTGGACGGGCAACGAAGAACGCGAACTGGCGAAATCCCGATAGGACGCTTCCGATGCCCCAGATCCCCCTTCCCCTGTCGCTCGAAGGCGTCGTCTGCACGGGACTCGGTGCAGGCGCGCAGTTCACCACCCTCGACTGGGTGGTCGAGGAATGCCGGGAAAAACTCGGCTTCATCCCCTGGCCCGGCACCTTCAACGTGAGGACACAGGGCGCGCTTGCGGGCGTGGATCGCGCCCGTCTCCTGCGCTCGGGATACAGCATCCGCATCCGGCCGGCGCCCGGCTACTGTGCCGCGGAATGCCTCGTGGTCAACATCGCGGGGCGGATCTCCGGCGCGGTGCTGTTCCCGGATGTGCCCGACTACCCGGGCGGCCAGCTCGAAATCATCGCCCCGGTGCCGGTGCGAAGAACCCTCGGCCTCGATGACGGCGACCGGGTCAACCTCTCCATCGGCATCAGCACCTCCCTTTTCTGCCGGGCCTGAACAACCGGCCGCCGGCAAACGTCAGCAAGGAGATTCACATGGCACCGAAGTTCTGCCCGCAATGCGGCACCGCCCTGGTCCTGGCGACGATCCATGGACGCGAACGTGAGACCTGTCCGGCCTGTGGCGAAACCTTCTTCCACAAGCCCGCGCCCGTCGTGCTGGCGGTGATCGAGCACGCCGGGCAACTCGTGCTGATCCGCCGCAAGCTCGATCCGCTCGCCAGCTACTGGGCACCGCCGGGGGGCTACGTCGAGCGCGGCGAATCGCTCGAAGACGCGGTCGTACGCGAGGCACGCGAGGAAAGCGGGCTCGAGGTCGTCGTCGATGAACTGATCGGCGTGTACTCGCAGGCCGACGTGCGTGCGGTGATCCTCGCCTACCGCGCGCACTCGACCGGCGGCGAACCGGTCGCCGGCGACGACGCCGGCGAGATCTGCCTCGTGTCCCCGGGCCAGCTGCCGGTGCAGCGCCCGCCGCAGAGCGGCATACCGATCGAACACTGGTTCTTCGACGTCATCCAGGAAGTCACCGCCCCCTGGAGATGGGGGCACCGGCACCGCGCGAGAAAAATTCATTTCAGATAACCGGGAACCCCCCGAGACAGGAATACCTGCACTGCTGGATGAAGCTCGCCTCCCCCCTGAAATCCTTTTTGATTTGAACCTCCTTTCAACCCACCGGGACCACTGCCATGTCGTATTTCGATCAAGCCACTGAGACCCTCCCGCGCGAACGGATCGCCGCGCTGCAATTACAGAAGCTGCAGGCGATGATGAACGAGCTGTGGGGCAGGAACCGCTTCTACACCAACAAGTGGAAAACCGCCGGCGTCGAACCGGGTGACATCCGGACGCTCGACGATCTCGCCCGCCTGCCGCTGACGACCAAGTCGGAGCTGATGGAAGATCAGGCCACGAACGGACCGTTCGGTTCGAACCTGACCTATCCGCTCGAAGCCTATGTCCGCCTGCACCAGACTTCCGGCACCACCGGCGTGCCGCTGAAGGTTTTCGACACCGCCGAGTCATGGGACTGGTTCGGACGCTGCTGGGCGCATGTGCTGGCCGGCGCCGGCGTGACCGCTTCCGACCGGGTCTTCCTGGCCTTTTCCTTCGGACCTTTCATCGGCTTCTGGTCGGCGCTGGAAGGCGCACGCAAACTCGGCGCCGTCCTGATTCCCGGCGGCGGACGCGACTCCCAGCAGCGCCTCGAGCTGATGCGCGACACCGGCGCCAGCGTGCTGTGCTGCACGCCGACGTATGCGCTCCGGCTCGCCGAGGTGGCGCGTGAAGTCGGTTTCGACCTGAGTTCGATCCCGATGCGCGCCACGGTGCATGCCGGTGAGCCCGGCGCAAGCATTCCCGCGACCAAGCGCCGCATCGAGGACGCCTGGTCGTCGAAATGCTTCGACCACGCCGGGGCATCGGAAATCGGCGCCTATTCCTTCGAGTGCGAACATCAGCCCGGCGGCACCCACCTGATCGAAAGCGAGTTCATCGCCGAGGTCATCGACCCGGCCACAGGCAAGGCCGTCCCTCCCGGACAGCGCGGTGAGCTGGTGATCACCAACCTCGGGCGCTGGGGCTTTCCGGTGCTGCGCTACCGCACCGGCGACCTGGTCGAAGTGAATCACGCCCCGTGCGACTGCGGACGCGGCTTCCTGCGCTTCGAAGGCGGGATTCTCGGCCGTGCCGACGACATGATCACCGTGCGCGGAGTCAACGTTTACCCCTCCGGGGTCGAGAACATTATCCGCAAGTTCACCGAAGTCGATGAGTTCCGCATCAAGGTCAGCCGCGTGCGCCAGATGGATGAGATGGATGTGGAAATCGAGCTGTGCGAAGGCGCCGATCCGGAAGTCGTGCATGCCATCGCCGAAAAGCTGGACACCATGCTCGCCTTCCGCCCGCGCGTCCATCACGTCGGGCGCAACGTCCTGCCGCGCTTCGACATGAAGGCCCGGCGCTTCCACGTGAATCGCGAAACTTCGTAATCCCTCCGGGCCATGGCAGGGAGCAGCCCCCTCATCCCGCCATGCAGCCCGAACCGTCCGGGGCAAACCACCAAACCAGAACAACGAAGCACAACACAGTGAGGAGGAAACAGATGGGGATCAAGCAGATTGCAGTCGCAGCAGTACTTTCAGGACTTGCTGCCGCAGGCGCCAGCGCAAAGGAAGGCGGCGACCAGTATCCGAACGGAGGCGAAAACTGGCTGGTCGGCGCAATGCCGCCCCCCGGTGACTACTTCCTGAACTACGCCGGTTATTACGATGGAGAACTGCGCGACGGCAGCGGCGACAAGGTCCCTGGCGCTTCGGTGACAGCCTGGTTCGACGCGCTGCGCTACGTCAAGGTCACCGACAAGCAGATCCTCGGCGGCCACTGGGCGATGCACATGATCGTGCCCATCGTGCACCAGAAGCTGAGTCTCGGCGGCGGCAGCAAGACCGTGACCGGCCTGGGCGACATCGTGTTTTCCCCTCTGGCCATCGCCTGGCATGCCGGCAACTGGCACTGGGTCGCCGTGCTCGACATCTATGCACCAACCGGGAAGTACAAGTCGGGCGAACCGCGCAAGAGCATCGGTGCCAATTACTGGAGCATCGAGCCGGTCTTCGCCGTCACTTGGCTTTCGCCGCAGGGCTGGGAAGTGACGGGCAAGTTCATGTACAACTTCAAGGCGGAGAACAAGGATTTCCGGCCCGCTCCCGGTGCGCCGAAGATGGATTACGACTCCGGCGACGAATTCCACATGGATTTCCTCGTCGGCAAGCGCTTCGGCCCCTGGGGCGTCGGGGTCTCGGGCTATTATGTGAAACAAACCACGGACGACAAGCTGGACGGAAAGTCGATTTCATCGGCTCTCGGCCCGTGGTCGACCGGGCGCAGGGGAGAAGCTTTCGCTGCCGGGCCGAGCGTCAGTTACACGACCAAGACAGGCACCCAGTTCATTGCGCAATGGCAGCACGAAATCGAAGCCGACAACCGCTTCCGAGGTGACAAGGCGTGGTTCAAGCTGGTGACTTCGTTCTGATCGGCGACTCAAACTTCTCGAGAGCGCCGCCCGGCATGACACCCCACCGCGTTTGGGGCGCCATGCCGGGCCTGGCGCCGTAGATGGCCGATCGCCGCCTCTCCGGCATTGCCCGGGCACTCGGTCCAGCGCAAGCACCCGACGGGCAAGGCTGGATCTCGATGCTCCACCCGCTTGTGTTTATAATTATGAATTCTTTATCACAAGCATCGGAGCAGCCATGACCCCACGCCCTTTCAAGATCCTCGGTATCCAGCAGATCGCCATCGGCGGCCCGAACAAGGAGCGGCTCAAGGCCTTGTGGGTGGACATGCTCGGGCTGGCAGTCACGGGCAACTTCGTCTCCGAGCGCGAGAACGTCGATGAGGACATCTGCGCAATCGGCAGCGGGCCGTTCAAGGTCGAAGTGGATCTGATGCAGCCGCTGGATGCGGAGAAGAAGCCGGCGGTGCACACCACGCCGCTCAATCACGTCGGCCTGTGGGTGGACGACCTGGCGCAGGCGGTGGACTGGCTCAGCGCCAACGGCGTGCGCTTCGCCCCGGGGGGCATCCGTCGCGGTGCAGCGGGGTACGACATCACCTTCGTGCACCCGAAAAGCAACGACGCCTTCCCCATCGGCGGGGAAGGCGTGTTGATCGAGCTGGTGCAGGCGCCGCCCGAAGTGGTGGCGGCGTTTGCCCGCATGGCGGGCTGAGGCGGGCTCACCTGCGCGTCACCGTCCGCCCGGGATCGGGGCGGGGACGGAGCCGCCCAGGAAGCCGCGAACCGGCGGGCAGCAGAGCAGCGGGTGGGGCCGCTGCCGGGTGCCGCCACTTCAGTCGGCGTGGCCGAGCCGGTCTTCGCGGATCGCTTTGTACTCGTCCTGCCAGAACCACTTTTCCTCGCCGAAGGCGGGAACGAGCTGGTCCAGCCAGGTCGCCTTGTCGTCGAACCTGGCGAAGAACGGGCGCTGCACCCAGTCCGGGTTGCGCCCCTGGATGAAGCGCAGGACGAAGACTTTTTCGCCGGCGATCTCGGCGACGCCCTGGATCTCGACCTTGCCCGGGCTGGCGCTCATGCTCGGACCGCGCGCAGTGCGGGCGAGGCCGGAGACCTGCTGCATAGCCTCGCGGTAGATTTCCCAGGCGCGTACCAGCGGCACTTCGAAGTAGTTGCGCGCACCGGTGTCGCGCTCGACGAACATGTAGTAGGGCACCAGGCCGAGCTTCACTTCCAGCTTCCACAGCTTCGCCCATACCGCGGGGTCGTCGTTGATGTGCGCGACCAGCGGCCCCTGGGCGCGGATCACCGCGCCGGTGCCGCGGATGCGGCGGATCGCGGCCTGCGCGGCCTCGGTGTCGAGTTCCTTCCAGTGGTTGTAGTGCGCCATCAGGGCGACGTGCTTGCCGGCCTCGACGAGTTGGGTCAGCAGGCGGATCAGGTCGTCGGCGTCCTCCGCGCCGAGGAAGCGGTGCGGCCAGAAAGTGAGCGCCTTGGAACCGATGCGGATGGTCTGGACGTGGTCGAACTCGGGCTGCAGCAGGGGCTCGAGAAAGTCGCGCAGGTGGCGCGTCTTCATCACCATCGGGTCGCCACCGGTGACCAGCAGGTCGGTGACTTCGGGGTGGCGGCGCAGGTAGCCGTGCAGCTCGATGGCTTCGGACGAGCAGATGCGCAGCTCCTTGTCGCCGACGAACTGCGCCCAGCGGAAGCAGAAGCTGCAGTAGCTGTGGCAGGTCTGCCCCTGGGTGGGGAAGAACAGCACCGTCTCGCGGTACTTGTGCTGCATGCCTTCGAGACGCTTGCCGTGCTCGTCGCGCGGCATGTTCATTTCCATCTGGTCGGCCGGATGCGGGTTCAGCGCATGGCGCACTTCACCCACCGCCCGCTCCAGTTCGGCCTTGTCGGCGCCACCGCGGATCAGGCCGGCGATGCGATCGTAGTGCTCGGGCGCGAGCATCCCGCGCTGCGGGAAAGTGAGCTGGAAGATCGGGTCGTCGGGAACCTTGCTCCAGTCGATCAGTTCGTCGATGACGTACTGGTTGACACGGAAGGGCAACACCGAAGACACCACCTTCATCTCGAAGCGCTGTTCGGGCGACAGCCTGGCCAGCGGGGCGATGCGCTCGAGGTCGCGCTGGGTGTACACCTTGAAGGGGACGGGGTCGAAAAAGTCGACGCCTGCGGGGGGGATCTGCGCGAGAGGCTGGGTGTGATGGGGCTGGAGAGCCTGCACTTGAGCGCTCATGGGATGTCCTCCTGGTGTGGTCTTGTGGGTTTTGCAGGGGCGCGCGGTTACGGCGCCCACAAGCCTGCGCCCGGACACGGAAAAACCACGTCTGGCAGTCGGCAGGGAAAACGGAGCAGACCCGGAATGATCGTGAAAACGGCTGGATGCCAGCCTCGGGTCCTGTTTATTCACGCTCCCGCGAGTGCGGCGAGCAGATTGACGATCTGCATCATATGCGACGAAATACTTTTGTGCAAATGTGACAGGCTGTGCGGAGTGAAGTTCCACGGTGCCGGGCCCCCCTCCCAAACAGCTCCGCAGCCGTCGAGACCGGCACTCGATCGAGCGCGTCCACCCTACCCGATGCACATCGAAAAAAAGGCCTGCTTGCGCAGGCCTTCCGCCGACAGGCGCCCGGGCACATGGCCCGGACCTCCCTCCCCATCGATCAAAACCGTTCCACGGCGGCGATCACTCGAACTCGATGATGACCTCGTCCACCGACAGGCTGGCCCCCGGGCGGGCGACGATCTTTTTGACCTTGCCGTCCTGCTCGGCCTTGAGCACGTTCTCCATCTTCATCGCCTCGATGGTCGCGAGCTTCTCGCCCGCCTTCACCTCCTGCCCCTCGGCGACCGCGACTTCGCGTAGCAGGCCGGGCATCGGCGACAGCAGAAACTTCGACAGGTCGGGCGGCAGCTTCTCGGGCATCAGCGCGAGCAGGCGCGCGGCGCGCGGGGTCATCACCATCGGCTCGACCTGAAGGCCGAAATGGGCGATGCGATAGCGCAGGCCGCGGCGCTCGATCTGCAGGCAGATGGGCGCGCCGTTGACGGTGCCGGTAAACAGCAGGTCGCCGAAGGTCCATGCGGAAACAATGGCGTAGGTACGCCCTTCGTGGATGACCTCCAGCCCGCCTGCGAGCGGCCGGGTGCTCACCGGGTACTGCCGGCCGGCCATCACCACCACCCACTCGCGCGAGACTTTGCGCCCGTGCCCGGCAAGCTGGCCTTCGATCTGGGTCGCGCGCTCGATGTAACGCACCCGGGCGAAGGTGGCGACCGCAGCGAGCAGCACCGGGTCGTCGTGCGGCACCATCGAGGCGTCGAAGCCCCGTGGATATTCCTCGGCGATGAAGCCGGTGTTGAAATACCCCGAGCAGAAGCGCGGGTGCTGCAGCAGCGCGGCCTGGAACGGAATGTTGGAGCTGATGCCGCGGATCACGAAGGCGTTGAGCGCGTCGCGCATGCGCTCGATGGCCTGCTCGCGGGTGGCGCCATGGACGATGAGCTTGGCGATCATCGAGTCGTAGAACATTGAGATCTCGCCGCCTTCATAGACGCCGGTGTCGACGCGCACCTGGCCTTCGACTTCCTGCGGCGCCTGGAACTTCACCAGCCGCCCGGTGGAGGGCAGGAAGCCACGGAACGGGTCTTCGGCATTGATGCGGCATTCCATCGACCAGCCGTCGATCTTCACCTCGGTCTGGCTGATCGGCAGCTTCTCGCCGGCGGCGACGCGGATCATCTGCTCGACGAGGTCCAGCCCGGTGATGAGTTCGGTGACCGGATGCTCGACCTGAAGGCGGGTGTTCATCTCGAGGAAGTAGAACTCCTTGGTCGCACCGCTGACGACGAACTCGACCGTACCGGCCGACTCGTAGTTCACCGCGCGCGCCAGCGCCACCGCCTGCTCGCCCATCGCGCGGCGCATCGCGGGATCGACGAAGGGGCTCGGCGCCTCCTCGATGACCTTCTGGTGGCGGCGCTGGATCGAGCAGTCGCGCTCGTTCAGGTACACGTAGTTGCCGTGGGCATCGCCCAGCACCTGGATCTCGATGTGGCGCGGTTCGAGCACGTACTTCTCGATGAACACGCGGTCGTCGCCGAACGAGGCCTTCGCCTCATTCACGCACGACGAGAAACCTTCGAAAGCTTCCTGATCGTTGAACGCGACGCGCAGGCCCTTGCCGCCGCCGCCGGCGGAGGCCTTGATCATCACCGGGTAGCCGATCTTCTTCGCGATCTCGACCGCCTCGGCCGGGCCGGCGATCGCGTCGTTATAGCCGGGAATGGTGTTCACGCCGGCTTCGATCGCAAGCTTCTTCGACTCGATCTTGTCGCCCATCTTGGCCACCGAGTAGTGCTTCGGGCCGATGAACTTGATGCCCTCCTCTTCCAGGCGGCGCGAGAACTCGGCGTTCTCCGACAGGAAGCCGTAGCCCGGATGGACCGCTTCGGCGCCGGTCTGCTTGCAGGCGGCGATGATCTTGTCCATCACCAGATAGGACTCTTTCGACGGCGCCGGGCCGATGCACACCGCCTCGTCGGCCAGTTCGACGAAGAGCGCGTCCTGGTCGGCCTCGGAATGCACGGCGACGGTGGCGATGCCCATCTTGCGGGCGGTCTTGATGACCCGGCAGGCGATTTCACCGCGGTTTGCGATCAGTATCTTCTTAAACATGCGCCACCTCCGCGGTGAAATCGCAGCGTGCTTCGCCCGCCAGGCGATTTGACTTCGTCGCTGCGCCGCTGCGCGGCTGGTCCCCGCGGTTGGCAATCAGGATTTTCTTGAACATGTGGATATTCCTCGTGCGCGGATCAGAGCGGAAGGTTGCCGTGCTTGCGCCACGGGTTGTCGAGCTGCTTGTCCTTGAGCATCGCCAGCGAGCGGCACACGCGCTTGCGCGTCTCGTGCGGCATGATCACGTCGTCGATGAAGCCGCGCGCGCCGGCGACGAAGGGGTTGGCGAAGCGGCGCTTGTACTCGGCCTCGCGCTCGGCGAGCTTGGCGGGGTCGTTCTTTTCCTCGCGGAAAATGATCTCCACCGCGCCTTTCGGCCCCATCACCGCGATCTCGGCGGTCGGCCAGGCGAAGTTGACGTCGCCGCGCAGGTGCTTCGAGCTCATCACGTCGTAGGCGCCGCCGTAGGCCTTGCGCGTGATCACGGTGACCTTCGGCACGGTGCATTCGGCATAGGCGTAGAGCAGCTTGGCGCCGTGCTTGATGATGCCGCCGTATTCCTGGGCGGTGCCGGGCATGAAGCCGGGCACGTCCACCAGAGTGACGACCGGGATGTTGAAGGCGTCGCAGAAGCGCACGAAGCGCGCCGCCTTGATCGAGCTCTTGATGTCGAGGCAGCCGGCGAGCACCAGCGGCTGGTTGGCGACGATGCCGACCGGCGCGCCTTCCATGCGGGCGAAGCCGATGACGATGTTCCTGGCGTAGTCGGGCTGGAGTTCGAAGAAGTCGCCATCGTCGACCATCTTGACGATCAGCTCCTTCATGTCATAGGGCTGGTTGGGGTTGCCCGGCACCAGGGTGTCAAGCGAGTGGTCGAGACGTTCGGCGGGATCCTCCGCCGGCAGCACGGGGGGCTTCTCGCGGTTGCTCGCGGGGATGAAGCCGACCAGGCGGCGGGTCATCATCAGCGCCTCGACGTCGTTCTCGAAGGCGAGGTCGGCAACGCCGGACTTGGTGGTGTGAGTCATCGCCCCGCCCAGTTCCTCGGCGCTGACCTCCTCGTGGGTCACCGTCTTCACCACTTCGGGGCCGGTGACGAACATGTAGGACGAATCCTTGACCATGAAGATGAAATCGGTCATCGCCGGGCTGTACACCGCGCCACCGGCGCACGGCCCCATGATCAGCGAGATCTGCGGCACCACGCCGGAAGCGAGCGCATTGCGCTGGAACACGTCGGCGTAGCCGCCGAGCGAGGCCACCCCTTCCTGGATGCGCGCGCCGCCGGAATCGTTGAGCCCGATCACCGGCGCACCGACCTTCATCGCGTGGTCCATGACCTTGCAGATCTTCTCCGCGTGGGTCTCGGACAGCGAGCCGCCGAACACGGTGAAGTCCTGCGAGAACACGAACACGAGGCGGCCGTTGATGGTGCCGTAGCCGGTCACCACGCCGTCGCCCGGGGTGTGCTCGGCGTCCATGCCGAAGTCGGTGCAGCGGTGCTCCTTGAACATGTCCCACTCTTCGAAGCTGCCGTCGTCGAGCAGCAACTCGATGCGCTCGCGCGCGCTGAGCTTGCCCTTGGCATGCTGGGCATCGATGCGCTTCTGGCCGCCGCCGAGGCGGGCCTTGCCGCGCTTTTCTTCCAACTGGCGAATGATGTCGTGCATGGAGAGTCTCCTGTCGGATCGTTCCGCCCGGCCGTGTGTGGCGGGGCGGCCTGTTTCAAGCCTGGACGTAGCCGAGCAGGCGCAGCGCGGCGGCCGAAGGCGTGGTCGCGCCCTCCTCCACCGCGCGGGCGAGCCCGGGCAATTCGTGCTTCACCTGCGGATGGGTGCGGAAGCGGCTGCGCAGCCCCGCATCGATCAGTTCCCACATCCACGCCAGGGCCTGGTGGCGGCGTCTGGCGTCGAATTCACCGGAGGCGGTGAGCGCCCGGCGGTAATCGCTCACCGCCTGCCAGAATTCGGCGATGCCTTCCTTCTTCAGCGCCGACAGCGTCAGCACCGGCACCGTCCAGTTCGGGCTCGCCGGGCGCAGCATGTGCAGCGCGGTCTTGATCTGGGCCTTCGCCCGCATCGCCGCCGCCGGATCGAGGTCGGCCTTGTTGATCACGATCAGGTCGGCCAGCTCCATGATCCCCTTCTTGATCGCCTGCAGGTCGTCGCCGGCGTTGGGCAGCTGGAGCAGGCAGAAGAGGTCGGTCATGCCCGCCACCGCGGTCTCGCTCTGGCCGACACCAACGGTCTCGACGATGAGCACGTCGAAACCGGCGGCCTCGCACACCAGCATCGTCTCGCGCGTTTTCTCCGCCACCCCGCCGAGCGAACCGGCCGACGGGCTGGGACGGATGAACGCGGCCGGATTCTGCGAGAGCCGTTCCATGCGCGTTTTGTCGCCGAGGATCGAGCCCCCCGTCAGCGACGAGGACGGATCGACCGCCAGCACCGCAACGCGCAGGCCCTGTTCGATCAGGTACAGGCCGAGCGCTTCGATGAAGGTCGACTTGCCCACCCCCGGCACGCCCGAGATGCCCACCCGCATCGCCCCGCCCGTGTGCGGCAACAGCGCTTCGAGCACGCCCTGCGCACGCGCCTTGTGGTCTTCGCGCTGCGACTCGATCAGGGTGATGGCCTTGGCGAGCGGGCGCAGCTGGCGCGCGAGCACACCGTCGACCAGTGCCCGATCGTTCGCATCCAGCATCGTCATCAGGCCTTGGCGCGCGCCGCGCGGATCTGCTTGAGCACTTCGCGCGCCGCGACCGGAATCGGCGTGCCCGGGCCGAAGATGCCTTTCGCCCCGGCCGCGGACAGCGCCTCGTAGTCCTGCGCCGGAATCACGCCGCCGACGAAGGTGATGATGTCCTCGGCGCCGAGCCGCTTCAATTCGTTGATCACCGCCGGCACCAGGGTCTTGTGGCCGGCGGCGAGGCTGGAGCAGCCCACCGCATGGACGTCGTTCTCGACCGCATGGCGGGCGGCTTCTTCCGGGGTCTGGAAAAGCGGGCCGATGTCGATGTCGAAGCCGAGGTCGGCGAAGGCCGAGGCCACCACCTTCGCGCCGCGGTCGTGGCCGTCCTGGCCGAGCTTGGCGATCATGATGCGCGGGCGACGGCCCTCTTCGGCAACGAAGGCTTCGATGTCGGCCTTCAGTTCCTTCCAGTCGGCATCGTTTTCCACGACGGCTCCATACACGCCGGACACGGCTTGGGGGTTGGCACGGTAACGGCCGAAGACCTTCTCCAGCGCGTCGGACACTTCGCCGACGGTCGCACGCAGGCGCACCGCCTTCACCGCAAGGTCGAGCAGGTTGCCCTCATTGGTCTCGGCGCACTTCGTCAGCGCGTCGAGCGCGGCCTGCACCGCGGCGCCGTCGCGCGTGGCGCGGATCTTCTGCAGGCGGGCGATCTGCGCGTCGCGCACCGCATGGTTGTCGATATCGAGGATGTCGATCGGATCCTCCTTGGCCAGCTTGTACTTGTTCACGCCGACGATCACGTCCTTGCCCGAGTCGATGCGCGCCTGCTTGTCGGCGGCGCACTCCTCGACTTTCATCTTGGCCCAGCCCGACTCGACCGCGCGGGTCATGCCGCCCATCGCCTCGATTTCCTCGATCAGGCTCCAGGCCTTGTCGGCCATATCCTGGGTGAGCTTTTCCATCATGTAGGAGCCGGCCCACGGATCGACGACGTTACAGATGTGCGTCTCTTCCTGGATGATGATCTGGGTGTTGCGCGCGATCCGCGCCGAGAACTCGGTGGGCAGCGCGATCGCTTCGTCGAGCGCATTGGTATGCAGCGACTGGGTGCCGCCGAACACCGCGGCCATCGCCTCGATCGTCGTGCGCACGACGTTGTTGTACGGATCCTGCTCGGTCAGCGACCAGCCCGAGGTCTGCGAGTGCGTGCGCAGCATCATCGACTTCGCGCTCTTCGGGTTGAACTGCTTCATGATCCGCCACCACAGCAGGCGCGCGGCGCGCATCTTGGCGATCTCGAGGTAGAAGTTCATCCCCACCGCCCAGAAGAAAGACAGGCGGCCAGCGAAGGTGTCGACATCCATCCCCGACCGGATGCCGGTGCGCACGTACTCCATGCCGTCGGCCAGGGTGAACGCGAGTTCGATCGCCTGGTTCGCCCCCGCTTCCTGGATGTGATAGCCGGAAATCGAGATCGAGTTGAACTTCGGCATGTGCTGCGCCGTGTACCCGAAGATGTCGGCGATGATCTTCATCGACGGCGTCGGCGGATAGATGTAGGTGTTGCGGACCATGAACTCCTTGAGGATGTCGTTCTGGATGGTCCCGGAGAGCTTGTCCTGGCTCACGCCCTGCTCTTCGGCAGCGACGATGTAGCCGGCGAGGATCGGCAGCACCGCGCCGTTCATCGTCATCGACACCGACACCTTGTCGAGCGGAATCTCGTTGAAGAGGATCTTCATGTCCTCGACCGAGTCGATCGCCACGCCCGCCTTGCCGACGTCGCCGGTGACGCGCGGATGGTCCGAATCGTAGCCGCGATGGGTGGCGAGGTCGAACGCCACCGACACGCCCTGGCCGCCGGCGGCGAGCGCCTTGCGGTAGAAGGCGTTGGACTCTTCCGCGGTGGAAAAGCCGGCGTACTGGCGGATCGTCCACGGCTTGACCGCGTACATCGTCGGCTGCGGCCCGCGCAGGAAGGGCTCGAAGCCGGGCAGGGTGTCGGCGTGCGCCAGCGCGGCGGTATCTGCCCGGGTGTACAGCGGCTTGACCGTCAGCCCTTCGGGCGTGATCCAGTTCAGCTGCGCGAGATCACCGCCAGGCGCCTGCCTGGCAGCGGCCTTTTTCCAGGCCTCGAGATCGGGCTGGGGGTAAATCGGCTCGTTGGCGTTCGACATGGGAAACCTCTTGGATGCGACGGCTCGGTACTGTCCTCGGGCCACGGCAGGCCGGAGCGCTGCAGGAGGACGCGCACGACGGCCAGGACGCTGCGGCACGCGCTGGGACTTGATTTGTTCGGCTCCGACAATAATACTTTATCCATAATTATGGATGCAATAGGGTAAAATACCCGGCAGGCTGCGGTGCCTCGACTGGAGGCTCGTGCCATTCCCATCCATTCCCATCCATTCCCATCCATTCCCGAACCCACCGCAGCGACCCCCGCAGACCCGACATGAAGCCGTCCCGCATCGCCCCCATGGCGCTCTACCAGGAAGTGGCCGAACGCCTCCGCCAGCGCATCTTCTCACACGAACTGCCCCCCGGAACCTGGGTGGACGAGCAGGCGCTGGCCGAACAGTACGGCATTTCGCGCACGCCGCTGCGCGAAGCGCTCAAGGTGCTGGCGTCCGAAGGCCTGGTGACGCTCAAGCCGCGCCGCGGCTGCTACGTCACCGAGATCTCCGAGCGCGACCTCGACGAGGTCTTCAGCGTGATGTCGATGCTCGAAGGCGAATGCGCCCGGGTTTCGGCGGCACACGCCAGCGACACCGAGCTCGACCGCCTGCGCACCATTCACGCCGGCCTGGAGCAGGCTGCGGCCGAGAAGGACATCGACGGCTTCTTCGAAGCCAACCAGGCCTTCCACCTCGCCCTGCAGGAAATCGCCGACAACCGCTGGCTGCTCCATGTGATCGAGGATCTGCGCAAGGTGATCAAGCTGTCGCGCCATCATTCGCTGTTCTCCGAAGGCCGGCTGGAGCAGTCGCTGGCCGAGCACCGCGGCATTCTCGACGCCCTGCTCGCGCGCGACGCCAACCGCGCCGAACAGCGGATGCGCGCCCACATCCTCAGTGGCCGCGCGGCGTTGGCGCGCATCGCCGACGCCCGGGTTCCCGCCCGCACCTGAGCGGCGCGCCCCGTCCCCGCTTCAGCCCGCGCTCGCAGCCGGCGCCGCAGGCGGGTTCTCGCGTGTCACCAGCACCTGGTCGATGCGGTAGTTGTCGATGTCGACCACCTCGAACTTGTAGCCGGCATAGACGACGAAGTCGGTGCGCTTGGGCACCTTGCGCAGGCGGTACATCAGGAAGCCGGCCACGGTCTCGTAGTTCTGGAAGCCCTCGAAGACCTCGATGTCGAGCGCCTGCATGACGTCCTCGATCGGAGTGACACCGTCGATCAGCCAGGAGTGGTCATCGCGGCGCACGATCAGCTCTTCCTGGAAAGGGCTCACCAGGTCGCCCATCACCGTGCTCATGACGTCCTGCAGCGACAGCAAGCCCACCACCAGGGCGTACTCGTTGATCACCAGGGCGAAATCCTCCTTCGCGTCGCGGAAGCGCTCCAGCGCCTCGAACAGGCTCAGCGTGTCGGGCAGCATCAGCACCTTGCGCACGATCGGCTGGGTGCGCAGCGACAGGTTCTTGCCGTGCACGATCCGCGGCAGGATGTCCTTCGCATCGACGTAGCCGATCACGCTGTCGATGCCGTCCTCGCACACCGGAAACTTGCCATGGGGATGCTCGGCGATCTTGCGCCGGATGCTCTCCTCGGACTCGGACAGGGTCAGGAAGACGATGCTCTCGCGCGAAGTCATCGCCGAAGGCACGATGCGCGAATCGAGCTCGAACACGTTGCTGATCAGGTGCTGCTCCTGGCGCAGCAGGGCGCCGGCCTGGGCTCCGGCATCGGCCATCGCGACGATGTCGGCCGGGGTGATGTCCTCGGTGCGCACGCTGGGGATGCGCAGCAGGCGGAAAATGCGGTCGGCAAGACCGTTGAACACCCACACCAGCGGCGCCAACAGCCACATGCAGGCCTGCATCGGCCGCACCAGCCCCACCGCGACACGCTCGGGCTGCACCATCGCCAGGCGTTTGGGCATCAGGTCGGCGAACAGCACGAACAGCGCGGTGACGAAGCTGAACGACAGCACGAAGCTCGCCGTTCCCAGCGCCGGCCCGTCATACACCGGGCGCAGCAGCGCGGCGACGTAAGGTGACAAAGCCTGCTCGCCGACGATGCCGCCGAGGATCGCAACCGCGTTGAGGCCGATCTGCACCACGGTGAAGAAGTTGCCCGGGCTGTCCTGCAACGCGAGCACGCGCTGAGCGTTGACATGGCCGCCTTCGGCCATCAGGCGCAGCTTGATCTTGCGCGAGGCGGCGAGGGAAATCTCCGACATCGAGAAAAACGCGCTCGCCGCGATCAGCGCCAGGATGATGAGCAGGTTGTCGAGCAGCACGATCGCTCCTTCGGAATGGGGCTCCGCCGGGCGGGAAAACCAGCGCGGGAAGGCGCTTCCAGTCTATCACTGCAGCATGAAAGGGCCGCTCCACTCCAATACGGACGGGTAATCCGCTGCCGAATCGGGCAAAATCCGGCCTCGCCCGATCCATTCCCAGACCGCCGTTTCGGAGTCCGCCATGAGCACCCAGCACCGCCGCCTGAACGCACGCGTCCCCTTCGTCGAAGGCGCCAGCCTTCAATTGAACCGGGATCGTCTCCAATGCACCGTCCACAACTTGTCGCTGAAAGGCGCCCTGCTCCTGTGCGAACACGACCTCCAGGCGAAGGCGGGCGATCTGGCCGAACTGGGACTGGAGCTGAGCGGCGGTCAGGCCGTCGTCAGGATGAAGGGCACGGTGGCGCACGTCGAGCACGCCAGCGACGGCACGCGGATCGGCCTCGCCTGCCAGGAGATCGACCTCGATTCGATCACCCACCTGCGCCGCCTGCTCGAACTCAACCTGGGCGACCCCGCACTGCTCGAGCGCGAGCTGGCGGCGATGCTGCGAGGCTGAAAAGCCCTGGGCGACGAAGGCCGGTCGCTCGCCCTTCGTCGCCCAGGGCAGCGTCGATCAGCGCCCTGCGGCGCGCATCGCTTCGGCAAACACGGCTTCCTTGTCGATCTGCAGTTGCGTCGGCGCATCGGGCGGGCAGACGGACGCGGGATCGATCCCGGCGCGCTCCTGCCCCGCTTCCGCCGCGGTCGGTAAGCCCTCGCGCGCCACCTTGAGTGCCGTCGTCAGGCGGCTCATTTCGGTCAGCGTGCGCGCCTGGGCGATGATCCGGTCGTAGACCGCCCGCACGTAGGCACGGCGCGCCTCGAAGTACTCGTTTTCGGTATCGAGCAGGTCGAGCAGGGTCCGCTGGCCGATGTCGAACTGTTGCCGATAGGCTTCGCGCGTCTTTTCGGTGGAAAGCTGGTGCTGGTCGAGGTAGATCAGTTGCTCCTTGATCCGATTGACGTCGTTGTAGGCGATCGAAAGCGTCTGGCGGATGTCGCGGCAGACCTTCTCGCGCAGATCCTTGCTCTGGTTCGCCGCCTCGGCCGCCTGGCGCAGGCGCGCCTGGTCCGCCCCACCCCGCGTCAGGTTGTAGGTCAGCACCAACTCGACGACGCTATCGCGCGATTCTCCACTGACGCCGTCCAGATTGTGGTCGAAGGACTGGCGCGCGCGCAGGTCGAGGCGAGGATGAAAAACTGCCCGGCGCGATTCGACTCCGCGCTGGGCGGCGGCGACATCCTCGACTGCGGCATTGAGCGTAGCACTGGTGTCGAACGCCTCGCGCAGCGCATCTTCGACCGTGGGCGGGAGCCCGCCGGCGGCGATCGAGTCGCCGATCAGGGGCAGGTTTTCAGGGGCTTCCACACCAACGATGCGCAGATAACGGGCGCTGACGTCATGCAGGTTGGAGACTTCGGTCAACAGGTTGGACTCGGCCAGCGCGAGCCGCCCGGTCGCCTGCTCGAGGTCGACGCCACGCCCGACACCCGCGGCGGTGCGCCCCGAGATCTGGTCGAAGACCTGCTTGTGCCGCACGTAGTTGTCCTGGGCGAGCTTGACCAGTTCACGGTAGCGCAGCACATCGCTGTAGACACGGACCACTTCCATCGAAGTGCGCTCGGCCGCGTCTACCAGTTCGTAGTAGCGCACCAGCTTCGCATGGCCGAAGCGTGCCACCTCGTTGCGGGTAAAAAATCCGTCATAGACCATCTGGTTCAGCGCCAGCGTGGCGTTGCGGTGGTTGTAGCTTTCCGTTTTCGGGTCGCGGTTCGGCCGGGTCTGGCGTTCGTGCCCGACCCCGGCGATCAGGTCGACCTGGGGAAAATAGCCGCCGCGCACGGCCAACTGGTCTTGTTCCGAAGCGAGAAAGGCGTGCCAGCGCGCCTGTACTTCGGGGTTGGCGGTAACGGCCATCCGTGCCGCATCCTGGAGCGCTTCCGGAACCTGCGCATGGGCTTGGGGCAGGGTACCCAGGACGGCAAGGGCGATCAGCGTTCGAATCTTTTTCATTATGAACCTCGACGAGTTGGAGACCATGACAGTACGACGTCACACACACCGGGCTTCCGCCTTTCACCGAAGAAGGAAGAAGCCTGCACGCCAAGCACTCGAGGCGCCCAGCGCCCGAAAAACGCGAGCGGAAAGCACTGAAAAGACACCTGCTGTTTTACGCGGACCGGATGCCGCCTTTTGGATTAACCTTAGCACATGATTTTTACGCAGGATACGATGTCCGCCTACAGGGTACAGCCCTTCGGTTCCTGGCCGGTTTCCCCCGCCCGGCGCTCTTTTCCAGTTCGTTGGGCGCTGCTCGTATTCCTCGGGGTGCTGCTCGGCTCGGTGCTGGCCGCCTCCGATCTCGACCGGATGCAACGCCTGGCGGCATCGCGCTACGGAGCGGCCGCCGCCGAATCGGTCGCGGCATGGCGACGCCTGATGGCGGAAGCCGCGGATTCCAATGAAATCGAGAAGCTCGCCCGCGTGAATACTTTTTTCAACCGGAAAATCCGTTTCGAAGACGATATCGTGGTGTGGGGTGAACAAGATCACTGGGCTTCACCGCTCGAATTGATGGGCAAAGGCGCAGGGGATTGCGAGGATTTCTCGATCGCCAAGTACATGAGCCTGCGCCTGCTCGGCGTTCCCGCCGAGCGCCTGCGCCTGATCTACGTGCGGGCGCAGATCGGCGGGGCACAAAGCGGCATCAGCCAGGCCCACATGGTGGTGGGCTACTTCCCGGCTCCCGCCGACGAGCCGCTGGTGCTCGACAACCTGATCAACGACATCCGCCCCGCCGCTCGCCGCCCGGACTTGTTCCCGGTGTTCAGCTTCAACAGCGAAGGCCTCTGGGTCGGCGGCGCCAGTGCCTCCGCGGCCGACCCCACCGCCCGCCTGTCGCGCTGGCGCAGCGTGCTCGAGCGGATGCGCGACGAGGGCCTGCACTGATGGCCCGCCTCGAAGGACACCATCCCATGCCGCACGCCCAGGAGGCTCCATGTCGCTGATCAAGCAACTCTGGATCGGCATCGCCATCGTCATGTCGATCGCCTTCGGCGCGAGCTTCGTGGTGAGTACGCTATCGGCACGGCATTACCTCGAGCAGCAGCTCTACGTGAAGAACCTCGACAACGCCGGCTCCCTCGCCCTGTCGCTGTCGCAGATGCCGAAGGACGCGGTCACGGTGGAGTTGCAGATCGCTGCCCAATTCGACGCCGGACACTACCGCCTGATCCGGCTGGTGGCGCCGTCCGGGGAGGTCATCGTCGAGCGCGAATACGCCGATGAGCGTTTCGGCGCCCCCGGGTGGTTCGCTCGCCTGGTCCCGATCCGGGCCCAACCCGGCATCGCCCAGGTGCAGGACGGCTGGCGCCAGTTCGGCACCCTGACCCTGGAGAGCCACAGCCGTTACGCCTACGAGTCGCTATGGCAGGGCACGCTTCAGCTGCTGGCCTGGTTCGTCGCCGGCGCCGTACTCACCGGCCTGGTCGGCACCATGCTGATCAAGCACATCACCCGCCCGCTCGGGCGCGTCGTCGACCAGGCCGAGGCCATCGGCGAGCGGCGCTTCATCACCATCGATGAACCGTCGACCACCGAATTCCGCAGCGTGGTCCGCGCCATGAATGCGCTCTCCGAACGGGTGCGCACGATGCTGGCCGGCGAGTCGCGGCGCCTCGAAGCACTGCGCCGCCAGGCTCATCACGACGAACTCACCGGGCTCGTCAATCGTAGCCAGTTCCTGAACCTGGTCGATGCGGCGCTGTCGCGCGAGGACGCGGCCGCTGGCGGCAGCCTGATGATGGTCCGGCTGGGCGATCTCGGCCAGTTGAACCGGCAGTTCGGGCACCAGGAAACCGACCGTTTGCTGCGCGAGCTCGCCGCCTGCGTTCAGGCCGTAGCCGATGCCCACCCGGGCTGGGAAGCCGGCCGCCTCAATGCCAGCGACTTCGCCCTCCTCGCCCCGGGGCAGGGAGATCCGGACGCAGTCGTGCATCCGCTTGCCGAACAGCTGCATGCCCTGCGCGAACGATGGCGGGACAGCGCTTCGCTGCGGCTACCGATCGGTGCTGCAGCCTATTACCCCAACGAACGGCACGGCAACCTGCTCGCCCGCACCGACGCCGCCCTCGCTGCAGCCGAACTCACCGACGATGATGCGGCCAGCATTGCACCGCCGTCGATCGGCGCCCCCTTGCACAGCAATCTCGACGACTGGCGCCAAACCATCCTCGGTGCGCTCGAAGAACACGGCGTCCGCCTGGCCCTCTACCCCGTCGTGGCGACCGGCGCTCCGGAGGGAAGATTGCTCCATCACGAAGCGCCGATGCGCCTGTTCATCGATGGCAACTGGCAGAATGCCGGCTACTTCATGCCCCAGGCCGCGCGCCTGGGGCTGCTCGGTCGGCTCGACGGCGCCGTCCTTGCCGGAGCCCTCGGCCGGATCGCTCGCGACGGCACCCCGCTCGGCATCAACCTGTCGGCCGAAGCACTGTGTGACCCGGCCTTCCGGAGCCTGTTGCTCGACGAGCTACAGGCCCAGCCGAACGCCGCACGCAAGCTCTGGATCGAGTTCACCGAGCACGACATCGTCCGCCACCAATCCGAATTCAATTCGCTTTGTGCTGCCCTGAAGCCACTCGGCTGCAAGCTGGGCATCGAGCACGTCGGCCGCCGTTTCAGCCAGATCAGCGGCCTCCACGCGCTCGGCATCGACTATCTCAAGATCAATCGCGCGCTGGTCCGCGGCATCGAGGCCGACATCGGCAACCAGTCCTTCCTACGCGGCTTGTGCACCGTGGCGCACGCGATCGGGCTGATCGTCATTGCAGAGGGCGTCAGCACGGAAGACGAGCGGGAGGCGCTTTCCGGACTGGGAGTGGATGGCGTGACCGGGCCGCTTCTGGGCAATGACAGGATGGCGCCGCCCGAGTAACGCCGTTCGCCCGCGGCGCGAACCTTCAGATCATGTCGTTATCTTCATCGAGGAGCGACAACCCGATCCTGACCGAAGCCCGGGCGCTTTTCCTCTCTTCAAGCTTCATCCGCGCCGCAGCGGGGAGATCCGTAAATCGGATCACCCCCCTGTCCACAAGCAGCTCGATCAGATCCTCGAGCACACGCGAAAGGGTCAGGTCGGACTCGAACAGTTCACTCTTCGAGTCACGCAGAATCTTTTCGAACAGTTCCCGTTCCGCACCATTGCCGGCGCCCAACTCCCAGCCCGAGCCATCATCTTCAAGGCTGACCGCGATCAGGCGGCCTTCCGCGTCGCGTTTTACATAGACCATACGATTGTTCCAAAGGGCGCAGCGGAAACGTTCCCCACGGGGCGGAAACACGCCACACAACGACAGGAGGAAGCCGGTACCGGCTTCCTCCTGCCAGGCCGGATGCTGTATCCCGGCATCGAGATCAGCTCTTCAACTGCCCGTCGGCAATCATCCGGTTGAGAATATCCGCCTCCGTCCATCCGGCATCCAGTTCGAGGGCACTGGCCAGTTCGGCCGTACTGGCGTAGTTCTCGAACACGATCGCCTGCGTGGTTTCGAAAGTTCCACCCCCGTCATGGTCGACCAGCAAGGCCAGCTTGCCTTCCATGGAGCCGAAGCTCAGGTAGGACGAGAGCGAATCCCCCGCATCATCGGGCAGGAGATCCCGCAGGTCGAGGACATCGCCGTCTTCCACATCGAAATCGACTCTGTCGATCGCGGGCGAATCCGCCGTTCCCTGATCACCAAGACTCCACACAAAGACGTCACTGTCCGCATCGGCATCAGGTTCGGCACCTCCGAACATGGCGCTACCGACGACTCCGCCTTCAGTATCCGGCTGATTCTGGAACGTCAGGACGATATCGCCATCGACCTGATCGCCATCGGCGTCCTCTGCGGTAAAGGTCAACTCCACCAACTGGGGAGGCGCATCCTCCAGCACATAAGTTTCGAGCCCCTGAATTTTCACCTCGCCACCCGACATGGCCACTTCCAGGGTATCGAAATATTTTCCCGACTCGGCGGTGATCACGAGATACGTATCGCCGCCGACGCTTTCGATCGAATATCCTCCGACATGGGGAGAGCCATCCTGATAAGTCCCCATCACCTGGAAGCTGTCTCCCGCCCCATACTGGAACAGCTCGAACCGTACCGCATAGGCAAGATTGGCTTCGCCGTCACTGCCGGCCGCATCGAAGTCGAAGACAAACCGTTCGCCATCGTTGAACACGTTGTTCTGAATCCCAAGCCCGGCACCGCTCGGATTCACGTCGGACAACGCACCGTCCTTGTAGCCGGTGATCGAAACCACCAGATCCTTGCTCGCATCGAGCACATTCGTCAGCGATCCGTCGTCATACCAGTAATAGGTCGATTTCGGCCCGCCGCCCGAGCTGACCGTGGCGTCGTCCAGATTGAGGGAGCTCAAATCGAGCGGCGCCAGGCTGTTGAACGAATAAGTGCCATCCGCATTCGCCCTGACAGTGAAAACCGGCTCTCCTTCCGTCGTCTCGGCAACAAGCAGGGTCTGCCCGTCTTCATAACTGAAGACGACGGCCCGCCCGCCCGATGTCAGACCCAAACCATTGAGCGTACTCAGGGATGTAGTCCATTGCGTCCCCGAAGCACCGCCTGTATCCGCACCGATGAAAGCCAGTTGCCCATCAAAGCTCACCGGCGGAATATTGAGAACCACGGCATCGGTTCCGGCCTCGAGCGGGCTGTCATCCTCGACCGTGATCGTCAGTGCCGCCGTCTGTGCGGAATTGGCGCCATCGGACAGCCTGACGTCGATATCGAAGCTCAAATCGTCCTCGACATTCACTCCCAAGTGCTCGAGCGGTTTCAGCAGCTCGACGCTATACGCGATGGTGGGATTGTTGGTATCGACGACTTGGGTTCCGCCATTCAGGACGATCCGGATGAGATCTTCTCCACCGCTCTGGCCTACGACGATAGCCTCGTTGCCGCCTTCATGACTCCAGACGATGGCCGTGTTCCCGAGCGAACCGGGCAACCCGTCGGTCAACAACGCCACCGTCAAGGCAGCTGCACCGTTGCTCGAATAATCGATCGATCCGCTCCGGACGGCGAGGTTGGTCGTATCGTCCATCCCTACCAAGTCCGCCAAGCCGCCGGGCAAACCTTCTTCGGACACTGCAAGTGCGCTTGGATTGATCGTCGGCACCACGTCGTTGTCGATGATCGTCGCCGTCGCCGTGTCGCTGTAGGTGTCGCCCAGGCTCGAGAGCGTCCCCGTCAGGGTGAAGGTCTCGTTGTTCTCGTCGACCAGGTCATCGACCGTGTCGGTGCGCACCAGCAGCGCGCTGTCGCCCGCGCCCACCGCGATCGGCCCGCTCACCGCCTGCCACGTCGTGCCCCCGTCCGTGCTGTATTCGAAGAACGCTTCGTGGTAGTCCGCATCGATCGCCGTGCCGTCGGCCAGCGCCAGGCTCACCGTGCTGCCCGCCCCGGCGTTGGTCACCGTCACC
>NZ_JALLIK010000085.1:0-43916 GCF_023093595.1 Thauera aromatica
TGGGGATAGAAAAACCAGCGGCGCCGGAGCAGTTGGCGCTGTTGTAGTGGCATTTTTGAAAGTGCGATCTAGCAAAAACAAGCACTTGCGAGCGTAACTGTCGAACTCGGGAGATCGACTTCGAGAATGAAGGCGGCGAGACGTACCTTTGCGGCAATCCGCCGTACCAAGGAAGCGTTGGTCAGACAGCGCAGCAGAAGGAAGACATGGCGCGAGTCTTTGCGCCCGCTCTAAAAACTTACAAGGATTTGGACTATGTAGCCGCGTTCGTTCTGAAAGCAGCTCAGTTCAACAATTTTACTGGGGCGGCAAGCGCGTTCGTAACGACTAACTCCATCACTCAAGGAGAGCAAGTTGCAATGCTTTGGCCGCTCGTATTTAAAGAGTGCAACACGATCAACTTTGCGCACACATCGTTCTTGTGGAGCAACCTCGCTAGTAACAAAGCTGCTGTCACGTGTGTGATTCTCGGCCTGACGACCAACCCTGGCTCTGAAAGGAAACTGTTCGGCGAAGGCACTGTTAGATCATGCGCCAACATTAGTCCGTATCTTGTCGCTGCTGATACTGTGATTGTCACGAAGAGATCGAGTGCGCTTTCAGCCATCGGACATATGCAGTCGGGGAATAAGCCGACTGATGGAGGTCATCTGACACCATCTACTGAAGAGAGGGATCAAATAATTGCAGCGAGTCCAGATGCCAGACGCTTCCTGAAGCGCTACGTTGGATCGCGCGAATTGATAAACGGTGGAGGTCGCTGGTGCATATGGATCGAGGATGATGATCTTGAAGAGGTAAATCGCATCGATATTCTTCGTGACCGCTTCGAAAAGGTTCGCGAAATGCGCTTGAGTAGTAACGGGACTCAAGCCAACGAGAACGCTGCCACGCCGCATCGCTTCGTTTTCGCCCCTCATAGTCGCCACGCTGCAATCGCAGTTCCGAATGTGTCGTCGGAACGAAGGTTGTTTCTTCCGTGCGAGATAACGGGATATGACACCGTTGTCTCCAATCTCGCGTCGGTGATTTACGATGCGCCGCTTTGGAACTTGGCACTGATTGCATCACGCCTGCATCTCGTTTGGATCGCCACCGTTTGTGGCAGGCTGAAGACCGATATTCGCTACTCCAATACCCTCGGCTGGAACACCTTCCCCGTGCCCACGCTCACGGACAAGAACAAGGTCGATCTCACGCGCTGCGCTGAGGATATCCTGCTGGCGCGGGAGCATCACTTCCCGGCCACCATCGCGGACCTGTACGCCCCCGAGAACATGCCCGCCGACCTGCGTGCCGCACACGAGCGCAACGACGAAGTGCTGGAGCGCATCTACATCGGTCGGCGCTTCAAGAACGACACCGAGCGGCTGGAAAAGCTGTTTGACCTCTATACCAAGATGACCGCTTCGGCTGCACCGCCCCAGGGCAAGAAGCGCAAGGCGGGAGCCAGCGCATGAGCGACAAACCCGTCAAGCTGACACCCGCGCCCGAAGGCTATGCGGGTTGGTTGGCTGAGCTGAAAGCGCAAATCCATGACGCCCAGCAGCGCGCGGCGCAAGCGCTCAATCTTGAACTGGTGGTGCTGTATTGGAAAATCGGTAGCGCCATCCTGGCGCGACAAGACCGGCAGGGATGGGGCGCAAGGGTGGTCGATCGCTTGTCGCAGGACTTGCGCTCGGCATTTCCCGAGATGCAGGGTTTTTCGCCCCGCAATCTGAAGTACATGCGTGCTTTCGCCCTTGGCTGGCCCGATTTGCAATTTGTGCAGCAGGTGTTGCACAAATTGCCCTGGGGCCACAACCTGGTTTTACTGGACAAGCTGCCCGGCCCGCAAACCCGCAAGTGGTACGCGGCCAAAGCCATCGAGCACAACTGGTCGCGCAACGTGCTGGTGATGCAGATTGAAACCCGTTTGCTGGAGCGCAGCGGCAAGGCCGCCACCAACTTCGAGCTGGCCTTGCCCAAGCCGCTGTCCGACCTGGCGCGCGAATCGCTGAAAGACCCGTATCGCTTCGACTTTCTCGGCCTGACCGATGAAGCGCAGGAGCGCGCGGTGGAAGGTGCGCTGGTCAAGCACGTCACCGAATTCCTGCTGGAACTGGGCGCGGGCTTCGCCTTCGTCGGGCGACAGGTGCTGCTGGACGTGGGTGGCGACGAGTTTTTCATCGACCTGCTGTTCTACCACCTCAAGCTGCGCTGCTATGTGGTCATCGAACTGAAGGGCGGCAAGTTCAAGCCCGAGCATCTGGGCCAATTGAGCTTTTACCTGACGGCCGTGGATGAGCAGGTCAAACATCCGCAGGACAATCCGACCATCGGCCTGCTGCTGTGCAAGAGCAAGAACAAGGTCGTGGCCGAATACGCGCTGCGCCAGAACACGCAACCGCTGGGCGTAGCGGAATACAAGCTGGTCGAATCCTTGCCGGAGGAACTGGCGACCGATTTGCCAAGCATCCAGCAGATCGAGCGCGAGCTGACGGGCATTGAGTCTGGCCAACCCAACACGGACGACGAATCATGACCGACAACGACACCCGGCAGCGCGCCGTCCCCTCCGTTTCCGTCACCTACGCCCGCAACGGCGCATCGACCAAGGCCAATGCCCTTGGTATGCGTCCGATGCAGGAGCGCGCCTATGAGAAGCGGGGCGAGCAATACCTGCTCATCAAGTCGCCGCCCGCCTCTGGCAAGAGCCGCGCGCTGATGTTCGTGGCACTCGACAAGCTCCAGAACCAGGGCATCAAGCAGGCCATCATCGTTGTGCCGGAGAAATCCATCGGGGCCAGCTTCAACGACGAGCCGCTGTCGAAGTACGGCTTCTGGTCAGACTGGCAGGTTGAACCCAAGTGGAATTTATGCAACGCGCCAGGCAACGACAACGGCGGTAAGGTCAAGTCACTGGGCACGTTCCTCGAAAGCGACGACGAGGTGCTGGTCTGCACGCACGCGACCTTCCGCTTCGCGGTCGATGCCTACGGCGTGGAGGCGTTCGATGACCGCCTGATCGCGGTCGATGAGTTTCACCACGTCTCAAGCAACCCGGACAACAAGCTCGGCTTGCACCTCGGGCAGTTCTTCGCGCGTGGCAAGACGCACATCGTCGCCATGACCGGCTCCTATTTCCGGGGCGACGCCGAGGCTGTTCTGGCCCCGCAGGACGAGTCGAAGTTCGATACCGTCACCTACACGTATTACGAGCAACTCAACGGCTACGAGTATCTCAAGCAGCTCGACATCGGCTACTTCTTCTACAGCGGGCCTTACGTCGATGACATCCTCAACGTCCTCGATCCCACCGAGAAGACCATCATCCACATCCCCAACGTCAATTCGCGCGAGAGCACGAAGGACAAGATGCGCGAGGTGGAGCACATCATCGAGGCGTTGGGGGAGTGGCAAGGCATCGACCCTGCGACCGGCTTCCAGCGTGTCAAGCGCCCCGATGGCCGCGTGCTGCGGATCGCCGATCTCGTCGATGACGATGCCGCCAAGCGTGACCGCGTGTCCGCCGCGCTCAAAGACCCGGCGCAGAAGAACAACCGCGATCATGTGGACATCATCATCGCGCTGGGCATGGCGAAGGAAGGCTTCGACTGGATTTGGTGCGAACACGCCCTGACCGTGGGCTACCGCGCCAGCCTGACCGAGATCGTGCAGATCATCGGCCGAGCTACCCGCGACGCGCCCGGCAAGGCCCGCGCGAGGTTCACCAACCTGATCGCCGAGCCGGATGCGACCGAAGAAGCGGTCACCGAGGCCATCAACGATACCTTGAAGGCCATCGCGGCCAGCCTGCTGATGGAGCAGGTTCTTGCTCCGCGCTTCGAGTTCAAGCCCAAGAACCCCGACAGCGGCCCGACGCCGGGTTTTAACTACGGCGAGGGTGGCTACGACCCGGACCGCTGCAATGTCGGTGTCAATGAGCAGACAGGGGCGTACCAGATCGAGATCAAAGGCCTCGCCGAGCCCAAGAGCAAGGAGGCGGCGCGCATTTGCCAGGAAGACTTGAATGAAGTCATTGCGGCCTTCGTGCAGGACAAGCCCACCATCGAGCGCGGCCTGTTCGATGAGGAGTTGGTGCCCGAGGAGCTGACGCAGGTTCGCATGGGCAAGATCATCAAGGACAAGTATCCCGAGCTTGACGCCGAAGATCAGGAGGCCGTGCGCCAGCACGCCATCGCCGCCCTCAACCTCACGCAGCAGGCCAAGCGGCTTGTCACCGAAGGCGAGGACGAAGGCGCCGGCGACGGGTCGCCCAACACCGCCCTGATCGACGGCGTGCGCCGCTTCGCGATGGACGTGCGCGAGTTGGACATCGACCTCATCGACCGCATCAACCCCTTCGGAGAAGCCTACGCCATCCTCGCCAAGACTATGAGCGCGGACAGCTTGAAGCAGGTCGCGGCGGCCATCTCGGCCAAGCGCACGAGCCTGACGCCGGACGAGGCGAAGGAGATGGCCGTTCGCGCCGTCCAGTTCAAGAAGGAGCGCGGCCGCATTCCGGCGCTCGATTCCCAGGATGCCTGGGAGCGACGCATGGCCGAAGGCGCGGCCGCCTTCATGCGCTTCAAGGCGGAGGGACGCTATGAGTAACGCCGATCTTGACGAACTCGCTGCGGAGCTTGCCGAGTTCGCACCGCCCGAGAGGAAGGGGGGACGTCCGGCCACTGAGGAGCGCGTCATCGCGGGCTTCGAGGAAATCCAGCGCTTCACCGAGCAGCACGGCCGTGCGCCGCAGCACGGCGAAGACCGCGACATATTTGAGCGCCTTTACGCCGTGCGTCTGGACCGTTTGCGCGCGCTCCCGGACTGCCGCGCCCTGCTGGAGCCGCTGGATCATCAGAGCTTGCTTGCCGGGACGCCAACCGTTGCCGCTTCGGCGGAGGAACCCATCGACATCGACGACCTGGCCGCCGAGCTGGCGGGGGTAGCCGAGGCGGACGACATTACCGTCCTGCGCCATGTCCGCACCAGCGCCGACAAGCGCGCCGCCGAGGAGATCGCGGATCGCAAGCCGTGCGAGGACTTCGAGGCGTTCACGCCACTGTTCGAGCGCGTAGCGACGGAAGTCAAGATCGGCATGCGCCAATCCCAGCCCATAGAGGCGGGCCGCCGCGCGATTGAAGCCGGGGACTTTTTCGTTCTCGATGGCCTTACGCTCTACGTTGCCGAGGTCGGCGAGCCGCTGAAGACGACCGCCGGGGAAGTGGACCGCCGCCTGCGCCTCATCTTCTCCAACAGCACCGAAAGCAATTTGCTGTTGCGGTCGCTCCAGCGTGCGTTCTACAACGACCCCGCCGCGCGGCGGCTAGCCTCGCCCGAGAGCGGGCAACTCTCCTTCGGTGGCGAGCTTGAGGCTGATGATGTTGAAAGCGGCACCATCTACGTCCTGCGCTCCCTGTCCAATCATCCCTATGTCGCGCAGCACCGCGACATCATCCACAAGATGGGCGTGACCGGGGGCAGGGTGGAGACGCGGATCGCCAACGCTGAACACGACTCCACCTACCTGCTGGCGAGGGTCGAAGTGGTGGCGACCTACAAGCTCGCGGGCATCAACCGCACCCGGATGGAGAACCTGTTCCACAGGTTGTTCGCGCCCGCGCGGTTGAACATCACCATCAAGGACCGCTTCGGTCACCCTGTACAGCCGGAGGAGTGGTTTCTCGTTCCGCTGTTCGTAATTGATGAGGCCGTCGCGCGCATCAAAGACGGCAGCATCACCGGGTATATCTACGATCCCAAGGCTGCAAAGCTGGTGAAGGCATAGGACAGCCCGGATGCATGAATAGCCCTGGCTGCCGGCCAGGCTGAACGCCAGGAAAATGCAGCATGACAAAGCTGCATCAGGACGCCAACGCAGCCAGACGTGATTTTCTGACTGACCGTCCGCTTTTCCAGATCAGGGTTGTCTTGCGTTCGGTTCGTTGTGAGCCAGCGTCCCGGGTGATGCGGCCTGTCATCCACGGCGGGCAGGCGCGGGTTCGAGGGCGGCTCGGCTCGGGAGTCGGACGCGAAGCCGGCATCGTCGCAAACCCGGGCCCTTCGTCGGTGGGCGGCAGGAGGGGGCATGCTAAGATCGCCTCCCCTCCCTCTGCCGCCGGCGCCGGCCGTGCGCCGCTCCATCCGTGCGCAATCTGCTCATTCTCATCCTCGTTTTCATCGGCATCTGGTGGCTGCGCGGCGCCGTGCGGCGCTTCAGGCAGCAGGGCGGGGCGAAGGCGGCGCGGCGCCCGGCCGACGCGGAACGCATGCTCGAATGCGCGCACTGCGGGATCAACGTGCCCGAGTCCGACGGGGTGCGCGCGGACGGCGTGTTCTATTGCTGCGAGCAGCACCGCCGCGCCGGGCCGCGCCTGGATTGAGGTCGGTGATGGGCGCGGCTCCGGCGGTCGAGTTCGAGCATGCGCGCCGGGCCTCGCTGCGCTACCTGAACCTGTTCCGCCTGGTCATCGCCGGCCTGTTCCTGGTGGCCGGGCGCGAACTGGGGCTGGGTAGCGAAAACCCGTCCGTCTTCCGCCTCGCCGCGCTCGGCTACCTGGGCGCCGTCCTCGCCCTCGGCTTTCCCGATGCGATGCGGCGCTTCGGCTCCGAGCGCGTGATCCTGCTGCAGGTGGTCGTCGATGTCCTCGCCCTGTCGGCGATCATGTGGGTCAGCGGCGGTTATCGCAGCGGCATGCCGGTGCTGATGATGGTGGTGCTCGCCGGTGCCGGGCTGGTCTTCGCCGGGCGGATGGTGCTGTTCTTCGCTGCGCTCGCGACCCTGGCGGTGCTGCTTGAAAATGCCTGGCGCCTGGCGGCGGGGCGGCAGTCGGTCGAGTTCTTCCAGGTCGGGCTCTTTTGCGCCGGCTTTTTCGGCATTGCCCTCGTCGCCCGCCTGCTCGCCCTGCGCGCCCAGGCCAACGCCTCGCTCGCCGCCGAGCGCGGCGAGGCGCTCGCCAACCAGCAGGCGGTCAATGAGCACATCATCCGCGACCTGCCCGACGGGGTGATCGTCGTCGATGCCGGCGGGCGCATCCGCCAGGCCAACCCGCGCGCGGTCGAGCTCCTCGGCATGGCGCCGGCCGAGGCGCTCGAAGGCCGGGTGCTGGTCGAGCTCGACGCCGCCTTCGGGCCGGCGTTGTCGAGGGGGGGGACGGAAGATGGGGGCGAAGCGGAGGCGGGCACCGGGACGCTTCAGGCGGCGGTGCCGGGGAGGATGCTGCGATCGACGGTGTCCGGCCGCCTGCTGCGCTGCCGGGCGGTGGCGGGGGCGTCCGCCAGCGCCGCGGCGGGCGATACCTTGCTCTACCTGACCGATTTCGAGGACATCCAGCGCCAGCTGCAGCAGATCAAGCTCGCCGCGCTCGGCCGCCTGACCGCGAGCATCGCGCACGAGATCCGCAACCCGCTGTCGGCGGTGATCCAGGCCGCCGAGCTGCTGGGCGAGGAGCGGCGCCAGGAGGTGCAGGCCCGCCTCGTGCGCATCATCAACGACAACGCCCAGCGCATCGGGCGCATGGTGCGCGACGTGCTCGCCCTCGGCCGGCGCGAGCAGGCCCTGCCCGAGGCGCTGGCGCTGGCCGCGTTCGTGCGCGAGCTGATCGAGGCGCGGGTGTTCCGCAACGCCGCCGAGCACGACGTGTATGCGGTCGACATCGATCCGGCGCTGACCCTGGCGATCGACCGTGCCCACCTGCACCAGATCCTCGACAATCTGCTCGCCAATGCCTGCCGCCACGGTTCGGGGGCGCCCGCTTCGGTCCGCCTGTGGGCACAGGCGCTGCCCGGCGAACGGGTCGCGGTGCACGTGTGCGACGATGGCCCCGGGCTGGACGAAGCCGCGCGGGCGCACCTGTTCGAGCCCTTTTTCACCACCCACTCCAAGGGCACCGGGCTCGGCCTGTACATCGCCCGCGAACTCGCCGAAGCCAACGACGCCACGCTCGAGCTCGCGGCGAGCGGCGCGGGGGCCGATTTCGTGCTGACCGGACGCATCACGCCATGAACGCCGTCGAACGCCGTAACCGCTCGCGCACCGTCGACGTCCTCGTCGTCGATGACGAGGAGGACATCCGCGAGTTGCTCGAACTGTCCCTGCTG
The DNA here is from genome assembly GCF_023093595.1 of Thauera aromatica. Classification (GTDB taxonomy): domain Bacteria; phylum Pseudomonadota; class Gammaproteobacteria; order Burkholderiales; family Rhodocyclaceae; genus Thauera; species Thauera aromatica_A. The sequence continues at coordinate 8,086 of NZ_JALLIK010000085.1, forward strand.
CGGATGGGCCTGGGCTGCGACACCGCGGGCTCGCTGGAGGAGGCGCGCGCCTTGCTCGATGCGCGGCGCTATCGCCTGTGCCTGACCGACATGCGCCTGCCCGACGGCGACGGGCTGAGCCTGGTCGAATACATCCAGGCCCGCCACGCCGGCCTGCCGGTGGCGGTGATCAGTGCCTTCGGCAGCATCGAAGCGGCGATCCGCGCGCTCAAGCTCGGTGCCTTCGATTTCGTCACCAAACCGGTCGAACTCAAGGCCTTGCGCGAACTCGTGCACCATGCGCTGAGCCTGCGCCCCGAGCCCGCGGCCGCGCCGGCCGGCGATGCGCGGATGCTGGTCGGCGACTCGCCCGCCTTCGCCCAGCTGCGCGGCCAGGCCGAGAAGCTGGCGCGCAACCAGGCGCCGGTGTTCATCTACGGCGAGTCGGGCACCGGCAAGGAAGTGGTCGCCCGCTTCATCCACCGCCTCGGGCCGCGCGCGGCCGGACCTTTCGTCCCGGTCAACTGCGGCGCGATCTCCCCGGAGCTGATGGAGAGCGAATTCTTCGGCTACCGCAAGGGCAGCTTTACCGGCGCCGCGACCGACAAGGAAGGCCTGTTCCAGGCCGCCCGCGGCGGCACCCTGTTCCTCGACGAAATCGGCGAGCTGCCGCTGGCGATGCAGGTCAAGCTGCTGCGCGCGATCCAGGAGCGCGCGGTGCGCCCGGTGGGCGCGCATGCGGAGGAGCCGGTCGATGTCCGCATCCTCTCCGCCTCGCACCAGGACCTGGGACGGCTGGTGGCCGAGGGGCGCTTCCGCCAGGACCTGTTCTTTCGCATCAACGTCATCGCCCTGCGCGTGCCGCCGCTGCGCGAGCGGCGCGAGGATATTCCCGCCTTGGCGGCGCACATTCTTGCCCGCCTCGCTGAGCGCGAGGGGCGGGCGTCGCGGCAACTGTCCGTGGCGGCGCTGCAGGTGCTGCTCGAGCACCCTTTTCAGGGCAATGTGCGCGAGCTGGAAAACCTGCTCGAGCGCGCCTGTGCGCTGTGCGAGGGCGAGCGCATCGAGGCCGCCGACATCGAGCTCCATCCGGGGGCGAGCGTGTCGGGCTGGCTCACCGAGAGCGCTTTCGGCTTCAATCCGGCGTCCACCTGGGTCGCTCCGGCGCGCTTCGAGCGCGCCGCCGGGGCCGAGGGACAGGACGGGGAATACCCCCAGGAGCAGGTGCGCGTGGTCCGTGTCCTCGAGCAGGCGCGCTGGAACTATGACGCCGCGGCGCGCAGCCTCGGCATCAGCGTCGCCCAGCTGCGCTACCGCCTGCGCCAGTGGGGGATGGAATGAGGCCGCGCGCAGAGGCTTGGTGACGAGGCCGGGTGAAGAGGCCGGGTGAAGAGGCCGCGCGGAGCGGTCGCCGTGTCGCCCGGGCCGCGGCTTCAGCCTGCCGCCGAGGCGCCGAACAGCTGGCGGAATGCCTGGAATTCTTCTTCCGAGGGGAGCAGCCGATCCACCCGCCGCGATCGCCATGCGCGGGCCTGTGCACGCGACAGGCCGCGCCCGGCCAGAGAGGCTTCGAATGCCTGCCGCGACAGATGCAGCAGCACCGCGGGAGCTTCGACCCGCGGGCAAATCCGTTCTTCGCCGGCCCGCCGGAAGCCGAATACACGCTGGTGAAAGCGCGCGTGGCGCGGATGGACTTCGATGAAGATGTCGGTCATGTGCGCAGTGAGCCGGGCCAGGGTGTAGAGCGCCTGGAGCAGGCCGGACAAGGCATCGTAGGAGGCGGCGTCGGGCGAGATCGCGAGGCGGGTGATCTCGCTGACGCGGGCGCCGCGCTGGCGTACGGCGTCGATTTCGTCGCGGTACAGGGCGTCGGCAAGGAGGCCGCTGCCGCAGTCCATGCGCAGCGTCAGGGTGGCGACGGCATGGCCGTTGCGCAGGGCGGCGACGATCAGGTCGTGCTCGTCCGGGTCGGCCTGCGTGCCATACGGGATGAGACCGCGGGCGGCGTACATGCGCTCGACCAGGGCGACGGTCTGGCGCTGCAACGGATCGCAGCCGTTGGCGATCCGGACCAGGTATCCGTTGCGCTCGATGATGAATGCCGGCAGGCGTGTGGTGAAGATCGCCTTACCTCCCGCGCGCCGCGGGCCGGCCGCCGCGGACGACGCTGGCGATCATCGTGAGGATGAACAACGCTAGTGCCGCGGTGTTGGCGAGCGCGCCCCACTGGCGCAGGGTGAGGCTGTCGCCGAAGCCGCCGGCGATGCGCACCGCGAGCGAAACGTGGAGGAGCAGAAGGGGAAGATAGAACGCCGGGTGGTAGGGGATCTTCACCTTCGCCACCGCCGGAAAGATGATGGGTGCATGGCCGAAGACCATCGCGAAGACGAACCCCAGGGTGATCGCATGAAGGGCGATGTCGTGGAGCGCGTGGCCCGGCGCAAAGCCGCCGGCCAGACCGGCGAGGGCGCCGGCGGCCAGCCACAGGTAGCCCGACAACAGGCACAGGGCGATGAAGCGGGTGAGCCCGCGCTGGCGCGCGTTGTGGCGGGCGATGTCGAATGTCAGCAGCCAGGCCGCGAGCGCCAGCAGGCCGGCGGCGAACAGCGTCAGCCCGGCTGCGCTATGCACGGTCGCGAGCAGCGCGCCGGCGAGCACGAGGATGACGGCGGCGATGAAACTGGGTGGTGCGGCGCGGCGGGCGGGGAGGAAGCGGGTCAGCTCGAGGCGTTCGCCGGCGATCGTGAGGACGAGGAAGGCCAGCCAGAACGCGACTGCGGCGTGCAGGCCGGCGCCGGCCAGCCATGCCAGGTTGCCCAGCAACCAGCATGCGGCGCCGACCGCCAGCATCACGGTGAACAGCGCGCGCTGGCGCTGGACGACGCGCACGCTGCCGAAGAGCAGCACCATGGAGGCGGCGGCGAACAGGGACTGCGCTGCCCACAGCGGCCCGCCGGCCAGCAGCACGATGCCGCCGATGCCCGCTGCGGCGGGGGCGAGGTAGGCCCACAGGCGGGCGAGGGCGACCGCCCGTTCGAGGCTGATGACGGCGCCGAAGAAGGCACAGACCATCAGCGCCGCATGGCTGCCCGCCTGGGCCGCGCCGAAGGCCGGCACGGAGAATCCCAGCCGGGCGAGGCCGGCAAGCACGCCGGTGAGCAGCGACAGCAAGGCGAACACGAGCAGCGGAATGCGGGCGGGCGGGGAAAGGTCGCGGGTCATGCCGTAGTCGGGCTCCGGGAGTGTCGGGAGGGCGTTGCCCGGGCCGGGGAGGCGGCGCCAGGCATCGTGGTGCGAATTCTGTGCCGGGGAAGCGCGGCGGCCGCCGTGTTACTGGCCCCAGCCGAAATGGTCGCGCGCTTCGACCGCCATCTTGTCCGGGCTCCAGGGCGGTTCCCACACCAGGTCGATGCGGATCTGGATGTCGGCGGACAGGACCGCGTCCAGTGCAGCGTGGGCCTCGTCGACGATCATGTCGCCGAGCGGGCAGGCGGGAGAGGTCATGGTCATGTCGATATGCACCGCTCCGGGGGTGCAGTCGATGCGATAGACGAGGCCGAGATCGACGATGTTCATGCCGACCTCGGGGTCCATGACCTGGCGCAGGGCCTGGCGGACGTCGTCGGGGTCGGGAGTGGGGGCAGTGTTCATGGTCTTCGAGCGGGACAAGGTCAGAAGGGCCGATGATGGATCACATCGCCCCCCTCATCAAGCGCGGCGCCGCGCCGCGCAGTAGAATCCGGGCCGTGGCCACGGACCGGGGCAGGTGCCGTGGCAGCCCCTGTCCCCCTACGCCCGAGGAGTCCCATGACAGATACTGCGCTGCAACAAGAGATCGCTCCCGCCCGCAAGGCCGAAATCCTCGCCGAGGCGCTGCCCTACATCAAGCGTTTCTTCGACAAGACCATCGTCATCAAGTACGGTGGCAACGCGATGACCGACCCGCATCTCAAGGACTGCTTCGCGCGCGACGTCGTGCTGCTCAAGCTGGTCGGCCTGAACCCGGTGGTGGTGCACGGTGGCGGCCCCCAGATCGAGAACCTGCTCGCCCGCGTCGGCAAGAAGGGCGAGTTCATCCAGGGCATGCGGGTGACCGACGCCGAGACCATGGAAGTGGTCGAGATGGTGCTCGGCGGCCAGGTGAACAAGGAAATCGTCAATCTCATCAACAAGCATGGCGGCAAAGCCGTGGGCCTCACCGGCAAGGACGCCGGCTTCATCCGCGCGAAGAAGCTGCTGATGCAGCGTAAGGATGCACCCGAGGGCGACCTCATCGATGTCGGCCAGGTGGGCGAGATCACCGGCATCGACCCGAGCCTGATCGCCTTCCTCGACCAGGGCGACTTCATTCCGGTGATCGCACCGATCGGGGTGGGGGAGGAAGGCGAGACCTACAACATCAACGCCGATGTCGTTGCGGGCAAGCTGGCCGAGATCCTGAAGGCGGAAAAGCTGGTGCTGCTCACCAATACGCCGGGAGTGCTGGACAAGACCGGCAACCTGCTGACCGGGCTGACGCCGCGCCAGATCGAGGATCTCGTCGCCGACGGCACGCTGTCGGGGGGGATGCTGCCGAAGATCGGCTCGGCGCTCGATGCGGCGCGCAACGGGGTGAAGTCGGTGCACATCATCGATGGTCGGGTGGAGCACTGCCTGCTGCTCGAAATCCTCACCGACCACGGCGTCGGCACCATGATCAAGAGCAAGTAACCCGGGCGGGCGAGGCGCTCCCCGGCCCGGGGGGTACGGCCGGGCGTGCGCGGTTACGCGTGCGACAGGCGGCGGACGAAATCCACCACCGTGCCGACGGTGGCGAACGAGCTGCCGTCGACTTCGTCATCCGGCACTTCGATGCCGAACCGGGTTTCGATTTCCTGGATGACGGCGATCACCGCCATCGAGTCCAACTCTGCCAGGCTGCCGAGCAGAGGGGTGTCGGCATCGAAGCTCAGTGCCCGGCCATCGAGGCTGAGCACCTCATCGAGCAGCGACAGGACTTCTTCGTGAATCTCCAAGGGACGCTCTCCGCATAAGGGCAAAGAGGGCGCGGTCGACTGTGCGGCCTGCGCCCGGACGCGCGCATTATACTTGCGCGCGACTCCTGATTGATCGTGCGCAGTCCTTACGAGATCCGACATGCTTTCCCGCGACCTGCTCCATCACCTGATCACCGCTGCCGCCGAGCGCGATAGCGCACGCCCGGCGCTGAGCGCGGGGCAGGCCAGCCTCGACTATGGCACGCTTTACCACGGCTGCGCCCGATTTTGCGCCGGCCTGCTCGCGCTCGGGCTCGCGCGCGGCGAACGGGTGGCGGTCTATCTCGACAAGCGGCCGGAGTTCGTCCTCGCCGCGTTCGGCGCCAGCGCCGCGGGCGGCGTGCTGGTGCCGATCAATCCGGTGCTGAAAGGGCCGCAGGTCGGCCACATCCTGCAGGACTGCAACGTGCGCGTGCTGGTGACGAGCGCCGAGCGCCTGGCCGCGCTCCGCGATACCCTGGGGAACTGCCACGACCTGTGCCACGTGGTCCTCACCGGCGAGCCGGCGACGCTCCCCGTGCTTCCCGGGGTCTCGGTGCATCGCTGGCACGAGCTGCTCGCGGCGCCACCCGCCGCGGGCCACCGCGTGATCGACACCGACATGGCCGCCATCCTGTACACGTCGGGCAGCACCGGGCGACCCAAGGGCGTCGTGTTGTCGCACCGCAACATGGTGGCCGGTGCGCGCAGCGTCGCGCACTACCTCGAGAACCATGCCGGCGACACCTTGCTCGCGGCGCTGCCGCTGTCCTTCGATGCCGGCTTTTCCCAGCTCACCACCGCGTTCCATGCCGGCGCCCGGGTCGTGCTGCTCAACTACCTGCTGCCGCGTGACGTGCTCAAGGCGATCGAGCGCGAGCGGGTCACCGGACTGACCGCGGTGCCGCCGCTGTGGATCCAGCTTGCCCAGCTGGAGTGGCCGCAGGGCATCGACGCCCACCTGCGTTACATCGCCAATACCGGCGGGCGGATGCCGCGGGAGACGCTCGATCGCTTGCGCGCGATGCTGCCGCGGACCCGCCCGAACCTGATGTACGGCCTCACCGAAGCCTTCCGCGCGACCTGGCTGCCGCCCGAGGAGGTCGACCGCCGCCCGGACTCGATCGGCAAGGCCATTCCCAATGTCGAAGTCATGGTGCTGCGCGAGGACGGGAGCGAATGCGCGCCCAACGAGCCGGGCGAGCTGGTGCAGCGCGGCGCGCTGGTGGCGATGGGCTACTGGAACGATGCGGAGCGCACCGCCGAACGCTTCCGCCCGCTGCCGGCGCGTGCGCCGGGGCGCCAGGGCGGACTGGTGCTGCCCGAGGTCGCGGTGTTTTCCGGCGACACCGTGCGCCGCGACGAGGACGGCTTCCTGTATTTCATCGGCCGCCGCGACGAGATGATCAAGACTTCGGGCTATCGTGTCAGTCCGACCGAAGTCGAGGAGATCGTCTATGCGACCCGTCTGGTCGGCGAATGCGCCGCGTTCGGCGTGCCGCACGCCACCCTCGGCCACAGCATCACCGTGGTCGCGACCGCTCCCGACGGGGCCGGGCTTGATGTCGACGAACTGCACGCCGCGTGCCGGGCGCGGATGCCGGCCTACATGGTGCCGGCCTGCATCGAGGTGTCTTCCGGCCCGCTGCCGCGCAACCCCAACGGCAAGATCGACCGCAAGGCGCTCGCTGACAAGGTGTTTCCGGCCGGGACTTCCGGCTGAAACGCCCGATCGTCCGCCGCCCGCGCTCCTTTTCCGCTTCCTGCCGTCCTGCTCCGTCCGAGTGAAACCACGATGTCCCTGACGCCCACCGCTTCGAAGACGCCTCCCGCGCATGCGCCGATGAACCAGTTCGCGGCCGACGACGGCGAACTGCGGATCGGCGCCATGCCGCTCACCCGCCTCGCTGCGCGCGTCGGACAGACGCCGTTCTATGCCATCGACCGCAGCGTGGTGGCGGCGCGGGTCGCGGAGCTTCGCGCTGCGCTGCCGCCGGCGGTGAAGCTGCACTACGCGATGAAGGCCAATCCGATGCCGGCGCTGGTCGGGCATCTGGTCGGCCTGGTCGACGGCATCGACGTGGCCTCGGCCGGGGAGCTGAACGTGGCGCTCGATGCCGGTGCCGATCCGCACCACATCAGCTTCGCCGGCCCGGGCAAGCGGGACGCCGAGCTGCGCCAGGCGGTCGCCGCCGGGATCCTGGTCAACCTCGAATCGGCCCGCGAGATCGCGCCGCTCGCCCAGGCCTCGCAGGCGCTGGGCCTGCCGGCGCGGGTGGCGGTGCGGGTCAATCCGGATTTCGAACTCAAGTCATCGGGAATGAAGATGGGCGGCGGGCCGAAGCCGTTCGGGGTGGATGCCGAGAGTGTGCCGGCGCTGCTTGCCGAAATCGGCCGTGCCGGGCTGGCGTTCGAAGGCTTTCACCTGTTCGCCGGTTCGCAGAACCTGAAGGCGGAGGCGATCGTCGATGCCCAGCGGCGCAGCTTCGAGCTGGCGCTGCGGCTGGCCGAAGCGGCGCCGGCGCCGCTCCGCTTCCTCAACCTGGGGGGCGGTTTCGGGATTCCCTACTTCCCCGGCGAGCAGCGCCTCGAACTCGCGCCGGTGGCCGCCAATCTCGCGGCGATCGCCGCCGACACCGCCCGCCTGCTGCCGCAGGCCGAACTCGTCATCGAGCTGGGGCGCTACCTGGTCGGGGAGGCGGGAATCTATGTGTGCCGCGTGCTCGACCGCAAGGTGTCGCGCGGCCACGTTTATCTGGTGACCGACGGGGGGCTGCACCACCATTTGTCGGCGAGCGGCAATTTCGGCCAGGTGCTGCGCAAGAACTATCCGCTCGCGATCGGCAACCGTATGGATGAAGCCGGCCAGGAAACGGTTTCGGTGGTCGGGCCGCTATGCACGCCGCTCGATTTGCTCGGCGACCGTGTGCTGCTGCCGGCGGCGCAGGTGGGCGACCTGGTGGTGGTGTTCCAGTCGGGGGCGTACGGCGCCAGCGCCAGCCCGCAGGCTTTCCTGGGGCATCCGCCGGCGCTGGAAGTGCTGGTGTGAAGTGATCGTGCGCGCCGCCCGGCCGCTGCCCCGCTGCCGGGGGCAGGGTGCGGGCGGCGGGGACGGTTCAGTCGATGGTCAGCCGCTTCGCTTGCGCTTCGGCCTTCTTCGGCAAGCTCAACTCCAGCACTCCGTCGTTGAAGCGGGCGTTGGCCTTGGCTTCGTCGATTTCCTGGCCGAGCTGGAAGCTGCGCGAAACCTTGCCGAAGTAGCGTTCGGTGCGCAGCACCTTTTCGCCCTCCTTGACTTCCTTCTCCTGTTTGCGCTCGGCGCTGATCGACACCACCGGGCCGTCGATATGGACGTGGATGTCTTCTTTCTTCATGCCGGGCAGCTCGGCATGGACTTCATAGCCTTCCGCGTTCTCCTTGACGTCGACGCGCATCTGCGGCGCGTCGGTGCTCAGATTAGCGAGGCTGCCGCCTCCGCCGAAATCCACCGGGCGGACGAAAAAGCCACGGAAAAAGTCTTCCAGCGGGTCGACACGACGAGTGAGGTTGTTGCCCATGTCACGTTCTCCTTCTCTTTCAGACATGCCGGAAAACCCGGCTCCATCCCGAATATAGGTGGGAACGGACGCTTTTCAAGAGGGCGGCACTGCGACCGGGAAGAGCCGCGCGGCGTTTGTCGGGTCGCTGACGATGCGCTCCTTTGCGCCCGGATTCACGGCCGGGTGGCCGGGGCAGCGGAGGGGGCGGCGCCATCGTCCGCCCCGCCCTCGGCCAGGCGCACGCTGAAATCCACGCCCCGGTCGGCCCAGGCGGCGGCGGCGGCGTCGAAGATTTCCAGCGCGGTGGCAAGGGTTTCCGGCGCCGCACGGCGCAGGGCACCGGCCTGTGCGAGCGTGATCCGGTACGTGCCGGCAGGCAGCCAGGACAGATCGGTCAGGCAATCGGCGAGCGCGTCCCAGTTGTGCCCGAACCAGCCGGGGAAGCGCAGCGCCGCGGCGATGCGCTCGAGCAGTTCGGCCTTGCTGGCGCAGCCGTCGAGCGCGATGGTGATGGCGATGATCTCGGAGTTGGCGGGCGTCGGGGGCAAGGCGCTCATGGCAGGGGCTCGATCCGGCGGAAGCTGCGGTAGTGATCCGCAGTGTAGTAGAACACTTCCGGCGGGTCGCCGCCGGTGACGATGCGCCGTGCGCCACGATCGCGCGCGCCGGGGGTGGGGACGGTGTATTCGCGGTAATAGCCGGGTGGCCTCGCCGGCAGCAGGCGCTCGCGGTTGTGGAAAACGCTGCCGTCCTTGCGGTAGGGGAAAGGGCCGCCCTCGCCGATCCGCTCCAGCACCGCCACCGCTTCGGGGGGCAGGCCAGGCGGGGCGGCGCCGTCCGGGGCCGCAGGGGCGCACGCCGCAAGTGGGGCGAAGAGGGCGAGCAGGAACAGCAGGCGGACGAGCAGGGTGCGGAACATGGCGGGGCTACCCGGGAAAGGGGCGAGGGACGGGAGGTGAGGGGGCGAGGGAGGTGAGGGCGGGGCGGAAAGCGGATATTGACGCTGGCGAGGTGTAGGCCTAGACTTTTCCGACTGTTTAACTCAACTTTTCAGGTTTTCACCATGGACATTCAGGACGTCATCCGCGACCAGGTCACCAACAACGCCGTGGTCCTCTACATGAAGGGTTCGCCCCAGTTCCCGCAGTGCGGCTTTTCCTCGACCGCGGTGCAGATCCTCAAGAACTGCGGGGTGCGCGAGGTGGTGGCGGTGAATGTGCTGGCCGACAGCGACATCCGCCAGGGCATCAAGGAATACTCCAACTGGCCGACCATTCCGCAGCTGTATATCAAGGGCGAGTTCGTCGGCGGCAGCGACATCATGCGCGAGATGTACGAAAACGGCGAACTGCAGCAGATGCTGAAGGATGCCGGCGCGGTCCAGGAAGGCTGAAGCCCGGCTCTCCGGTTTTTCGTCGAATCGGCCTGCCAGCGCCCGGTGCGCGGCAGGTCGTTTGTCTTGCCCGGCCGCAACGGGCGCGCGCAGTTCGGCGCCCGCGTCCCGGCGGGCGTGATCATTCGCCCGGCAATTGAATGCCGCTCGGGTCGGACGGTGTCGCGTATTGCGCTGCCGGGTCAGCCGCCGCGTTCGGCGCGGGCGCGGGCGATCGCGGCACGCACCTGTTCGGGTGCGGTGCCGCCGACGTGCTTGCGTGAGGCGAGCGAGCCTTCGACCGTGAGCACGACGAAGATGTCCGTGCCGAGGCGCTCGGCAGCGCCCGGAACGTGGGCCATGGCGATGCGCAGCTCGTCGAGCGAGAACTGCGGCAGGTCGCAGCCCTTGACGTCGGCCGCGCGCACCGCGAGCGCCACCGCCTCGTGCGCGTCGCGGAAAGGCAGGCCCTTCTTCACCAGATAGTCGGCGAGGTCGGTGGCGGTGGCGTAGCCCTGGCTCAACGCGCCGCGCATGGCTTCGGCCTTGACCTGGATGCCGCCGATCATGTCGGCGTAGATGCGCAAGGTGTCGATCACCGTATCGGCGGTGTCGAACAGCGGCTCCTTGTCTTCCTGGTTGTCCTTGTTGTAGGCCAGCGGCTGGCCCTTCATCAGGGTGAGGAGGGCGATCAGGCTGCCATTGACGCGGCCGGTCTTGCCGCGCACGAGCTCGGGCACGTCCGGGTTCTTCTTCTGCGGCATGATCGAACTGCCGGTGCAGAAGCGGTCGGCAAGGTCGATGAAGCCCACGCGCGGGCTCATCCATAGGATCAGTTCCTCGGACAGGCGCGACAGGTGGGTCATCAAGAGCGCCGCGGCGGCGCAGAATTCGATGGCGAAGTCGCGGTCGCTGACGGCGTCGAGCGAGTTGAAGCAGACCTCGTCGAAGCCGAGCTCAGAAGCGACGAACTCGCGGTCGATCGGGTAGCTGGTGCCGGCCAGCGCCGCCGCGCCCAGCGGCAGGCGGTTGACGCGCTTGCGGCAGTCGGCGAAGCGTTCGGCGTCGCGCCGGCTCATCTCGAAATAGGCCATCAGGTGGTGGCCGAAAGTCACCGGCTGGGCGACCTGGAGGTGGGTGAAGCCGGGCATCGGCGTGCCGGCGTGGGTTTCGGCGACTTCCAGGAGCTTCGCCTGGAATTCGGCGATCAGCGCCAGGATCTGGTCGATCGCATCGCGCAGCCACAGGCGGATGTCGGTCGCCACCTGGTCGTTGCGGCTGCGCCCGGTGTGCAGGCGCTTGCCGGCGTCGCCGACGAGCGCGGTGAGGCGCTTTTCGATGTTGAGGTGGACGTCCTCGTCGTCGAGGTTCCAGGCGAATTCGCCGCGTTCGATCTCGCCGGCGATCTGCGCCATTCCGTGCTCGATGTCGGCCAGATCCTGCGCACCGATGATGCCCTGCTTCGCCAGCATCTTGGCGTGGGCGAGCGAACCGCAGATGTCCTGACGCGCCATGCGCTGGTCGAAGGGCACCGAGGCGGTGTAGCGCTTGACCAGGTCGGAAACGGGTTCGGTGAAGCGGCCCGACCAGGCCTTGGCGGGGGCCTCGGCGGAGGCATTGGCGCCGGCGGCCGGCGTCGTGGTGTCTGTCATGATGGCTGCCGAAAAATGAATCGGCCGGCGTGTCGCCGCCGGCTCCGTGCGAAGACATGAGGCCGCTGCTGCGGCGCTCATCAAGGGCGGAATTATAGAGCAAAAGCCTCCGCCCCCCGTTTGCGGCCTGATCGCGGTGTCGCCGGTGGGGGGGGCGGCGAGCGACCCGGATCTTCGGCTGCAATCCGGTTGCGGGTCGCGACCGTCGCCCGGGGGCGGTACGATCAGCCGCTGTTGCGCAGCCCGGCGGCGATGCCGTTGATCGAGAGGTGGATGCCGTTGCGGATGCGCTCGTCGATGATTCCGCCCTCGTTGCCGTCGCTGTCGCGGTGGCGGCGCAGCAGCTCGACCTGGACGTGGTTGAGCGGGTCGAGGTAGGGAAAGCGGTTGCGGATCGAACGCTTCAAGAGCGGGTTGGCCTCGAGCAGCTCGGCTTGGCCGGTGATCGCGCGCAGCGCTTCGACGCTGCGCTGGTGCTCGGCGCGGATGCGGCCGAAGATCGCCTCGCGCAGCGCGGCATCCTTGACCAGCGCGGCGTAGCGGCTGGCGATCGCGAGGTCGGTCTTGGCCAGCACCATGTCCATGTTCGAGAGCAGGGTGGCGAAGAAGGACCATCCGCGCACCATGCGCTGCAACAGCGCGAGGCCGTCGTCGGGGCGGGCGGCGAGGAAGGCCTGCACCGCGCTGCCAAAGCCGTACCAGCCCGGCAGCATCAGCCGGCACTGCGACCAGCTGAACACCCAGGGAATCGCGCGCAGGTCCTCGATGCGCGTGCCCTTCTTGCGCGAGGCCGGGCGCGAACCGATGTTGAGGCCGGCGATCTCGGCGATCACGGTTGATTCCCAGAAATACTGCTCGAAGCCGGGCGTCTCGTAGACCAGGCCGCGGTAGGCGGCAAAGGCCGCATCCGACAGCGCCTGCATCGCTTCGAGGAAGGCGACCGGGGTGGGCGCGGCCTCGGTCGGGCGCAGGCTGGTCTCGAGCGTGGCGGCCACGAGCACTTCGAGGTTGCGCCGGCCCACTTCCGGGTTGCCATATTTGGCACCGATCACCTCGCCCTGCTCGGTGAGGCGGATCTGGCCCTGCACCGCGCCTTCGGGCTGGGCGAGGATGGCCTGGTAGCTGGGGCCGCCGCCGCGCCCGACCGAGCCGCCGCGGCCGTGAAACAGGCGCAGGCGCACGCCGTGGCGGGCGAACACTTCGACCAGCTCGCCCTCGGCCTTGTACAGCGCCCAGCCCGAGGTGAGGAAGCCGCCGTCCTTGTTCGAGTCCGAGTAGCCGAGCATCACCTCCTGGGTGTGGCCGCGGGCGGCGAGGAGATCGCGGTAGATCGGCAGCGCGAAGAGCCGCTCCATGACCGCGGCGGCGTTCTCGAGGTCGCCGATGGTCTCGAACAGCGGCACGAAATTGACGTCGAGGGCGTGCTTGAGCGGGCGCAGCAGGCCGGCTTCCTTCAGCAGCACGGCGAGCTCGAGCAGGTCGGAGAGCTCATCGGTCTTGGAGATGATGCAGTTGCGGATCGCCCCGGCACCGTAGCGCAGGTGGGCGCGACGCGCGGCGCGAAAGATCGCGAGCTCCCCTTCGGTCTCGTCCGCGTAGCGCACGTGCGGCGAGGCCAGGGGCCGCGCGGTGGCCAGTTCCTCGAGCAGCAGCGCGCAGCGGCCGGCCTCGTCCTGGGCGCTGTAATCCGTGCCGGGGCGGGCGACTTCGAGCAGCTCGGCGACGGTGCGCTCATGCACGTCGGAATTCTGGCGCAGGTCGAGCGGCGCCAGATGAAAGCCGAACACCTTCACCGCGCGCCGCAGGTGGCGCAGCCGCCCGCGCGCGAGCGCCCCCGAGCCGTTGGCCAGCAGCGAGCGGTGGAGGATGTCGAGGTCCTCGGCGAGCGCGGCGGCATCGGTATAGGGCTCGGCCTCGGCCACCGCGTGGCGCGCCGGCGCGGCGCCGAGCAGGGCGCGGTAGGTGGCAGCGAGGCGCGCGTAGATGCCCGAGATGGCGCGCCGGTAGGGCTCGTCGCTGCGGTGCGGGGAATGGTCGGGCGAGCGCGCGGCGAGCGCGAGCAGCGCATCCGAGGCGCTCACCAGGCCGAGGCCGAGCGAGAGCTGCGAGCCGAGCACGTGCAGCTCGTCGAGGTAATGGCCCAGCGCCACCGCGGCGTGCATCGCCAGCGTGCGCTCGAGCACCTCGGCGGTGACGTAGGGGTTGCCGTCCCGATCGCCGCCGATCCAGCTGCCGATCTGCAGGAAGGCGGCGAGCTCGGGGGGGGCGAGCGTGGGGGCGGTGCCGGCGAGGCGGTCCTCGAGGCTGGCGTAGAGGCGCGGCAGCTCGTGCAGGAAGGTGGTGTCGAAATAGGACAGGCCGTTGGTGACCTCGTCGATCACCGACAGCTTGGCGGTGCGCAGCATGCGTGTCTGCCACAGCGTGAGCACCGCGCGGCGCAGCGCCTCGAGGTTGGCCTCGGCCTCCTCGGGGGTGAGCTGGATGCGGTCGCGCTCGTCGAGCAGGCGGGCGATCACGGTCTCGCAGTTGAGGATGCTCTTGCGCTGCACTTCGGTCGGATGCGCGGTGAGCACCGGCGAGATCAGCGCGGCATCGAAAAATTCCACCAGGCCGGCAGCGTCGGTTGCGGATGCCGTCTCCAAGGCGTGGGCGAGGCTGCCTGCACGCGGCGCCGAGCCGGCGATCAGGTGGGCGCGCGACCGGCGGATATGGTGCTGGTCCTCGGCGATGTTGGCCAGATGCGAGAAGTAGCTGAAGGCGCGCACGACCTGGATCGTCTGCTCGCGCGACAGCGCATCGAGGATGTCCTCGAGTTCGCGGCGGGCGACGATGTCGTCGTCGCGGCGAAAGCGCACCGAGTTCTGGCGGACGCGCTCGATCAGCTCGAAGGCGGCTTCGCCCTGCTGGTCGCGCACGGTGTCGCCGAGCAGACGCCCGAGCAGGCGGATGTCTTCACGCAGCGGGGCGTCTTTATCGTGGGTCATGTTGGTGGCGATGGGTCGGGAAAAAGGCCCGGCTGCAGCCGGCGGTCCGGATTCGTGTCCGGTGGCAGGCAGGCAGGCGGGGCGGGGGTGATCGGCACGCATGCTAGAATCCTCGCCTGCCAACGCACCATTGGTGCGAACCCTGATGCTGCGGTGCGGCGAAACCCCGCCGGCTGCGGCATGATTCCTTCCTGTCAGGTGAGTTAACCATCGTGAGCCAAGCGACCCCCGAGCGCATCGTCATCGCCACCCGTGAAAGCCGCCTCGCCCTGTGGCAGGCCGAGCACATCAAGGCCCGGCTCGAAGCCCTGTATCCCGGCTGCCGCGTCGAGCTGCTCGGCATGACCACCCGCGGCGACCAGATCCTCGATCGCCCGCTCGCCAAGGTCGGCGGCAAGGGCTTGTTCGTCAAGGAGCTGGAGACTGCGCTGCTCGACGGACGCGCCGACATCGCCGTGCACTCGATGAAGGACGTGCCGATGGAAATGGGCGAGGCGTTCGCCCTGCCCTGCATCTGCGCGCGCGAAGTGCCGCTCGACGCCTTCGTTTCCAGCCGCTATGCAAGCCTCGCCGAGATGCCGCCGGGCGCGGTGGTGGGGACATCGTCGCTGCGCCGCGAGTCGCAGATCCACGCACAGTATCCCTTCCTCGGCGTCACCAGCCTGCGCGGCAACCTCGACACCCGGCTGCGCAAGCTCGACGAAGGTCAGTACGACGCGATCATCCTCGCTGCCGCCGGCCTCACCCGGCTGGGGATGGCCGGGCGCATCCGTTCGGTGCTGCCAGCCGAAGTGTCCCTCCCTGCCGCCGGGCAGGGCGCGCTCGGCATCGAGTGTCTGGCCGCGCGCAAGGATGTGATCGGCTGGCTGGCGCCCTTGGTCGATGCCGACACCACGGCCTGCGTCCTCGCCGAGCGTGCGGTGGCGCGCGCGCTGGCGGGCAGCTGCGAAGTGCCGCTCGGCGCCTACGCGGTGATCCGCGCAGGCCGGCTGTGGCTGCGCGGCTTTGTCGCCCGCCCGGACGGCAGCGAGATCGTGCGTGCCGAGCGGGAAGGGGCTGCGGCCGAAGCCGAAAGTCTCGGCCGGGCCCTGGCCGAGGCGCTGCGCGCGCAGGGGGCCGAAGCCCTCCTCGCCGATCTCGGCTGAGCCGGCTCTGCGCGTGACTTCGCAGATGACTGCGCCGGGTTCCGCTTCCGCCCTGTCCGCCAACGCCCCCCTGCGCGGGCGGACCCTGGTGGTGATGCGCCCGCGCGAACAGGCTGCAAGCCTCTCCGCGCGCATCCGTGGCGCCGGCGGCAATGCGCTGCAGTTTCCGGTGATCGAGGTCGGGCCCGCGCTCGACCCGGCGCCGCTGGAAGAGATCGTGACGCGCCTGGACGCGTTCGATCTGGCCTTCTTCGTCAGCCCGAATGCGGCGAACTATGCGATGCAGTTCATCCTCGCGCGCCGTTCCTGGCCCGCCGGGTTGAAAGTCGCGACCGTGGGCAAGGGCAGCGAGCGCGTCCTCGCAGCTTACGGTTGCGCCGCGGTGATCGCGCCGCAGCAAGGCTTCGACAGCGAAGCGGTGATCGCTCTGCCCGAGTTTTCCGCTGCGGCCGTTGCCGGGCGGAAGGTGCTGATTTTCCGGGGTGACGGGGGGCGCGAGCTGCTTGCCGAGACCTTGCGTGAACGTGGTGCCAGCGTCGAGTACGTGACCTGCTACCGGCGCTTTTGCCCGAAGCTCGATCCGCGCTTGCTGCTGGAGCCGGTGGCGCGCGGTGAGATCGACGCCTTGCTCCTGACCAGCAGCGAAGGCGTGCGCAACCTGGAGCAGATGCTGGGTGCCGAGGGCCTCGAAGCCTTGCGCCCGGTGACGGTTTTCGCCTCCCACCCGCGCATCGCCGCCCAGGCGCGCGCGGCCGGGTTCCATGCGGTAGTGGAAACCGCGGCGGGCGACGAAGGCCTGATGGAGGCACTTGTGAACCACTTTGGTTAAACTGACGCCATGAAAGAAGAAACCCCAGCCCTGACTCAGCCGCCCCCATCCACGCACGTACCGAACAAGGACGACGCCCGGGAAGCTTCTGCGCGCGCGGCCGAGCCGTCCGCTGGCGGGGTGCCGGGAACGGCGGCAGTCGGCGCGGGTGCCGGGGAGCCGGCGCGCAGCCCGGCGGCGTGGTGGGCGCTGTTGCTCGCCCTGATCGCGGTCGCCGGCGCCGGCTGGGCGATCTGGCAGGTACGCGACGCCCGTACGCAGGCGGGCGCGCTGCGCGAGGAACTGGCGCAGCGTCTGGCCGAGGGCGAGACGAGCGCCGTCGAGGCGCGCGGCATCGTCCGCCAGCAGCAGGAAGTGATTGCTTCGCTGCAGGGCAAGCTCGGCGTCCTCGACGCCAAGGTCGAGGCCACCGAAGGCCAGGCCGCCGCGCTGGAGGCCTTGTACCAGGAGTTTTCCCGCTCGCGCGAGGACGGCGTGATCGCCGAAGTCGAGCAGGCGGTCGTGCTCGCCGCCCAGCAGCTGCAGATCGCCGGCAACGTCGAAGCCGCGCTGATCGCCCTGCAGGAGGCCGAGGCCCGCCTCGCGATCCACGACCGCGGCCAGCTGGCGGCGCTGCGCCGCGCGCTCGCGCGCGACATCGACACCCTCAAGCTGCAGCCTTCGCTCGATGTCTCCGGTCTCGGACTGCGCCTCGAGCGCCTGCTCGAGCGCGCCGATGCGCTGCCACTGGCGTTCGAAGGGTCGTTGCCGGCCGAGGCCGCAGTGGGCCGCGAACTGGCGCCGGGGGAGGTCGAAGGCCTTGCCGGCTGGGTCGCTGGGGCCTGGCGTGCGGCCCGGGCGGTCGCGGGTGATGTCTGGCATGAAATCCGCGCCCTGGTCCGGGTCGAGCGCCTCGACCAGACCGATCCGGTGCTGCTGGCTCCGGCGCAGAGCACCTTCCTGCGCGAAAACCTCAAGATTCGCCTGCTGACGGCCAGGCTCGCACTGCTCGCGCGCGACGGCCGCACGTACGAAGCCGATCTCGCCCAGGCGCGGGCCTGGATGGAGCGCTTTTTCGATTTGCGCGACGAGCGTGTGCAGCACGCCCTGCTGGAATTGAAAGAACTCGCGGCGGTGAAAGTGCGCTACGAGCCGCCGGACCTCACCGAAACCTTCACTGCCTTGCGCAATGTCCAGGTGCGGGGAGGACGGCCGGCAGCAGAGACCGGGCGTGCGCCGGCGACGCTACCCCCTCCGGTGCCGGCCGGGCCGGAATCGGAGAGCACCGTCGCCGATCCGGCACTACCATCCGCCGCCGCGGCCGAAACCGGCGCTGTGCCCGATACGCCGTCCGAGGCCCCGTCCGCTCCCAGTGCGGATGTTCCGCCGGCCGCGGCGTCGACTGCGCCGACCGTGGATGGGGCTGCGGGCCTGACTCCCGCGGCCGGCGAGTGAGGGCCGAGCGATGCGCGCACTGATCTGGCTGATCGGCATCTTCGCCCTTGCCGTCGGCGTGGCGATGATCGCCGGGCTCAACGATGGCTATGTTCTTGTCGTGCTGTCGCCGTGGCGGGCGCAGATTTCGCTGAATTTCTTCGTCGTCGTGCTCGTGGTCGGCGTGCTGCTGGTCCATCTGCTGCTGCGGCTGCTGACCCGCACGCTCGCCTTGCCCGCGCGGGTCGCGCGCTGGCGCGAGCGCCGGCGCCGCGAAAAGGCCGACAACGCCTTGCATGGCGCGATCAACGCCTTCTTCGAAGGACGCTTCTCGCAGGCGCTGAAGCTGGCGTCGACTGCATACGCCACCAGCGCACGCGCGGGGATGGCCGCGCTGGTGGCGGCGCGCGCCGCGCATGCCTTGCAGGACGAGGAGCGCTATCAGGAGTGGCTGGGCCATGCGGCCGAACAGGGCAAGGACAGCGAGGTCGCACGCCTGATGACGGAAGCCGAACTGGCGATCGACAGCCGCCGGTTCGACGTCGCCGCCGCCAGGCTGCAGACGCTGCGCGAGGGCGGCCACAAGCACATCGCGATGCTGCGCCTCGAATCCAGGGTGGCGCAGGCGCTCGGGCGCTGGGAAGAACTGATCCACATCGTGCGCCAGCTGCGCAAGCACAAGGCGCTCAGCGAAGAACAGGCGGCGCCGAAGCTGCGGCGCGGCCATCTCGAACGGATGAAGCAGCTTGCCGCCGACCCGCCGGCTCTGGCCGCGTACTGGAAGGGCATCCCCGCCGAAGAGCTGCAGGATCGCGTCCTCGTCGAGCGTGCGCTGGCGCTGATGGCCCGGGCCGGCCACGCGGTCCTCGTCCGGCGCCACACCGAGCGCTTGCTCGACGAGCGCTGGGACAGCGCGCTCGCCCGCCTGTACGCCTGCTGTGCCGGGTCCGCGGACGATGCCGGGGTGTGCCTGCAAAAGGCGGAAGGCTGGTTGGAGCAGCACGCGCAGGATGGCGGGCTGCTGTTCGCGCTCGGCCAGCTGTGCACGCGCGCCGAGCTGTGGGGGAAGGCGCAGAGCTACCTCGAAGCTTCGCTGAAGCTGGCCCCTGCGGTGGATACGCACCTGGCGCTGGCCCACCTGTTCGAGACCCTGGAGCGCCCGCAGGATGCCCAACCCCACTACCGCGCGGCGGCCGAAATGGTCGCTGGCGGCACGGCCTGAGCGGGTCGGCGCGGCGCGCTGCCTTGCCGGGCGCCGGAGAGCTTCAGCCCGCCCAGTCCTGCGGCTTCAGGAACACGTCGTAGAGGCGCGCTTCGTCCGAGCCCGGCTCCGGGTGCCAGTCGTAGCGCCACTTCACGACTGGCGGCAGTGACATCAGGATCGATTCGGTGCGCCCGCCCGATTGCAGGCCGAATAGCGTGCCGCGGTCGAACACCAGGTTGAATTCGACGTAGCGCCCCCGCCGGTAGGCCTGGAAATCGCGCTCGTGTTCGCCGTAGGCGAGGCCCCGGCGGCGTTCGACGATCGGCAGGTAGGCATCGATAAAGGCTTCGCCGACGGATTTCGTCAGGTCGAAGGCAGCGTCGAAATCGGTTTTGCCGTCGGCGCCGAGGTCGTCGAAGAACAGTCCGCCGACGCCGCGCGGCTCGTTGCGGTGCTTGAGGAAGAAGTAGCAGTCGCACCAGGTCTTCAGTCGCCGGTATTCGGCTTCGCCGCCATGGGGCAGCACCGCCGCCTTGCAGGTGGAATGGAAGTGGCGGACGTCCTCTTCGAAGCCGTAGTACGGTGTCAGGTCCATGCCACCGCCGAACCACCACACCGGCGCCTTGCCTTCGGCCCGGGCGAAGAAGCTGCGTACGTTCATGTGCACCGTGGGGCAGTAGGGGTTGCGCGGATGCAGCACCAGCGACACGCCCATGGCCTCGAAGCGGCGGCCGGCCAGTTCGGGGCGGTGTGCGGTGGCCGAGGCGGGCATCGCATCACCGCTGACATGGGAGAAGTTGACGCCGCCGCGCTCGAAGAAGGCGCCGTCCTCGATGACTCGGGTCAGTCCCCCGCCGCCGCCCGGCCGATCCCAGCGATCAGTCCGGAAAGTCTGCCCGTCGAATGCTTCGAGGCGGGCGACGATGCGGCGCTGGAGATCGGTCAGCCAGGATTTGACGGCAGCAGGGTCCATCGCAGTTCAGCTCTTGTCGTCGACTGCGGCGCCGGCCGCAGCGGATTTGGTGGCGGCAACGGCCGTTGCGCATGCGTGGGCGTCGGCGAACATCGGGCTGGTGCCGATGATCTGGCCGTTGCTCGCCTTGAGGTTGAAATACGGGCGGCCGTCGGAGGCGGACTTGAGGTCGTAGCGGGCGTCGTCAACGGCGTTCCGGCGCACCGACTCGATGCCGTTGGTGCAGCTCGCCTTGGCGTTGTAGCCTTCGCTGCGGAGCAAGGTCTTGCCGCCGCTGTCGAGCAGCTTGAAGTGGTATTCGCCTTTCTCGGTCTTGGTGATCTCGAATTTGACGGACATCGACGCCTCCATGACTATGGTCTGTGGTCGCGGGCGCTGGATGGGCCCGCAGCCGTAGGATAGACCGTGGCGCGGTCGATGTCAGCGGCGTCCGGGCTCGAGAACGGGCGGATATGCTCAGCCGCGGCGCGAGAGGGCGCGGTGGCCGATGTCACGGCGATACTGGCAGCCGTCGAAAGCGATGCCCTCGGTGAGCTCGTAGGCGCGCTTCTGGGCCGTGCGCACGTTGTCGCCGAGTGCGGTCACGCACAGCACGCGGCCGCCGGCAGTGACGATCCGGCCGTCCTGCTCTGCGGTGCCGGCATGAAAAACGTGGGCGTCTTCGGCGGCTCCGTCCGGCAGGCCGGAAATCGCATCGCCTTTGCGCGGATTGTCCGGATAGCCGGCTGCGGCCAGGACGACCCCGAGGGCGAAGCGGCGGTCCCATTCGGCTTCCGCCTGGTCGAGGCGGCCGGCGAGGGCGGCTTCGACGAGTTCGCCGAGGTCGCTCTTCAAGCGCATCATGATCGGCTGGGTTTCAGGGTCGCCCATGCGGCAGTTGAACTCGACCACGCGCGGCTGGCCCGCATCGTCAATCATCAGGCCGGCGTACAGGAAGCCGGTGTAGGGCAGGCCCTCGGCGGCCATGCCGGAGAGGGTCGGGGCGATGATCTCGCGCATCACCCGGGCGTGGACGTCGGGGGTTACCACCTGTGCCGGTGAGTAGGCTCCCATGCCGCCGGTGTTGGGGCCGGCGTCGCCGTCGAGCAGGCGCTTGTGGTCCTGGCTGGTGGCGAGGGCGAGGGCGTGCTTGCCGTCGGCCATGACGATGAAGCTCGCCTCTTCGCCGGTCATGAACTCTTCGATGACGACGCGGGCGCCGGCATCGCCCATTTTGTTGTCGAGCAGCATCATGTCGATTGCGGCGTGCGCTTCCTCTGCCGTCATCGCCACCACGACTCCCTTGCCGGCGGCAAGGCCGTCGGCCTTGATGACGATCGGCGCGCCTTCGGCGTCGACGTAAGCGTGAGCTTCGGCGGCATCGACAAAGGTGCGGTACTTCGCGGTCGGAATACCGTGGCGGAGGAGGAACTGCTTGGCGAAGTCCTTCGAGCTTTCGAGCTGGGCGGCGGCCTTGGTCGGGCCGAAGATCGGCAGGCCGGCGGCGCGGAAGGCGTCGACCACGCCGGCAGCAAGCGGGGCCTCGGGGCCGACCACGGTGAAACCGATCTGTTCGCGCTGGGCCAGTTCGACCAGTTCCTGCACTGCAGTGACGGCGACATTCTGCAGCTTGGGCTCGCGGGCCGTTCCCGGATTGCCCGGTGCGACCAGCACGCGGGTGATCCGGGGAGATTGGGCGAGCTTCCACGCGAGCGCGTGTTCGCGGCCGCCGGAACCGATGACGAGGACTTTCATGTGCTGCTCCGAATCAGAATCTACCCCGCAGGGCATGAAGCATCCTGCAGGGATGCGGCGGGTGGCGAGGCCACCGCCTTGTCAGTGGCGGAAATGACGGAAACCGGTAAACACCATGGCGATGCCCTGTTCGTCGGCGGCAGCGATGACTTCGGCGTCACGCACCGAGCCGCCGGGCTGGATCACCGCGGTGGCGCCGGCCTGGGCGAGCACGTCGAGACCGTCGCGGAAGGGGAAGAAGGCGTCCGAGGCGGCCACGCAGCCGGCGATCGCGAGGCCGGCGTTGTCGGCCTTGATCCTGGCGATGCGGGCGGAGTCGACCCGGCTCATCTGGCCGGCGCCGACGCCGACGGTCATGCCGTCCTTGCAGTACACGATGGCATTGGACTTGACGTACTTGGCCACGCGCCAGGCGAACAGCATGTCCCGCATTTCGGCATCAGAAGGCGCTCGCTGGGTCACCACCTTCAGGTCGGCGATCTGGATGCGCGCTTCGTCGGCGCTCTGCACCAGCAGGCCGCCGCCCACGCGCTTGTAGTCGAAGGCGCCGGCGGGCTGGCCGAGCGGGCAGGTGAGCACGCGCACGTTCTTCTTGCCCGCGAGCAGTTCGAGCGCGTCGGCAGTGTAGGACGGCGCGATCAGCACTTCGAGGAACTGCGCCGACACCGCTTCGGCCGCGGTGCGGTCGACTTCGCCATTGAAGGCGATGATGCCGCCGAAGGCCGAAGTCGGGTCGGTGGCGAAGGCCTTGCTATAGGCTTCGAGCGGGGTCGCGCCGAGTGCCACACCACAAGGGTTGGCATGCTTGACGATGACGCAGGCGGAGGCGACGGCGTCGTGGTCGAACGCTTTCACGCATTCCCAGGCCGCGTCGGCATCGGCGATGTTGTTGTAGGACAGTTCCTTGCCCTGCAACTGGGTGTAGCCGGCCACGCCACCTTCGGCTGCGCCCGGCTGGCGGTAGAAGGCCGCGCTCTGGTGCGGGTTCTCGCCGTAGCGCAGGTCCTGCACCTTGTCGAAGGCCAGCTGCAGGCGCTCGGGATAGGTTTGCAGCGAGACGTCGCCGGCGTCGTTGGTGACCAGTGCGGTGAGGTAGTTGGAGATCGCCGAGTCGTAGCGCGCGGTGTGGGTGAAGGCCTTCACCGCGAGCGCGAAGCGGGTCGGGTGGCTGAGCTTGCCGCCATTGGCCTTGAGCTCAGTGATGATGCCGGCGTAGTCCTCGGGGTCGGTGACGATGCCGACGCCGCCATCCTTCTTGCCGTGGTTCTTGGCCGCGGCGCGCACCATGGTCGGGCCGCCGATGTCGATGTTCTCGATCGCGTCCTCCAGCGTGCAGTCGGGCTTGGCCACGGTCTGCTGGAAGGGGTAGAGGTTCACCACCACGAGGTCGATGCGGCCGATGTCGTGGGCGGCGATCGTATCCATGTGTTCGGCGAGGTCGCGGCGGGCGAGGATGCCGCCGTGCACCTTTGGATGGAGGGTCTTGACCCGGCCGTCGAGCATCTCCGGGAAGCCGGTGTGCTCGGAGACGTCGGTCACCGGCAGGCCGGCCTCGCGCAGCAGGCTGGCGGTGCCGCCGGTCGACAGCAGCTTGATGCCGAGGGTGGAAAGCTCGCGGGCGAAGTCGAGCACGCCGCGTTTGTCGGAAACACTGATCAGGGCTTGGGTTACGTTCATGGTGGATTCGGAGACGGGAAAATGGATGGGAATCGGTTGGGAGCCAGGGCGGAGGCGCCATGCCGGGGCGGGCGGCGGCTCAGCAGGATATCGTCGGTGTCGGCGGAAGGGGCTGCGCCCGATGCCGGAGCTGCGGCTGCCTGCGGATCACAGCAGATCGTAATCGGTCAGCTTGCGGCGCAGCGTGTTGCGGTTGATGCCGAGCATGTCGGCGGCGATGGTCTGGTTGCCCTTGGCCTGCTGGAGCACGAACTGCAGCATCGGGCGCTCGACGTTGCGGATCACCATGTCGTGGATGGCGGCCGGCTTCTCACCGTCGAGGTCGCGGAAATACTGGTCCAGCGTGCGGAGGACGGCCTCCGCGATCTCGTTGCTGCGGCTCATGCGGCGAGTTCCTGGGGATATTCTTTTTCGTAGTGCAGGCGGGCGCCGGCTTCGGCGAGCTGGCCGAAGAAATCGTCGACCGCGGCGAGCTGCGCAGGAATGTCGGGAAGCAGGTTCATCGTGCGGCGGAAGGCGGCCGAGCCGACCAGGCCCTTGGTGTACCAGGAGATGTGCTTGCGCGCGATCTTCACTCCGCGCTCGTCGCCGTAGAAGGCATAGAGGTCGGCGAGATGCTCCCGGCACACCTGGTGGATCTCGCTCACCAGCGGCGGGGCGAGCTCCTCGCCGGTGGCGAGGAAGTGTTCGATCTCGCGGAAGATCCACGGCCGGCCCTGGGCCGCGCGGCCGATCATGATGCCGTCGGCGCCGGTGTGCTCGAGCACCTGCCGCGCTTTCTGCGGGGTGGTGATGTCGCCGTTGGCGATTACCGGGATCTTCACCAGAGTCTTGACGTGGGCGATGGTGTCGTATTCGGCTTCGCCCATGTACTGGTCGCTGCGGGTGCGGCCGTGGATGGCGATCGCGCGGATGCCGGCGTCCTCGGCGATGCGAGCGATCGCCGGGGCGTTGCGGTGAGCGCGGTTCCAGCCGGTGCGGAACTTCAGCGTCACCGGCGTGTGCGGTACGGCATTCACCACCGCCTCGAGGATGCGCGCGACCAGCGGCTCGTCCTGCATCAGCGCCGAGCCGGCCATGACGTTGCAGACCTTCTTCGCCGGGCAGCCCATGTTGATGTCGATGATCTGGGCACCGCGGTCGGCGTTGTAGCGTGCGGCTTCGGCCATCATCGCCGGGTCGGCGCCGGCGATCTGGACCGCGATCGGCTCGACTTCGCCGTCGTGGTTGGCGCGGCGCCGGGTCTTCTCGCTGCCGTAGAGCAACGAGTTGGAGGTGACCATCTCGGACACGGCCAGCCCTGCGCCCATCTTTTTGCACAACTGGCGGAAAGGGCGATCGGTGACCCCGGCCATCGGAGCAAGGACGAGGTTGTTGCGCAAAGTGAAGCCGGCAAACTGCATCGGTCTGGTCGAACGCGGAAAACGCGCATTTTAACCGATGCACGGCAGTGCGGGTGAGTGCGGCCCGAAGCCTTTGTGCCTGGGGCGGGGCTCCGGGCGGGGCTGCCCGCGCGCTCGGCCGGGGCGGGCTAAGTGTAGGCGATCTCGGCTTCTCCGGCGCTGAGCCGCTGGGCGTGCACCAGCGCGGTGGTGATGTTGCCGGTGATCCGGTCTGCGCCGAGTGCGTCCTGGAAGCCCGAGCGCCGCACGATCGAAGCCGGCTGGGCGTTGAGTCCGCACAGCATGAGGTGGGCGCCGCGCTTGCCCAGGTTGCGGTGCAGGGTCTGCAGGATGTCGAGCCCGGTGGTGTCGAGGTTGATGACCTTGTTCATGTCCAGGATCACCACGTCGGGGTGGCCGTGCTGCATCTGCAGCAGGTTCTCGAGCTTGTTGGCGGCACCGAAGAACAGGCTGCCGAACAGACTGTAGGCGAGGATGCGCGGGCTGCCGTCGGCGCGGGTGAGGGCCTCGACGCCGTAGTGCTCTTCGAGGGGGATGCGTTCGATGCGGGTGAGGTCCGACATCCGGTAGATGAAGAACAGGCTCGCCAGGGCCATGCCGAGTTCGACCGCGAGGGTGAGGTCGAACACCACGGTGACGAAGAAGGTCGAGAGCAGGATGGTGCGGTAGTTGAGCGAATAACGCCTCAGTTCCTGCGGGGCGAGGGCGTGCCATTCGCCCATGTTGATCGCAACCACGACGACGATCGCCGAGAGGGTGGCGAGCGGGATGTGGCTGGCGAGCGGGGCGAGGGCGAGGACGACGGCGAGCAGCACTCCGGCGTGGATCATGCCGGCGAGCGGCGTGCGTCCGCCGGTGCGGATGTTGGTGGCGGTGCGGGCGATCGCGCCGGTGGCGGCGAAACCGCCGAACAGCGGCGCGGCGATGTTGGCGATGCCCTGTGCCATCAGCTCCTGGTTGGGGTCGTGGCGATCGTCGATCAGGCTGTCGGCCACCCGCGCCGAGAGCAGGGATTCGATTGCGCCGAGCAGGGCGATGGTGATGGCGGGGGCGATCAGCTTGCCGAGCATGCCCAGTTCCAGTGCCGGCAGGCCGATCGCGGGGATTTCCTGCGGGATGCCGCCGAAGCGGCTGCCGATGGTGTCGATTGGCAGCGCGAACAGGGCGTTTGCCGCGGTCATGATCACCAGCACCGCGAGCGGACCGGGCATCCGCCGCATCCAGGCGATCTTCCGGGCCTGGTGGTTCCAGCCCAGCAGGATGCCGAGCGAGGCGACGGCGGCGGCGACGGTGGGCAGATGCGCGCTCGGCAACGCGGCCCACAAGGCGGTCATCTTGGCGAAGAATTCGCCCGGCAGGGCGTCGATCGGCAGGCCGAGAAAATCCTTGATCTGGGAAATGAAGATGACCACGGCGATGCCGTTGGTGAAGCCGATCACGACCGATAGCGGGATGAAGCGGATCATGTTGCCCAGGCGCAAGGCGCCCATCGCGAACAGCATCACGCCCGACATCATCGTGGCGATCAGCAGGTTGGCCACGCCGTAGTCGGTGACGATGGCGTAGACGATGGGAATGAAGGCGCCGGTCGGGCCGCCGATCTGCACCCGCGAGCCGCCGAGGACGGCGATCAGGAAGCCGGCGACGATCGCGGTCCAGATGCCGGCACTGGGCGACATGCCGCTGGCGATGGCGAAGGCCATCGCCAGCGGCAGGGCGAGCACGCCGACGGTGAGCCCGGAAGAGAAGTCCTGGAGGAAGACGCCGCGACCGTAGCCGGGCAGGGTGTCGAAAAGCTTGGGTCGGAACTGGATTTTCATGCTGTCTCCGCGGTGAACTTGAACAGGGATCTGAACAGGTCTTGCGGCACCCCCCGGACGGGCGGTGCTAGGGAGACAGGCGCCCCCGGCCTGCATGGTGCAGGACGATCCAGCGTTTCGAGGGCGTCAGTGGCATGGCGGGGCCGGCTTATTTCACTTTCATCCCCGGCGTGGCGCCCGTGTCGGGCGACAGCAGGTAGATGCCGCCGGTCTTGCTTTCGGCATCCGAGGCGGCGAGGACCATGCCTTCGCTGATGCCGAACTTCATCTTGCGCGGCGCGAGGTTGGCGACCATCACCGTCAGACGGCCGGTGAGGCTGGCCGGGTCGTAGGCCGACTTGATGCCGGCGAAGACCTGGCGCGGCTTCGGCTTGCCGGCGGCGTCGGTCTCGCCGATGTCGAGCGCGAGGCGGATCAGCTTGTCGGCGCCGTCGACGTGTTCTGCATTGACGATCCGGGCGATGCGCAGGTCGACCTTGGTGAAGTCGTCGATCGAAATGTGTTCCAGGGGCGTTTCGGCGGCCTGTGCCGCGTGCTGCTGCTTTTCGGCGTGGCGCTGCGGCGAGGAGGCGGCCTTGGTGTCCTTCGTTACTTTCGCCGGTGCGGCGGCGGCCGGGGCGAGCGACTCGCGGTTGGCTTCGAGCAGGGCGTCGATCTGCTTGCGCTCGACGCGCGTCATCAGGTGGCGGTAGGTCTGGATGGCATGGCCGGCGGGGAGCGGCGCCCAGCCGCCCTGCCAGTCCATCGGCGCAATCGCGAGAAAGGCCTCGACTTCGGTGGCGAGCGCCGGCAGCACCGGCTTGAGGTAGCGGGCGAGGTCGCGGAACATCGTCAGCGCGGTGCTGCACACGGTGTGCAGGCGCACCTCCTGGCCTTCCTGCTTCGCGAGTTCCCACGGCTTGTGGTCATTGACGTACTGGTTGGCGACGTCGGCCAGGCGCATGATCTCGCGCAGCGCGCGGCTGTAGTCGCGCTCGTCGAAGGCCGCGGCGATCACGCCTGCCGCCCAGGCATCGGCGAACGGTGCGCAGGCCACGGTGTCGCCTTCGCCCAGCTGAGCGTCGAAGCGCTTGCCGATGAAGCCGGCGCAGCGGCTGGCGATGTTCACGAACTTGCCGACGAGGTCGGCATTGACCTTGGCGATCAGGTCGTCGAGGTTGAGGTCGACGTCTTCCATGGTGCCGTTGGACTTGCCGGCGAAGTAGTAGCGCAGCCACTCCGGGTTGAGCTTCTGCGCGATATAGGAGTGCGCGGTGATGAAGGTGCCGCGGCTCTTGCTCATCTTGGCGCCGTCGACGGTCAGGAAACCGTTGACGCACAGCTGGCTGGGCGTGGCGTAGCCGGCGAACTTGAGCATCGCGGGCCAGAACAGGGCGTGGAAATAGAGGATGTCCTTGCCGATGAAGTGCACCATTTCGGTGCCGGCGGCCTGGGCGCGGGCGGCGTCAGTGTAGTCCTCGAGCGCGATCGTCTCGCCGGTTGCGGCACGTTTTTCGGCCAGATTGCGGAAGCTGGCGAGGTAGCCGATCGGCGCGTCCAGCCACACGTAGAAGTACTTGCCCGGCGCGCCCGGAATCTCGAAGCCGAAGTAGGGTGCATCGCGCGAGATGTCCCAGTCGGAGAGTTTGTTTTCGCCGGCTTCGCCGAGCCATTCCTTCATCTTGTTGGCGGCCTCTGCCTGCAGACGGCGCTCGCCGGCGGCGTTGCTGCCGCGCGTCCAGTCGCGCAGGAAGTCGACCGCGCGCCCGTCCGACAGGCGGAAGAAATAGTGTTCCGAGGTCCTCAGTACCGGCGTCGCGCCGGACACGGCCGAATAGGGGTTCTTCAGCTCGGTCGGGGCGTAGGCCGCGCCGCAGGCTTCGCAGTTGTCGCCGTACTGGTCCGCGGCGCCGCACTTGGGGCATTCGCCTTTGATGAAGCGGTCGGGGAGGAACATCTCCTTGACCGGATCGTAGTACTGCTCGATCGCGCGCGTGTCGATCAGGCCGCCGGCCTTGAGCTTGCCGTAGATGTCCTCGGCGTAGAAGCGGTTTTCCGCGCTGTGCGTGGAGTGGTAGTTGTCGAAGGCGACGCCGAAGGCGGTGAAGTCGCGCAGGTGTTCGCCGTGCACCCGGGCGATGAGCTGCTCGGGGCTCAGGCCTTCCTTTTCCGCGCGCAGCATCACCGGGGTGCCGTGGGTGTCGTCCGCGCACACGTAGTGCACCGTGTGCCCCCGCATGCGCTGGTAGCGCACCCAGATGTCGGCCTGGATGTAGCCGACCAGGTGGCCGAGGTGGATGTCCCCGTTGGCGTAGGGCAGGGCGTTGGTGACGAGAATCTTGCGGGGCATGGTGGGGGACGCGGAGCGGCAGGTGAAAGGAGCGCAGTTTAGCAAAGCGGCGCCCTTGCCGCGCTGGGAGCGTCGGCCTTGCTCAGGACAGGGGGCGCAGGAACAGCTCGACGCGGCGATTGCGCGCACGGCCTTCTTCGGTCGCGTTGCTGGTCAGCGGGTCGGATTCGCCGCGACCATCGGCACTCAGGCGCTCGAGCCCGATGCCGCGCTGGCGCAGGTGTTCGACGACGGCCTCGGCGCGTGCGATCGACAGGCGCAGGTTCACCATCTCGCTGCCTTGGCTGTCGGTGTGGCCGACGACCAGGATGCTAATGCCTGCTTCGCCTGCCAGCGTGGGCGCGAGTGCATCGAGCGTGCGGGCGAGCGGTGGGCGGATCGCGCTGGCGCCCGAGGCGAAGCCGTCGGTGACGGGAATTTGCAGGCTCAGTCCTTTGTGCTCGGCGCGGCCCACGCCCACTTGCGGCAGGTTCGCGAGCGCCTGCACCACGCGTTCGCGCACGGCGGGCCAGTCGGGCGAGGGCGAAGCGGGGCGCACGAGCGCATGGCGGTGGATGAGATCGCCGGGGGCGGCGGCTGAATCGGGGGGCTGGCCGGGGGTGGCGCAGGCCGCCATCAGCGCGGCCGCCAGAAGCGAAGGGAGGAAAGAGGCGTGCTTCATCGGGAGAAGGTCGGCGGTGACGAGGTGGAAACCCTGTTGTCGGTACGGATGAGTGAACGTCCGGGCTCCGGTATGATTCTGCAGTTTTCACCCGGCGGCGGGTGCACCGATTATCGAGGAAAACGCGATGAGTCTTGATCAGCAAACCGTAACCGAAGCGCTCAGGCAGGTGATCGATCCCAACACGGGCAAGGATTTCGTCTCCGGGCGCTGTATCCGCAACCTGACGCTCGATGGGGGCAACGTCCGCTTCGACGTCGAGCTGGGTTATCCGGCGAAGAGCCAGCATGAGCCGATCCGGGCGCTGCTGACCGCGGCGCTGGAGAAGCTGCCCGGCGTCGGCAAGGTCGAGATCCGGGTCGGCAGCAAGGTGGTGGCCCATGCCGTCCAGCACGGAGTGAAGCTGCTCGAGGGGGTGCGCAACATCATCGCCGTGGCTTCGGGCAAGGGCGGCGTGGGCAAGAGCACGACGGCGGTGAACCTGGCGCTGGCGCTGGCCGCCGAAGGTGCGCGCGTCGGCATCCTCGATGCGGATATCTATGGCCCCTCGCAGCCGCAGATGCTGGGCATCGGCGATCAGCGCCCGGTGTCGGACGATGGCAAGACCATGCAGCCGCTGGAGGCCTACGGGATCCAGGCGATGTCGATCGGCTTCCTGATCGAACAGGACACCCCGATGGTGTGGCGCGGTCCGATGGCGACCCAGGCGCTGAACCAGATGCTCAAGGATACGGCCTGGAACGATCTCGACTACCTCGTCATCGACATGCCGCCGGGAACGGGCGACATCCAGCTGACGCTGTCGCAGAGCGTGCCGTTGACCGGCGCGGTGATCGTCACCACGCCGCAGGACATCGCCCTGCTCGATGCGCGCAAGGGGCTGAAGATGTTCGAGAAAGTGGGGGTGCCGATCCTCGGCGTGGTCGAGAACATGAGCATCCACATCTGTTCGAAGTGCGGCCACGAAGAGCACATCTTCGGTCATGGCGGTGGCGCGAAGATGTGCGAGGACTACCGCATCCCGTTCCTCGGCGCCCTGCCGCTCGACATCCAGATCCGTTCCGAAGCCGACAGCGGTGCGCCGACCGTGGTTTCCGACCCGGATGGCCGTATCGCCGCGATCTACAAGGAGATCGCGCGCAAGGTCGCGGTGCGCATTGCCGAGAAGTCGAAGGACATGACGCACAAGTTCCCGAACATCGTCTTCAAGAGCAGCTGAGAACTTCATCCGGGCCCCGGCGCGCGGCGGTCCGCCGCCGCCATCGGCGACGACTCTGCCCCTTGTGCCGGGGCGATGGGGCGGCGGGAGCGGGCATCGAACGTTGGCCTTTCCCCGCTGCGGGGCTTGTCCTAAACTACGCCGTTTTTGCAACCGGCCCTTGGGCCGTACTGGAATCTGCGCCGATGTCGATCAAGTCCGACAAATGGATCCGCCGCATGGCCGAAACGGCCGCCATGATCGAGCCGTTCGCGCCGGAACTGGTGCGGGCCAACGGCAGCGGGCGTATCGTTTCCTACGGCACGTCGAGCTATGGCTACGATGTGCGAGTGGCGAACGAATTCAAGATCTTCACCAACATCAACTCCACGATCGTCGATCCGAAGGATTTCGATGCGCGCAACTTCGTCGACTTCACCGGCGAAGTGTGCATCATTCCGCCGAACTCCTTCGCTCTGGCGCGCACGGTGGAATATTTCCGCATCCCGCGCAGCGTATTGACGGTATGCCTGGGCAAAAGCACCTATGCGCGCTGCGGCATCATCGTCAACGTCACTCCGCTCGAGCCCGAGTGGGAGGGGCATGTGACGCTGGAGTTTTCCAACACCACCCCCTTGCCGGCCAAGATCTACGCCAACGAAGGGGTAGCCCAGATGCTGTTCTTCGAATCTGATGAAACCTGCGAGACTTCGTACAAGGACCGTGGCGGCAAGTATCTGGGCCAGACCGGCGTCACACTGCCGAAAATTTGAGCGTTTACGCTGACGGACGAAGCTCGCACGGGGCCGCCTGACGGCCCCTTGTGTTTTTTCGAATCACTTTCGGTAACGCATGGGCGGCGAGTGGCGGAACAGGCTTTCCGCACCGGCCCGTCGCGCAAGACCCCGCTGGAGGCGAACAGGATGAGATTCCATTTTCCCATCATCATCATCGACGAGGATTTCCGTTCGGAAAACACGTCCGGGCTGGGTATCCGCGCCCTTGCCAAGGCGATCGAAGATGAGAACATCGAGGTCCTCGGGGTCACCAGTTACGGTGACCTGACGTCCTTCGCGCAACAGCAGAGCCGTGGCTCCGCCTTCATCCTGTCGATCGACGACGAAGAATTTTCCTCGCCCGAAGCCGCCGACAGCGCCATCGCCGGATTGCGTGCGTTCGTCGAGGAGATTCGCCTGCGCAACGCCGACATCCCGATCTTCCTGCACGGCGAAACGCGCACCACGCGGCACATCCCCAATGACGTGCTGCGCGAGATGCACGGCTTCATCCACATGTTCGAGGACACGCCGGAGTTTATCGCGCGCTATGTGGTGCGCGAGGCGAAGAACTATCTGGAGTCGCTGCCGCCGCCGTTCTTCCGTGCGCTGACGCATTACGCCGCGGACGGTTCGTACTCGTGGCACTGCCCGGGACACTCGGGCGGGGTGGCCTTCCTGAAAAGCCCGGTCGGGCAGATGTTCCACCAGTTCTTCGGCGAGAACATGCTGCGCGCCGACGTCTGCAATGCGGTCGATGAACTCGGCCAGTTGCTCGATCACACCGGGCCGGTGGCGGCTTCCGAGCGCAATGCGGCGCGCATCTTCAACTGCGACCATCTGTACTTCGTCACCAACGGCACTTCGACCTCGAACAAGATGGTGTGGCACACCACCGTGGCGCCGGGCGACATCGTCGTCGTCGATCGCAACTGCCACAAGTCCATTCTCCACTCGATCATCATGACTGGGGCGGTGCCGGTGTTCCTGACTCCGACCCGCAACCACTACGGCATCATCGGCCCGATCCCGCTCGAGGAGTTCTCGATGGAGAACATCCAGAAGAAGATAGAGGCCAATCCGTTCGCGCGCGAGGCCAAGAGCAAGAAGCCGCGCATCCTGACGATCACCCAGTCCACCTACGACGGCGTGGTCTACAACGTCGAAACGATCAAGGACATGCTCGACGGCCGGATCGACACCCTGCACTTTGACGAGGCCTGGCTGCCGCACGCCGCCTTCCACGATTTCTATGGCGACTACCATGCCATCGGCGCCGACCGCCCACGCTGCCGCGAGTCGATGGTGTTCTCCACCCAGTCCACCCACAAGTTGCTCGCCGGCCTCAGCCAGGCGTCGCAGATCCTGGTGCAGGATTCGCAGACGCGAAAGCTCGACCGCGACATCTTCAACGAAGCTTACCTGATGCACACTTCGACTTCGCCCCAGTACGCGATCATCGCCTCGTGCGACGTCGCCGCGGCGATGATGGAAGCGCCGGGCGGTCCGGCACTGGTCAACGAGTCGCTGTCGGAGGCCGTCGAGTTCCGCCGTGCGATGCGCAAGGTCGAGTCTGAATTCGGCGAGCACGACTGGTGGTTCAAGGTCTGGGGGCCGGAGTTCCTCGCCGAGGAAGGGCTGGGTTCACGCGAGGACTGGACGCTGAAGGCGGGCGACCGCTGGCACGGTTTCGGCGATCTTGCCGAAGGGTTCAACATCCTCGACCCGATCAAGGCGACGATCATCACTCCGGGGCTGAACATGGATGGCGATTTCGCCGACCATACCGGGATCCCGGCGGCGATCGTCACCAAGTATCTGGCCGAGCACGGCATCATCGTCGAGAAAACCGGCCTCTACTCGTTTTTCATCATGTTCACGATCGGCATCACCAAGGGACGCTGGAACACCATGGTGACCGAACTGCAGCAGTTCAAGGACGACTACGACCGCAACCAGCCGCTGTGGCGGGTGATGCCCGATTTCATCGCCAAGCATCCGCGCTACGAGCGCGTCGGGCTGAAGGATCTGTGCAATCAGATCCACAGTTTCTACAAGGCCCACGACATCGCCCGCCTGACCACCGAAATGTATCTGTCGGACATGGTGCCGGCGATGAAGCCGGCCGATGCCTTCGCAAAAATGGCGCACCGCGAGATCGAGCGTGTCGTGATCGACGAACTCGAGGGCCGGGTGACGGCAATGCTGGTCACGCCCTATCCGCCCGGGATCCCCTTGCTGATCCCGGGCGAGCGCTTCAACGGGACGATCGTGCGCTACCTGAAATTCGCGCGTGACTTCAATGCCGAGTTCCCCGGTTTCGAGACCGACATCCACGGTTTGGTGAAGGGTGGGGACGGGCGCTACCACGTCGATTGCGTGAAGGGGTGAGGGCACCTTCCCTCGCGGCAGGCGCCGATCCAAGGGCGGCGCCCCTGTCCCCGTCCGTGTGGGGGCAGAGTTGCGTCCTTCGTGATCGGTAGTCCGTCCCGGACGCCCCCGTGGGAGGTTTTCGGCCGCGACTCAGCGCCGGCGGTATTCGACGAAGTCGAAGTCGAACTGATTGTCCGGGTCGGCCATATGGGGGGTGCGGCGCTCTTCGAGGTAGATGTTGCGGTCGAACGGGGGGAAATGCGCGTCGCCCGGAACATCCGCCCAGACCTCGGTCAGCACCAGGCGGTCGGCCAGGGGAAGTGTGGTGCGATACAGCTGGGCTCCGCCGATTACGAAGACATGCCCGTCGCCGGCGGCGGCCGCGATTGCAGCTTCCGGGGTGGGGAATACTTCGGCGCCATCGGCACGGAACAGCGGGTCGCGGCTGACGACCATGTTTCGCCGCCCGGGCAGTGGTCGCCCGAGCGACTCCCAGGTCTTGCGCCCCATCACGATCGGGTGGCCCATGGTAAGAGTCCGGAAATGCTGCAGATCGGCTTTCAGGCGCCAGGGCAGACCGTTGTCGCGGCCAATGACGCCGTTGCGGGCGACGGCCGCGACGATGACGATTTCAGGAACACTCATACTGCGACCGGGGCCTTGATGTGGGGGTGGGGATCGTAGCCCTCGAGGACAATGTCTTCAAAGCGGAAGGCGAAGATGTCCTTGATCTCCGGATTCAGTTTCAGCTTCGGAAGGGGGCGTGGTGCGCGGGCGAGTTGCTCGCGAGCCTGCTCCAAGTGGTTCATGTAGAGGTGGCAGTCGCCTCCCGTCCACACGAAGTCTCCGGCCTCCAGCTCGCAGGCCTGGGCGAGCATGTGCGTCAGGAGGGCATAGGAGGCGATGTTGAACGGGACGCCGAGGAAGATGTCCGCGCTGCGCTGATAGAGCTGGCACGATAGGCGACCGTTGGCGACGTAGAGCTGGAACAAGGCATGGCAGGGCGGCAGCGCCATGCTGTCGACTTCGCCTGGGTTCCAGGCCGAGACAATGTGCCGGCGGGAGTCGGGATTGCGCTTCAGGCCGTCGACGAGGCGGGAAATCTGATCGATCGTGCGCCCGTCCGCAGCCTCCCAGCGGCGCCATTGCTTGCCATATACGGGGCCGAGGTCTCCGCTCTCGTCCGCCCATTCGTCCCAGATCGACACGCCGTGCTCTTTCAGGTAGCGGATGTTCGTGTCGCCCTGGAGAAACCACAACAGCTCGTGAATGATCGAGCGTGTATGCAGCTTCTTGGTGGTCAGCAGCGGAAAGCCGTCCTGAAGGCGGTAGCGCATCTGCCAGCCGAACACCGACAAGGTGCCGGTGCCGGTCCGATCGGTCTTCCGGTCGCCGTGCTCGAACACGTGGCGCATCAAGTCAAGATACTGTCGCATCGAAAGCCCCCACCAAAGCAGGGAATTCTACCGCGCAAATCGTACTGTGCCGGAGCGTGCATTGCTGGTTACCGTGGCCGTAGGCAGGCGCAGGGCGAAAGTCGCAAAGATCGGGCCCTGTTCCCGATCGGAGGCGGGCAGATGGCGCATCCCGCTCGCCCAGTCCGATTGGCCGTTATGCCCGGATAGAATGATTCATTCTTTTTTTCTTGCGTTTTGTTTTTTGCTGTCTATAATGCGCACCTCTTTCAGCGCTTCACCGGTTGGACAGGTGGCAGGGCTGGAAGGCAGGAGCGGGGGATTTTGCGGGATGCGGGCG
>NZ_JALLIK010000084.1:0-43731 GCF_023093595.1 Thauera aromatica
TCGTGATCTATCTGGCGGGCCACAACCGGCCGCCCCACGAAGTGCTGTTCGGCAACGACAAGGACATCGCCGGCGAGTACGAGCGGGCCTTTGTCGGCATGACCGAAGTGGACTGCTCCCTGGAGACACTGCTCGAAGCTCGCGCCAGGGTGCGGCGCGAGCTGCCACAGCGACTGAGCACCGCGCACAAGCAGTTTCTGAGCGGGCTGGTGCGCGCAGAACCGGACTGGTCGCTGGTGCAATGCCAACACGCCGCTCAACTGCCGGCACTGCGCTGGAAGCTCGCCAATCTCGAAACCTTCCGCAAGCGCCGTCCCGACGACTTCGCAGCGCAATCCGCCGCCCTCGACACCGGCTTGGGCCAGAGCTGACGAACGTCCCGCAGCGCCCCACTTGCCGGGATTGCCCCATGCCGCATTCATCGTGGCACCCGCGAAACAGCGGCCCTATACCCAAAGGTTTCCGACAAAGGCCAAAGGGCTGGGAAGGGGCAAAGGAAGGGTGCCAAGGGGAAAGGCCCTATCCTGAAAAGGCCAAAAGGCGCCCCGAGCAGCCCGTCATCCGGGGTTCGCCATGCTCTCGCTGTTCCAGCGCAAACGGGTGCCACCCACCGCCGGCACGCCGCCCACCTCCGCCACCGAAACTCCGAAAGGGTCGATGCGGCCGGAGTCGGCCGCATCGCTGCTGGCCACGCCGCGCCGGCAGAAACTGCTGGAACACATCTGGCAGCGCACATCGCTCTCGCGCCGGCAGTTCGCCACGCTCTACCTCGCCCCACTGGAGCGCTACGCCGAGCTGGTCCAGCAGTTCCCGGCCTCCGAGAACCACCACCACGCCTATCCGGGCGGCATGCTGGACCACGGCCTGGAGATCGTCGCCTATGCGCTGAAGCTGCGGCAGTCATACCTGCTGCCTGCGGGCGTCACGCCGGAGGCACAGGCGGCCCAGGCCGAAGCCTGGACCGCAGGCACGGCCTACGCGGCCCTGCTGCACGACATCGGCAAGATTGCGGTCGATCTGCACGTCGAACATGCCGACGGCAGCGTCTGGCATCCCTGGCACGGCCCGCTGCGAAAGCCCTACCGCTTCCGTTACCGAAAGGAGCGCGAGTACCGCCTGCACAGCGCCGCCACCGGGCTGCTCTACGCGCGCCTTCTCGATCGGGACATCTTCGACTGGCTCAGCGGCTATCCCGACCTCTGGGCCGCGCTGCTGTACGTGCTGGCCGGCCAGTACGAGCACGCCGGCACGCTCGGCGAACTGGTCGTGCAGGCCGACCAGGCATCGGTCGCCCAGGAACTCGGCGGCGATCCCAGCAAGGCGCTGGCGGCGCCCAAGCATGCGCTGCAACGCAAATTGCTCGACGGCTTGCGCTATCTGCTCAAGGAAGCGTTCAAGTTGAACCAGGCCGGCCCGGCGGACGGTTGGCTGACCCAAGACGCCTTGTGGCTGGTGAGCAAGACCGTCTCCGACAAGCTGCGCGCACATCTGCTGTCACAGGGCATCGACGGCATCCCGGCCAGCAATACGGCGGTGTTCAACGTGCTGCAGGATCACGGCATCGTGCAACCGACGCCGGATGGCAAGGCGATCTGGAAGGCTACCGTCACCAGCGACGCCGGCTGGTCGCACGCATTCACCTTCCTGAAACTCTCGCCGGCGATGATCTGGGATGCCGCCGACCGGCCGGCGCCGTTCGAAGGCTGTGTGCAGGTCGAAGAGGAACAGGCGGAGCCGCAGGCGCCGGCGGTGGCTGATGGGCCGCGCGTGGAAGGCACCGAAGCTGCACCCGCGAGCGCGGCGCCGATCGCATCCGCAGCCATGGACACCGGCGTCGCAGCGCTGCTCGACCTGCTGGGCGACACCGCTCCACCCGCGACACCGGAGATCCCGAGTTCCCCTGTTGCCGAGCCCGAGCCGGCCCCTTCGACCATGCCCCCGCCGCAGATGGGCCTCGCGCCTTCCCAGGATCGCGCGGAGCCCTCTGGGGCGCACTTCATGGCCTGGCTGCGTCGGAGCGTCCAGACGCGCAAGCTCATCATCAACGACGCCAAGGCCCTGGTGCATACCGTCGCCGGTACGACCTACCTCGTCAGCCCCGGCGTGTTCCAGCGCTACGCGCAGGAGTACCTTCAAGTCGCCGCCCTGGCCAAGCAGGAGAAGCTGGAGGGGTGGCAGTGGGTGCAGAAGCGCTTCGAGAAGCTGGGACAGCACCGCAAGCAGCCGAGCGGGCTGAACATCTGGACCTGCGAAGTCACGGGGCCGCGCAAGTCGCGCCGGCTGCACGGCTACCTACTCGCCAGCCCGGATGCGCTGTTCCAGGAGACGCCGCCAGACAACCCATACCTGCGGCTCCTCAACGAGGCCGCAAAGCGCGAAGATTCAGCCCTTGGGGGCAAGGACGACGATCAGGCGTAGGCATGCGACCGCTGTGCGGGCCGGCTTCAATCTGCGGATGGGGCCGACTCCGCCAGCTTGGCTTCGGTCAGAGTCATCAAGTGGGCGGAACTGCATTTCAGCGCACGGGCAATCTTGAGGATGAGAGGGAGCGTGGGGACATGCTCGCCGCGCTCGATCTTGCCCATGTGCGACCGTTCGATGCCGGCCATGTGGGCCAGCGTTTCCTGAGCGATGCCCTGGTTGGTTCTTTCTTCCCGCACGGTAGCCCCAAACGCGATGGCTGGTTCCGCTTCGTAGGTAGTGGTGCCGGTGGGGCGGCCCCTTTGGATCGAACGCTTTGGCATTGCCAAGAGCGTCGAACACGGTCACGATTTAAACCACGTTAAACTTAACTCATCTAACGGCTTCGAGATCAGTTGCCACGAGTTCGCCGCCTGGGGGGAGCTGGACGTGGAATCGAGTGACATCACCGCCGAAATTCGCATGGCCGTCCTCGGCGAATGGGTGCCTCCGCAGCTCGCCGACGTGCTCGCCCTGCAGCGTGCCGAAGAGCCGGAGACCCATGCCATCCTGGCCGGCTGGACAGATCCCGGTCGAGGCGCGGAGATGCCGGACGACGGCTTCGACTTCGCCTTGTCTGCGGTTGCCCGGCAGTGGCCTGGCTGGGTATGCGAACCGCTGTGGCATGACACGCTGGCGGTCGCCGTGGCCAAGCGCTCCCACCTGCTGGCCTACCGTGAAGTGCCGTGCCAGGAAGTGCTCAAGCAGCCCTTGATCTGCTCGCAGTCCACGGCCGATGAACCATGGCGCATGACCGTGCAGCGTGTGTTCGAAAACGCGCTGCAAGAGCGAGAGCAAACGGTGGAGACATTCGATGTGGCGATGACGCTGGTTGCCGCCGGGTACGGGATCGCCATTGCACCTGCCGCGAGACTGGCGAGCTACCTACGCCGAGGCATCGCCGTGCGGCCGCTGGCCGGCGCACCAACGATCGTGATGGCCTTCCTCCTGCGCCGCAACGCTTCCATGTCGGACACCCAGGCAAGATTCGCCCGCCGCGCGCGCTTGGTGTCCTGACAGACGCGCGGGGATCGCGGTTTCGCCACGATCCCGTACTCCTGCTGCTAGGCGACTCCGACTCGCAGCGGGGTCCATTCGCTTTCCTTCACGGCTGTGCTCACTGCCATGACGAGCTTGTCGAGATTGCCGGCCGTCACGCCCTCCAGTGCCGAATGCCCCCGCAGCATCGAGCGCGGTTGCAGCAGTGCATGGTAGATCTGCCAAGGGTCCGCACCCCTGGTCAGCTTCAGGACGGACTGGATCAGCTCGTGCTTGAGTGGGTCGAGGTGCCAGTCCGGCACGCGCTGGCCGCGGTTGCCCACGTTCAACGCCAGCAAGTTGCCCGCCTTGATCTCGTAGCTGATCCACCTGCGGGACTTGCCCGCCATCTTGGCAAACGCCGCAACGGGAAGGTTGTGCGGCGCTTCGAAGACATCGAACAGTTCCATCCTCTCGCGCTGAATGTCCGAAGGCACCAGCGGCGCTGCCGATCGAGGGGGCGGAACCGCCGGCAGCCGATGTGCGGCGGCAGAAACCAACGGCATGGCGTCACCCGGCTTCGTCACGAGCAGGATTGGCGAAGCGGCAACCGGCGTGGAGGGTACGCTTGCGGTTTGCTCATTCGGGAACGCGGGCACGCCTTCCAGATGCACGGTGAGCGGCATGCTGGCCGCCTCGACCTGGTTCTGCTCGAAGAGGTCGAGCCGATCGGCCCAGTCCTGCATCATGCGGCGACGCTGCTCCACGTACTCGGCATGGTTGTAGGTCGCGCTGACCTTGTTGGGATCGACATGCGAGAGCTGTGCATCCACCCAGACCTTCGGGTAGCCGATCTCGTTGAGCGCAGTGGACATCGTGCCGCGGATGCCGTGCCCCGTCAGGCGTTCCTGATAGCCCATGCGCTTGAGGGCACCATTGAGCGTGTTCTCGCTGATGCGCTTCTTCAAGTCGCTGTCGTGCCGGAACAGGTAGCGCTGGGCCGGCTTGAACTCATCCAGCAGGTGCCGGACGATCTCCATGGCCTGAATCGACAGCGGCACGATGTAGGGCGGGATGTCCTTCGGCTGCTGCCGCTTCTTGCGCATATCCAACTGGAGTTGCTTCACGACGTCGGGCGGGATGATCCACAGCCCGCGGTCCAGATCGAATTGATCCGGCGTCGCCTGTCGCAGCTCGCCGGTTCGCACGCCGGTCAGCAGCAATAGCCGCAGCCCGAGCTGGGTCTGCCGCCTGCCGCGATAGCTGCGCAGCCGCTGCAACAGCTTCGGCAGTTCGGCCATGCGCAGGAATGGGTTGTGGTTGACGGGTGGCAGCGGCAGCGCCACCACATCGAGATCGGAGGCGGGGTTCTGCTCCAGGCCCGGCACGATCACCAGCGCGTAGCGGAACAGTTGGTTGAACCACGTCCTGACTTTCTCGGCAACGGAGAGCGCCTTGCGCTTCTCGATCTTGGCGATCACCTCCAAGAGGTCGGGACGCTTGATCTCATAGACCGACCGCTTGCCCAAGGTCGGCAGCACATCCTTGTCGAAGATGCGCGGAAGGATCGAGAGGGTCGTCTGCCGGCCTTCCTTGAGGCTGAGCCCGCGATGCTTGAGCCACTTGCGATACACCGCCTCGAAGGTGTTTTCGTCGGCGAGCCGGACAGCGGTGCGCTTCTGCTTGCGGTGAACGCGAGGATTGGTGCCTTTGGCCAGCAGGGCGCGCGCTTCGTCGCGCAGGCTGCGGGCCTCGCGAAGCGTCACCTCCGGGTAGGTGCCGAGCGACATCCGCTTCTGCTTGCCCGCCCAGTAGTAGCGGAAGTGCCAAGTCCTGCCCCCTGCAGCCGTGACGGCCAAGGAGAGGCCATCCAAGTCAGGGAGGGTGTATGCCTTGCCAGTTGCCTTGGCCTGTCGAACGGCCAGGTCTGAGAGTGCCATGCTCTTGCTCCTGAACATGAGTCAGGAACCAGATGCTGGTCACGTCGACCTCGCCCCTCCATCAACAATCCGGAATCAGCCGCGCCCGCAAAAATGGACTTGTTTGTGGACTTAAAAGTCCCGGCTGTAGATGGATCGCAGTGGACTGCGGCAGAACGTCAAAGAGAGGAAAAGTCCTTGTGTGGCAACGACTTGCAGACTCTCTTGGACTTCTGCGGAAGTCCGCAGAATGATGCAGTGGAGCGGGTGAAGGGAATCGAACCCTCGTCATCAGCTTGGGAAGCTGAGGTAATAGCCATTATACGACACCCGCGAGGGTGGCCGGTGCCACCTTGCGACAGGGCGCCATTCTACTGGTGGCGCGGGTCCGAGCGCAACGCTGTCGATCGTTTCAGGCGCACAGGCGGTCGACGGCTTCGCGGATGCGCGCGGGTTCGTCCATTTTGAGGATGCGCTGGACGCGGGGAGCGAGCTCGCCGAGGTTGCTGCGCAGCACCTGCTGCTTGATCTCGAGGATGTTGCCCGGATGCATCGAGAAGTTGCGCAGCCCCATGCCGAGCAGCAACGCGGTGTAGTTGGGGTCGCCTGCCATTTCGCCGCACACCGCGACCGGCAGGCCGTAACGGGCGCCGGTGGCGATGGTGCCGGCGATCAGCTTGAGCACGGCCGGATGGAGCGGGTCGTAGAGGTGGACGACGGCTTCATCCGAGCGGTCGATCGCCAGGGTGTACTGGATCAGGTCGTTGGTGCCGATCGACAGGAAGGACAGGCGGCGGGTGAACATGCCCAGCGACAGCGCAGCGGCGGGGACTTCGATCATGCCGCCGATGCGGATGCCTTCGTCGAATTTGATCTTTTCCGCGCGCAACTCGGCCTTGGCCTTTTCCACCAGGGCCAGGCTCTGGTCGATTTCCTGCGCGTGCGACAGCATCGGGATCATGATCTGCAGCCGGCCGTGCGCCGAAGCGCGGAGCAGGGCACGCAGCTGGGTGAGGAACATCTTCGGTTCGGCCAGCGAGTAGCGCACCGCGCGCAGGCCGAGTGCGGGGTTCGGTTCGATGCGGCTGTGGCTGCCGTTGAGCGCCTTGTCGGCGCCGACATCGAAGCTGCGGATGGTGACCGGCTTGTTCGGCATCGCCTTCACCACAGCGCGATAGGCTTCGTACTGCTCTTCTTCGCCGGGCAGGGTGTCGCGGCCGAGGAAGAGGAACTCGGTGCGGTACAGGCCGATGCCGTCGGCGTTGGCGGCCCTGGCTGCGGGCAGGTCCTTGGGGCCTTCGATGTTGGCGAGCAGGTGGATGGTTTCGCCGTCGAGGGTGGCGGCGTGTGCGTCGCGTAGGCGGTTGAGTTTGGAGCGCTCGATCTCGAGTTCGCTGCGGCGCAGGTGATATTCCTCGACGATGCGTTCGTCGGGGGCGACGATGATCAGGCCGCGGCTGCCATCGACGATGACCAGCTCGTCGTCCTCGACCAGGTCGCGCACGTGGTGCAGGCCGACCACGGCGGGGATCTTCAGGTTGCGGGCGACGATCGCAGTATGGCTGGTGGGGCCGCCGACATCGGTGACGAAGCCGGCGATGTTGTGGTCGCGAAAGCCGATGGTGTCGGCCGGCGACAGGTCGTGGGCGACGATGATGGTGCCCAAGCCGTCGCGGCGCTTGGGCGGCAGATGGCCGGGATGGCCGAGGAGCACTTTCACCAGACGTTCGACCACTTGCACGACGTCGGCCTGGCGCTCGCGCAGGTAGGGGTCTTCGATCTG
Source organism: Thauera aromatica (assembly GCF_023093595.1). Classification (GTDB taxonomy): domain Bacteria; phylum Pseudomonadota; class Gammaproteobacteria; order Burkholderiales; family Rhodocyclaceae; genus Thauera; species Thauera aromatica_A. The sequence goes on from NZ_JALLIK010000084.1 coordinate 7,141, forward strand.
GCGGAACTGGTCGACGAGGTGCTCCATCTGCTGCACCAGCGCCCATTCGGCGTTGCAGCGGCGAGACTCGACGAGCTCGCGGGCGGCGTCGATCAGCAGCGGGTCGGTCAGCATCATCAGCTGCAGGTCGACGAAGGCACCGACTTCGCTGTGGGTGTGGCCGGACGTGGCGGCGGCCTTCAGCCCCATCAGCTCGCCCTGGACGGTGGCGACGGCCTCGTCAAGGCGGACGAGCTCTTCGGCGAGGTATTTCTGTGCGACGTGGTAGTGATTGACTTCGAGCAGGGCGCGCGAAACCAGATGCACATGCCCGATTGCGATGCCCTGGGAGACGGCGAGGCCATGGACGGTAAACGGCATCTCACTCCTCCTCGCCGAAGCGCTCGGCGATCAGCCGCTGCAACGCCTGCAAGGCTTCTTCGGCGTGCTCGCCGTGGGTGTCGATGGTGATCGAGCTGCCCTTGGCGGCAGCCAGCATCATCACTCCCATGATGCTCTTCGCGTTGACGCGGCGACCGTTGCGCTCCAGCCAGACTTCGCACGGGAAGCTGCTCGCGAGCTGGGTGAGCTTGGCCGATGCGCGGGCGTGCAGTCCGAGCTTGTTGATGATCGGGGCTTCTGCGGTGGGCATCCGGGTGTCCTTTTTCCGGTCGGGTGGGGCGGCGCTTCGTGGCTACTAGTTCGTGCGAACCTGCATCACCCCGTCGCAGCCCCCGGTGATGGTGCGCGCGACCAGGGTGGGCAGGGCATGCTCGCGGTAGGTGAGCGCGCGCAGCAGCATCGGCAGGTTCACTCCCGCGATCAGTTCGATGCGCCCGGGTTCGCGCAGCTTGGCCGCGACGTTGCAGGGCGTGGCGCCGTAGATGTCGGTGAGCATCAATACGCCATCGCCGTCGTTCACCCAGCCGAGCATCGTGCGCGCAGTGGGAAGGATATCGAGCGGGTCGTCCTGGGCCGACAGGCCGAGCTGGGCGATCTGCGGTGGACGCTGGTTCAGCACGTGGCAGGCGCACTGGATCAGGGATTCGCCGAGGGTGCCGTGGGTTATCAGGAAAATGCCGATCATGTCGTCTCTCCGCCGGGCATGATTTTAGCCGAGTCGCCGAGAGCCGTGCCGAAGTGACGAGAACGGTGCGTTCAGCGGCCCGGCGCAAGTCTGCGTTCGATGGCGTCGGGTTTGGAGTGGCGGTGCTCGCCGGTCGCGCCGTTGTGCACTGCCGCGCGACCGCGCCCACCATGTGCGCACCGACGCACTGGCCTGCACCGCATCGCTGCAGGCGCAGATTCCCGCCACTTCGGGGCGGAAGCCGCGGTGCGGACGTTATGGCGGTGAGGATGCGGGCGGGCCGTCGCCCGGGGCGGAGAGTTCAGGCCGAAACGTCGACCCGCCCCGGGCGCCGGCCGGGCTGGCCATCGGGGCTGTAAGGCGTCTTTTCGGCCAGTTCGCGGATGAAATCGAGAATGCGCTGGTTGCCGCGCATGCGGATCTGCAACAGCTGTCCGCCCAGAGCGTTGAGGCGGGCGGCGTGTCCGGCCCGCTCCTGGAGGGCGACCCAGTCGGACTCGCAGCCCGCTTCCCGTGCCGCCTCGAGAGCGCCGTCGAGGCCGGCGCCATAGCCCAGATGCTGCTGCACGGCCTGGCGCCGCGTCTCGGTCTGGCCGAGGGGCTCGAGCACCGCCTGCTTGGTGCGGGCGAGTTCCAGGATCCGTTCGCCGTCGACCTGCTCGGCGGCGAGCGCGCGCTGCTCTTCTTCGAGCAGGGCGATCAGGGCGTCGACGCGCTGGCGCTGTTCGACGAGAAGGCGCTGCAGGCTCACGCCCCGCTCTTGCCCTGAAGAAGTTCGCTGACGCTTTCGAGCAGGCGGTCGGCGATGCGCGCGGGGTCGATCGCGAGACGGCCTTCGCGGATCGCTGCGCGCAGTTCGGCGACCCGGACGGGGTCGATGTCCTGGCGGCCGTCGGTGGCGCGCTGGCCGAGGTGGGAGATCGCGGCAGGCGTGCCGGCTTCGCGCGACGGTGCGGCCGCGGTACCGCGCGTGCGCGCCGCATCGTCGGCCGGCTGTACGCCCTGGCCGCCGCGGACGAGTGGACTTTGAGAGTTGATCTTCAAGATGAAGCCCCGTAATTCGCAGTGTTGTCGATCTCGTTCATCGGCAAGGTGCCCCCGAACTTTAGGCGATCGCTGCGGCTCGTGCCAGGCATATCCACCGACGTAGCCACCGCGGGCTTAAAACGCGATCGCCAGCAAGCCGGCGTCGACGACTTCGGCGTGCACGATTTCGTCCTTGCCAAAGCGCACCCGCACCCGCTCGCCGCGTCCGCCCGGCTCGAGCGCCGTGCCTTCGCGGCGGACGTGAAAGCGCTCGCCGCGGGCTTCCACGATGACGCGCTGGCCGCGTTCGATCAGGGGCACGGAGCGGAACTGGTGGGTCTGCAGCGGTGTGTCGGCGGCGAGCTGGCGCTGGGCCTGATGGCCGACGATTTCTTCGGCGGTGCGCACGATGTCGCGCGGCAGCGCCGACAACTCGCCGCGCCGTTCGTGCAGGGCGTCGGCGGTCACGATCTCACCGGCGGCGATGTCGCGGGCGGCGGCTAAGTAGCGGCCGTTGATCCGCACTTCGGCCTGCAGGTAGCGCACATGGCGGGGCTCGCCGTCGCAGCGTACGCCCACGGTCACCCGCCCGTGCACGCGCTGCCCGGGGGTCGGCGAAAACGGCTCGGGGGCCGTGCACGGCGGCAGGCTGGCAGCGGACGGAAAGACTTCGACTTCGACTTCGTCGCCCTCATCCGCTGCGCGCTCGATCAGAAACGCCTGCACGCGGGCGGCGAGGGTGTGCTCCGCCTCGGGATCCTGTGCCACCGCGCCGGTGCACAGCGCGAGCGCGGCGATCGGCCACGCGAGCCGCCGCACCGGGCGGAGGGCGGGAAGGGCGCGGGCGGGCATCGGCAGCTCGGGCGATCGGGAGGCGGGCGGATGGGGCATCGAACGGACGGCGCGGGCCGTGCGGGAGCGCCTCGGCGAGGAGCGCGCACGGGCTTGTCGGAGTAGGGCGGCGAGGGAAAACAGACCGCCATTGTGCCAGTGGCGGCAGCGGATGCAAAAGCACCGAACTGCTCCTGCAAACCCGGGCTGTTCCCGTCTTTGGCTTGGCGCTGCGACGGCTATTCTGGCTGAACCGAAATTTTGTGCAACGTGGGGTTCGTCGTGACCGACCGCCTGGAAGAAGCGCTCAACCACCATCGACAAGCCCTGTCGCTGCGTCACGAGCGGCAGAAGATCCTCGCCGCCAACATCGCCAACGCCGATACGCCCGGCTTCAAGGCGCGCGATATCGACTTCCGCGCCGAATTCGCCTTCGCCCTCGGGCGGCGCGGCGAACGTCTCGAACTCGCCGCCACCGCGCCCGGCCACCTTGCCCGCCGTGGCGCGCCGGCGGCGGTGAGCGAAGTGCTGTACCGGGTGCCGGACCAGCCCAGCCTCGATGGCAACACCGTCGATATCGACCGCGAACGCAGCGCGTTCGTCGATAACTCGGTGCGCTACCAGGCCGCGCTGACGCTGCTCAATCAACGTATCCAGGGCCTCAAGGGCGCGATGGCGCCCGAATGAGATCAACCTAGAGGGGAATCGTTGCCATGACGATGTTTTCGATATTCGACATTTCCGCTTCGGCGCCGTCGGCCCAGGCGAAGCGCATGAACGTGTCGGCGAGCAACCTTGCCAACGCCGACAGCGTCACCGGCCCCGACGGCCAGCCCTACCGTGCCCGCCAAGTCGTGTTCGAGACCGTCGCGGCGCAGGCCGGGGTCGGCGGCGTGCGCGTCAAGGAAGTCATCGACGACCCCTCGCCGATGCGCATGGAGTACCGTCCGGAGCATCCGCTGGCCAATGGCGAAGGCTACGTCACCATGCCCAACGTCGATCCGGTGCATGAAATGGTCAACATGATCTCCGCTTCGCGCGCCTATCAGGCGAATGTCGAAATCATGAACACGAGCAAGCAGCTGATGCTCAAAACCCTGACTCTCGGCGAGGGCTGATTCCCATGAGCACCACCATCGACACTTCCGTCCTCAACACGCTCAACCAGAGCGCAACGGCCTCTGCCCGTCAGTCTGCGGAGCTGCGCGACAGCTTCATGACGATGCTGACCACCCAGCTGAAGAACCAGAACCCGCTCGATCCGATGGACAACGCGGAGATGACTTCGCAGCTCGCGCAGATCAACACCGTCAGCGGCATCGAGGAGCTCAATCGCACCCTGGAGCTGATCTCCACCCAGATCGAGGCCAGCGGCATGCTCGAAGCGGCCTCCCTGATCGGCAAGGGCGTGCTCGTGCCGGGCGACCGTGTGCTGCTCGATCACGACGCCGATGGCGTCCCGGCGTCCACGCCGTTCGGCATCGAACTGGCCGGACCGGCCGACAATCTCGCCGTTTCGATCATCGATGCGGGCGGGCAGGTGGTCAATCGCTACGAACTGGGCGCCGTCGGTGCCGGGATGGAAACCTTCACCTGGGACGGCCTCAACAGCCAGGGAACGGCCGCGGCGCCGGGCGCCTACCGGGTGCAGGTCGAAGCCCTGCAGGGCGACAAGGCGGTCGAGGTCAGCACCTTCAACTACGCCCTGGTCGGCGGCGTGGTGCCGGTGGGCGACCAGGGCGGCTTCCTGCTCGATCTGGGCGCGATCTACGGCCAGGTCGAATTCGGCGCGGTCAAGCAGATTCTCTGAAGCCGGTCTTTTTCATCAATGCAGTCGGGGACGGATCGGCGGCCCATGGATGGCCAGCCGGTTCTCCGCATCGAGGAGCGATAAATGGGTTTTTCGCAGGCTCTCAGCGGCTTGAATGCCGCATCGGCCAAGCTGGACGTGCTCGGCAACAACATCGCCAACACCCAGACGGTGGGCTTCAAGTCGAGCTCGATCACCTTCGCCGACATCTTCGCCGGCGCCGGCAGCAAGATCGGCCTGGGGACCCAGGTCGGGTCGACGGTGCAGGATTTCAAAACCGGCAACCTCGAAACCACCGGCCGCGGACTGGACGTCGCCATCGCCGGTGACGGCTTCTTCCGCTTCCAGCTCTCCAGCGGCGAAATCGGCTACTCGCGCAACGGCCAGTTGCAGATGACCGCCGACGGCTACCTGGTCAATTCGCAGGGCGCGAAGATCATGGGCTACGGGCTCAACGACCCGAACGACGCGTTTTCCGACCCGGCCACCGGCGGCTCCCCGGTAGCGCTCCGGATCTATCCCGACGACATGCCGGCGGCAGCGACGACGAGTGTCAGTGCGACCTATAACCTCGACGCGCGCATCGATGAAAGCAATGCTGATCTGCTGAGCCAGGCGCGGGTGGCGACCACGAACACTCCTGACGATCCGGCGACACCGGCGGACGAGTCGGCAAGCATCGACCTGGATTACCACTACTCGAACAGCTTCACCGTGTTCGATTCGCTCGGCACGGCGCACAACGTCACCGTTTATTATGAAAAAACGGGTGATAATGCATGGGATGTCAAGGTGGCGATCGACGGTTATTACAACAACACACCGACTAACGACTTTACGCTTGAGTTCGACTCCAGCGGCAAGCTCGTCAGCCTTGATGGCGACCCCACCCTTGACCGTGCCACGATCGACTTCACCAGCGCTGAACTGGGCGGCCAGCCCAGCCCGCTGAGCTTCGAGTTTATCCTCGACGGCTCAACCCAGTTCTCCAACACCTCGACGCAGAATGCGTTGACCCAGGACGGCTACACCTCGGGCACGCTGGTCGGTCTTTCCATCGAGGCCGACGGCACGGTGATGCGCAAGTACTCGAACGAGCGCTCGGCCTCCGCCGGGCAGATCGTGCTGGCGAGCTTCCGCAACGCCGAAGGCCTGTCGCCGATCGGCGACAACATGTGGCAGCCCACGGTGAGTGCCGGCAGCGAGCTCGTCGGCATCGCCGGCTCCGGCTCGCTCGGCGCCCTCCAGTCCGGTGCGGTGGAAACGTCCAACGTCGATCTGGCCAAGCAGCTCGTCGACATGATCGTCACCCAGCGCGCCTATCAGGCCAACTCGCAGACGATCAAAACGCAGGACGAACTCCTGCAGACTTCGATCAACCTGCGCTGACGCGCACGCGACGGGGCCGGGCGCACGCCATGGACAGAATCCTCTACACCGCGATGAGCGGTGCCAGCCAGACGATGGCGCAGCAGGAAGTGGTCAGCCACAACCTCGCCAACGTGTCGACCAGCGGCTTCCGCGCCCAGCTCCACGCCGCCCGTGCGGTACCGGTCGAAGGCGTCGGCACCCTGCCGACGCGGGTGTCCACGGTGGCATCGACGCCGGGCGCGGACTTCCGCGCCGGGCCGATCACCCGCACCGGGCGCGCCCTCGACATCGCCCTCGAAGGCGAAGGCTGGATCGCGGTGCAGGCGGCCGGCGGCGGCGAGGCCTACACCCGCCGCGGCGACCTCCAGCTCGACGGCGCGGGCATGCTGACTAGCAACGGCCGCCCGGTGATGGGTGAAGGCGGGCCGCTGATGGTGCCGCCGGGGGCCGACACCTTCATCGGCAGCGACGGCACGGTGAGCGTGATCGGGGTCGGCGAAAACGCCAAGGCGCTGGTCGCGGTCGGGCGCATCAAGCTCGTCGATGGCCGCGGCGCCGGCCTGCAGCGCGGCGACGACGGCCTGTTCCGCCCGCCACCGGGGGCCGACGGCAACATCGTCCCGCTCCCCGCGAGCGAGACGCTGCGGGTGACCAGCGGCGCGCTCGAAGGCAGCAACGTCTCCGCGGTCGAAACCATGGTGTCGATGATCGATCTCGCCCGCCGCTACGAGATGCAGATGAAGGTCATCGGCACCGCCGACGAAAACGCCCAACGCGCGAACAGCCTGCTGTCCCTGCAGGGCTGAGGACAGAACAGGAGCACTCACCATGATCAAATCCTTGTGGACGGCCAAGACCGGCCTCGAATCGCAGCAGGTTAAGCTCGACGTCATCGCCAACAACCTCGCCAACGTCAGCACCAACGGCTTCAAGCGCTCGCGCGCGGTGTTCGAGGACCTGCTCTACCAGAACCTGCGCCAGCCCGGCGCCCAGAACGACGTCCAGAACCGCCTGCCTTCGGGGATGCAGGTCGGCACCGGGGTGCGCCCGGTGGCCACCGAGCGCCTGCACACCCAGGGCGGCCTGCAGCACACCGGCAGCTCGCGCGACCTGGCGATCAACGGCCAGGGCTTCTTCCAGGTCCGCCTGGTCGACGGCTCGGCCGCGTTCACCCGCGACGGCAGCTTCCAGCTCGACGAAAACGGTCAGATGGTCACGGCCAACGGCTATCCGCTCGAACCCGCGATCTTCATCCCGGAAAACGCCTTGTCGGTGTCGATCGGCGAGGACGGTATCGTCTCGGTGACCCAGCCCGGCATCACCGAAGCCAACCAGGTCGGCCAGATCACCGTCTCCACCTTCGTCAATCCGAGCGGGCTGGAGAGCATCGGCGGCAACCTGTACCGCGAAACCGCGACTTCGGGTGCGCGCAACGACACCATTCCCGGCGTGAACGGCGCCGGCCGCCTGTTCCAGGAATACGTCGAAGTCTCCAACGTCAATGTGGTCGAGGAAATGGTCAACATGATCGAGACCCAGCGTGCCTACGAGATCAACAGCCGTGCGGTGAAGACGAGCGACGAGATGCTGGCCCGCCTCGCCCAGCTGTGATGCCGGTGCCGTTGCTCCGCGCCCGGCCCCGGCGCACCGTTCTGCCTGCGCTGCTGGCGGCCCTCGCGCTCGGCGCCTGTGCCCAGCTGCCGCGCCCTTCGGTGGTCGGCGACCTCCAGCGCACCCCCGCCACGCCGGTCGTGGCGGCGCCCGCCAACGGCGCCATCTTCCAGTCCGCGCACGGCTTGCAACCGTTGTTCGAGGACCGCCGTCCGCGCCGCCCGGGGGACATCCTCACCATCGTCCTCGACGAGGAAGTCAGCGCGAGCAAGAGCTCCAGCGCCAGCGCCAACCGCAAGGGCGGTGCCGACTTCGTTCCGGCGCAGGTTCCCGACAAGCTGAAAAAACTCTCCGATTTCGGTTTCGACCTGTCGGGCAGCAATGACTTCGAAGGCAAGGGCGCGGCCAAGGCGAACAACAAGTTCGAAGGCACGATCACGGTCTGGGTCGCCGAGGTCGAACCCAACGGCAACCTGCGCGTGCAAGGGGAAAAGCGCATCGCGATCAACCAGGGCGTCGAATTCATCCGCTTCTCCGGCGTCGTCAATCCGCGCACCATCACCGCCCAGAACACCGTGGCATCGACCCAGGTCGCCGACGCCCGCATCGAGTACACCGGCGATGGCTACATCAACGAAGCCCAGACGATGGGCTGGCTGCAGCGGTTTTTCCTGAATGTCACTCCTTTCTGAACTGCCCGGGTACCGGCTGATGCGCCGGCTGTGCCGCGCCGCGGCGGTCCTGCTGTGCCTGTCCGCATCGATCGGGGTGCTGCCGGCGCAGGCCGAAACCATCCGCGAACTGGCCAGCTTCGCCGGCGTGCGCGACAACCAGCTCGTCGGCTACGGCCTCGTCGTCGGCCTCGATAGCAGCGGCGACCAGACCACTCAGGCCCCGTTCACCACCCAGAGCCTGGCCAACATGCTGTCGCAGCTCGGCGTCACCGTGCCGCCGGGGACCAACATGCAGCTGCGCAACGTCGCCGCGGTGATGGTCACCGCCGATCTGCCGCCGTTCGCCCGCCCCGGCCAGCGCATCGACGTCGTCGTGTCCTCGATCGGCAATGCCCGCAGCCTGCGCAACGGCACCCTGCTGATGACGCCGCTGAAGGGCGTCGATGGCGAGATCTACGCCATCGCCCAGGGCAACCTGCTGGTCGGCGGGGCCGGCGCCGCCGCCGGCGGCAGCAGCGTGCAGGTCAATCACCAGGCGAGCGGGCGCATCGCTCGCGGCGCAACGGTCGAGCGCGAGGTCGCACTCGCACTCGGCGGCGACGACGGCCGCCTCGAACTCGAACTGCGCGAGGCCGACTTCGGCACCGCGCAGCGCGTGGTCAACGCGATCAACATCGAATTCCGGCGGGTGGTCGCTTCCGCCCGCAACAGCCGCGTCATCACCCTCGACGGCCCGCTCGAGGACGATGAGCGGGTGCGCTTCATCGCCCGCATCGAAAGCCTGCGGGTGACGCCGGGCGATGCCCCGGCGCGGGTGGTGATCAACTCGCGCACCGGCTCGGTGGTGATGAACCGTGCGGTGACCCTCGGCCGTGCCGCAGTGGCCCACGGCAACCTGTCGATCGTCATCGACACCGAAAACCGGGTGTCGCAGCCGCCCCCGCTGAGCGGCGGACAGACCGTGGTCGTGCCCGACAGCAAGATCAGCATCGAACAGCAGCCCGGCACCCTGCGCCTGGTCGAGGGCGCGGAGCTGGGCGAAGTGGTGCGCGCGCTCAATGCCCTCGGCGTCAATGCGCAGGACCTGATGTCGATCCTCGAGGCGCTGAAGGCGGCCGGCGCGCTGCGCGCCGAGCTCGAGGTGATCTGATGAGCCTGCCCGCCGATCGCGCCTCGCTCGCCCTCGACGTGCACGGACTGCAGCGCCTGAAGCGGACCGCGCGCGAAGATTCAGCTGCGGCCGTCGACGAGGCCGCGCGCCAGTTCGAGGCCTTGTTCGTGCAGAAGATGCTCGAAGGCATGCGGGCGACGATTCCCGAATCCGGTCTCTACGACGAGCGCAACGGCCGGTTCTACACTGCCCTGCTCGACCAGCAGCAGGCGCAGAACATCGCCGCCCGCGGCATCGGTCTCGCCCGCATGCTGAGCGCCCAGCTCCAGGCCCAGCGCCCGTCCGGCGCGCAGCCCGCGGCCAGCCCCGACGGTGCGGCCGGCGCCGCGCCTCCGGCCGCGCCGCGGCGGCTCGACGCCCGCCTCCAGGCGCCGCTTCCGGCTCCCGTGGAAGCGCCGGTCCCGGCACCGGCGCCCGGTGATGGCGGCGATCGCGCGCGTTGGCGCGGCGGCGAACGCCTCGTTCCCGCCATCGATCCGGCGCCCGCGCTTCCACCGCAATATCGGGCGCCGCCGCAGGCGGCCCTTGCGCCGTGGGGCCAGGGCCGTGAGCCCATGCCGCCCGCGGCCGCGCCCGCCGCTTCCTTCGCCGCGCTGCCCGCGCATGCGCGCGAATTCATCGACCGGATCGCCACCCCGGCCCGCGCCGCCGCCCGCGCCAGCGGCGTCCCCGCCGAGCTGATCATCGCCCAGGCTGCGCTCGAAACCGGCTGGGGGCAGCGCCGCATTCCCGCCGCCGACGGCCGCGACAGCCACAACCTGTTCGGGATCAAGGCCGGAGCGGAGTGGAAGGGGGCGGTCACCGAGGTGCGCACCCACGAGTACATCGACGGCAAGCGTCAGGCGCAGACCGCCCGTTTCCGCGTTTACCCGTCCTACGAGCAGGCCTTCACCGACTACGCCCGCCTGATCGCACGCAGTCCGCGCTACGCCGCGGTGCGCAGCGCACCCGACGCCCATGCCGCGGCGCGCGCGCTGCAGCAGGGCGGCTATGCCACCGACCCCGCCTACGCCGACAAGCTCGGTGCGATCCTCGACCGGATCGGCGGCGGCCGCGGCCTGGCCGCGGGCCGCGCTCCGCTGGCCGCGCTCCGCCCGGGAACGCTCCCGGACGGTTGAGCGCGCGGGCACGGCGCGATCCCGGCGGCGCCGGTGCGGCCGGAGCCGCGAAGGGCTCAAGAACCCCGGCGCACGGCCGATAGATTCAACCAAGACTTCGGGACACAGCGATGGACATTCAATCGATCGGCATCACCGGCCTGCGTACGGCGCAAATCGCCCTCGTCGCCACCAGCAACAACGTCAGCAACGTCTATACCCCGGGCTACAACCGCGAAGTGGTCAGCTTCGCCGAGACCGGCAGCGGCGGCGTCAAGGTCGGCGACGTCGAGCGCCAGTTCGACCAGTTCGTCGCCACGCAGCTCAACGGCACGGTGTCCTCGGTCAACGCGCTGCAGGCCTATCAGACCCAGATCGCGCAGATCGACAACCTGCTCGCCGACCGCGACGCCGGCCTCGCGCCGCTGATGCAGAGCTTTTTTTCCGCACTCCAGGATCTGGCCGCCGCGCCCTCCGATCCCGCCGCGCGCCAGGGCGTGCTCGGCACGGCCAATACCCTGACTGCGCAGTTGCGCGGCTTCGACGGCTACCTCCAGGACATGCAGGAAGGCGTCGACGGCATGGTCCGCGACGAAGTGTTCCAGATCAACAACCTCGCCGAACAGCTCGCCACGCTCAACCGCGAGATCGCGCTGGCGCGGGCACGCAACGGCGAGGCGCCCAACAGCCTGCTCAACCAGCGCGACCACATGGTGGCGCAGCTCGCCGAGCGCATCGACCTGCGCCTGGAAATCCAGGACGGCACCACCTACAACGTCAGCCTCGCCAACGGCCAGCCGCTGGTGGCCGGCACCCGTCATTACGGGCTCGAGGCGGTGACCTCGAAGACCGACCCGCAGCGCCTCGCGGTCGCCTACCGCGATGGCGGCGGAGGCCTGTCGGCGCTTCCCGACGACGTCATCACCGGCGGCAGCCTCGGCGGCGTGCTCACGTTCCGCAGCGAGACCCTCGACCGCACCCAGAACCAGCTCGGCCAGCTCGCCGTGACCCTGGCGCTCGCCTTCAACGCGCAGCATGCCGCAGGGGTCGATCTCAACGACGCTGCGGGGGGCGATTTCTTCACCCTCGGCACCCCGCAAGCCTATGCCGATGCGCGCAACCAGGGCACGGCCGAGATCGTCGGCACCGCCTATGTCGAAGACGATTACACGGCGCTGCGTGCGACCGACTACACGGTCCGGGTCACCAACGCTGCGACGCCCGACTTCACCGTGGTGCGCCGCGACACCGGGGCCTCGCTCGACGCCGGCGAAGTGCAGTACGACGGGACCGATACGCTGCGCTTCGGCGGCATCACCTTGACGTTCGACGATCCTGCCCTCCTGCAGACCGGCGACCGGTTCGAGATCCAGCCGGTGCGTCGCGGTGCCGGCAACATCAACGTCGCGATCGCGGACATCGACCAGATTGCTGCCGGCGAGGCCGCTGGCAGCGGCGACAACCGCAACGCCCTGAAGCTGCAGGATCTGCAGAGTGCCAGCATCGTCGGCGGTCGCGCCAGCGTCACCCAGGCCTATGCCGCGATGGTGGGTGACGTCGGCAACCGCGCCAACGTGGTCGAGGTCAACCTCCAGGCCATGAGCGGTCTCAGGGAACAGCTCCAGGGCTTGCAGCAGGCCGAGTCGGGAGTGAACCTCGACGAGGAGGCGGCCAACCTGATCCGCTACCAGCAGTATTACCAGGCCAACGCCAAAGTCATCGAAACCGGCACCACGGTGCTCGACATCGTCCTCGGCCTCAAGGCCTGATCCCACCGGACCGCCCGCCATGCGCATCAGCACCGTCACCGTCTACGAACAGAGCGTTTCGTCCATGAACCGGCAGCAGGCCGGCTTCCTCAAGACCGGCCAGCAGATCGCCAGCGGGCGCCGCGTGGTCAATCCGTCGGACGACCCGCAGGCCGCCTCGCGCGCGGTCGGCGTGTCGCAGGCGATGGCGGTCACCGAGCAGTACGCCGATGCCCGCGTCAGCGCCCGCAACAGCCTGGCCCAGACCGAAAGCGTGCTCGACAGTGCCAGCAGCGTGCTCGAGCGCGCCCGCACCCTCTTGGTGCAGGCTTCGAGCGACACGCTGGGCGATGCCGACCGTCAGTCGGTGGCGAGCGAACTGCGCGGCCTCTACGAAGTGATGATCGGCCAAGCCAACGCCACCGACGGCAACGGCCGCTACCTGTTCGGCGGCTACCAGGACGGCAGCCCGCCGTTCCAGAAGGACGGTAGCGGCAACATCGAATACAACGGCGACGACAACGCCCGCGCGCTGCGCATCGACGCCTCGCGCCTGATGCAGGTCGCGGAAAACGGCGAGAACGTGTTCCTCCGCGTGCCGGGTACCGCCGGTCATCTCGCCCGTGCCGACGAGGGTAATGCCGGCAGCGTCACCTTCACCGGGCCGAGCGTGGTCGATGCCACTGAAAGCGGGCATCGTGACCGGCACCGGGTGGAGTTTGCAATCGATGCCGGCGGCGCACAGACCTATACGGTGTCGCGTTACGACGAGGCCACCAGCACCTGGGCCGCCGTGCCCGGCCTCGAAGATCTCGCCTACGAAAGCGGCAAGCCGGTCACCTTCGCCGGCCTGAGCATGGCCTTCGCAGGCGATCCCGCGGACGGCGACCGTTTCGAGCTCGCCCCCGCGCAGAAGATGGACCCCGATATCTTCCGCAGCTTCGAGCAGGTCCTCGCCGCGCTCGAAACGCCCGCCGACACCCCGGCGGCCAAGGCCGCGCTGCGCAACACCCTGAACACGTCGATGCGCGAGTTCGCCAACGCCCAGGACAACGTCCTCACCGTGCGCGCTTCGGCCGGGGCGCGCCTGAACGAACTCGACGTCGTCGACTCGGTCGGCGCCAACCGCATGCTCAACTACGAGCAGACCCTGTCCGACCTGGTCGATCTCGACTACGTCCAGGCCACTGCCGACTACAGCCTGCGCCAGGTCGGCCTGCAGGCGTCGTACGAAGTGTTCACCACGATGAAGACCATGTCCCTGTTCAGCCGCATGTAAGGGGGGGCAGAGGGACATCCTTCCCGCCCCTCGGGCGAGGGCGCTTCATCCTGCCAGCGGGGCGAGCAGGTCGAGCAGTTCGCGCAGGAAGCCGAGCACGGCGCTGAAGTGCGACTGCACGAAGCGGCCGAGGTCCATCATCAGCACCGCCAGCAGCACCAGGCCGACGCTGAGCGAGGCCGGCAGGCCGATGTTGAACACGGTGAGCTGGGGCGCGGAGCGGTTCAGGATGCCCAGCGTCAGGTTCATGATCAGCAGCGGTGCCACCAGCGGCAGCGCCAGCAGCAGGCCGCTGGCGAAGATCGTCGCGCCGTAGCGCGCCAGCATCGCGAAGGCGCCCGGTTCGAGTCCGCCGAACCCCACCGGCAGGGTGGTGAAGCTGGCGGCGAGGATTTCCAGCACCACCAGGTGGCCGTCGAAGGCGAGAAACAGCAGCAGCGTCACCATGTGCAGCAGGCGCGACAGGATCATCGTGTTGGTGCCGGTGTCGGGCGAGAAGAAGGTGGCGAAGGCCAGGCCCATCTGCAGGCCGATGAATTCCCCCGCCGCCTGCACCGTGGCGAAAGCGACCTGCATCACGAGGCCGATCGCCACCCCGATCAGGATCTGCTCGAGCACGATGCCCGCGCCCGTCCAGGTAAACGGTCCGCCTGCGGGCAGGGGCGGCAGCGTGGGGGCAACCAGGATCGACACCAGGGCGGCGAGCCCGATCTTCGCCTGCGTCGGCACGCTGCTGTGGCCCCACAGCGGCGATGCGGCGAGAAACCCGGTGATGCGCGCGAACGGCCACAGGAAGGCCGTGATCCAGAGCTCGAGCTGGGCCGCGTCGACGGTGAACATCGCGAGCGGGCGCTCAGCGCACCAGTGTCGGCAGGCTGGTGAACAGCTCGCGGGTGTAGGTGGTGATCAGTTCGAGCAGCCAGGGTCCGGCCAGCACCAGCACCGCGAACACCGCGAGGATCTTCGGGATGAACGACAGGGTCATCTCGTTGATCTGCGTCGCGGCCTGGAACAGGCTGATCAGCAAGCCGGTGAGCAGGGCCATCAGGAGCATCGGCGCCGCCAGCAGGACCGCGGTCTGCATTGCCTTGTACGCCAGGGTCATCACCATTTCGGGAGTCATGGACGCGTCTCCGGTGGGCGCTTCAGACCTGGAAGCTCGCCGCCAGCGAACCGATGACGAGCTGCCAGCCATCGACCAGCACGAACAGCATGAGCTTGAACGGCAGCGAGATCGTCGCCGGCGGCACCATCATCATGCCCAGCGACATCAGCACGCTCGCCACCACCAGGTCGATGATCAGGAACGGCAGGAAGATCGTGAATCCGATCTGGAATGCGGTCTTCAGCTCGCTGGTCACGAACGCCGGCACCATCACCTGCAGCGGCACGTCCTCCGGCCCCTGCATCGGGCCGGCGCCGGCGAGGCGGGCGAACAGCGCGAGGTCGGGTTCGCGCGTCTGCGCCATCATGAACTCGCGGAACGGCCCCTGGGCGATGCGCAGGAATTCGCCGAAATCGATCGTGCCCGCGGCCAGCGGCTGCCAGGCGCTGTCGTAGACCTGGGCCAGCACCGGCGACATCACGAACAGGGTCAGGAACAGCGCGAGACCGAGCAGGACCTGGTTCGGCGGCGCCGACTGGGTGCCGATCGCCATGCGCAGCAGGCTGAGCACGATGACGATGCGGGTGAAGCCGGTCATCATCAGCACCAGCGCGGGGAGGAAGGCCAGGCTCGACAGCAGCAGCAGGGTCTGCAGCGGAATCGACCACTGCTGGGCGCCGCCGCTCAACGGCTGGCTGACGAGGCCGGGCAGCTGCTGGGCGAACAGCGGCAGGGGCAGGAGCAGGGTCAGCGCCAGCAGCCCGCCGGCGGTGAAGCGCTTCACGGCGCCTCCGGCGGGCTGCCGGTGCCGATGCGTTCGCGCAACTCGGTGGCGAAACTCCGGGCCGGTGCCCCCGCTGCAGCGGGTGCGGGCTCGATGCGCTCGAGCAGGCGCACGCCGTCCGCGCCCACTCCGAGCACCAGCCAGCGCCCTTCCACCTCCACCACTTCGACGCGCTCGCGCCCGCCCAGCGCCAGCGTACCGACGCGGCGCAGCCGGCAGCCGGCGCCGGCGACCCGTGCCGGGCCGAAGCGGCGCAGCAGCGCGGCGCAGGCGAAGATCAGCACGAGCACGAGGGCCAGTGCCGCCGCGCTGCGGCCGAACAGCGCCAGGCCGAACAGCGAGTCGGCAGCGCCGGCCTCGAGCGCGACAGACGCGGCGGGGCTGGCGCTCATCGCTGGTTGAGTTTCTGCACGCGCTCGGAGGGAGTGATGATCTCGGTGATGCGGATGCCGTAGCGGTCCTCGATCACCACCACTTCCCCCTGGGCGATCAGGTAGCCGTTGATCAGGATGTCCATCGGCTCGCCGGCGAGGCCTTCGAGCTCGACCACCGATCCCTGGGCGAGCTCGAGCAGCTGCTTGATCGTGATCCGGGCGCGGCCCAGCTCGACCGTCAGATGGACCGGGATGTCGAGGATCATCTCGAGGTCGCGCGCCTGCGCGGTGCCGGCACCGCCCTGGGCGAGCGGGCGGAACACGTCGTCGCCGGCGCTGCGCGCGTTCGCTGCCGGCGCGGGCGCTGCAGGGGGCTCCACCGTGCCCTGCTGCTCGGCGAGCGCCGCCGCCCATGGATCGTCGTCGGCACCGGCCGCCGGCGCTCCCTGGTCCTGCTCGGCAAACGCCGCGGCCCAGTCGTCGTTGAGGTCCGGTTGGGAGGGATCGGGATCAGTCATGCTTGGCTTTCCTTGGGTTTCGATGCGGCAAGGCCGGCCAGCGTGCCGGCCTGCGGGCCGTCGGGCACATGGTCGATGAGGCGGCGCACGCGCAGCGCGCGCTGGTCGCGCTGGCGGCCGTACTCGCATTCCATCACCGGCACGCCGTCGACCTTGGCAAGGATGGTTTCGGGCAGTTCGAGCGGCAGCACGTCGCCGGCTTTGAGCCCCAGCACCTGGGCGATGTGGCTCGGCAGGGTGGCGAATTCGGCTACCAGCTCGACCTGCGAGTGGCGCAGCTCCCCGGCCAGGCGCTGGCGCCAGTTGCCGTCGCCGGTGCGGGCGTCGTTGAGCGGGTTGGTCAGCAGGTCGCGCAGCGGCGCGATCATCGTGTACGGCATGCAGATGTTGAAGCTGCTGGAGAGGTTGCCGACCTCGATGTTGAACACGGTGTTGACGACGATCTCGTTGGGCGAGTTGGTGATGTTGGCGAAGCGCGACTGCATCTCCGAGCGCAGGTAGCTGATCTCGAGCGGATAGACCGCCTTCCAGGCTTCGCCGTAGGCTTCGATGGCGAGCGCCAGGATGCGCTGGATGATGCGCTGCTCGGTGTTGGTGAATTCCCGGCCTTCGGACTTCGCCAGGAAGCGTCCGTCGCCGCCGAACAGGTTGTCGACCACCATGAACACCAGGCTGGGCGGAAACACCACCAGGGCCGAGCCGCGCAGGGGCTTGAGCGCGACCATGTTGATGTTTGCCGGCACCGGCACGTTGCGCGAGAACTCGCTGTAGCTCAGGTAGCGCACGCCATCGACGGTGATGTCGACGGTGCGCCGCATGAGGTTGAACAGCCCCATGCGGAACTGCCGCGCGAAACGCTCGTTGATGATGTCGAGCGTGTGCAGGCGATCGCGCACCACGCGGTGCTGGGTGGCCGGATCGTAGCGGCGCAGGCGGGCCGCGGCGGGGCTGGGGGTGGCTTCGTTGTCGCCGCTGACACCCTTGAGCAGGGCATCGATCTCTTCCTGCGACAGCAGATCGTCCTGTGACATGGCGGGCGGCCGGGCTTACTGCACGATGAATTCGGTAAACAGCACGTCCTCGATGGCCGGGGCGGCGTGAGTGCTCGAGAACGGCGCCTGCAGCACCGCGCGCATTTCGGTGAGCAAGGATTCCTTGCCGCCGGGAGCGGTCAGCTCCGCGGCCTTGCGCCCCGGGAACAGCATCAGCAGGCGGCTGCGCACCTGCGGCATGTGCTCGACCAGGGTCTGGCGGCTGCGCTCGTCGGCGACTTTCAGGCTGAGGCCGGTGTAGAGCAGGCGCGGCCCGTAATTGTCTTCGGGAAGATTCACCGTGAACGGTTCGATGCGAACGAAGATCGGCGGCGGCGGCGGCGCCTCGGGTGCGGCCGCGGTGGCGGCTTCGCTGCTGCGCGCGCCCATCAGGACATACAAGGCCATGCCGGCGCTGGCCAACGCCAGTGTCGCCAAGACCAGCACGAGCATCAGCATTTTGCTCGAGCCGAGCTTCGTTGCACTCATCGGGTTCCCTTGATCATATCTGGATCAACTCGGCAGTATCGCGTGCCGGAGCGCGTGGCGATGCCCCGAACAGGGGCACTGCAGCCGCCGTTCTTCCCGGTTTGCTGGCTGTGGCGGGCGAACGCTCACACATGGATGTCGACCCGTCCGGCGGCGAGCAGTGCCGCGGCGGCGGCGGCTTGCACCGCGGTGCCGGCTTCGCCGCCGTCATCGGCCGACGCTTCACCGCCGGCGCGGTTGCCGGCAGTGAAACCGGCGCTGCCCTGCGAGTCGCCGCGGCGGTCGCTGACTCCGGCTTCACCGAGCGTGATGCCCTGGCTGGCGAGCGCTTCGCGCAGCTGCGGGATGGCCTGTTCGAGCGCTTCGCGCACCTGCACGTGGTGGGCGACGAACTGCAACTGGGCGCTGCGCTCGGTCATCGACAGCGTGACCGACAGCGGGCCGAGCTCGGGCGGGCTCAGGCGCAGTTCGATCTGGCGCGCGCCGTCACGCCCGTGCACGAGCAGCTGCTGGCCGAGTTCGATCGGCCACTGTGCGCTGCCGGGCAGATGGTGGAGGGTGGCGCTGGCCGGTGCTGCGGACGGGCCTGCAGGGGCTGCGCCAGCCACGGAGGCAGGGGGGGCGGCCGGCGGGGAAGCCGACACCGCTTCGGCTGCGATCGAGCCGAACGAAGCGGGGGCGGCCGGAGCGGGGGCCGGGGAAGGCGCGTCGGTGGCCGCCGGTGCCACCGTTGCCGGGGCTGCCGGAGCTGTCATAGCGGGCGTGCCGCCGTCCGCAGGCGTGGTGGTGCGGGAGGCGGATTCGTCGGCCGCTGCGGTCGCAAGGGTAGCGACCGGCAGGACGGTTCCGGCCGGGGCGCTGGCGGTGGAGGCCGCCGTGCGGGCTGCCGCCGTTTCGCCGACGACGGGGGCAGTGCCGGGTAGTCCCGGCGCTGCGCTGTCGGCGCCGGCGGGGGTAGCGGGGAGGTTCGTGGTGATGCGGGTTGCGGGCGTCGTGCCCGGCAGCGCCGCTGCGATGGCGGCGCCGGCTGCACCGCGGTCGGCCGGCGCGAGCGCCGCTGCAGGATCGTCGGGGCGTCCCGGTGCGGCCGCCGCCGCGTCCAGCCGAAGGCTGTCGCCTGCCGCCGTGGCGGGGGGAGTGGCTTCCGGGGGCAGGGAGACGTGCCCGGACGGGAGGGGCGGGGCTACGGGGAGGGGCGGGGCTGCCGGGAGGGTGGCGGCAAGCTGCGACAGATCGGTTGTCGCGTCTTCGCTGCTTTCGTCTACGGGCTGTTCCGGAAGGAGGGAAGCGGCCGCCAGCGGATCCTCCGGCGCGGGCAGGCGGGTTTCCATCCCGGTTCCGGGCGCGACTGCGCCGAGCGCCGCCTGCAAGGCGGCGGCGAGTGCCGTCCGGCCGTCCTGGGGGGGGCTGCCCGGTGCGGAAGGCACCGGGGGAATGGATGGCGCTGCGGCCGGCGGCGCGCTTGGCGGTGTCGGGCTGCGGCCGGCGAGCGCTGCGCTCATTGCGCTGGCGAAAGTCGCGGGTGCCGCGCTGTCACCGCTGCCGGCGCCGGGAAGAAGGGAAGCAGGGGCTCCGTTGGCGCCCTGAGTGGGGGCCATGCCGAGCAGAGTGTGAAGATCGATCATCGCCATGGTTGTCCTGCTCCGTGCTCGCGGGCATTCGGCCCGCATCGAAATCCGAAGGTGGCGCCGGAAGGGGCGCGCATGCCGTGCATGGGGTCAGCGTCCGCGCTGCGCCTGGCGCCGGGCCAGGCGTCCGGTCACCAGCTCGTCGCTGGCGCGGAGTTCGGCGCGCTGTTCCAGCACCGCCTGCTGGAGCACGCGCCGGCTCGCCAGGGTGTCGTAGGATGCGACCCGGCGGCGGGCATTGTGCCAGTGGCGGATGCCGCCCTCCACTTTTTCATGCTGGGCGGCGAGTGCGCTGCGGGCGCCTTCGAGGGCGCTGTCGAGCGAGGCGAGGAAGCGCCGGTAATTGTCCACCAGCACCGGATCGATGCCGCGCGCCATCGCCTGCTGCAGACGCTCGAGGTATTCCTGGCGGTACTGCTCGAGCGCGCCGATGCGCGCCTCGATCTGCTGGGCGTCGCGGCGCTCCTGGCGCAGGGCGTCGCCGGCGCGGTCGCAGGCGCTACGGGCGAGCTCGAGCAGGGTGTCGAGGGTAGTGGGCGGTTTGCTCATCCGGCCGATTCTCCGAATAGCGCGGCGAGCGCCTGGTGCGAGCCTTCGAGCGCGGCGCAGTCGTCGATGCCTTGCTGGAGGAAGGCTTCGAGCGCGGGAAAGCGCGCCACCGCCTCGTCGAGCTGGGGGTCGTGGCCGGGCGTGTAGGCGCCGACCCCGATCAGATCCTGGTTGCGCCGGTAGCGCGAGAACAGCTGCTTGAAGCGGCGCGCGCGGGCGAGATGGGCGGGAGGCACGATCTCGGTCATCACCCGGCTGATCGAGGCTTCGATGTCGATTGCCGGGTAATGGCCGGCTTCGGCGAGCGAGCGCGCGAGCACGATGTGGCCGTCGAGGATCGCGCGCGCCGAGTCGGCGATCGGGTCCTGCTGATCGTCGCCCTCGGTGAGCACGGTGTAGAACGCGGTGATCGAGCCGGCGCCGCGGCGGCCGTTGCCGGCGCGCTCGACCAGCGCCGGCAGCTTCGCGAACACCGACGGCGGGTAACCCTTGGTCGCCGGCGGTTCACCGATGGCGAGGGCGATCTCGCGCTGGGCCATCGCGTAGCGCGTCAGCGAGTCCATGATCAGGAGCACGTCGCGCCCTTCGTCGCGAAAATGCTCGGCGATGCGGGTCGCATAGGCCGCACCCTGCAGGCGCTGCAGCGGCGAAGTGTCGGCCGGCGCGGCCACGACCACGGCGCGGCGCCGCCCCTCTTCGCCGAGGATGTTGTCGATGAAGTCCTGCACTTCGCGGCCGCGTTCGCCGATCAGGCCGACGACGATGACATCGGCGCGGGTGTAGCGCGCCATCATCCCGAGCAGCACCGACTTGCCGACCCCGGAGCCGGCGAACAGGCCCATGCGCTGACCGCGGCCGACGCTGAGCAAGGCGTTGATGGCGCGGATGCCGACGTCGATCGGCTCTTCGATCGGGGCGCGCGCGAGCGGGTTCAGCGGCGGCGCCGACAGCGGCGCGCGGGCGATGCCGTCGAAGGCGGGGCCGTCGTCGAGCGGCTCGCCGTTGCCGTCGACGACCCGCCCGAGGAGAGCCTCGCCGACCGGAAAGCGGCGCGCATCGTGCGCGGCGCTGCCGTCTTCGAGCGGAAACACGCGGGAGCCGGGCATCAGGCCGACGGTGTCGGCAAGCGGCATCAGGAACAGGCGCTCGCCGGCGAAGCCGACCACTTCGGCGGCGGCGGCGCGCGGTTTGCCGTCGGCGCCGGGCGGGAGTTCGATGCGGCAGGCGTTGCCGAGCGCGATGCGCAGGCCGATGACTTCGATCACCAGCCCGGTGGCGCGCACCACGCGCCCGCTGCGATGCACCTGCGGGCAGTGCTCGACGCGGGCACGCACGCGGCGCAGGGTGTCGCACCAGCGCGCGCCGTGAGCGGCGGCGGCGGGCGAGGGCGGCGGCGCGGCGGGGGATTCAATCATGGCCGTCGTGCTCGCTGCCGCCTTCGGTGGGGCGGCGGCGGCGCAGCTGCGCCTTCACCGCCTTCCAGCGCGTCGCCCAGGTGGCGTCGAGTTCGCCGCCCGGGCTGACCAGGCGGCAATCGCCGCGCTGCAGGGCGTCGTCGGGCTGCAGCGTCCACCCCGCGGCCTGCAACTCGCTGCCGAGGTGGCGCTCGACCAAGCGGCAGTCCTGCGGATTGAGCCACAGGCGCGGTTGTCCGGCGGGTGCGGGGTCGCTGTGGAGCAGCAGGCGGACGATTTCCAGCACCTGCTGGGGGCGGGTGCGCAGGGCGTCGAAGGCGAGCTGGCGGCCGGTGGCGAGGGCGAGTTCGGCAAGCTCGTCGGCGACCATGCGGTCGAGTTCGCCGAGCGCTTCGCCGAATGCGCAGGCGAGGGTGCGCAAGGGTTCGAGCGTTTCCCGGCAGCGCCGCTCGAGTTCGGCCTCGGCCTCGGCGCGGCCTTCGGCGAGCCCCTGGGCCAGCCCCTGGGCGCGGCCTTCGGCCAGTCCCTGCTCGAAGCCGGCGCTGCGTCCGGCCTCGAACCCAGCGCGGCGCTCGGCTTCGGCGGCATCGCGCCGGAGCCGCTCGCGCCGCGCCGCGAGCACGGCCTCGTGCCCGGAAGGGGGCGCGGTGCGTCCGCCCGGCGCGGCCGTGGCGGGCGCGACGAACTCGTCGAGCTGCCAGCGATGCCAGGCCGCCGAGCCGGCGCCGCGCTTGTCAGACATAGGCGTCGTCTCCGCCGCCGAGCACGATCTCGCCGCTCTCGGCGAGGCGGCGCACGACCTGCAGGATCGTCTTCTGCTCGGCCTCGACCTGCGACAGCCGCACCGGGCCGCGGGCGTCGATGTCCTCGCGCAGGAGGTCGGCGGCGCGCTGCGACATGTTGCGCATGAACTTGTCGAGCAGCTCCGACGGCGCGCCCTTGAGCGCGACCGACAGCGCGTTGGGGTCGATGTCCTTGAGGATCAGCTGGATCGCGCGGTCGTCGAGTTCGAGCAGGTTCTCGAACAGGAACATCTCGTCGATGATCTTCTGCGCCAGGCCTTCGTTGTAGGCGCGCACGGTCTCGATCGCCGATTCCTCGGTGGCCGAGTTCATCAGGTTCAGGATCTCGGCCGCGGTGCGCACGCCGCCCATCTTGCTGCGCTTGATGTTCTGGCCGTCGAGCAGGCCGGAGAGCACCTCGGTGAGCTCCTGCAGCGCGCTCGGCTGCACCCCGCTGAAGGTCGCCACGCGCAGCATCACGTCGTTGCGCTGTTTTTCCGGGAAGTGCTCGAGCACCTGCGCCGCCTGGCGGCGTTCGAGGTGGATCAGCACGGTGGCGATCACCTGCGGGTGCTCCTCGCGGATCAGGTCGGCCACCACCGAAGCTTCCATCAGGTTCAGCGCATCGATGCCCGAAGACGATTCGGACTGCTCGAAGATGTCCTCGATCAGGCTGGTGGCGCGCTCGCTGCCGAGCGCCTTCACCAGCACCGAGCGGATGCGGTCGCTGGAGTTCAGGTTGAGCGCGGTGAATTCCTCGGTCTCGGCGTGGAAGCTGGCGAGCACGGCGCGCATCTCTTCGTGCGAGACCTGCTCGAGCGCGGCCATTTCCTTGGTCACGCGCTGGATCTCGGTGGCGGACAGGAACTTGAAGACTTCGGCGGCGACGTCCTCGTCGAGCGCCAGCAGCAGGATCGCGCTGCGGCGCAGGCCGGGGATCGACTGTCCGGGCGACGGGTTACTCACTTGAATTCATCCAGTTGCGCACGATCATCGCGATCAGGCGGGGGTCGTCCTGGGCCATTTCCTGCAGGCTGCTGAGGTGGGCCTCGTAGGCCGAATTCCGGCGCTTGCGCTTGGACGGCTCGTAGACCACCTCTTCCTCCTCTTCTTCTGCCGCTTTCGCCGCTTCGGCGGCGGCCTGGCTTTCCGCCGCGGCCGCCGTCGTGGCGGGCACCGCCCGCCGCAGCAGCGGGCGCAGGATCAGCAGGTAGAGCAGCAGGGCGGCGAGTGCGACGAGGCCGTAGCGGACCAGCGGCAGGATCAGGCTGTCGAAGGACGGCGACTGCCACCAGTCGAGGGCGAGAGGTTCATCCTCGGCGCGCATGAAGGGGCTGTTGACCACTTCGACCTGGTCGCCGCGCGCCGCTGAAAAGCCGATCGCCTGGCGCACCAGGCGGTCCACCTGGGCCAGCTCTTCGGCGCTCAGGGCGACGCTGCGCAGGGCCCCGTTCTCGTCCGTCTCGGCGCGGTGATTGACCACCACCGCGGCCGATAGCCGGCGCAGCTGGCCGCGCGGGTACTGGATGTGGGCGATGGCGCGGTCGACTTCGAAATTGACCACCTCGTCGCGCCGCAGCCGTTCGGGGTCGCGGGCGAGCCCGGCTTCGGCGGCGGCCTCGGCCGGGGCGTCGATCGGTGACGGCGGGGTAGCGGGCGGAACGTTGCTGAGCGCGCCCGGCACCCCGCCGGCGAGGTCTTCGCGGGCGCCGTAGTCGAGCGTGGACTGGCGGCTGCGCACCGCGGCCTCGTTCGGTGTCTGGTTCGGGCCGTAGCGCTCGGAGGTTTCCTCGCGCCGCGAAAAATCGATTTCGGCGACGACCTGGGCGCGCACGTTGGCGGCGCCGAACAGCGGTGCGAGGATGTTCTCGATGCGGTGCTGGAAGGAGCGTTCGATTTCGGCGACGAAATCGAGCTGGGTATTGTCCATGTCGCGCGCGCCGGCGGCCGGCGTGCTCAGCAGGCGGCCGTCGTCGCCGACCACGGTGACGTTCTCCGCCGCCAGTTCGGGCACGCTGCTCGACACCAGGTGCACGATCGCGCGCACCTGGCCGTCGCTGAGGCTGCGCCCGGGGTGCAGGCCGACCACCACCGAGGCTTTCGCCGGCTCGCGTTCGCGCACGAACACCGAATTGCGCGCCAGCGCCAGGTGCACGCGCGCGCTCGCCACCGGGCTCATCGCCCCGATCGAGCGCGACAGCTCGCCTTCGAGGCCGCGCTGGAAACTGATCTGCTCGGCGAACTGGCTGGCGCCGAAGCGTTGCTGGTCCATCACTTCGAGGCCGACGTTGCCCGCGCGCGGCAGCCCTTCCTCGGCCAGTTGCAGGCGCAGCACGTGGACTTCGCTGGCCGGCACCATCAGGGCCTGGCCGCCTTCGCTGAAGCGGTAGGGCACGCCGCGCTGGTCGAGCGCGGCGATGATGCGCCCGCCGTCGGCTTCGCCGAGATTGCTGAACAGAACCCGGTATTCGGGGCGCCCGGCCCACATCAGCAATACCGCCACCACCGCCACCACGGCGGCGGCGGCAATGGCGAAGGCCAGCATGGGGTGGGCACGCAGCGAGCCGAGCGCCTGCGCCACGCCCGCGCCGCGGGCGCCTGCGGCCTGGTCACTCATGGGCGGGCCCGGATACGGTCGTGTGCGGGAGACGGAACGGGTTGATCGGATGCCGTGTTTGCATGTTCGGGTGCCGGTTGCGCTGGAAGCGGCGGCAGGGCGGAATTTGGATGACCGCTCATTATCATGGTCGGGGACAGAGCAAAAGAGTGGAACAGCTCCGCTTTTCGGTGCCAATTGTGCCCACCGGCAGGGGGGGTGCGCTGCTAGACTCGGCCCACCCCGTGCAGCCCTCGCCTCGGTGGGTGAAGCTGCACTCCGGCCCTTCTTCTTTCGGTGTACCCAATGTCCTCCCCCATCCAGTCTTCCCTGCAGGCCCTGCAAACGCTCGCTGCCCAGGCTGCGGGCGGGGCGAAGGCCGCATCCGTGCAGACCAGCGTGGGCGCGGGCGGCTTTGCCGACGAACTGGCGGCCTCGATCGACCGCATCAACCGCCTGCAGCAGCAGGCCGGGGCGAAAGGGCTCGCCTTCCAGTCCGGCGCCCCCGGCGTCGAGCTCGACGACCTGATGGTCGACATGCAAAAAGCCAGCCTCGCGTTCCAGATGGGCGTGCAGGTGCGCAACCGGCTGATCTCGGCCTACCGCGACATCATGAACATGCAGGTGTAGATTGCCCGCCCCGCCTCAGCACCCGGTTGCGGGGTGAACGGGCAGGGGCGGATCAGGCGCTGGAGCGCAGGATCAGGCCCTGGCTCTGGTCGAGCCGGCGGGCAATGGCGAGAACTTCCTCGGCGGGAATCTGGCGCAGCAGCTCGCCCGATTCGCGGTCGACGACGCGGGTGATCCAGCGCCCGGAGTCCTCGTCGAGGCTGAATTCGAGGCCGTAGCCGCGCATCACCTCGTTGATCCGCTTCAGCGGTTCGACCAGCTCGCCGCGGCTGGGTGCGGCGGCGCCGTCTTCGGACAGCACGCTGGTGGCCGGTGGCAGGCGCGACATCACCTGCTCCAGGCGCTGGCGCGGAGTGAGGTCGTAAAGGGCGGGCCCCGCAGGGGCGGCGCCGGCGTCGATCAGCGGTGAGCTCATGGTCGTGGGTCCTGGTGAAGGATCATCGAATCACGGTAGTGGCGGGCCGGGTGGCGTACTCAGGCCGTCGCGCCGGAAAGCAGCAGCTTCTGCCCCGCGGTGTAGGCCTCCGCGCCCGCGACGCCGGGGTGGTGGGCGGTGATCTCGTCGGAAACCTTGAAGCGGTCGATCTCGTCGCTCATGTCTGCGACCTGGTCGTCGAGCGACTGGCTGGCGGCGGCGGTTTCTTCGACCAGCGCGGCGTTCTGCTGGATCATCTGCTCGAGCTGCGACACCGCCTGGTTGATCTGGCCGATGCCGGCGGACTGCTCGTCGGCGGCGGTCGAGATTTCCGCGATCTGGGTGGCCATCTGCTTGACCCGGCCGGCGATCGCTTCCAGCGTCTCGCCGGTGGTGGCGACCAGCTTCTGCCCTTCGTCGATGCTGGCGACGTTGTCGGCGACGAGGTTGCGGATCTGCTCGGCTTCGTTGGCGCTGCGGCTCGAGAGCTTGCGCACTTCCGCGGCGACCACCGCGAAGCCGCGGCCGTGTTCGCCGGCGCGGGCGGCCTCGACCGAGGCGTTGAGTGCGAGCAGGTTGGTCTGGAAGGCGATGCTGTCGATCGCGGCGACGATCGAAGTCACGCGCTGGTTGGCCTCGTGGATGCGCTGCATCGCGGCGCGCGCCGCGGTCGATACCCGGGTGGCCTCGTCGGCCTGGGTGGCGACTTCGGACGACACCGCCTGCGCGCTGCGGGCGTGGTCGGCGGTGTTGCGCACGGTGGCGGTGATCTCTTCCAGGCTGGAGGCGATCTCGACCAGCGCGGTGGATTGCTGCTCGGTGCGGCTGGCGAGATCGTCGTTGCCCTGGGCGATCTCGCGGCTGGCGATGCCCACCGACTGGGCGGTGCGGCGGATGCTGGAAACGAGCTGCTCGGTGCTGGCGAGCGAGTCGTTGAAGGCGCGGTTCAGGCGCGAGAACTCGTCGCTGCCGGGCACGTCGAGGCGGCGGGTGAGGTTGTTCTGGTCGCTGCCGAGCACGCGCAGGGTGCGTGCGAGCGGACTCAGGATGCTGCGCGCGATCAGGATCGTGGCGATGCTGGCGAGTACGGCCGAGAGGACGACCACCGCCAGGTAGCTGATCAGCGCCGCGCGCGCTTCGGCATGCAGCTCGCCGGCGCGGGCGATGAGGGCGTTGGTCATCTCGTCCTCGATCTCCTTCACCAAGCCGATCTGGCGCGATTTGAGGTCGAACCACTCGAAGGGGTCGATGCTCTTCACGTCGCCGTGGAGGGTGATCGCGTTGCGGATCTCGCTGATGCGGCGCTGCAGCTCGCCGCTGGAATAGGCTTCGGCCAGCCGCTCGCGCACCGCGGACTCGCCCATCAGCTCCACCATCTTGTAATACGTCCGTTCGTCGGTGCTGAGTGCGGCCAGGCGCTCGTAGACTTCGGCGTGGATGGTGTCGGCGTTGAGTGCGGCGGTGATCACCGCGCGTTCGATGCCGGCGGTTTCCTTCAGGCGGATCAGGACGTTGTAGACCGCCGGCGTGCGCACCCCGGCGTCGCTGCTGCCGAAGCCGGTGGCGGCGTCGATCAGTGTGATCAGCTCGCTGATGAGTTCGGTGTAGCGGCGCACGACGTCGTACGAGCTGATCTTGCGCTCGTTGATCTCGTTGCGCATCCCCACCGTTTCGGCGAAATAGGGCAGCAGCGCGCGTGCCCGCTCGAGCAGCGCGCTGCCGATGAGGTCGGGGTCGGCCTGATTGACGAAGACGGTGAACTGTTCGCGCTGCTTGTCCACCAGCACGCGCTGGGCGTCGAGCTTGGGGCGGATGCGACCGTCCTGGGTGACGACGTGCCCCGAGGAGTAGCCGCGTTCGCGCTGCAGTTCGTGGAGCAGGGCGGCGGCCTGCTGGGCGAGCGCGGTAGTGGCCTGCGGGCCGGTGGCCGCGCGCATCGCGTCCATCCGCTCGAGGATGCCGGCGAGGCCGAAATACGCCGTCGCCAGCAAGGGCAGCACGAGGGCGAGGACAAACTTGTACACGAGGGGAAGGCGGTGCAGCAGCGTGTTCATGACGATCGGAGTCTCCGTGGCAAAACGCGCCGCGTGCGGCCTGGGCCGGACGAGGCTGTTCGTGGTCTATCGGAAACCGGGCGCCGAACTTTAGGATGAAGGCGTCAAAAAACTGCAACATCCGCAGGGTCTTCGGCTCGCAGATCCGCCGGGCTATGGCCAGATCCTCCGTCTGCAGAAACAGCAGAAGCAGGGGCCGACCCCTTTCCCTCTTCTCGGGCTTCGGTGATTCTGCTCGCAGGAACAGGGGTCTGACCCCGGTTTTTCCGCTTGACCCCGGTTTTTCCGCTCAGTCATGCCAGCGCAAGGCGGTAGGGGCGACCCGCCGAGTCGCCCCTACGACCCAGGTGAAATAGGGATCTGCCCCCTTTTTTCTAGTCGCCGTCAAGCTGCTTGCAGCTCCTGCGCCAGCTCGGGGTGGCGCACGATCAGGCGCAGCAGGCACAGCACCCCGCCCGGCGGCGCAAAGCGCCCCTGCTCCCAGTCGCGCAGGGTGGCCACCGGCGTATCGATGCGCTCGGCAAAGGCCTGCTGCGTCAGCCCCGACGCCTGGCGCGCCTGGCGCAGCAGCATCTGCGCCGGCGTGGTGACCCGTCCCAGCCCGGCCTGGGCCTCTGCCAGCGCCTGGCGCAAGTCGGGCAGTGCCTCGCCGGCGTCGGCCTCGATGGCACGGGCGATCTTGTCGATGTCTTTCATGTCACAGCCCTTTCCGAATGTCTTTCGGTAACAGGTTTTCACGCGCTGACTTGGCGTAGACCGCCACCAGCAGCAGTACTTCGTTGGCCGCCAGGTTGAAGTAAATGACCCGGGCGCCGCCCGATTTGCCGGCCCCCTGGCGCTGCCAGCGCACTTTGCGCGCTCCTTCTGCGCCGGGGATCACGTCGCCTGCCTCGGGGTGCCCGGCAATCCAGACGATGAAGTCCAGCCGCTCACCTTCGGTCCACAGTTTGTCGGCCTGCTTCTGGAAGGTCGGGGTTTCGATCACGGTGCGCATGCTCTAATTATACGGGAATCCCGCAGCTCAACAAGCTGCAGGAAGTAGGGGGCTGGCCCCTTTTTTCCATGTCCAGGTCGAGACTTGGCGTATGCCAGATCAATTCCGCTGCAGCCAATCGCTGAACTCCGCTACGGTGAGGATCGGGATGTGAAACTGTGATCTGACCGCCTGAATGTCGCCATCGCCGCTGACCAGGGCATCGGCACAGGCAGCGGCAGCGAGCGCCAGGAAGACGATGTCGTCCGCATCACGCACGTCGGGCAGGCCTTGCGGTGCGGCGTCCACCTCCACGGTCTCGACGTAGGGCAGGAATTCGGCCAGAAGGCATTCCTGCTCTTCGCGGCGGAGCTTGAACTTCGGGTAGCTCAGCACCCGCAGCAGTTCGCTGACGGTGTCGCGGCTGGCCAGGGCGACGAAGCGCTTGGCCTGCCACGCCTCTCTCAACCAGGTGAAGCGGCCCCGCGAGAAGATCAGCGCGGAGACTAGGCAGTTGGTGTCGAGAACAACGCGCGGAACGCTCATGCGCGCTTTCTGGCCCAGGCGATGGCGTCACCCACATCGTCCTGGGTGATGCCCAGTTCTTCCAGCTTTGCCCGCACAGCATCGGCCTGCTGCAGACGAACCGGCGTCAGCACGATCTTGCCGTCCTCAACTGCGACGTCATAGTAGTCGGCCTCGCCAACGGTCTGGACGATGGCCTTGGGCAGGGTGATCTGGTTCTTGCTCGTGCGCTTGGCCAGCATGGCGATCTCGGAAAGTAATGAAGTAAGGAATTCAATTCTAGTCCGATTCTTACGAATGGACGTCGATTTCAACTCAACTCACGCCATGGAAACTGCTGCGCCTGGCGTCGAGAAGGGCTCCCGGATCGACAGTCATGGCTGTAGGGGCGACCCGCCGGGTCGCCCCTACGTCCCGGTGAATTGCCCCCACGACCCAGGTGAAACAGGTGCCCGACCCCTTTCCCCCTTCTCGGGCTTCGGTGATTCTGTTCGTGGCCCCTATGCGGCCTCCCACGGGTTGATAACGGTCACGCCGGCGGCCTGGAAGGGGCTTGTATCGCGTGTGGCAACGATAAACCCGTTGGCGACGGCGACCGCCGCAATGCAGGCGTCGGCAGTCTCGATCCCGCTGCCCGACTTGCGCACGGTCGCGAGCAATTCGGCATAGGCGTTCGTGCAAGCCAGGTCGAACACCGGGTCGCCCCTACGTCCCGGCGAACAGGAAATAGGGAGCTGACCCTTTTTCCCCTTCCCTTATTTGGTGTCGGGCGGGGCCTTCGACCTGCGGCCCAGGAATGCGACCCCCAGGGTGCCGATCGTGACAGTTGCGATCGTGCCGCCCAGCCAAGGCTGGCCGTTGAGCCCGGCATAAATGCCGCCGGCGATGCCGAGCGAGGCCACGACAATGGCCGAAAGCTGCCCGATCACGCGCTCGACAAAAATGAATCGGTTGACGATCACGTCCTGCCGCCTGCGGTGCTCGGCTTCGGTTCTGGTTTGCTCGATGACGAAATCAACCAGATCGGGGCGAAAGTGGTGAAGGCGCTCCAACTGTTCAACAGGCAGCAGCAGAGCATCAGACTCATGCGATTGCACCGTCAGCTGGTCACCGTTGCGATTTGTAGCCTTCGCCTGAACTGCCTTTGTTGCCATATGCTGCGGTGCTCGCCTTGATGTCGGTGCTTATGCGTCGAACGTCGCCGCGCAAGCGCATTCTGTCGTCCTTGAAGCCTTTCCCCTTGCGGGGCCGAACGTAACGGCGGCCTGTAAAGAGGTAGCTTTCGATGACGCTGGCGAAGCCATCAATCCAGTTCATCAGGTGGTTCATGTTTACCTCCAGTCATGCAAAAGCCGCACTGGTGGCGGCTTTGAATCTGACGACACAACTGTAGCATCGTTCGGCGGCGAATGTCTTGTGCCGGCTTCCGTCCCGCACTCACTGCGGTACGCAGCTTGCATCCACAGTCATGCTCTGTTCGTGGCCCCTATGCGGCCTCCCACGGGTTGATAACGGTCACGCCGGCGGCCTGGAAGGGGCTTGTATCGCGTGTGGCAACGATAAACCCGTTGGCGACGGCGACCGCCGCAATGCAGGCGTCGGCAGTCTCGATCCCGCTGCCCGACTTGCGCACGGTCGCGAGCAATTCGGCATAGGCGTTCGTGCAAGCCAGGTCGAACGGCAGCACACGCCCGACGAACATGGGCAGCACGCGCTTCTCCAGGTACTCATGCAGGTTGTTCCGGCGCTTTCCCTCCGGCAGCAGCGCCACGCCGGCGCGCAGTTCGGCCACGGTCAGTGCGGACAGGTAAAGTGTTTCCAGCGGTTGCGCATCGATCCATTCAATGACGCGGGCCCCGGGTACTGGCCGCAGCGGCTCCGAAACGACGTTGGCGTCGAGCAGGATCATTCGAAACTTGCCGCCCGGGCCGGGGTTTTGTCTCGCACGCTCTCGAAGATGGCGAACTCTTCTTCGGTCAGCTTCAGCTTGCGGCCGATCTCGGCCAGCATCGAACCGAGCTTGACCCGGCCTTGCGGCTTCACAGCGGATTCCAGAATGTCGCGCATCTCCGCTTCGATGCTGCGGCCGTGTTGAGCGGCCCGCACACGGATGGCGCGATGCACTTCATCGGGCACATTTCGGACGGTAACGGATCGCATCTTTCAAAACCTCTTTATGATGTAGGCGCTTGCAATCTAGTGGATTGAAATCAATGACGCAATCGTCAGTGTCCGCGCCCCTTTCCACCGCGCACCCAAACCGACTCGGGCGCGGTAGGGGCGACCCGGTGGGTCGCCCCTACGTCCCTGAAACAGGGGTCTGACCCCTTTTCTCTCCTACCCCTTTCCTATTTCTTCGGAACTTCCGGTTGATGAGGCCGACGGCTTACGCCGGGGAGTGCGTCTTGAGCCAGTCCTTCAGGGCGGCGTTCATGCGCGTCTGCCAGCCCTTGCCGGTGGCCCTGAAGGCTTCCACGACCTCGGCATCGTACCGGACCGTCAGGGCCAGCTTAGGGCTGCCAGCTTTCGGGCGGCCCCGGCGGACCCGCTTGTCGCCGACATACTCGTCTGCCTGCTCGAAGAACTCGTCGGTCAACTCCGGCGCATCGTCCGGGTCAATCCAGTCGGTGTGCGTAGCGCGCTTGTTCGCGTTCATTGGCTTTCCTCATGCTGATGATGCGGCGGGCTTCGCCGCGGGGCGTCCAGACCATGACCACCATCCGGCCATCCAGCTTGCCGACGGTGATGTAGCGCGGCTCGCTGTAATCCTCGCGGGTGTCCTCGGCGGTGAAGTGCCTGCCTGCGAACACCTCGCCGGCTCGGGCGAAATCCATGCCCCGCTCGGTCAGGGTTTTGTCGCGCTTGTCGGAGTCGAACTCGATTTCCATACGAATTATTGTAGTTACAACAAAAGGAGGATCAAGTGATTTTTGTAACTACATCCTTGGCACGTGCCTCCGCCCGAGCGTACCTTTGCGCCATCGCTGCCGAACAAGCAGCGTGCGGGCTTGGTCGCCCGGAAACGTCGGCGCACAGCCGCGCCTCTCTCCGCGGCTTTTTTGTGCGTGCTCGGTGTTGCTCTTATGGGCGGGCCGGGCGGGAGGGCGCAAGCCCTGCCGGTGCCAACTACCGGTCGACCAACCCGCTCGGCTCCGCCCACCCTCTTGGTCGGGGGCTGGCGGAAGTTCAAACCGCTAGTTGGCGTATCACCGCATGGCTGACACCGCCCTCACGACCCAGGTGAATAGGGGGGCGACCCCTTTCCCCCTTCCCTTATTTGGTGTCGGGCGGGGCCTTCGATCTGCGGCCCGGGAATGCGACCCCCAGAGAGGGTGAAATAGGGGTCTGACCCCTTTCCCCCCCAAAAATGAGTAAAGGAAGTCTTCGCCGGCGGACGCCGGCCACCGGCGCACGCCGTGCAAGATTTTTCGCCCCCCGCACTCGTAGAGGAACAGGGGTCTGACCCCTTTTCCCTCCCGGAATGGGTAGCCGTCAGGTATGCAGCACTGACAGGGCGCCGGGATTGGCCTCGACGATCCTCAACAGAGCGCGGGCTGGCCCTGCCGGGCGAACCCGGTGCTGTTCCCAGTTCTGCAGGGTCTTGGGCTTGACCCCGATCAGGTAGGCGAAACGGGTCTGGCTCAGGCCGGTACGTTCCCGGATGGCCTTGACGTCGGGTTCCGGAAACTCGTGCACCTTCACTTCCGCGACCGTTTCGCCACGCATGTGGCGCCCCATGTCGCGAACGCTCTCCAGCAGCGCGTCGAATTGCTTATCGTCCATGGCTCACCTCCGCGTCGATTACATCGGCCAGCCGCCGTAGCTGGTCCTTGGTCAGGTCGGCCGCCACATTTTTGGCATAGGCGTAGACCAGATAGCACTGACCATGGCGGCCCCAGTGGTAGTAGATCACCCGTGCCCCGCCTCGCTTTCCTCGTCCAGGCAACGGCACGCGCAGTTTGCGAAGGCCGTGACCACCGGGAATCAGATCCCCGGCAGCTGGGTTCTCCTGCAAGGTCGTCTGTAGCTCGCGCAGATCATCGTCCGAAACAGCCCTTGAGTGCAGCGAACGAAAACGGGGAGTTCAACGAAGACCATGCGCAAGATTGTACGCTAAAAGCGGATATCGACCAAAACAGTGTTCTCGCCCTCGAAGCTGAAGCTCATCCGCCCGTTGCCGTTCACCCAAACCGACCCGGGCCCGGCAGGGGCGACCCGCCGGCTCTCCCCTGCGTCCCCGCGCCCGCCGCGCAAGATTTTTCGCCCCCCGCCCTAAAGCTTTCCCGCCGCCGCCCGATACACCTAGCAACGGTGGTTACCGCCGTTGCGGCAGGGCGGGCAGATGCGGCGCAGCCGCGGCACGGCACCAGCCAACTTTGGACTTACCAACACAGGGGATTCAACATGTCCGTCATCAATACCAACATCACCTCGCTGATCGGCCAGGCCAACCTGAGCAAGTCGCAGAACGCGCTGACCACCGCCATGGAGCGCCTGTCCTCCGGCATGCGTATCAACAGCGCCAAGGACGACGCCGCCGGCCAGGCCATCGCCAACCGCATGAGCAGCCAGATCAAGGGCCTTGTTCAGGCCCAGCGCAACGCCAACGACGGCATCTCCGCCGCCCAGACCGCCGAAGGCGCGCTCAACCAGATCAACGACAACCTGCAGCGCATCCGCGAACTGAGCGTGCAGTCGCAGAACGGCACCAACAGCCAGGAAGACCTCGATTCGATCCAGGCCGAAATCGGCCAGCGCCTGAACGAGGTCAACCGCATCTCCGAAGAAACCAGCTTCAACGGCACCAAGGTGCTCGCCTCCACCCAGGACCTCAAGATCCAGGTCGGCGCCAACGACGGCGAAGCGATCAATATTTCGCTCAAGGAAATCAACCAGACCGCCCTCGGTCTGACCGGCTTCAACATCAACGACGCCGACGTGGCCAATGCCGCCGCCACCAGCACCGACCTGACTGCAGCCACCTTCACCTCCGCCGCTGGTGCCAACGGCACCACCGTATGGAGCAAGGATGTGATCACTGCCAACGTGGCAGCGACTTCGGCAAACGTGCTGGCCAGCCTGGTCGACACCAACTCCGTGACCTATACCGGCACCAACACTGGTCTGGGCGTTGTTGCCGATAGCAACAACTACATCTATAATGCCGCATCGGACTCCTTCACTTTCAATGCTGCCGGGGCGGGGGCGGCTGGTGTAGCCACTTACATCAATGCCGCCGCGACTGCGGCAGGCGGCAGCATCACCATCACCGCGACGATCGGTGGCGCCCAAGCCAATGCAGTAGTAGATGGTGCAACCGGCAACCTGACCTCCGAAGATGGTCAAGTCTTGTACCTTGATGGCAGTGGCAACCTGACCACCAACAATGCCGGAGGTCTGGTCCAGGCGACTACCTTGACCTTGGCCACTGCAATTGCGGCTGATGCCAGCGATGCCGACACGATCACCATGGGCGGCACTACCTTCACTGATAGTGGCGCAGCTATCGACGTGACCGGCGCCAGCGTCAGCGCTACGGCTTTCAATGCGGCTCAGGCCGGCACCGGCTACTCCACCAGCAACGGCTACTCTGTCGCCGCCGGTGGCGCCGTGACCCTGACCGCCAATGCTGCTGCGGTCAAGTTCCGTGCCTCCGACAGCACCCTGACCACCGACGCCAACACCACCGTCACCACCACCTATTACGAGCAGGCTAACGGCATGATCACCGACGGCCAGGGCGCACAGCTGTACAAGGATGCTGGCGGCACGCTGACCTTCGATGCCGCGACCGCCGGCACCGCGACGGCCGATCCGCTCGCCGCCCTCGACGATGCGCTGAAGATCGTCGACGAGCTGCGCTCCGACCTCGGCGCGATCCAGAACCGTTTCGATTCGGCGATCACCAACCTGAAGACCAACGAAACCAACCTGTCCGCCGCCCGTTCGCGTATCGAAGACGCCGACTACGCGGTGGAAGTGGCCAACATGACCCGCGCCCAGATCCTGCAGCAAGCCGGTACCTCGGTGCTGGCCCAGGCCAACCAAGTGCCGCAGGGCGTGCTGTCGCTGCTGCGTTAATTCGCAGTCACTGCAACTGCTCCCTGGTCGTTTTACAGGGAGTAGGGCTGGCAAAAAACCGCCACTCCCGACAATGGGACTGGCGGTTTTTATTCGCTTATCTTATCCATTGTTGAACACCAAGCGGCACCCGCTTTTCGGCCCCAACTTTACTTGGCCTCAACAGGAATGGCACTTACTTCGGCCGCATCGGGAGACCGAGAGAGAAGCAACACAACGCGCGCAGCTCACGCGAAGCCGGAAAGCAAAGCGGGCAACGCGACCGCGAAGGAAAATACTTTGCCGCCTGACGTAGAGGCGCGGAGGGAACAAAAAAGCGCAGTTTTTTGGCTGGCCCACTCGACTGCAGGGTCGGCTATTTCAGATGCGTCGACCTGTGTATTGTTGTTGCCCGATACTTTGAACTATGAAGAATAGGTAATTCCGTTCAGAATATTCTGAAATTTCAATGTCTAGAAATTCTTCTTTTGCCCTTTGGAGAGAGCTTTCAATATGAGTTTTTATCTGATTTAAGTCAGGTGCTCGTGTGTCACGGCGTATTTGATAACTGTATTCGTCGTCATTTATGCTCACGTGCAAGAGAATTACATCAATGTTTGCGTCTGAGTGGGTGCTCTTAATTTTGCTTTCAGAAACCTTAAAACTCTGAATTGAGTTGCCATTTGTTTTGAGCATTTTCTTTTTTGGCATGATGCCTCCATGAAATAGCTATGAGCTTGCCCCCGAAAAACGGACGCCATGAAGCAGGCCGCGCTCGAAGGCGTCATGAACTGGCCGAACTCGGCTTTGTGTTACTGCGCGGTACGGGTGCAACCTTGCGGCGCACGCTGTCTGCGGCGGTGTCTAGCAGGGTGTTGAAAATTGCGTCATCACCTTCGGCTTCCAGCTTGGCTGGAAAAAATCGACTCTGAAGAACCCCGGCGTGGTTTGGCATGAAGCGCTTTCCTGCCGTCTTTCG
>NZ_JALLIK010000083.1:0-42130 GCF_023093595.1 Thauera aromatica
TCCAGATTCGCAGTTACCCGCGACACCCTTGCCGTTCAGCTAACTCTTCCCCTTGCCGGGCGAGTAGAGGACTTTCACCTCCAAGTGAGTGCGCCCTGCCGGGCGCACCAAGAAAAACGGCCCCGAAGGGCCGTGGAAAGAAGCCGGCGACCCCGAGGGGCCACCGGCATGAGCACATGGATCAGACCGTGACAAGCTGTCGGGCCAGGGCGACCTCGACGGAATCACCATCCTGGTTCAGAACATCCAGGCCCGACTCGGGCACGTCGCCCGACGTGCTCTGCGACACCATGATCTTCCGGGCCATCAGCCCCAGGCAGGTCATCTGCGAGGAGTTGGCGTAGCCGAGGTAGATCACGCGCACCGGCTGCTTCTGGCCGATGCGCCAGGAGCGCCGGGCAGCCTGCTGCAACGAATACACGTTGTAGCCGGACTGGAGGAACACGATGGTCGGGAACTCCAGCAGATCCAGGCCGGTTTTCACCAGCTCGGGATTGGTGATGAGCACGTCGATGCCACGGTCCAACTGCTCGGCGATCCAGTCCTCACGGCGGGAGGCATCCACGCTCGCGC
This sequence comes from Thauera aromatica, assembly GCF_023093595.1. Taxonomy (GTDB): domain Bacteria; phylum Pseudomonadota; class Gammaproteobacteria; order Burkholderiales; family Rhodocyclaceae; genus Thauera; species Thauera aromatica_A. The sequence continues at coordinate 574 of NZ_JALLIK010000083.1, forward strand.
GCAGCACCGCCACCTTGAAGCCTTCCTGCTCCAGCAGCACCTTCAAACGCGACGTGGTGTCGCGCGTGCCGGTGTAGACCGAATAGACCAGGGTCTTGCGACCTTCTGCCTTCTCTTGCTTGCAGATCTCGATCAGCTCGCGCTCCTTGGGCATCACCTCCAGCTCGTTGAACTGAGCCGGAACGAACGCCAGGGTGTTGCGCGTGCGCGGATGCACCACTGTCTCCGACCGGAAGCAGCAGTCCGGCCAGGCCAGCAGCACGTTGAGGACTACACCGAGCAGCGTCGTGTCGCGCTTCGCCAGGGCCTGCTTCAGCTCCTGGGTCAGCCGACCCGCCAGATCGCGGTAGGCCGCGGCTTGCGCCGTGTCCATCGCGACTTCGCGGAACTCCTCGTCGTAGGGCGGCAGCACGTTGCCACCGATGTCCTTCAGCTTGAGGAAGACTGTGAACGGCAGGACGCAACGCAGCACGCCCTTGGGACCGAACCCCGGCGCCTTGACCGTTCGCACCGATACCTTGGTGCCCTTGGCCGTCTTGTGCGCCGTGCCGGTGCTCTCGGAATAGATGTCCTTGAGCACGCCGTGATCGCGCATGAACGCCATCGCGGCCGAGGTCATGCTGCCGCTCTTCGTCGGCCGGTAGCCGTCTTCTATCATCCGCCCCGGCAGGGCTCGGAACAGCAGGTGGAACAGGTCGTCGCCGTAGCCGCCCATCAGTGTGCCGGTGATCAATAGCGTCTTGCGCGCCTTGGCCGCCAACACCCCCATGGCCTGGCCCTGTGCGGAGCCGCCGTTCTTGTACTCGTGCGCCTCGTCGGCGATGAGCAGGTCGAACGTGCCTTGGGGAAGTTGCCTCTTGATGAACTCGGACGGCTGGTAGCCGCCCTCGCCGAAGCCGAACTCCATGTTGGCCATCGCACGTTCCATGCGATGGGCTTGCCGGTCCGAGAAGACCAGCTCGCCGTTGCCATCCATCAGGTTGATGAACTCGTGGATGTTGTCCCCGAGCATCGACGCGAGGAAGGCGTCACCGAACTTCTGCATCAGCTTCTGCGCGGTGACTTCCCCGATGGTTGGAATACGCTTCAGTGCCTTGAGCACGGTCGAGGACTGGTCGCTGGCGGACAGGCCTCTCGGACGGACCAACGACCACAGCGGTGCACGGCAGTGGCTGCACTTGCGGCGGGACTCCTCGGCTTCGAGTTCGACCGGGTTGATCGGCTCGCCGTCGAGGTCGGTGATGACGTGCCCGCAAGCCGGGCAGGCCCCCACGTCGCCGTGAGGCGTGCGCCGGCGAACGAAGACAGGTTTCCAGTGGAACCCCATCCGCATCCGCACGCGGCCGAGGACGAAGAACTCCTGGCCCTGCGCCGGCACGCCCAACTGCTCGCGCAGTTTCAGCAGCTTGACCAGCGTGTCCGGGCCATTGAGCACCCAGACCTTGGCACCGGCAACCGTCTCCTGGATTTCGCGCCGCCACTTGTAGACCAGGTGGGGTGGCGAGAGCACCAGGGTGCGGCGGTAGCCTTCGGCGTTGAGCACGGCGGCGGTGGCAATACCCACCGTCGTCTTGCCGCAGCCCATCTCGCCGTTGACGATCGCGGCGCGTTCGCCGCGATCGACCAACAGCTCGGTGACGGCGTGGACCACATCGGCTTGCGCCGGGAACAGCTTGCGCTTGAGCGCGGCGAGGATCAGTTGCCGATGCACCCGCACCTGGCCGGTGTAGACCGGCGGATTGGCGCGGTTGAGCGAATCGAGCAGCTCGTCGCCGAACTCCGATACGAAGTCCTGCAGGCTGAGCGTGAGAGGTGAAGCGGCCGCTTCGAGCAGGTCGCCCTGCACAGCGGTTTCGGGAACGGTTTCGAGATCGAGGGACATGGTGATGCTCCAAAGCAATGGGGCATGCACCTCCCCCACGGGGCGGTGACATGCCCCTGGGTGGGAAGAAAGAAGCGGCGCGAGACCGCTGGATGCGGATCAGTATTCGCTGGGCAGCAGCAGTGTGGTGACGCTGCGATCCCATTCGGTGATGATCCAGAGCTTCTGGTCGGACGTGACCTGGTAGGACGAGAACAGACGATCCTCGCCGGACTTCAGCGCGGCGTCGTTCTGCCGCCGATCGCTGTCGCTCAGGTCGCCCCATTCGCCATGAAGATGGCGGCGCAGGTACGGCGTGGGGTTGAGCCGACCCTGTCGGACCAGCTCGTCGACGCCGGCGGTCATGACCACCTGCCCGGGCGAAAAGCGTGCTTGTGACGCGAGGTTGAGGACTGCGAGTGCCATGGTGGTTTCTCCTTCTGGAAGAAGGGGCCACGGCACCCCATCGGGGGCAACGTGACCCCGGTGGGTGGATGAAAGCGACGGCGAACCGTCAGGGAACAGCGATCAGCGGATGGTCAGCACTTCGCCCCACGTGGGCGAGCCCAGCGTCAAGTCCCATGCACGAATGACCGGCACGAACTTGTCTGTGAGGATGCGCGTCTCGGCCACGGAGCCGTCGTCGCGTTCGGTGTATTCCGTCTGGAGCGTCTTCTCCTTGTGGGTGTCACCTTTGACTACCAGCACGCGCCCGCTCTTGGACGTCACCACGCCGGAGATCGCGCCTGCGGCCAAGGCCAGGGCGAGATGCCAGTGCGACAAGGCCCGCGCGGGTGGACGCAGCGACTGCTGCGCGGCCCCCAGGTGCGTATCGAGCGCCGGCCAGAGTCCTTGCAGCCGGCCGACTTCATCGGCGAACTGCTCGGGCTCCATCGTCACGCGATAGAAGTGCTCCGGCTCGGCCGGGCTGGCAGGGACGGTGTACGGCAGGAACGGCCATTCGGGCGGCAGCTCCTCGGCTTCGGCGTCACCCTGTCCGATCTGCAGCAGCAGACCGCGCAAGGACTTGGCCGACTCCGACGCCTGGTCGCGTTGACGAATCCTGCGACCGAAGATCACCACCTGCTTGAACTGCGTTTCCACCGCACGGTAGATGCGCAGGTCGGCGAAGTGGCGCGTCAGCCATCCGACCAGCTCGGCGTCGAGCACGTAGGACGGCACGATGAAGATCAGCACGCCGCCGTACTGCAGCAGCGGCAGCGCGCGCTGATAGAAGAGCTTTTCCAGCCGCGCACGGCCCTGGCCCTGATAGCCGATGTTGCCGTTCACGTCCTTGCTCAGGTCGCCATACGGCGGGTTCAGCCACAGCAGCCCGAAGGACTGGCGCGAGATCAGCGTGTCCATCAGGTCACCTTGGATGCAGCGATCGACAAGTTGCCGTGCGTGGCGGGCACGCTCGGCGTCGTACTCGACGGCGAAGGCCTGGACCTGCTCGCGCCCGAGGGCGTGGGCGGCTTCGGCAATCGCCACGCCTTCGCCGGCGCAGGGATCGAGGAGGGACATGGAGCCGGGAGACGGCACCAGTGCGGACAAGGCCCGCTCCAGCGTCGGCTCGTCGGTGGGGAAGTAGCCGTTACGGATGAAATTGCGCGCCAGGCGCGGAAACATGAGTGCCATGGATTTCTCCTGGTGATGGATGAGGGAAGGCGGGCACGCGCGGCGCGCATGCCCGTGGGGATGGCTCACGCCACACGCCGAAGCGGTGCGTTCGCGGCCAGTTCGTACTGCGTGGCGCCAAGGGTGCCGTTGCGGATCAGCTCGCCCAACGCCTTCGTCAGCGCCGGGACATCGAGGGCCAGCCGATGGCCTTCCAGCGGCCCGAGGGCCAAGGGAAGACCGGTCAGCATCCGCCGTGTCTGCAACAGCTCCAGCACGGTGTCGCGCCAGTGGTCGAGCAGTGGCAGCGGGCAGGTGTCCTGCACCAGCGTCCACAGCCGGTCGAGCCGGTGAGCGGAATCCCTGGGCAGAAGCGCCAGCGCGCTGGCGTTGGCCTTGTCTGGCTTCACGCAGCGACGATCGAACAGCCACACATTCGTCAGCGAACCGAACAGCGTTCGCCGATAGGCGCGGGTGATGCGCTTTTCCAGGTTCTCGACGTTGCCGACGAAGACCGGGATGGATGCGCCCTGCTCGGTGATGACGTGGAACTGATCCAGTCCCTGTTCATCCCGGCCGAGGGTCAGGCGGGCGAGGAACTCCTGAACGGCGGTGTCGCGCGCCCAGATCGAGAGAAAGACGAGACTGCCCTGCTCGTCACCGACGCAACCGTCGGCCATGAGGTCGGGGCATTCGTCGATGCGGTACAGCGGTTTCGTGGAAGAAGGTGCAGGCATGGTGATGTCCTCTTGGAAATGAAGGAGCAACCACAGCCCGCGGGGCCATGCTCGCCCCGGTTGGGTGGAAGGAAGATGCGTGCCGCTAGACAGCGCGCCCCGCGTGGAAGCGGTGAACCCGCTCGCGCCACTCGGAGCTTTGCACCGGCGCCATGTCGAGATAGCGCAGCGGGCACGAGTAGTAGTACGGATGCACGGACTCATCGAGGGACTTGTAGCCCCAATCGCCGCCCGAGCTTTCCAGAAGATGGCAGCCGATGTAGCAGACGGACTCACCGGCCGCGAGGCCCATGACGCCCGCCTGCCTGGCGGTGACGCGAACCACGGTCCACAGAACGTCGCCGTCCAGTGTGTGGTCGATGACTTCGCAGCAAGCGCGTTCGGACGCCTGCGGAGCGAGCAGCTCGCGGATCAACTGATCGCGCGTCTGACGAACGAAGGTCCAGCCCATGAGGGTCTCCTTGAAGAAAAGGCCGGAGCCCTCCCCGTCGGGGGAGAACCCCGGCGGGTGGCGGAATGCCGCGCAAGGCGGCGGATGGATCAGGCAGCTTTGAGGTGCCAGTCCTGGGACAACGGAGCGAACTCGTAGCCCAGCTTGTCGAGACGGTCGCGCTGCTGACGCAGCACACGACGATCCACGGTCGCATCGAGCTTCACGGTCTCGCCCAGGGGCCACAAGGCACCGAACAGCGCCGCGTCGTCTGCCTCGGCCGAGGCCGCAGCGGACACGGAAGCTGGTTCGCTGCCGAACGGCGTGGTATCGACCAGGGGATCGCGCGGACTGCGCGGCTTCGCCTTCGGCTTGGCCGGGGGCGATGCCGGCGCGGGCGCCTGCGCCTCCTCGTCGATCGGATCGACTTCCTGCGGACTCAGCCGGCGGGCCTCGTCGCGGCTCAGGGCGTCGATGTTGGACAGCGTCATCCCGCCCAGATGGGCGCGGATCTCGATGACCATGCGGCCGTTGGCGTTGTACGTGGAGGGGCGAATCTCGACGATGACGAAATCACCGTCGTACTTGCCCTCGCGGTACTGATCGAGTTCGGCGTTCTTCACGACGAACTCGCCGATCGAGGTCGCCAGGCGGCCGACGTTGAAGTCGCCGTTCCTGCCGTGGATGGTCTTGATGGCCAGTTGGCCGGGAATGGTGATCATGAAGGTCTCCTGCTGACGAAGAGAAGACAAGGCCCCGGGGATGGGGCCTTGCGGATCAGAACGACTCGGCAACGGCCAATGCGGGGGCATCGGCTGCGTCGTCGGCAGCATCGGCGACGGGCTTGGAAGGCTCCGGTGTCGAGGCTTGCTGCGCAGCGGGCGCATCGGACGTCACCGGGACTTCCGGGTCCCGCTCGTCGGTCTCGGTCGGCTTGGGTTCGGCCTTGTAGACGAGCTTGCCGTCGACCTTGATCCAACTGACGAACAGCAGGCGGGCCTTGAGGCTCACCCCCTGCTCGCCGGCACGCTTGCCCTTGGAGTAGGTGAAGGTGTCGGTCCACAGGTCGCCCAGGCGGAAGCCGATCATCACCTTCTTCTCGGCGTCGGCCGCCTGAATGCAGCGGCGCACCAGGTGCTGCGCTTCCGATCCCGATACGCGCGTGTCGAAGCGCACATACGAGACGTCATCGCTGGGACCGTTCAGAGCCGCGATGTCGCAGGCCAGGAAGGGATCACCTTTCTTTGGCTTCACTTCGCGGATGCGATTGAGATACCCGAGGCCGGTGATGTGCAGATCGAAGTAGGACTTTTCGGTGGAAGTGGTCATGGTGAATCTCCTGAGAACAATGAGGCGGAGACACACCCGACCCAAGGCGGGGAAGGTGTGGAACCCCCGCGTGGGTTGATGGAACAGCTTGGTGGCATCGCCATCGAGAACCGATGGCCGTTCGCGCATGGATGCCGGTGCGAACTGGGGTGATCAACACGGTCGGAACCGCGTCGCAGCCTTGAAGATCGTGGCTGCCTGGGCATGTTGCTGACGGACGTCAGCGGAACATGGCCGGAAGCGTGGCGCCGGGACGGCGCGCAGGCGAGCGGCAATCGGCACTCGCGGCTGTCCGCATTGCCGGGAAGAAGGAGGCCCCCGGTGCGGGGGCCAGGGATGGGCGGTCAGTTACCGCTGGGCGTGGGAGGAACCGCCTGCAGCGACAGGTGTGTCGCGGTGGCGGACACGTCGAGGTCGTCCTCGCTGCGCAGGATGCGCGCAAACACGCCCTCCTGCGGATCGAAGAACTCGCCGAAGTCGTCGCCACCGAACTCGGCGCGCGCCAGTTCCCACCAGTCGTCGAAGGCATCGACATCCGGGTTGCAACCGGCGGCATAGGCGATGGTCTTCTGGCGACCATCGGGTCGGCGCTCGCCGCGCTCGGCCAGGAAGTACACGCCCTGATCCTTGGCCAGGATGACGCGGCATTGATTCGCCACCGCTTCGGCGAGCACGGGCCGCAGCTCCGTGCCTTTGAATCGAACAGTCATGGGTGTGATCTCCAGAGGGCAGGAAAAGAGGCTTCCCGCCGCGAGGGCGGGAAGCTGCTGGGAGGTCAGGTCAGTGCCGGATAGCCTTACGACACGACAGGCACTGCACGCGGATGCGTCTCCAGCTCCCGTCGTCGATCAGCCGTTCCAGCGTCTCGCCGAGGGTGTCGAAGAACACCTCATCGACCCGTTCGACCAGCGCGCCGGCGCGGTGCAGTTCCACCGCGTAGAGGTCGAGGCCACGCTCATACAGCACGGTGACGCGACCGTGGAACTTCGTCGTGGCGACGGTGAAGCCGATGGCCGGCGGTGTGCGGATGATGTCGGCGGGCAGCGGATCGACCCAGGTGATGTCCCGCGCGCCGGCATCCACCAGCATGTGGGTGACGCGCCGGAAACCGTCGGGAGCGGGCAACTGCTCCAGTTGGTTGACCAGTTCCTGCAGCTCGGGGCAGCGAGGCTTGGGAATCGGCAGCTTCGCCGGTGCGGACCCGAGCACCAACCGCTTCACCGTGTAGGGCTGGCCGTCGGCGGTGAACTCGGTCTGCTCCTCGGGCGTGTCCGCTCGCTGACCGTCGAAGCGGCGTCTGACATAGGGTTCGACCTGCACCTTGGCGCCCTCGTCGGGCACCTCAGTCACGAGCGTGCGATCGAGCACCGCGAACTCGGCTCGCCCCGTCTTGACGACGATGGCCTCGTCGGTGGTGGCGATGACCTTGCCCTCGAAAGGCTTCGGGTCGATGTGAAAGCCCAGCGTCGAAACCTTGGGCTGGCCGTCGAAGATGTTGAACTTGAACGAACGGACGTTGGAAGGCACATGACCGACAACAAGCGTTGGCATCTGTGCACGGATGGCTTGGGTATCCATGGGGAGACTCCTTGTGGCAACCAAGGGACTCCCGCCCGCAAGGGAGGTCTGTCCCTTGAGGGTGAGGTGGATGGACGCGGGTGCGCCCGGAGAACGAAGCAACCAGCACGGCGAACCGCGCCGCAGTCTTGAAGGTCTCGACTGCCTGGGCATGCTGCCGGCAACGCCAGCGAACATGCGGCCAGCGTGCGGCACATGGCGGCGGCCGTCCGTTGGGAATCGGCAATGCGCCGGCACCGCGTTCCGCGAAAAAGAAGAGCCCCGACGTGGGGGCTCGAATGGGTTGCGGGTTACTCGTCGTCGTAGAGCGTCAGCCCGTCCAGCACGGGCGCGTCGGCATCGAACACCAACATGCGAACGTCAGCGAGCGCAGCCAGGTGCAACACTTCCACGAGGGACTCCGGCACGCCCTTGGCCCGGTGCTCCTGCCGCAGCTCTTCGGCGGTGATGCCCTCGACATGCTGCAGGTTCGCATCCGTCCAGGGCGTGGCGATCAGCTTCACGCCGACCGCCGGGCTGTAGGGAATGCGGAAGGCCACGAACAAGAAACCGCTCGGCGTGGCGATGTCCGCCAGTTCGGCGAGGAAGCGGCCGGCCTCCTCGGTGATGTGCGCCGAGCTGATTTCCCAGGCACGGCTGTAGAAGCCGGTCTCGAAGCGCAGGCGGCGGACCACCTCGCGCGCGGCTTCCTCGGAGTAGGTATCGCCGACGTGCAGTGGCTGGCCGGCTTCTTCGGCCATGACGGCGTAGACGAGGTTTCGGGCGATACCGTGGCTGGGGCACTGCGCGTCCAGCTCGGGCGGCACGTTCTGGCCCTCGGTGATCAGCGCGAAGTCGTCGCAGAAGACGCAGGCATGGCGCTCGACCTGGCTGTCCGGCAGATGCGACTGCGAGACGTGCAGCGGCAGATAGCTCAGCGGGCAGTCGTCGTCGTAGGAAATCGCCAGCAGCCGCTGCACGGACAGGCCATCGTAGCCGCGGACGAAGGGGTTTTTGGAATGAGACATGGGATTCCTCCAGCAGAGGATGGCCGAGGCAATCCCCTGCCGGGGATTGAACCCCAGCGAGTGGATGAAGTGGCAACCGGTCAGCCGGCCGCGGCGTCGGGCCGCCCTGGTGGCGGGCGGTGCAGGTCAGTGGAAGATGGTGATTCGGGACATGGCCGCTCCTGCGAAAGGAAGGAGGGACATGGCCCCGAACGGGGACGCATGTCCCTCGTGGGGTGGGATGAAAGAACGGTGGGTTGCCAGGCGCGGCTCACCAGCCGTTGTAGTGCAGCGTGAGGTCGGCGATGACCTGGCGCCGTTCCAGATCGAGGCCGCCGAAGTCGGACAGCCCCTCGAAGCCGCAACGCTTGAGCATCGCGCCGCCCTCGCGGGAGTTGTAGAAGCTCACCATCGCGGACAGGAACATGCGTTGACCGCTGCTCAGCACACCCAGGGCGTCGTTGAGCATCAGCATGTTGGGCCGCAGGTCCCACTTGGTGGTGGCACGCTGCAGACCTTCGCGTGTGCCGTCGCCGAACCACTCGTGGCCGGCGATCTGCGCGCCGCGCTTCCAGGCCTCGAAGAAGGCCTGCGGTGCAGCGTCGAAGTGCGCCTGTTCCAGCGCCATCTGATCGAGCACGTCTTCGGGTAAAGACAGATTCATGAGAGAACTCCTTGAAGGGTGGGAATCAGGGGTGAGCGCGCTGTGTCCAGGCATGGGTATCCAGGGCGCGCTGTGCTGCGAGGTGGTTCGGGAAATACTCGACGGACTCCCGCGATACCGGGCCTTCGTCGTCTTGCGTGCCGATGTAGTGGCCGGCCGCGCTGCGCAGCACCTGTAGCGGCAAACGCTTGCCGGTCCAGGCCAGCGCCAGCGCACCACTGCGTACTGCGGTTGCAGAGGAAGATGCGGAAGGTTCAGACATGCCGTGCTCCTTGGTGGGTCGGGGAGCACGCATCCCGTAGAGGATGGAGTTCCCCTCGGGTGGTTGAGAAAAGTGCATCGTCGCCAGGCCGGCGAGCGTCCGCGGTGGGCGATGCGAAGCGGACTGGATCGGTCGACGCGGCGAACCGCGTTGCAGTCTTGAAGACCGAGACTGCCAGGGCATGCCGCTGACGACTGTCAGCAACGCATGGCGTGAGGATGGGCGCGAAGCATGGCTGCCGTCGCAGGGAAAACCGAATCGCGGACGGCCCGCTTTAGGGCAGGCCCGCGTCACGGGACAAGGCAGGGACCAGGGCGCCGAAGGCCACGCGGGCCTTCGGCTGGAGAGGAAGGAAAACCACCTGTGGGCTGCGTCAGCGCGGGCCGTCGTCAAAGCCGTTCGCTGCGTCAGCAATCGCACCCGGCCCGTTTCGTGGCTGGGCCGGAAACCTCTGGCGTGCATCCACACACAAAGGGAGCCCGTTGTTCCGCCGGCGGGCACCGGCACGGAATACCCTCGGCCCAAGGGGCCTCCTCACGGCTCGCGCGGCGGCAAGGCGTCAGGAAGCCCCTCATGACCGAGGCAAGGCACACCGATCAAGGGAATGGCGGCGGGCGCGATTCGTGGAGCAATGTCCTTCTCGCCCCGTCGCCCGATGGCGGGCAGACGGGGCGCGCACACCGTTGCAGAAGGAGACGCGCGCTTTGGAGTCCCGCGCGGTGCGGGACGTTTGCCTCGCCGCTAGTGAAGTGGCCGGCGCGGCAGGGGGAAGCGAGGATCAGGACGCCTTGGAGGCAGCGCGCCGCTTGCGCGGTGCGCTGCGCCGGCCCGTCGGGGACTCGATCGGCAACGTGCCCTTGCAGTCCGGGTAGCGCGAGCAGGACCAGAACGCGCCGCTCTTGCCCGTGCGCTGCTGCATCGGTGCGCCGCACTGCGGGCAGGCCGGCGCCGGCGGCAGCTTGAGCGAGAGCGTAGCGCCGCGGTACTGCTGCACGAGCTGGCCGACCCACACGGACTGCTTCTCGATGAAGGTGTCCAGCGCCATCTGGCCGGCCTCGATCATGTCGAGCGTCTGCTCCCACACCGCCGTGGTGCCGGGGTCGGCGATGGCCGAGGGCACCGCGTCGATGAGCGTGAATGCCGCGTCGGAAGCGCGGACGGCGCGGCCTTTCTTGACCAGGTAGCCGCGACCGATCAGACCGTTGATGATGTTGGCGCGTGTCGCCTCGGTGCCGATGCCGGTGGTATCTCGCAGCTTCTGTTTCAGGCGCGGGTCGGTCACGAACTTGGCGACGGTCTTCATGGCCTTGATCAGCTCGCCCTGCGTGTAGGGTTTGGGCGGCAGCGTCTTCAGCGCCTTGAGATCCACCTTTCCGACCGGGCAGGACAGGCCCGCATGCAGGGCGGGCAGCACCTGGCTGCGCTGCGCATCCTCGCCATCGGCATCGTCCGGCCGCGGCGTCGCCAGCACCTCGCGCCAGCCGGTGACGGCGATCTGCTTGCCCACGGCCGCCAGCGACTGACTGCCGCACGAGAACTGCGCTACCGTCCGGTCGAACTCATGGTGCGGGAGGAACTGCGCGAGGTAATGAGCGCGGATCAGCCGGTAGACGGCCAGTTCCTTCTCGTTCATGGCCGACAGGTTGGCGGGCTCCAGCGTCGGGATGATGCCGTGGTGAGCCGACACCTTGCCGTCGTTCCATGCACGCGAACGCTGTTTGCGATCCAGGCGCTCGATCAGCGGCCGCAAGCTGGGGTCGGTCTTGACCAGGCTGTCGAGTACGGTCGGCACCTCAGCCAGCATGCTCTCGGGCAGGTAGCCCGAATCCGAGCGCGGATACGTTGTCGCCTTGTGCGTCTCGTACAGCGCCTGGGCAATGTCCAGCGTCTCCTGCACGTCGAGGCCCAACTGCTTGGAGCACACCTCCTGCAGCGTGCCCAGGTCGAACGGCAGCGGCGGCCCTTCGCGAACGCGCTCGGTTTCTACCGACAGCACCTGGGCGGAGCCGGCCGTGCGCAGGCGCTCGGCGGCCTGCTGCGCCACCGGCTGTTGCAGGCAGCGGCCCGCATCGTCGGTGCTGCCTTGCGGGGGCGTCCAGCTTGCGACGAAGGACTGGCCTGCATGCGATAGCGCAACCTCGATGGCCCAGAACGGTACGCAGACGAAGCGCGCGATCTCGCGATCGCGGTCCACGACCAACTTCAGCGTCGGCGTCTGCACGCGCCCCACCGACAGCACGCCGCTATAGCCGGCCTGGCGCCCCAGCAGTGTGAACAAGCGGCTCAGATTCATCCCGATCAGCCAGTCGGCGCGCGATCGGGCGAGTGCGGAAAAATACAGCGGCAGCGTCTCGGCGGACGGCTTGAGCGCCCCCAGCGCCTTGCGAATCGACGCGTCGTTGAGCGCCGACAGCCACAGGCGCTGAATCGGACCGCGGTAGCCGCATAGGTCGATAATCTCGCGGGCGATCATCTCGCCCTCGCGGTCGGCGTCGGTCGCAATCACCAGTTCGCCCGCCTTGGCGACGAGCTGCTGCACGACTTTGAATTGCGCTGCGGTCGCCGCCTTGGGCTCGACACGCCAACGCTCAGGAAGAATGGGCAGTTGCTCGATGGCCCAGCGCTTGTATTGCTCGCCGTAGCCTTCGGGCGGAACCGCCTCCACCAGATGACCGATGCACCAGGTCACGACGACACCCGCGCCGCTGTAGCAGCCGTTGTCGCGTTGACCGGCACCCAGCACACGGGCGATGTCCTTGCCCTGGGACGGCTTCTCGCACAGGAACACGCGCATGAAGCCTCCTTGGAAATGTGCGGTTCATCGGATGGACGTCAGCTTGGCGGAGCCAGGAGATGCCGGCAGCAAGGAAGTCGATTGATGCAGACACCGCTTTGTGATTGGCAGGCGGTTCGTTGCCGCAGCGGTGTGCATAGATCGTAGGAGCTGGCACAGCAAGAGCGTCGTATCGGGAGGGCGGCTGGAACTCCGTGGACGACCTTGGAGCTATCCCCTGGGGATAGCTCGCTGGTGCATCGCGGGCGTATGACGGTTGCTACAGCCGCCCTCGGGGGAACGGCGATGGGCGAATTACTGTCCGCCGGCCGGCTTGGCGCTCAGCGCCACCGACTCGATGCGGTACGGCAGGATGCCCACGCGCCGGGCCTCGACCTTGAAGGTCACCCGTTCGTTCTCGTCGGCGTCCTCCCATTCGTCGCGCACGGTGCGGCCCTCGACCAGCACCCGCATACCTTTCTGGTACAGCGTCTTCCAGTGCTCGGCGTCGCGGTGCCACAGCTCCACCGGCGCCCAGAAGCCGCCGCGATCTTCGTACTCGCCGTCCTTCTTCGGGATCGGGTTGTCGAAATAGACGTTCAGGCGCAGCAGCCGACGCGGCTCGTCGTTGCCGTTCGGAAATTCGCGGTAGTCCGGCGCAGAGCCGATGTTGCCCTCGCCGACGAAGTGCGTACTCATGGTGACTCCTTGGTGGTGGGTGGAACGGCCGCGGCATGCCCGTGGACACGCCGCAGGTAAGCCGCTTCGGCCTGGGCGGCCTTGCTGGCGCATTCCAGTGCTTGGCGAGCGATGCTGTGGGTCAGGCTGATCTGCATGTTCAACACGATGCGCTGCAGTTCCATCGCGTACAGCTCGTCGATCAGCGAGGCCGGCGTCGCGGGGTTGGCCAGCAGGGCCTCCCACAACGCCACGCCCATGGAGGAACGGTCGAGGTTGCGCCAGCGGAGGAAGGTCGTCCCTGCGCCAGTGGCCTGCTGGGCCAGTTGCACGTCGAGCAGACTGAAGGGGTAGGCGCGTGCCTGGGGCAGTACGCGCCGCTGCGCCAGGCCAATCACGTCGTCGCGCAGCGCTGCGCACTGGCTGGCCCAGGTCTCCAGACTCCCCTTACCCTTAAAAGGCTGTAAAAGGCCTTTTAGGTAGCCTGCGTGTTCCAGCCGCTGGAAGTCCGCCTGTTCCAGCGCCACGAAGCGCGTGGAGTGGCTGATGGGGGGCGATGCCGTCATGCGTCAGCACCCTCATTACCCGTCGCTGGATTGGCTGCGCCATCCGTGGGAGCCGGGTCATCGGGCTCGATGGCGGGCGCAGCAGGCGGCGTGCCGGGCTTGGTCGTCCGCCGCGCGATCGGTGGCGCGAAGCGCGAGCGGCGCGTGCCTTCCAGCACGTCCTGCGGCAGCTCGCCGAACTTCTCCAACGCCGCTCGCGCCGCGGCGTTCTTCGCCGCGAAGTCGTCGCGCGTCGTGCCCGAGTAGCGGTACTGCTGGGCCAGCGAGAACAGGCTGCGCAGCGCGTGCGCGCCATCATTGAGCCAGCGCTCCAAGGTGCTGCGGTCGATCAGCGCAGTGTGGTGCGCCAGGATGAGTTTGCGCGCGAGGTCGTCGTAGTCGGCCAGCAGGTAGACCGCCATGAAGCCGAGCTGGGCGTTCACGAACAGCGGCAGCTTCACCGGCTGCACATTCATATTCTCGCCCAGCGACAGCGCCGGTGGCACGTCGGCCAGGGCCTGGTCGACCTGTTCGCGCAGGGTCTGCAGGCGGGTCTTGGTGTCGGCGAGCTTGTCCTCGATCCGCAACATCCACCAATCCGAGTACGGGTCGTCCTGCTCGGCGCCGCGCTTCATCTTGTTCATCGCACTGATGAAGCCGTTGAGTCCGATGATGCCGGGGCGCCCCTCGGTCGGCGCACGGCCGTGCCAGATGCGCGAGGCGTGGTGCGTGTGCAGCGTCAGCGACATCGCGCTGCGCAGCGATCCGAGATTCAGTTGCAAGGGTTCTGTGCGTTCGTTGGCCATGAGAGCGACTCGCGGTGAAGGGGCGAGTCGCCAGCATCGGCATCGGCCGGAAGGCTGTCAGTCAACAAACCGCAGCCCATGCGTGCCCGGTTTGTTCCGTACGGAAGGCTGTGTGTGCCGGCTATCCCCTGGGGATAGCGCGGCGGAGTCGTTCGCGGCTCGCGCGGAGGTGAGACCGCGTTGCGGGGCTATGCCTCGCGAGGTCTGTACCAGGCGGCCCGTTGCCCCTCCACCTCACGGTAGCGAAGCTCGAACAGGCGGCACTCGTGCACCACCTGCCGCCAACTGCTGCAGCCGTACTTGGCTGGAAGCTGCTCGGGATGTCGGTCCGCGATCCAGCGGCCAGCGGCGGCGATGGGTGTCCAGCCCCCGACGGCCAACTGCGCGGCGGCCTCGCGCAGCGCGCGAACGATGCCGGCGGCCGGCCAGTCCACCGTGCCGTCCAGCGCGATGCCATTGACCACCAGGTTGTGGAACACATCCGACTGGACGAACTCCGCTGCCAGGCGCCGCGCCTGATCCATATGCTCGGCCCAGCCGCGCAGCTGCTCGAAGTGTTGATCGATGCGCGTGTAGGCGGAACCGAGTTCGTCCTGTGCAGCGCGGCACCCGTCCACGGTCCATAGATCGTGCTGGTCGATGAAGTGGTGCACCAGGGTGTTGCGCAGCGATACCAGGTCTTTGAGGTCGGCCTGGGTCTGGGCGTAGTCCTGCGCAGAGAGGCTCAGTTGCACGCGCGTGCGAAAGGAAATCACGTCGCCGGGAAGATCGTCGTCGCGTTCCTTGCCACCATTTCCTTCGGTGACGACATACGAACCAAACAATTGTCCGACCAACGTGCCCAGGGTCTTGGTCGCGGCATCTTCGATCCGCGCTGCGAGAATGGCCTCCTGCGAATGCGCCGGGCCTGAAATCTCGTGGTGGGCCAGGGTGGCTTTCATGAGGCGCTCGTATTGTTGAAGGCGCAACAGGCATCTGCCCAGCAAGCGCTGAACGTCTCGCTGTAGTGGTTGCAGTGCGTTTGTGGCGGGGGAAGTCGTCATGTCCATCGTCGGCCGGGCTCGTGCGTGGCAGTCCTCGTCTGATTCACAGGCGACAGTTTCGCCTGTCATTCGGCGGGCGACAATCGAGCGCGGCGGAAAGGTGTCTGTTCCAGCTATCCCCTGGGGATAGTCAACATCAGCGATCACGCAAGGCTTCTCGGAGCTGTGCCAGGTAGGCACGTGCCACCTCGGGGTCAGCCGCACGGGATGCCGGTGGTGACGATGGCGCAGATGGCGGGGACGCTGGCGGCGTCGATGCACTTTCTCCGGCCCAGACTTTGAACTCCCCGCGCAGCGCCTTCTGGATGATGCCGAACAGGTAGCCGGCCGGGTTGCGTACCGCGCTGTTGCGGCAGCGTGCCGCCCACTCGTCGAGAACGGCCTGCCGCTGCGCCTCGTCCACCTGCTGCAGCGCCACCAGCGCGCCGGCCTGCTGCTCGTCCTTCAAGCGCAGGAAACGCTCGGGCAGCCGCAGGCTCTGCAAGGCCCTTGCGCGCGGTACTGTACGTACTTCATTTATACGATCATTACGTACTGTACGGTCCTCCTTCGGAATCCGAGGAGAGCCGTCCGGTGCGGGTTTCGGCCCTGCTTCGGATTCCGAAGACGGGCGCGCAGCATTCCGAAGAAGGGCATCCTGGCCTTCTTCGGAATCGTAGTCGGCGACCTCCTGTGGATAACTCCCCGTCGCCAAGCCGTGGCGTGTCATGCGCTGCGCCAGCACCTGCAAGCGGGTCGGCAGCGTGCGGCCGCTGAGCAGCGGGTCTTCGGCAATCTCCTTGAGCGTGTTCATGCCCACGATCTGTACCGCCTTGGCGGCATGGGTCAGCGCCTGGCTGACCAGGCCGAGGTAGTCGGCATCGAGTTGCATCGCCTCGAAGGGTGTCAGCGGTTCGTCGTGCAGCACGTAGAGGTTTCCCTGGATGCGGCCGGTCTTCGGGTCGCGCCGTCGTCGCACCAGGCTCAGCCAGCGCGTCAGCCGCAGCAGCGTCAGGGCGCGCGCCACGGTCTCGTGCGATGCCTGCGCCGCACAGGGCATCGAGGCCAAGTAGGGGCGCAATTGGTCGTAGGTGGGAAAGGCGGTCACGCCGTCGTCGTTGAGCTGCAGGCGGAACACCTGCCAGGCATTGCGCTCCAGCGGCGTCAGGCGTCGATCGAGGAACAGCGCGCGCGGCACGCTCTCGTGCCGGTTGCCGCTGTAGAGAAAACCGTCCTGGCTCGGCGCCGTGCCCTGCGCCGGTTCCTTCGGCTCAAGGTGCCGCAGCGCCTCGTCGAACAACGCCGACAGCGCAACCGGGCCATCGCGCCGTGGTGCGCTGCCCGTGGTCATGGCTACACCAGCCCCTGGTCGATCCAGTTCCGTATCGCCGACCAGATCACCGACATGGGCAGGGTCATGGCCTCGGCCAGGTCCATGGTCAGCGCCAGCATCTCCATGTCGTCGGTCAGGGCGACATGGCGCTCGGCGACGCCGGCCTTCCAGCGCTCCCACAAGGCCACGTCCTGCGCCTCGTCGAGCACCGGATGCCGGCCCTTGCGCTTGGGCAGCCCGAGGATGTTGCGGCGCAGCGCCACTTCCTGATGCGTGAGGCCGTAGAACTTGCTGACCATCTCCGTGCTCGCCCCCAGGCGCAGCATGCGGTCCACCGTGGCGATCTCCCGCTCCACGTCGTGCACCTGGCTCAGCAGCCGCTTCAACACTTCCCGGTTCACCGACACCGAACACCACGACACCGTGGCATTCACCAGCATGCTCACGAGCTCGGGGTGTTTCAGCGCATCCAGCTCCTCCTCGCCGAAGCCCATGGCCTTGCAGCGGCGCAACTGGCCGTTGCGCAGGTCATGCAGAGCCTGGGCGATCACGGCCTGGTTGAGCGGGTGCGGTGCCGACATACGGGAGCCTCCTGCGCTCAGGAATCCTGGCTCGCTACGCCGGCTTCCAGATCCAGCAGCCGGCGCGCCAGGCGCAGCAGACGGAACAGCTTCACCAGCGCAGCATCGCTCAGGCGTGTGGCCGAGCCGCCGTGGCCATGCAGCAGCGCCGCCAGCTCGTCGGCCAGCCGCGCGCGGTCCAATCCGTTCGCGGAGGGCGGAGCCGCACTCAGCACATGCAGCAGGGTCAGCACCGCCCGCGCGAACGCCGGCAGCGCCTTCGCCTGGCCCACAACCGGCGCCGCGCAGACGAAGCCGATGCCGCCGACGCTGGCCTCGATGTGGTCGCCGACCGCCGCTTCCTCGCCGATCTCGCGCGCGAACTGCGCGATGTGCACGCGCAGGCGATCCGGCACGTCCAGCCCCGGCTCGACGTACCAGACGTCCGAGATGGGATAGAGCCCGCCGACCTGCACGGGGATCGCACGCAGCGCATCGGCCTCGAAGTCGGGCAGCTTGTCGCCGAGCTGGTCCGCGACCATCCGCTGGATGGACTGCAGGCGCTCGGTGGTCGGTGCCGGTGTCACGATGTGCCCTTGCAGGCGCTCTTCGCGTTCCCCGTGCTGGTCCTCCGGCGCTTCGGGCGATGCAGGCGGTGTCGCTGCTGGCGCCGAAGGCGCGACCGGCGTGGTGTCGCGCGGCACAGACGAGGCGGGTGGCTGCTGAGGCGCGGAGACCGGCGGGGGAGGATCAGCAGGCACGACAGGCGCTGCCGGTGGCGTCGGCGCCGCCGGTTCGCTGGTCAGCGCACGCTGGCGGCTTTCGCTGTCGTTGATCTCCAGCGCCAGCGTGTCGTAGTCCGCCTCCAGCAGCTCGGCCATCTGGCCGACCAGCTCGTCCTGCACCCGCTGCGGCGAGAAGTCGTCCGGCTGTGTGTCGAACTGCGTCAGCACGTCCTGAAACAAGGTGGCGAAGTCCACGGTCACGGTGCGGCCCAGCGCACGCCGCTCCCAGGTGCGCTCGCACGCCTTGCGCAGCACCGCGAGCCGGTCCACCTGATGCCGGCCCAATCCGCCGTACAACAGCGTCGGGATCGCCGGCAGCAGATAGCGCACCGCATCGTTCATGCGGCTGATGTGTGACTGCGGCACCGGATAGCCGTCGGCAGTCAGTCGCCGCGCGAGTTCGCTCTGCGACAGCGCCTGGCCGCTTTCCTGCTCGTAGAACTCGCGCGCCTTCTCGATGCCCAACGCCCGCTCGATGAAGGTCAGCCCGCCGCGCAGCTCGTTCTCGGCCAGATGCCCGGTCAGCGCCACGATTTCGCCGCGCGCCGGCCACGGGCGGAACACGCACGCAATGCGGAAGAAGCGCTCCTCCTTGGTCTCGCTCCACAACTCGCGCAAGATCGCCAGCCGCGTGTTGCCGCCGTTGCGAATGATGTAGTGCGCCTCGCCCGGCCTGCGCGTGATCGCGGGGGGAGCGTCCAGCCCGCGTTCGCGGATGGACGCCTTGATCTCCGCATAGGCCGGGTTGCGCGTCACGCGCGGGTCGTGGTCGTAGGGCCGCAACTGGTCCAGCGTCACCACCATCGGCGTGTCGGCGATGGGGTCGCTCAAGGTCGCGGCCGAAGGGCCGCTGCGCTCGAAGCCGGTGGCCAGCAGCTTGGCAGCCATGTCCTGCGGCGTCAGCTCAGCCACGGCCGTTCTCCTGCGCCGGCCGGTCGGCGCGGCGAAGTTGCGCGCGGGCATTACGGTCGGCACGGTGGTCGCTCGCCGTCGAGCTGGTGTAGATCGACGCGCAGCCTCGCTTCGTGAATTTCAGGTGCCCACCGGACGTGCGCACCACGCGCCAGCCTTCGCCCAGCGCGAACTCGATCAGCGCGCGCAGCCGTTCACGGCCGCGCGCCAGTTCATGCGCGCTCGCCATGGCCGGCCCCTCCCGCATCGGCCCGGCCGGAGACCAGCGCGAAGCGCTCCCGCCACGCGGGGAACAGCTCGCCGGCCAGCGTGCGCATGGTCTCCAGCGCCGCGGGTGCCGTGCGCCCCGCCGGCTGCCGGTATTCCACCCGATGCACCGGCAATCCTCGTGTCGCAGCGCGCGGATAGGCTTCGATGGCCGGCACGTCGGTGCCCAGCACCTGCACGCCGGCCTGTTCCTGGAACACCTGTCGCAGCGCCTGCTGGACCAGCCGCGCGTTCGACGACACCGGATGCACACGGTTGATGAGCAGGCGCAGCGGCGGCGGCTCGATGCCCAGGTGCCGATACGGCGCGATGTCCTCGATCAGTTGCAGCGTGCCGCGCCGCAGCTCGCGCGCCGCGAGGATCTCCGGCGTCACCGGCGACAGCGCCAGGTCGGACGCCAGCACCGCCATCTCCAGCAGCACGCTGCGCGCGCCCTGGGTGTCGACCAGCAGCAAGTCATAGTGCGTGCGGAAGACGGGAAGCAAATGGCGCAGTCGCAGGCGCCCATCCGGTGCGTGCAGCAGCAGCGTGTTCAGTTCGCCGCGGTCGTCGTTGGAGAGCACCAGGTCCAGGCCCGCGATCGCGGTGCGCGACACCAGTTGCTCGATGCGCCGCTCGTTGAAGGCCAGCATCTCGTAGATGCCGCCGGGCGCGCGCACGTCCAGCGTGAAGTAGCTCGACAGCGTGGGCTGCACGTCCAGGTCCAGCAGCAGCACGCGCAGCCCGGCATCGGCGATGAAGCCGCCCAGGTTGGCGGCCGTCGTGGTCTTGCCCACGCCGCCCTTGGTCGAAATGATGGACACCACCTGCATGAGCTTCTCCTCGTCGAATGGCATGAACCGAGAAGAAGCGTCAGGCGCGTTCTTTGAGGCGATCGGCGATCCACTGTTCGATCTCCACCGAGTCCCAGCCCACCGCGCGCACGCCCAGGCGCAGCGCCTTGGGGAACTTGCCTTCCTTCATCAGGCTGTAGATGTGCGCGCGCTTGAAGCCGGTCTTGGCTTCGACCTCGGCGCGGCGCAGGATGCGGTGCTCGGGCGGCAAGGCCGGCGCGATGGTCTGCGAAGACATGAGAGGCACTCCTTGACGCTCGATGGCGTTGTTCAGAAAGTGCCTCGCATTCCATATGCTGCTGCTGCGAGATTCACTGCAACTGCAGAACACGCAACTGCAATTGCAGTCTGCTGTTACAGGCTCAGCGCGATGCCTCCAGGTGGCGACGCGCCTGTGCCAGCTTGCTCCACAGCGTCCGCTCGCTGATGCCGGGCCGCCCTTCATGGTGGGCCAGTAGTGCACTGATCACCGCATCCATGTTGCGGAAGGACGAGTAGGCAGAGCCCGCCGGGGACTTGCCCAACAGCAATGTCAGCAGGCCGCCAATGATGTTCAAGTAAGTCGATTCGCTGCGCAGGCCCGGTTCACTCGTATCGCCCTCACGAATGCTAATGGCATGCTCCTTCGCCAACGCTTCGTGCTGTGCCTTCAGCGCCGCATGTAGTTGTGCGAGTTCGGCAAGCTGCAGCTTGGCGGCCTCGCGATCGGCCAGCAACACGTTCAGCATGGCGACGCTCACCGCAGGATGCAGTTCGCGCTCGATGCCGTCGAACAGGAATGGAGGCCGCTCACCGGGGTAGTAATGCGACATCCACGCCTTCAGGGCGACGTGGCGCACGATCAACGCAGGATCGTCGAGTGCGGGGCGCTGAGATTCCTGCGCCATGCCTGCCTTGCCGTAAGAAAGTTCATCGTGTGCCAATGCGTCGAAGATGCGCTCGGAGAAAAGGCGCAGCAAGGGCCAGCGCGGAAAATCGTTCGGCTCAGGCATGGCACGTGGCCCGAGCGTTTCCAGAATCCGCGGCTCAAAGCGCAACAGTCCCGCCCAACGGACGGCCGCCTCGATCGGGCGGTAGTAGATCCTGGCGCCAAAGGCAAGGCAACTCGATTTCTCCATGTCGCGTGCGTCCCATCGTCGGATCGAACTCTGGCAGACGCGCACCGCCCAAGTGGGCGAGGCGATTGCCCAGAAATCCGGATGAAGCGCAGGGCCGGCCGGGATCGTGGAAGGAAGCGTTGCATCGGCGCTGACGGCCGGCCAAGGGCGAACTACATCTTGCTACGCTTGAAACTCCTCAACCATGATGCGGGCGCTTTGCCTTTGGACCGGCACGCGGCTTGGTGGTCGCGCTCCCCTGGAGTCAAGCATGGGTGCCGCGCTTTACCCGAAACCTGGTCAAAGTTTTCCGTAGGAATTCCAACGGCGTAAAGTGCCAATGCGTCAACGGGATGAGCCGGTTTGCAACCAGCAAAAGCTCATGCGTTCCGCGTCAGTGAAATGACCGCGGCGGCGAGCCCGCAGGCGAGTGCCGGAGTACGGAAGGGCGCAGCAATTGCGTCGAAACTGGAATCAGTACAGCGCATGAGCCATGCCGATCGGGTCAGTCGCAAGACCAAAGATGAATCGCGCAATCCGAGAAAACTAGCCGCGCACCTTCCGATAGATCCGCGTCAGATCGCGCGTGATGTGCTTGCGTCCTGATGACATATACGTTCGGCGCGTTCGATGAACCGCTGCAACGGCTCCGTCATGCCACCCTCGGTTCGTAACAGATAGGTGGTTATCGATGCGCTCTGACCGGCCAACGGGCGGACAACAACATCCGCCGGCTGGCAAGTTGCCAAGTGCGCGGCAGTGGAAAAACCTAGCCCGTACCCTGCGGCCACCAACGTCAGCATCAGCCCGTGAGAAGCGGCATACTCAGCCACAATCGGTTGGACATCGACAGAGCGGAACAGTCGTTCGCTCTGCCGACCGCAACCTTGGCATGCCCGTGGATCACAAAGTACCAGCGGATAGCTCACCACTTCCTGCAACGGCACTTCCTTGAAGGCTACAAGCGGGTGCCGTGCGGGCAGGATCACTACCAAGGGGTCGGCCCACAGCGGCTCAGCAATGATCCCGTCCTCCACTTCATTGACCATTGCAAAGCCGGCGTCGAACAGATCTGCGTTCAGCCCCTGCACGAGTTCGGTCAGCGGTACTTCGGAGAGCCGGATGTTTACCTGCGGCGACTCTTCGCGGCACAGCGCAAGCAGTGCTGATAGCCTCGCCCGTCCTATGTCTCTCGACAGCGCGATTCGCAAAATGCCCTGAGAACCGGAGGCAGCAGCCTTCGCGCTGGCCACTGCCTGCTCAACGCTCAACATGACGCGGCGGGCGTCGTCGAGGAAGACTCGCCCTGCCCAAGTCAGGGTTGCGCCCCGCGGCGTGCGACTGAGCAACGTCACGCCTAGAGTTGTCTCCAACTTGCGGATCGTGCGTGATAGGGGAGATTGTTCTATATGCAGCCGCCTAGCGGCTCGACCGAAGTGCAGTTCCTCGGCTACAGCAATGAAGCAGCGAAGATGACGTAAGTTCATGCGCAGTCCCTCGTGACGTGACCAGTCCTTATGATCGTAGGGAGCCGCATGCGTGCGGAGAAGAGACCGGCATGTCTTGCAGCGGCTGCCGTCGCCGGCTCACAGCACGCGGGCAATGGTGTCCGGAGTTATTGCAACGCTGCTTGAACGCGGGCGGCGATCATGGCGGATGGCTAGCTAGAGCACTCGCGCCAGCGCGCCTCGGCTAGTCTTCTGTGGCCGCAGCGACCCGAGGAAGACAGTCGCGGCGTCTTACGTCACTCCCCGAGGGCGAGCGATTTGGTCTGTCGACACGGGCGGCGGCGCAGCGTCTGAAGTTCGCGCCAGCGGGCATCGCGCCGGATGAACTGTCGATGGGCATGTTCGGCGAATTCGAGATCGCCACCTGTAACCGCGCTGCTGAAGCACTGCGGCCGGAGCAGTCGCAGCAAGCGGCTGACGCGGGCGGACAAGCAATTCCTGCAACATGTGCCGCGCATCTTCACTGCCTTGCAGCAAGCCCGCGACAGCGTGAGGGGAGCGGCCAACGGCTTTCACGGTCAGCAACGCATTACGCTGTCCGATGGCATCACCCCGTCGCGCTTGCCGACCTTGCTGGCGCTATGCTGGCAGGAGGAGCCCGACGTCGAGTTGCGCCTGCTCGAGGTGTCACTGTCGCAGCAAATCAAGGGGCTGCATGGCGATCTGTATGACCTAGGGCCCAGTCTGGTGAAGTGGGTGACGACATCGTGGCCAAGGCGCTTTGGAGCGCCCCCCTCATGGTCGCGGCGCCGGCATGGCATCCGCTGCTCAAGCACAAACGTATCTCACTGGACGAGGTGCTGCGTTATCCGCTGGTGCTGGTGACCCACATGCATACGGGAGTCATGCACGTCAGATCCAACGAGTGCTGCCGCGGGTGAAGCAGGAACCCGTGATCGCTGCACGGGTGGCTTCCTGGGAACCTGAAACGCGTCGAGGTATATTGATTGGACAGAAGCTAGTCTTCCGTCAACAGGTGTAGCCATCCCTTGCTAGCGGCTTCCATAGAACTTTTCCACGAACGGGCGACGGTAACTCTGGTGGCAGGCTAGGCAGCTTTGCTGGGTTTTGGAGAAAGCCGCGATGACTGCTTGGCCGTCATTCCGCTGTGCAGCCTCGCCCATGGCGGTCGCGGCGTCATGCACCTGTCCATCCAGACCCCGAAACTTTCCAGCGTCTGCCCCAAGCCAGGCAAGGATGCGCATCTTTTCCGACATGGGCGGCTCGGCATGCTTGGCGATTCGTGGTGCTAGCTCGGCGACCAGTGGCCAGTCTTCTTTGGAGATCGCGCCCGTGACGGCTTGCATGTCGCGCCCGAGTCTTTCCATTATGGTACGAAGCGCCATTGGCTTTGCCGCCTCTACGGACTGCGCACCGAGTGCCGTGGCGAAGGTTGCCAAGAGCACGGACAGCGAGACGGTGAAGAACGATCTGGGTTTCAAGGGCTGGTTCACGAATTTCTCCATTGATGTTGTGACGAATGCTTTGGGTCTAACGAATGGTTGCAGGTGTCCTCAAAATTCCAGACTCAGCGCGATCGATCCGAATGCATGATGGCCCGCCTGCTGGTCGAACTCGCGGGTTCTCCAAACGCGCATCACGGCAAGCCGCACGCCACGTCCAGCAACGATCCATTGGCTGCTGATGCCGAGAGCTGCTTGCACGACCCAAGGCCGCCGGCTGACATGATGGCTATGCCGGAACATGTTTCCGTCGAGTGAGAAGTCCCAGGCGACGGCTCTACCCTCCAGGTTCAGGAAGACATGTGCCCCAGGTTTGGGCGCCAGGACCGATTGCGGCGTTGTCGTGCGCAGATCGGCAACACCAGAGGGCGGGCGGTTCTCCGCGCCAGGGCGAATCGGATAGCTGCCGAAGTCGTTCGGTATGTTCCAGCCCGCGCGAAACTCCACGCCGGTACTGGCGGCGGTTTCGATGTTTCCGACCCGCAGGGCATAGCTGCCGATCACGTCGCTGCCCCATCCAGGGCGGACCGCACCCTCCGTGTACGGCTTGAACTTGCGCTCCATGGCCATCTGAAACGCCGGCTCGTTGCGCAACTGGTTGTCCCAGCCGCGAAAGCGCTCAATGCCGCGTACCCGGTGCACAAGGTCCTGAGACTGTTCGGCCAGCGACCAGGGGCCGATCACGCCCAGGGTCAACTCACGCACGTCAAGCATTTCGTAACTGGCGGCTTGCGGATGGATGCGGCGATTCCAAGCCAAACCCAGGTAGAGCAAACCAGCGTACGGTCGGTCATCTGGAATCACATCGGTGCGCGTCTTGTTCTCGGGCGTGTACATGGCTTGGCCAAAGCGCACAACGAGGTTTTGCGATGACGAGTGGGCGCCGGCATCGTCCCAGAAGCCGGGATCGGCCCAGCCGATGAAGCGAGCGTACAAACCGATCGGCTGGGGCAGGCACTCCGGACGGAGCCCGCCTTGCAGATCGCGTGAGACTGCTGTTAGCGCGACACCGTTGGTGTAGTTGCGATCGGAGCCGGTGAACAAGTCGTTCTCCAGACGCAGGGTGCCGCCCCGCCAGCGCAGGGATTGCTCTGGCGAGCAGGAGGAAGTATTTGTAGAGAGCGAGACTTCGGAACCGAAAGCGGAAATCGGGCTGAACAATGCACCCGTAATCAACAAGGTGACGCACTGCATCGCCTGCACCTTGGTGTAGCGCAGGCTCCAGCGATACCCGTCGATGCCAATCATGTTGCCCCATCGCCTGCTGCGCTGGTGACGTAAAAGCGTTCGAGGGCACTGACGATTTCCTCTGCTTCGTCTACGCAGGTGAACAAGTCGAGATCGGATGGAGAGACATAGCCTTCGTCGAGCAGAAGGTCGAAATCAACTACGCGACGCCAAAATGCACGGCCGACCAGCACCACCGGAATACGCTGCATCTTTCCGGTCTGGATCAAGGCGAGCACCTCGAACAGCTCATCGAGCGTTCCATAGCCACCGGGGAAGGCCACCAAGCCCTTGGCGTGCAACAAGAAGTGCATCTTGCGCAGCGCAAAACAGTGGCATCGGAACGCCAAATCCGGGCACATGTAGGGGTTGGGTGCCTGTTCGTGGGGCAGCGTGATGTTGAGGCCAATCGAACGTGCGCCAACCTCGAAAGCACCGTGGTTGGCTGCTTGGCTCTTCACGGTTTTCCTACGGGGCCGTCGCCCATCCCGCGCCCTCCGCCCCTGGCCTGTATTGATGCCTGCGCGACCTCCTTGGCCTTTTCCTGCAGATCGTCGCTAGCCTTGGTGTTGAGGAGCCCGGCGCCGGAAAAATCCGGCTTGGGCGGCGATGCAGGCACACTCCGATCTCTAAGACGCTGATACAGCGCCCAGTGAGCCGCACCAGCCGACCCGCATTGCGATTCCGCGTCACTGATCGCCGGAGCCGCGGATACATTTCCATCCTCCTGTGCCTCCCCCGTGACGAAGCTCATGACGACACCGCCGTCATGATCTTGCGCTGGGGAAGGCGGCGCGGCCATGGCGCTGGCGACCAATGCCAAACCGAGCCACAGCACGGTGGCGAGATGCTTCTTCAGGTTCATTTCATATCTCTCGCCGATATGGCGGGTTGCCCGCGCGACAGGCCGTGCCAGGAAATGGCTGCGATCGCCACCCACACCAGCGTTCGGAAGCTCATCGCGATGACCGTGCGCATTTCATAGGCCCCGCCGGCATAGCCGTGCGCGCCGAATGCCGCAAGGGCAAATGCAGTCGCTGCGGCGATGACGACGGCCAGCCACACCGCCCAGCGATGCCGCAGCCACAGTCCAGCGCCAGCGATGACGTAGGCGAAGCCGGCCAGAAAGTTGAACCAGAGCACGAACGGCACGAAGTTCCCGGCAGAGGCTTGCGCCGCTTCTCCACCGAACAGGATCGCGCCGCCTTCCTTGATGGTCAGCAGACCGAACCCGACCGCGATCAGGGACATGGCCCGGATGAGAAATCCGCGCTGCTGCATGGGTCCTCGCATAGTCATTACTCCATGACTCGCTTTTGCCTTCAGCCCCTAAGAGACAGCCAGTCCCGCCCGGTATAGGGCGAAGGCCTCGACGGCCTCCCGCAAGAACCACCCCCTCCACTGCGGCGCGGTAGGGGTCCGGAGCACCAGTTCCTGGATGACACTGACAAGCGAAATTGCCTCAGCACTTGGTTGCACGTCGGCCCTGACCAGGCCCTGCTGTTTGGCGCGGGCGATGATTCGGGCTAGGCGGGTGGCGTAGTTAGCGATGAGCATCCGGATGCGCCGCTGAAGGCTGGGGTCGCCATCCTGTGCCAACCACGACAACAGTCGCCGGGGAACGCCGGGGTGCCTGGCGATGAACGCGATCTGCTGCTGGAATACGCTCTCCAGTTCCCGCAGCGGGTCGTCTTTCCTCTCGCTCTTGACTGAGCGCAAGAGCCGGCCTCTCACTCTGGCAATAAACCTTTTTCGGCCACCGCGGCTGTCCGTCTGCGGAGGCGACCATCGATCCTCGGCCGCGGCGGCGGTTCCAAGCAGACTTTTCATATCCGCGAACAGGTAGTGGCGCGTGGTTTCCCACCACCGCTTGAGATGCTCCTGCTCGAAACGATTCATGCTGTCGTCCGTCATGGTGCCTCCTCCCTTATTTGCAAGGTCATTCAAACCCCCGCCCTTCACCGGCGTCTCCATGGGTCACGCCATCGCGGATGTGGTAGATGCGCTTGAATGTGGGGATGATCTTTTCGTCATGGGTGACGACGATGATGGCGGTCTCGAACTTCCGGGCCATGTCATTGAGGATG
This sequence comes from Thauera aromatica, assembly GCF_023093595.1. Taxonomy (GTDB): domain Bacteria; phylum Pseudomonadota; class Gammaproteobacteria; order Burkholderiales; family Rhodocyclaceae; genus Thauera; species Thauera aromatica_A. The sequence goes on from NZ_JALLIK010000083.1 coordinate 27,934, forward strand.
CGGATCACAGCCATGGCGCGCTCGCTGTCGAGAGGCGCGGTGCGCTCATCGGCCAGGATCACCGGCGGGCGATTGACCAATCCGCATGCGATGGCGACCCGTTGCTGCTCGCCACCGGAGAGTTGCGAGGGCATGGCGCGAGCCCGGTGTTGCACATCGAGCGCCGTAAGCAGTTCCAGCGCCTTCGCGCGCGACTCCCCATTCGCGACGGATGCCGGATCGAACTCGAATGGCTTGCGGTTACGCGTCGGTGCCTCTCGCCCGCCTTGCACCATGCCGCATTCCACCAGGAGGCGGGCGTTGGCAGCTTCCACCAGAAAACACGAGCCCGTGACTTCGCGTGCCGCACCCAGAAAACTCAGCTTCATGGGATGTTCACTCCGGCTTCTTCTCTTGCATCGGGCAGGTGCTCAGGCCGAACAGGCGGTAGCCTGGGCAGCGGCCAGCCAGCCCTGTGATGAGAGGCATGAATCCAATGAGTCCCAGCCAACGCCAGGATGAGTCCAGCCACAATGGAAGACTGAGGAGAACCAGTCCGATGACGACGCGCACAATGCGGTCGAGCCGTCCAACGTTGATTTGCATGACGGTCTCCTTGTGTTGAGTCAGCGGCTTGAAAACGCGACGGGGGCGGCAGCGCCCCGCAGCGGATGGGTTGCGGTCGATGCCGTCGTGGATACGTCCCAGCCACCGCCAAGGGCCTTGTACAGCGCCACCAATTGCACGGCGGCGTTGGTATGTGCCCGCGCGGCTGCGGTTTCGGCCTCATGCAGGCTGCGCTGGGCAGCCAGCAGTTCGACCAGCGCGATGTCGCCCGCCGCGTAGCGCGTCCTGGTGTGGCCGTAGGTTGTGCGCGCGGCATCCAGTGCCATGCCGCGGCGTTCCAGTGTGTCCAGCCCGCCGTGGTAGTCGCCCAGCGCGCGCTCGGCGTCGCCCAGCGCCGTCAGCACGGCCTGCTCATAGGCCAGCGCGGCCTGCCGCTCGGCCGCCTCGCGTGCCCGAATTTCGGCTCGCACACGGCCACCGTCGAACAGGCGCCAGGAAATCAGCGGCAGGATGGAAAAACGCGAGCTGGATGCATCGAACCAATCGCCCGTACTGAGAGCCTGAAACCCGCCGCCGACACCGATGGAGAGTTTGGGGAACAACTCGGCCGTGGCCACGCCGATGTCGGCGGAACTCGCTGCCAGGCGACGTTCCGCAGCCAGCACGTCCGGGCGCCGGCGCAGCATCTCTGCGCGCTCGCCCACCGGCAGCGCCCGCAGCGTGCTCGGCGTCAAGGGGCCATCCAGTAGTGCCAGCTCCCGCTCCGGCGGCGCGCCCAGCAGCACGCCCAGGCTGAGTATCGCGGCGCGCTGTCGCGCCTGGATATCCGGGATGAGCGCGTTGACTGCTGTCCATTGGGCGTACGCCGCGTCCACGTCGGCGGCCGACGCGTCGCCCAGCGCATGCCGCAGGCGCACCAATTCCAAGGTCTGCTGCAGCGTATCCAGTGTGGCCTGTTGTGCGTGCAACTCGTAGCGGGCGCCGACGGCGGTGAACCAGGTGCGCGCGACCTCGGCCACGACGCGCATGCGTACGCCCTGTGCCTCGGCTTCGGTCGCCTGCAGGCGGGCGCTGGCGCCTTCCAGCGCGCGCCGCTTGGCCCCGAACAAGTCAGCCTCCCAGGCCGCGTCGAAGCCCGCGTCGTAGATGGTCTGCGTGGCGTCAAGGCCGGGGATCGAGCCTACGGGCAGGGGTCCGTTCTCGCTTTGACGGCGCCGGTTGACGCTCGCGCCAGCGGCGGCGGTGGGCAATGCCTCGCCGGCCACACGATCGCGCAGGGCGCGTGCCTCATCGATGCGTGCCGCAGCCTGGCGCAGATCCAGGTTCTGTGCCAGCGCCGTGGCCATCAGGCGATCGAGGATGGGATCGTCCAGTGCAGACCACCATTGGCTCAAGTCTGCGGACTGGGATTCGCTTGCCAACGGCAAGCTCCAGCCGCTGCCGACGTCGACCGGCGGCGGCTCGCGGTAGTCGGGGCCCACGCTTGCGCAGGCAGTCAGCAGCACGCAGGACAGGGCCAGCGCGAGCGGACGCGCGCGCCCAGGGGTCAGGCCGGTGACGGTTGCGCGAAGAAAGGGAGTGCGGGGCTTGGATTTCATTGCAGGCGTCCTCGGACGAATACGGTGGCCATCGTCAGCGTGGCCAGGGCGATGACCGCCAGCGGCCACAGGCTGGCGAGAATGTCACCGGGCGGCATGGCCTTGAGAAAGCTGCCTTCGACGATGATGAGGAAATGGGTCAGTGGAATGGCCTGAGCCAGCCATTGCAGGACGACAGGCATGTTTTCCACAGGCGTCGCAAAGCCGGACATCAGCACCGCCGGCACGCCGACGGCGAACGCCCCCAGGATGGCCTGCTGCTGCGTCATGCTGACCGCGGAAATCATCAGACCGATGCCGACCACCGACAGGATGAACAGCACCAGACTGGCGAGCAGGAGCGCAAACGAGCCCGTAAACGGGATGCCGAACAGGAAGACGCCCGCGCTGATCATGAACAGGCCCAGCGCAGTGCCAATTGCGAGTGCCGGCAGTGATTTGGAAATGATGATCTCTGGCGTCGAGGTGGGCGACACCAGCAACTGGTCGAAGGTTCCGAGTTCACGTTCGCGCGCAATCGACAGCGAGGTGATGAGCAGCGCGCTGAACAGCGCCAGGATGCCCGTCAGGCCGGGCACGATGAACCAGCGGTAGACCAGATTCGGGTTGAACCAGTGGCGCACGACCACGGGCGTTGGTGCCTGGGCGTCGGGCACGACCTCGGCGCCGACATCGGCGGCGATGGTGGACAGATAGGCCACGGTGATCTGCCCGGAGTTGCTGCGCCGGCCATCGACCAGTACCTGCGCGCGGCCACTTTCGCCGGCGGCGATGGAGCGCGAGAAATCCACCGGGATGGCGAGCGCGGCGATCACCTCGCCACGGTCGATCAGCTCGTGGAGCTGCTGTTGGCTGTCGACATGCCGGACGTGGGTGATGAAGCGGGCGCTGTCCAGGCGCTGTACCAACTCGTGCGACCAGCGCCCCGCATCCTGATCGTAGACGGCGATATCGACGTTGCGCACTTCCAGCGTCGCGGCAAAGGCGAACACCAGCAACTGCAGGATCGGCGGCACGAACACCACCATGCGGCTGCGCGGGTCGCGCAGGACGCTGAGCACTTCCTTGATGAACTGGGCGCGCAGGCGGGTGAACGAGAATGCGGAAGTCAACATCGCGTCACTCCAGGTTCTTGCGCGTGGCGCGCTTGGCGATCACGAAGAACAGCCCCCCGATCGCCGCCATGGCCGCCAGGTTGGGCAGGAACACGGCCCAGATGTCGCCGGCCAGGAACACCGTCTTCAGCGAATCGACGAAGTAGCGCGCCGGAACCACCAAGGTGATGGCGCGGATCGGTGCCGGCATGGCGTCGATCTCGTACAGAAAGCCCGACAACATGAAGGCCGGCAGGAAGCCCGTGAACAGCGCAATCTGCGCTGCCAGGAACTGGTTGCGTGCCAAGGAGGAAATCAGCAGACCCTGACCCAGCGCCGGCACCATGAACACCGCCGACAGCAGCAGCAGCGCCGCCAGCGAGCCCCGCATCGGGACCCCGAACACGAACACCGCCAGCGCCGCCGCACCCAGCGTGGACAGCATGCCGAGCACGAAGTACGGCAGCAGCTTGCCGATCAGGATTTCGGCCACCGAGGCCGGCGTGGACAGCACCGCCTCCATGGTGCCGCGCTCCCATTCACGCGCCACCACCAGTGCAGTCAGCATGGTGCCGATGATGGTCATGACGATGGCGATGGCACCGGGAATCAGTGCGCGGCGGCTTTCCAGCTCGGGGTTGAACCAGTAGCGCGGTTCCAGCATGACGGCCTGCGCTGGTGCTCCGACGTCCAGTCCGGCACGCCAGGACTGGACCACGCCGCGGGCGTAGTTCTCGACGTAGTTGGCGGTATTGGGGTAGGAGCCGTCGGTGACGATCTGCACCAGCGGCTCGCTGCCACGCTGGGCCAGCCGCTGCTCGAAATCCTGCGGGATCACCACGTAGCCGCGCAGGTCGCCTGAGACCAGCTGGTCGGCCACTTCGCGCCGGTCATGGGCGAAGTGGGCATCCAGGAACTTTGTGCCGGCAAAGGCCGCCGCAAGCTCCTGCGCTGCAGCGCCGGGCGACTCCAGCACCACGCCGACGCGGACATCCTTCGCATCCAGCGACACCGCATAGGCGAACAGCAGCAGCAACACCACCGGCAGCACGAACGCGATCAGCAGCGTCGAGGGGTCGCGCAGCGCCTGGTAGCTTTCCTTGGTGACCAGGGCGATCAAGCGCCGCAGATCAAAATGGCGCAGGTCGGTCTGCTGTGGTCCATTCCCGTCCTTGTGCTTTGTGGTGCCGTTCATGTGGCGGCCTCCAGCTCGCGGTCCGCCGACTCCACCAGGTGAATGAAGGCGTCCTCCATCGTCGGGTCGGGTCGTTCGGGGCTGACCGCCGAACGTTTGAGCGCGTCGGGCGTATCCAGCGCAATCAGTTGCGCACGCGAGAGCATGGCCACGCGGTCGCAGTATTCGGCCTCGTCCATGAAGTGGGTGGTGACCATGATGGTCACGCCCTTGCGGGCCAGTCCGTTGATGTGGGTCCAGAATTCGCGCCGGGTGATCGGGTCCACGCCCGAAGTGGGTTCATCCAGAAACAGCACGGGCGGCCGGTGCATCAGCGAACAAGCCAATGCCAGGCGCTGCTTGTGGCCCAGCGGCAGGGAATCGGGCGTGGCGGACAGCCAGTCGCCCAGATCGAAGGTTTCGATCATCTCGGCAATGCGCTCGCGCCGGGTGTTGCCTTCCAGTCCGTAGACGCCGGCCGAGAATTCCAGGTTCTGCTGCACCGAGAGCAGGCCGTAGAGCGAAAACTTCTGCGCCATGTAGCCGAGCCGGCTCTTGGCTGCGCCGGTGGCGCGGCGCAGATCATGGCCCACCACATGCGCTTCGCCAGCAGTTGGTTTCAACAGGCCGCACAACATCTTGAAGGTGGTGGACTTGCCGGCGCCGTTAGGGCCGAGCAGGCCGAAGATTTCGCCCTTTTGCACCTCGAAGCTGACGTTGTCGGTGGCGGTGAACTCGCCGAAGCGCTTGGTGAGGTTTCGGCACGACACGACGGCAATGTCGGAACCCAGCTCAACCGGCGGCAGACGCTCGGCCAGCGTCGAAGTGCCGCCGGGGCCGCCACCGAGCAGATCGATGAAGGCGTCTTCGAAGCGCGCGGGCACCTGCGCCAGCTCCACTCGCGCCTGATCGGACAGGGCCTGGAGCTGCTCCGCTTGAGCGCCCTCGCGCAACACCACGCGCACGCCGGCGCCCTGGATCACGCCATCGCTCACGCTGGGCAGGTCGAGTGCCTGGGTCAGGACCGCTCGGCGCTCGGCACCGACGTCTTCCAGACGGAAACTGCGGCCTTCGAGCTGTGCGGTCAGCTCCTGCGGCGGGCCATCGAACAGGAGCTGCCCTTGGTTCAGCAGCAGCACGCTCTCGCAGCGCTCGGCTTCGTCGAGATAGGCGGTGGACCAGACCACGGCCATGCCTTCATCGGTCAGCGCCTGCACCATGCGCCACAAGTCCTGGCGGCTGACCGGGTCGACACCCACGCCCGGCTCGTCCAGCAGCAGCACCTTCGGCCGCGCCATGAGCGCACAGGCAAGGCCCAGCTTCTGCTTCATGCCGCCGGAGAGCTTGCCGGCCAGGCGTTTGGTGAAGGGTCCGAGCCGCGTGAAGTCCAGCAGCTCGGCAAACAGATCGGCGTTGCGGTCCGCATCCATGCCGCGCAACTGCGCATACAGGCGCATGTTCTCCATCACCGACAGGTCTTCGTACAGTCCAAAGCGTTGCGGCATGTAGCCGCTGGCGACGTGAATGGCGTCGTTGTCCTTGACCACGTCATAGCCTGCCAAGGTGACGTGGCCGGCGTTCGGCACCAGGAGGCCGGTCAGAATCCGCATCAGCGTCGTCTTGCCGGCGCCGTCGGGGCCGACCAGACCGGTCAGCCGCCCATAGTGGATGCGCGCGCTCAAGCCCCGCAGCGCCTTTATGTCGCCGAAATGCTTGTCCACGCCCTCGATGACGACGGCAGCGTCTTCGCCCGCACCAGCAGGCACGGCGGCGATGGCACGGCTTGCCTGCATTTCAACGCTCCCCCGCCGGGATACGGGTGCCGGCTTTCGCATCGACCTCGATCGTCACCGGCATGCCCTGGCGCAAGGCACTGTCGCTGTCGGCTTCGTCGATGACGATGCGCAGGCGGTAGACCAGATCCGTGCGCAAATCCGTCGTCTCCACCGTCTTGGGGGTGAACTCGGCGCGCGGCGAGATGAAGCCGATCTGGCCGCGATAGACCTTCTCTGATGAATCGCTTTTGACGCGCACCACAGTACCGGGCGCGATGCGCCCCAAGTCCGACTCGCCCACGTAGGCGCGCACGTAAACCGGCTTGTCCAGGCTCAGGCTGTAGACCGCGCTCTGGCTTGTGACCATGCTGCCGGGCTCCCGCACTCGTGCGATGACGGTGCCGCTACTGGGCGCCATCAACTCGGTGTCCGCCAAGGCTGTCGTGGCTTGCGCTGCGGCAGCCTGTGCGGCCGCAAGGCGAGCTTCTGCCGCGGCGATGTCTTCCTTGCGAAAACCTTCGGATGCTTGCGACAGGGCCGCCTTGGCCGCTTCGACGCCAGCGGCTGCCTGGTCGCGCGCCGTGCGGGCTGCATCGACCGTGCGCTGGCTGCTGGCGCCCGATGCCAGCAGGCCACTCTGGCGCTGGAAATTGCGCTCGGTCTCGGTGGCGAGCGCCTGGGCCTGCCTGAGGGCTTCGCGCGCCTGGGTGATTTCCTGCGGTCGCAGGCCGCGGCGCAGCTTGGCCAGTTCCGCCTGCGCCACCTGCACCTGGGCCTGCGCTGCCGCAAGGGCTTCCCGATAGGGTTGCGCGTCAAGCGCCGCCAGGCGCGCGCCCACGCTGACGGCATCGCCCTCGTCGAAAGCCATTTGCATCACGCGCCCGGGCTGACGGAAGGCCAGTTGCACCTCGCGGATATCGACGTTGCCGTAGAGGCGCAATGCATCTTGTTGTCCATGGTCGCGCGACAGCCAGAACGCCAGTGCGCCGCCAAGAGCGAGCAAGACGACGGCGATCACGACCCAACGGGTTTTTCTGGAGAGGAGGTTTGGAGTTGTCATCGATGGGTTTCCGCTGGATAAAGGTGCTCAGTGCTCGCGTGCAACCGGCGCATTCGCCGCTGACCGGCGCCAGGCTATGGCCGATATGCCAGCCCACACCAACGTGCGCAGCGTCATGGCGACCACCGTGCGCCGCTCCCAGGCGCCACCCAGAGCCACATGCACTCCGAAAGCCAGGAACACGAGTGCGGTCGCCACCGTGATGACAATCGCCAACCACGCGGCCCAGCGCCGGCGCATCCACAAGCCGACGCCGGCGACGATGTAGGCGAACCCGGCCAGAAAATTGAACCAGAGCACGAAAGGCACATAGTGGCCGGCGGCTTGGCGCGCCGCGCCGTCGACAAACAGAACGGCGCCGCCCTCCCGAAGAGTGAGCAGGCCGAAGCCGATCGCGAGCAGGGAGATCAGCCAGTTCCAGAGGCTGCGTCGTGGATGAGTGGTCATCTTCATGGCCTTTAGTTGATTGGGGAAACTCCCAGGCCTTCGCCGTCGTCGCGGCGTGCGTGTGCGTTCCGCCGGGCGGTCGGGCTGAGTGTTGAATGACGCGGATTCGCGCTGGAGACGCAACGCGATCGCATGACCGTGGTGTGCCTCTCGGCCGACCGGGCAACTGCGTGGCGGCAAGATGGAAGGGGTTTCATCGGGTGTGCGTGATGCCACGGAGATAGATGGCAAACACGGCTGGCGCATCACGACGGATGCGACTGACCTTGCCGGCCAACAGCGACTGCATGACCAGTCCCTGGATCGTGCCGATGAACAACACGGCGGCGGCATCTACGTCCAGATCCGCATCCAGGTCGCCCTGCGCCTTGCCTGCTTCCATCAGGCGGCGCAGGCGCTGCTCGTATTGACGGAGCAAGGTCTGCACCATCCGCTTGGCGAGCGTCTCGCCAGAGCGCTGCAGTTCTCCGAAAAGCATGCGCGGCACGCCGGGATGCTTTGCCACGAAGTCGATGTGCGTCATGAACATGGCTTCGAGCGCCGCGGCAGGCGACGCGGCGCCTTCGGCCGCCTTGTCCACGCGCACCAGCAGACGCTCACCGACCCAGGTCATCGTTGCCTCCAGGATCGCGTCCTTGGTTGGGAAGTGGCGAAACAGCGCGCCCTGCGTCAAACCCATTCGATCAGCGATGGCCGTGGTCGTGATCTCGGCCGGGTTTTGCTCCGCGGCCAAGTCCACCACCGCTTGCACTGTGGCAGCACGCCGCTCTTCAGCGGACAGATGTTGAGGACGTTCGCTCACCGATCAGACTCCTTAAAGTAAGTGACTTATTACTATCCTAACATGCAAAACATCCGCGTCGCAAGGTCGGGAATACGGTTCACTGCACGGGAAAGGATGGTTCCCGCCCCATCCATGGGTCGTGGCCAAGTGAGCTGACGAGACCCAGGAAGCGAACCCACTTCTCGTGCGGATCATGAGTAATCGGTCGGCAGGTCGGCCACCCCAGTGAGAACAAAAGAAGCGATTTCGTTCGAGCGAAGGCGGAAATTCCCCCAGGCGTTCTGCAAGGCTTTGCATCTTTTCCCGTAGGCATTATGATAGTAATAAGTTACTTACAACATGGGAGGATCAAAGATGGACACCCTTGCCATACCTGACAAGCCCGCGCCGGCACCGTCCGAAGTCGTCTGTCGCCCCGATGTCCTGGATACGCTTGCGAACGCGTGCCGGGCACGCGGCACTGGCGGGTTGTCACCGGCGGCGGGTTTGCTGGCTTGGTACGACTGGGCGCTGCACCTGAGCCTTTCACCGGGCAAGCAGCGCAGCCTGATCGAAAAGGGATTGCACAAGCAGCGACGCTTGGCGCGTTACGTCGCGCACGCTGCAAGTGCCCACGGCTGCCCCACGTGCATCGAGCCATTGGAGCAGGATCGGCGCTTCGAGGCGCCGGCCTGGCAGCAATGGCCGTTCAACGTGATCCACCAGGGCTTTTTGCTGCAGCAGCAGTGGTGGCACAACGCCACCACCGGCGTGCGCGGCGTGTCGCGCCATCACGAGAACATGGTCACTTTCGCCGGGCGGCAGTGGCTGGACATGTGGTCGCCATCGAATTTCATCTGGACCAACCCGGAAGTGTTGGAAGCCATCAGAACCAGCGGCGGCGCCAACCTGTGGCGCGGCGCGATGAACTTCCTCGACGATGCACAGCGTCTTGCGCTTGACGATGAACCGGCCGGGGTCGAAGGCTTCAAAGTCGGCCAGGACGTGGCGGTCACGCCAGGAAAGGTGGTGTTTCGCAACCACCTGATCGAGCTGATCCAGTACACACCCACGACCCCCGATGTGTATGCCGAGCCGGTGCTGATCGTGCCCTCCTGGATCATGAAGTACTACATCCTCGACCTGTCACCGCACAACTCGATGGTGAAGTACCTGGTCGACCAGGGGCATACGGTGTTCATCCTTTCATGGAAGAACCCGACCGCGGCCGATCGCGACCTCGGCCTGGAGGATTACCGGTGGCTGGGGGTCATGGATGCACTGGACGCGGTCACGGCCATCGTGCCCGAGCGCAAGGTGCAGGCGGTTGGCTATTGCCTGGGCGGCACCTTGCTGACGATCGCCGCAGCCGCGATGGCGCGCGATGGCGACGAACGGCTGCACAGTTTGACGCTGCTGGCGTCGGAGACCGACTTCCGCGAGTCGGGCGAAATTGCACTTTTCATCGACGACAGTCAACTCGCCTGGCTGGAAGCCGGGATGTGGGACAAGGGCTATCTCGACGGCAAGCAGATGGCCGCCTCTTTCCAGATGCTCAACTCGCGCGACCTGATCTGGTCGCGCCGCGTGCGCGAGTACCTGCTGGGCGAACGGCAGGAGTTCAATGACCTGATGGCCTGGAATGCCGACGTGACACGCATGCCGTATCGCATGCACAGCGAGTACCTGCGGCGTTTGTATCTGAACAACGATCTGGCCGAGGGACGCTACCAGGTCGGCGGACGGCCGGTGGCGATCGCCGACATCGAAGTGCCGATGCTCATCGTCGGCACGGTGCGCGACCACGTCGCCCCCTGGCCATCCGTGTACAAGATGCATCTGCTCAGTGATGCGGAGCTGACCTTCGTACTGACCAGCGGCGGGCACAACGCCGGCGTGGTCAGCGAGCCGGGGCACCCCCGGCGCAGCTACCAGATTGCGACCCGCAGCGTCGGCGCTCGCTACGTCGATCCGCAAACGTGGCGTACCGAAACCCCTCTGAATGAGGGCTCCTGGTGGCCAGCCTGGCAGCAGTGGCTGGCACGACATTCGACCGAGCGGGTATCGCCGCCCGCCATGGGCGGCACGCAGGTCCCGCTTGGTGATGCACCGGGAACCTATGTGGCAATGCGCTGATACGACGCGCCGAAGCCGAGACAAGACAAGACTATTTCAACAGGGACATCGCTAGGGATGGCCTACACCCGCCCCGAAGGGGGCCCACCATGACCGAAGGGCACTGCAATGAGCAACGAACTGCCAATCCATCTCTACAAAGCCAATGCCGAGCTGCAACTGCAGATCACGCGCTTGCTGCAGGAGAGCAGCCATCACTGGCTCGAAGTCATGCAACAGCTCAGCGCTGGCGGCGTGCTGGAGACCACCTCGCGCATCCAGGGCCTCCAACAGGCGGCCGACTGGCAAGCGCTCGCGACCTTGCCGTCCGAGGTGTTCTGGCGTCTGTGCCAAGGCCGCATGGGCGATGCCCAAGCGGTCGGGCAAGTAGCAGCCAAGAGCCAGACGGCCTTTGCCAATGGACTGCGCCAGGCGCTCACGACTTGGCAGGAGTCTGTCTCCGAGGCATTCGGCGCGAGTGGCGACGCAGCCTCTTTCACGCAGCTTTGCCAGCGCTGGACGCAGCCCTGGACCGCCCCAAGCGCCGTACCCCAGGGCAAGACCAAGAAATGAGGGGACGGCAATGAATACGACGCAACGGACGGCGCTGGTGACGGGAGGCAACCGGGGGTTGGGCGCTGCGATCGCCCGTGCCCTGCACGATGCCGGCCACCGCGTGATCGTCACGCATACCCCCGGCAACACCACGATTGGCCAGTGGCAGCAAGCGCAAGCGACACAGGGCTACACATTTGCTGCCTACTGGGTGGATGTATCCGACTACGAATCAACGCAGGAACTGGCGCGGCGCATCCACGCCGACGGTCATCGGATCGACATCCTGGTGAACAACGCCGGCATCACCCGCGATGCAACGCTGCGCAAGCTCGACAAGGCCGGTTGGGATGCCGTACTGCACACCAACCTGGACTCCATGTTCAACGTCACCAAGCCGTTCATTGATCCGATGGTCGAGCGCGGCTGGGGTCGCATCGTCAACATCTCGTCGATCAACGGCAGCAAGGGCCAGTTCGGGCAGACCAATTATTCGGCGGCCAAAGCCGGCGTGCACGGGTTCACGAAGGCGCTGGCGCAGGAGGTCGCGCGCAAGGGTGTGACGGTCAACACCGTGTCGCCGGGTTATCTGGCCACCGAGATGGTGATGGCGGTGCGGGAGGACATGCGCCAGAAGATCATCGATGCGATTCCGGTTGGCCGTCTGGGCCAGCCGGACGAGATTGCGGCACTTGTCGCCTTCATCGCCAGCGAAGCCGCCGCCTTTATGACCGGCAGCAACGTGGCGATGAACGGCGGCCAGCATATGTATTGAGTAGTCGAGGGGCCTGCGGCATGAAAGTCTGGACCATTCGCTTGGGTAGTTCACCGAAGAGCATCCTTTACACACTCGGGTGCTCGGACACGAAGCATGCGCATTGACACGAGGGTGTTTGCGTGCTGACGGATAGTGATCTGCAAGCCCTCCGGTTGACCGCACGTTTAGCAGGCGTCGTCACCCTGATCCTGATTGACATCCCCATCGCTTGGTGGCTGGCTCGTACCAAGACCTGGTGGAAAGGGCCGATGGGAGGCTGCCTTGGAGCCTAGATTGCTACGCTATTTCGTTGCAGTCGCGGAAGAGCTGCATCTCGCCCGCGCGGCCGAGCGTCTCGGGATCGAGCAATCTCCCGTATCGCGAGCAATGCGCGACCTGGAAAGCCAGCTTGGCGTGCAGTTGTTCGACCGCAGCACCCGCCTGACGCGGCTGACCTGGGCCGGCCAGGTGTTCCTAGGCGAATGCCGACGCGTGATGGCCACCGTGGAGCAGGCAGTCAAGAGTGCCAAGGCGGCGGCACAGGGCTACCAGGGCCATCTGCGCATCGCGATCTGCGACGGCCTGGCGCAGCCCCGCATCGCCACCTTGCTGGCACGCAGCCGCGAGGAGGAGCCCGAGATGGAGATTCGCGTCTTCGAGCTGCCGTTCGCGCAGCAGCTCAAGACGCTGCACGACGATCTGCTGGACATCGGCTTTGCGTTGTCAAACGCGGTACATGATGGCCTCGTCGCCGAGCCGGTGTGGACCGATCCGCTGTCGGTGATCGTGCCCGCACGCCACCCCTTGCTGGCACACGTGCAGGTGCCGCTGGCCGAAGCCCTGAAGTTCCCGCTGGTTCTGTGCCATCCCGAATCGGGATCGGGCTGCCGCCATCAGATTCAAGCGCTGCTGCAGGACGCAGGCACGCCGCTCAAGCTGGTCGATGAAGTGACCAGCCTGGGCGTGATGCTGACCCTGGTCGGTGCCGGCTACGGCATCGGCTTCGCCATCGCCTCGCAGGTGCAGACGCTACAGCGCCCGGACATCTCCATTCGTCCCTTGGCCGGCAGCCCACCGGTGCTCTCTACCTACCTGCTGCGCCGCCGGGGCGAACCCTCGGAGCCCATGAAGCGGTTCATCGAGCGGGCGAAAGGCGGGCGGGACCGCGCCTGTCGATGATGAGTCAATCCTTTGAGGACGCAGCTCACCTGTCCGTAGCGGCCTGTGGCGTGATGTGCCAGTGGACAGATAGACTTCGGTATGAAATCCGATGCTCTGGCTGTTGATGGATGTGCTTGGCTCGCTTTGGATCACCCGCAACGGCCTGCGTTGACCAGGCCGAAGACTTGAGTCCACAATCGAGTCCATTCCGTGACGCTTGGATCGGAAAAAACGTTCGTAATAAACGAGTTAGCGACCGGGTGCTGTTCCCTTCACCCGCTCCACCGCATCATTCTGCGGATCTCCGAAGAAGTCCAAGAGAGTCTGCAAGTCGTTGCCACACAAGGACTTTTCCTCTCTTTGACGTTCTGCCGCGGTCCACTGCGATCCGCCTACAGCCAGGACTTTTAAGTCCACAAACAAGTCCATTTTTGCGGGCGCGGCTGATTCCGGATTGTTGATGGAGAGGCGAGGTCGACGTGACTTCGGCCGCATCAACCCTTTCGGAGTTTCGATGGCGGAAGTGGGCGGTGTGCCGGCGATGGGTAGTGCTCGTTTGCGCTGGAACAGCGAGAGCATGGCGAACCATCGGATGATGGGCTGCTCAGGGGTACCTTGGCCTTTTCAGGATAGGACCTTTCCCCTTGGCGCCCTTTCTTTGCCCCTTCCCAGCCCTTTGGCCTTTGTCTGAAGCCTTTGGGTATAGGGCCGGTGCTGTGCGGGTGCCACAGTGAATGCGGCATGGGGCAATCCCGGCAAGTGGGGCGCTGCAGGACGTTCGTCAGCTCTGGCCCAAGCCGGTGTCGAGGGCGGCAGCTTGCGCTGCGAAGTCGTCGGGGCGGCGCTTGCGGAAGGTTTCGAGATTGGCGAGCTTCCAGCGCAGCGCCGGCAGTTGCGCGGCGTGCTGGCATTGCATCAGCGACCAGTCCGGCTCTGCGCGCACCAGCCCGCTCAGAAACTGCTTGTGCGCGGTGCTCAGTCGCTGTGGCAGCTCGCGCCGCAGCCTGGCGCGAGCGTCGAGCAGTGTCTCCAGGGAGCAGCCCACTTCGGTCATGCCGACAAAGGCCCGCTCGTACTCGCCGGCGATGTCCTTGTCGTTGCCGAACAGCACTTCGTGGGGCGGCCGGTTGTGGCCCGCCAGATAGATCACGA
>NZ_JALLIK010000082.1:0-40678 GCF_023093595.1 Thauera aromatica
ACGCACTCGCGCCGATGATAGTGAGGCATGCCCTCGTGAAAGTAGGTCATCGTCAGACTAACCCACAAAAAAACGCCCAGAGAACACAACTCTGGGCGTTTTTGCGTCTACATCGAAATCCATACTAGGGCACAATCAAACCCTCCTGGCGAAGCAGTAATGACATGAAATACGACCTTATCATTGTCGGCGGTGGGCTTGCCGGAGCGGCGCTGGCGGTTGCTCTGCGAGGCACTTCGCTCCGGATCGCCTTGGTCGAGCATGCCGCTCCCGTGCGGCCAGCCGGTTGGGATCCGCGAATCTACGCTTACAGCCCTGCGAGCGTGCGTTTTCTCGAGGAGTTGGGAGTGTGGGCGCATATCGACCATAGCCGGCTGGCGTCGGTCGATGAAATGCAGGTGCGCGGCGATGCTGGAGGGAAGTTATGCTTTTCCGCCCATCAAAGCGGGCTCGCAGAACTCGCACGGATCGGCGAGTCGAGCCTCGTTCACGTCGAGTTGTGGGAAGGGTTGAAGCGTCAGCATAACGTCGGACTATTCTGCCCAGCGCATCCCAAGGAACTGGGCGTGCAGGATGACGGGGTTGTCCTCGAACTGGCTGACGGGCGAGTCCTGAAGGCTGCGCTGGTGGTCGGCGCCGATGGGCGGGATTCGTGGGTGCGGCAGAAGATGGGCATCACTGCGACGGTCGAGCCCTACCACCAAAAAGGCGTGGTGGCGAATTTCCGTTGCGCCATTTCTCCGCGCGGAACGGCCTACCAGTGGTTCCGCGAGGATGGCATCCTGGCGTGGCTACCGCTGCCGCAAGGGGGGATGTCGATGGTGTGGTCGGTAAAGGATGCTCTTGCCGACGAGTTGATGGCGCTCGATGAAGAATCCTTCTGCGAGAGGGTCGCACTGGCCGGAGAGCGCAGGCTCGGCCGCCTCGAACTGCTTACGCCGCGAGCGGCTTTTCCCCTGAGCCTGATGCGCCTTGCCGAAGTGGTCCGTCCGCGAGTGGCGCTGATCGGAGATGCCGCGCACGCTCTCCATCCTTTGTCGGGGCACGGCATCAACCTGGGTTTCCAGGATGCACGAGTTCTCGCCGAAGAACTGGCTGCTTTGCCGTCCTGGCAGGATCCGGGTGACTATGTCGTATTGCGGCGCTATGCACGCCGGCGGGCGGAAGAGCCTTTCGTGCTGCAGTATGCAACGCATGGACTGAACCGGCTGTTTACCACCGACAACCCTTTTATCAGCGTGCTGCGCAATGCCGGGCTGAACCTCACTGCCCGCTTGCCGGTCGTAACGAACATGCTCGTCCGCTATGCGGCGAATGAGCGTTCCTGATCCCCGGAGAATCCGATGCCCCATTTTTCCATGCGCCGCATGTCCAAGTTTTTTGCACTCTTCCTCGCAACCGGTCTTGCCGGCTTCACTCATGCGGGCGAGGCCGAGGTGAAGAAGGGAATGGAAGCCTTCATCGGCGCACCGGCAGTCGAATCCGTCGCTCGCACCGGATATGGCGGCCTGTACGAAGTGGTGCTGAAGAACGGCCAGCTGGTCTATACGGATGCCGAAACCCGTTTCATCATCGATGGCAGCCTGATCGATACTGCGACCCGCCTTGACGTGACCCAGGCGCGGATGAATCAGCTCTCGGCGATCGACTTCTCAACGCTGCCGCTCGAACAGGCGGTGAAACTGGTCAAGGGCAAGGGCACGCGGGTGATTGCGACCTTCGAGGATCCGAACTGCTCGTACTGCAAGCGCCTGGCCCAGGAGGTCGCCCGAATGGACGACGTCACCGTGTATACCTTCCTCTACCCGATCCTGGGCGAAGACTCGACGCTCAAGTCGACCAATATCTGGTGCGCCAAGGGGCAGGGGCGCGCCCAGGCCTGGACCGACTGGATGGTCGATGGCAAGGTGCCGGAGAAGGCGGACTGCGATGCGAGCGCGATCACGCGCAACGTCGAATTGGGCCGGAGCCTGCGGATCAATGGCACCCCGACGATCTTCCTCGCCAACGGCACCCGCATCGGCGGCTATATTCCCGCTGCCGAACTCGAGAAGGCGCTCGACAAGCCGAGCCGCTGAAGCGCACTACCGCGGCTCGACCGACGGCTGAAGATTTTTCCCCTTCGCCGTTTCCCCCTTCGCCGCTCCTGCGAACTTGGTCTGGGCTCATCCTCTTTCCGGCCGGTGCGCTCACGGCTTTGGCGGCGCCATGCCTTTGGGCAGCAGCACCCACATGCTGCCCTGCTGGCGCATCCGTCCGGCTTCTCGTCCGGCATCGGGGCCGAAGCCCCAGAAGAAGTCGGCGCGCACTCCACCCTTGATCGCTCCGCCGGTGTCCTGAGCGAGAACCAGCCGATTCAAGGGCCGTCCGCTCAGGGGGTAGGTGCTGGCGAGAAAAACGGGGGCGCCCAGGGGGATGTAGCGCGGGTCCACGGCGATGCTGCGTCCCGCGCTCAAGGGGACGCCGAGCGCGCCCAGCGGGCCGCCATCCGTGGCTGGAAGTTCGCGGAAGAACACGTAGCTCGGGTTCGCATTCAACAGCGCCGTCAGGCGCTGGGGATTGTCCCGGGCCCAGCGCTTGATCCCCTCCATCGATGCTTGGTCGAGACTCAGTTCGCCTTGTGCGACCAGCCAGCGACCGATCGACTGGTAGGGGTGGCCGTTCTGATCGGCGTAGCCGACACGGACCATGCTGCCGTCGGGAAGCTGCACCCGGCCCGAGCCCTGGACCTGGAGGAAGAACAGATCGAGCGGGTCGTCGGCCCACAGCAGCACCGGCGCGGGGATGTGCTCCGCTCGTGCGCTAAATTCTTCGCGGCTCCAGTAGGGCAGGACTTTGTTCCCGATCAGGCGGCCGCGCAGGCGCAGGTGCTTGAGTTCGGGATGCACGTCGCCGAGTTCGATCGTCAGCATGTCCGCGGGTACGCCGTGGATCGGCCAGGCGCTGCGCGCGCTGCGCGTGCGGCTGCCGCGGATCAGGGGTTCGTAATACCCGGTGACCAGGCCGGTGGTGCTGCCGTCGGGATTGAGCACGCGCCAGGGGACGAAATGATGCTCGAAAAAACGCCGCGCGCTGCTTCCCGACGGAGCTGGGCCGATGTCCGATACGGCTTCGCAGACCTTCTGCCAGGGCGGCTGCCGGCGCAGGGTGGAACAGGAATGGCGCAGGGCGGGCCAGGCCGCGGAGGGATCGTCCTCCTTCCAGCCGGGGAGTTCTTCCCAGCGGCCGACTTGTAGCGCGGGAGCCGGCGGCACAGGGGCTGCCGCGGGGGGCTGGGCCGGAGCGGGACAGACCGGGCAGCTCGGACAGGGCGCTGGCGGCGGGCAGGATGGCGTATCGGCCGCGGAGGGGGCAGGCTGGTGGGCGCAGCCGGCAGCGAGCAGGCCGGTCACCAAGGCTGCGGCAAAGTAGCGCGCAAGAGGCTGAATCATGGGGCGGATCGGTTAAACTCGAAAGCTTTCAATTTTCCAGTATATCCGGTCGCGGACCGGAGCCCGGAGGCGCGCGATGTGGTTGATCCTGCTCGAGGCCGGGCTCGCCCTGCTGCTGCTCGCGCTGATGGTCTGGAGCACGTGGCCGAAGCGCTCCCGGCCCGGACGGACGAGCCGGGACGACTCCGGCGAGCACGACCATGAATGAATTCACCGATCTGCTGAGCCGCGCCGAATGTGTCCTCGAGCGCCTCGAAGCCCTTTTGCCCGGGCCGCTGCGCGCCCCCGACTGGGCCGCGGCGACCGCTTTCCGCTGGCAGCGCCGCCACGGCCGCAGCGAGCTCAGGCCGGTACGCCAGCCCCATCGCATCGCCCTCAAGGATTTGCACGATGTCGATGAGCAAAAAGCGCGGATCGACCGCAACACCCGGCAGTTCCTTGCCGGGCGCCGCGCCAACAACGTCCTCTTGACCGGTGCCCGCGGAACCGGCAAGTCTTCCCTGGTGAAGGCGCTGCTCAACGAGTACGAAGCACGGGGGCTGCGCCTGATCGAGGTGGACAAGGCCGACCTCGTCGACCTGCCGGACATCGTCGACCTCCTCGCCGGCCGTCCGGAACGCTTCATCCTGTTTTGCGACGACCTGTCCTTCGAGGAAGGCGAGGATGCCTACAAGGCCTTGAAGAGCGTGCTCGACGGCTCGGTAGCGGCGCTGTCGGACAACGTCCTGGTCTATGCGACTTCGAACCGCCGCCACCTGATGCCTGAGTATCACGACGAGAACCTGCAGGCGCGTCACCTCGATGGTGAAGTCCATCCGGGCGAGGCGGTAGAGGAGAAGATCTCGCTCTCGGAACGCTTCGGGTTGTGGGTCTCCTTCTATCCTTTCACCCAGGACCAGTATCTCGACATCGTCGCTCACTGGCTGAAGGCGTTCGGCGTGCCGAAAAAGGCGATCGTCGCCGCCCGCCAGGAGGCGCTGCAGTGGGCGCTGATGCGCGGCTCGCGCTCGGGGCGGGTGGCCTGGCAGTTCGCCCGTGATCACGCCGGCCGGCTCGAAAACGACGGGCGCGGGCGATGACGCGCAAGCGGGTGGACGTGGCCGCCGGAGTGCTGCTGCGCGCCGATGGCGCCTATCTGCTCGGTCAGCGCGCGCCGGAAACCGTGTATGCCGGCTACTGGGAATTCCCCGGCGGCAAGGTGGAGCCGGGCGAGACCCCGGCGCAGGCCTTGTGCCGTGAGCTCGACGAGGAACTCGGCATCCGCGTCACCCGCCTGCGTCCCTGGCTGCTGCGCGAGCACCGCTACGAGCACGCCCATGTGCGCCTGCACTTTTTCGAGGTGGCCGCCTGGGAAGGCGAGCTCGACGACAAGGTGCACCGCGCGCTGGCCTGGATTCGCCCCGGAGAGGCGGCGCCCGAGCCCATGCTGCCGGCCAACGGGCCGATTCTGAAAGCGCTGCGCCTGCCGCGCATGATGGGCATTACCCGGGCGGCGCAGGTCGGCGTCGATGCCCAGCTCACCGCGCTGGAGCGGGCGCTGGGATGCGGACTGCGGCTGGTGCAGCTGCGCGAGCGCGGGCTCGACCCGGCAACGCGCGAAGACTTCGCGCGCGCGGCGCTGGCGCGCGTCCATGCCCACGGCGGGCTGCTGCTGATCAACGCCGACGCCGGGCTGGCGCAGCGCCTCGGCGCGGATGGCGTTCACCTGCCGGCGGATCGCCTGATGGCAACGAGTGCTCGGCCCGGATTTGAATGGGTGGGGGCCTCGTGCCATTCGCGCGCCGAGCTCGAACATGCTGCTGCCCTCGGGCTGGATTACGCGCTGCTCGGCCCGGTGCGGCCGACCGCGACCCATCCCGGTGAGCCGGCATTGGGCTGGCCGGGGTTCGCCGGTCTGGCGGCAGGTCTGCCGGTGCCGGTGTTCGCCTTGGGGGGGCTGGGGGAACAAGACATGGAGCCGGCCCGGGAGGCCGGTGCCCACGGCATCGCCGCGATCCGCGGGGCCTGGGCAGTGGCGGACTGAGCGTTCGGCCTCAGCGGCCTGGGGTGCTGCCGGGGAGGCGGTGATCGCCGCCGGTGCTGTCGCCGTCCGGCGGCGAAGTCGGGACGCGGTACGCCTCCGAGGCCCAGGCCCCGAGGTCGAGCTGGCGGCAGCGGGCCGAGCAGAACGGCCGGTAGCGGCTTTCGGCCTGCCAGGCGACCGGTTTTCCGCAGCTGGGGCAGTTGACCGTGCGGATCGTGTCGTTCATTGCGGGGTTCATGGGCAGGGCCGGCATGCGCGCGGTGATGGACGGGAAGGCGGGCGGGAAGGCGTCACAAGCTGCAGAAGGCGAGTTCGAAGGAAACATCGCGCTCGGCCTGGCGCGGGCGGGCGATCGTTTCGGGGAGCATGAAGCGGATGTTCAGTGCGTACTTGTTGGCGCTGATCTCGGGCACCGCCGCTTCGGCCGGGGCCAGGCGCAGGCGCACCATCTGTGCGCTGCGTCCGGCCATCGTCAGCTGGAAGGCACCGTTGCGCGCCAGATGGGTTTCGGGGCGGCTGCTCGCCCGCAGCAGGCGCAGCACGATCTCGATGCCGTCGCGGATCGGCGTCATCGGCTGCATCCAGGTCGCCAGGTCACGGCGCCGCGCCTCGGGGTCGCGGTTCAGCCAGTAATGGTAGGAGGGCAGGTCGAACTGGCACACGCCACCGGGAATCGCGGCCCGGCTGCGGATGCTCATCAGCCATTCGTTCTCGCGCAGGTACTGGCCGATCTTTCCCGCCATCGCCAGCAGCCCGGAAGAAGCCTGCTCGATTTCGTAGAGTGCGCCGGACAGGGCTTCTTCCGAAATGTCGGGGTTGTCGCGGAAGGACATCAGGATCTGGCGCTGGCGTTCGAGTTCCTGCACGAGATCGACCTTCAGGTCGGCGCGCCCCGCCACTTCCAGTGTCTCGAAGATCGTCAACAGCGCGACGTGATGGTCCTGCGGGGCATCGCTGGTGCAGAAGTGCCCGAGCTTCAGGAACAGATCCTCGAGACGCAGCAGGGTGCGGATGCGTTCGTTGAGAGGATATTCGTAGCTAATCACTGCACTCTATCCGCAAGTTTCGCGCCCTCGAAAATTCGGCCGATGATAGCACAGCGCCTGTCGTCCGCCGGGCGCCGCGCCGCCGCCTCAAGGGCGCGCGGCGGCGGCACAGTAGGCCGAGTGCAGAGCGTCCACTTGGCGCTGGAGCGCGGCGAGCGAGCCGCTGTTGTCGATGATGTCGTCGGCTGCGGCGAGACGGTCCGCGCGGCTGGCCTGCACCGCCATGATCGCCCGGACCTGGCTCTCGGGCAGGCCGCTGCGCGCCATCACCCGTTCGATCTGCAGGGTTTCGGGGCAGTCCACCACGCAGATGCGGTCGCAGCGCTCGCGATAGCGGCCCGACTCGACCAGCAGGGGAACCGCGAGGATCACGTAAGGGCCGTTGGCCGCGCGACACAGGCGCGCGCTTTCGTCGCGGATCAGCGGATGGAGGATCGCCTCGAGCTGCTGTCGCGCCTCGGCGTGGGCGAACACCCGCGAGCGCATCGCCGCCCGGTCGAGGCTGCCGTCGGCGGCGATCAGGGCGTTGCCGAAGCTGCGGCGGATCGCCTCGATGGCACCGCCGCCCGCTGCGGTCAGGGTATGTGCGATCCGGTCGGTGTCGACGATGCTCGCACCGAGTGCGGCGAAGCGCTCGGCCGCCGCGCTCTTGCCGCTGCCGATGCCGCCGGTGAGACCGACAATGAAAGGACGGAAGGAAGGTTCGGACATAGGGCGTAGCCGTGCTTCAGTCGGTGTTCGAGGGGAGGGCTTCGCAGCTCCGGCGGTGCTGCTCGAAGCCGCCCGCAGCCGATTCGATTCCGGATACGGCGGCGGGCGGGAGCCGGGCCTCGATCCGGTAGACGGTTCGGGTGCGCGGCTCGATGGCGGCGTCGTCTATGCCTTTGGCGTAGAGCTGCTCGAGTAGCCGGTGGGCGCGGCGTTCGGTCTTGAATACGCCGAGCGAGATCGCGAATTGGCTGGGACCGGCTTCCTGGACGATGAAGGTGTCGCGGATGCCTTGGGCGCGCAGCCTGCGCTCGTGCTGTTCGGCGGTGCTGCGGTTGCGTGCGGGGGCGATGCGCACCCACCAGGCTTCGATCCGGGAGTCGGCGTGGCGAACGGGCTCCACCCCTTGCTCGCGCAGCCGGTCGGCGAGCCGTGCGGCCTCTTCCTCGCCGAGCTCTGCCCAGGCCAGGCAGGCGGGAGGAGGCGGGGCGGAGTCGCCGGCTGGGTCGCTCCCGGCGACGGGTTCATCGGCGGCCGCGGCGGCGTGTCCGGCTTCTTCGGCAGGCGGCAGCCCATCGGTGGCCGGGACCGCTGTGCGGGGGACGGCTTCGGTGTCGCCGGCGGCGGGCTGCGCTACGGCGTCACCGGCGAGCCGGATGCGCTCGGGGGCGAGCTGGGCGGCGAGGCGCTCCGCCTCTCCACGCGCTGCGGCGCCGCCCAGCCCGCCGCGGATGGCGGCGAGGGCGAGGGCGTTGAGCAACAGCAGCAGGATGATCAGGAGGCGCACGTTCGTCATTCGTCCGGTCTTGCCCGCGCGGTGGCTTCTGCCGGCAGGCTTTGGTCAGCCCAGCCGGGGCAGATGAGCGAGCGAGGCGGCGACGGCGTCGGCCGGGTAGTCGTAGTTTTCGAGCTGGCCGGAGAAGTAGCGCTCGAACGAGCTCATGTCGAAATGTCCGTGGCCGGTGAGGTTGAACAGGATGGTCCTGCTTTCGCCGCGCGCCTTGCACGCGAGCGCCTCGTCGATCGCCGCGCGGATCGCATGGCAGGACTCCGGCGCCGGGATGATGCCTTCGGCGCGGGCGAACTGCACGCCGGCCTCGAAGGTGGCGAGCTGGGGCACGGCGGCGGCTTCGATCAGGCCTTCGTGGAACAGCTGCGATACCAGCGGCGAGTCGCCATGGTAGCGCAGGCCGCCGGCGTGGATGCCCGGCGGCATGAAGTTGTGGCCCAGCGTGTACATCTTCATCAGCGGCGTGAAGCCCGACGCGTCGCCGAAGTCGTAGGCGTACTGGCCCTTGGTCAGGGTCGGGCACGAGGTCGGTTCGACCGCGATGCAGCGCAGATCCTGCGCGCGCCGGTCGCCGGCGGCACGGTCGGCGAGGAAGGGAAAGGCGATGCCGGCAAAGCTCGATCCGCCGCCGCAGGGGCCGATGACGATGTCGGGGTAGAGGCCGACCTTGTCGAACTGCTTCTTCGCTTCCAGGCCGATGATGCTCTGGTGCAGCACCACGTGGTTGAGCACCGAGCCCAGGGTGTAGTTGGTGTCGGCGCGGCTGGCGGCCTCTTCCACCGCTTCCGAGATCGCGATGCCGAGCGAGCCCGGGTTGTCGGGATCCTCGGCGAGCAGGCGGCGGCCGGTGTCGGTGAGCGCGGACGGGCTGGCGAACACTTCCGCGCCCCAGGTCTGCATCATCAGCCGGCGATAGGGTTTTTGCCCGTAGCTGACCTTGACCATGTAGACGCGCACCTCCAGCCCGAACATCTGCCCGGCAAAGGCGATCGACGAGCCCCACTGGCCGGCGCCGGTCTCGGTGGTCAGGCGCTTGATGCCGGCCTGGCGGTTGTAATAGGCCTGCGGCACCGCCGAGTTGGGCTTGTGCGAGCCGGCCGGCGAGACGCCTTCGTACTTGAAGAAGATCTTCGCCGGGGTGCCCAGCGCCTGTTCCAGGCGCACCGCGCGCACCAGCGGGCTGGGCCGCCACAGGCGGTAGATTTCGCGCACTTCCTCGGGAATGGCGATCCAGCGCTGGGCGCTCATTTCCTGTTCGAGGATGGCGCCGGGGAAGATCGCCCCCATCTGCTCGGGCGTGGCCGGTTTGCCGTCGGGGCCCAGCGGCGGGGCGGGTGGGGTGGGCAGGTCGGCGACGACGTTGTACCAGTGGGTCGGAATGTCGGCGGCGTCGAGCAAGATGCGGGTGGCTTCCATCGTGTGTTCTCCCTTCGCGGATGCGTTGTGGTTCAGTGTCCGTCGTGTGCGGCAGCGAGCGCGCCGAGGCCGGACAGCGCCAGGTTGTCCACCCGGCGCAGCGGAATTTCGAGCAGCCCGGCGAAGCTGTCGGCGGCGCCGCCGCCGAGCAGGCACAGCGCCTGCGGCTCCCCGGCGATCTGGCGGAACATGCGCTCGACGGCGCCGGCCTGGGCCTGCAGGCAGCCCGAGCGGATGGCGTCGACGGTGCGCCGGGGCGTCGGCGTGAAACGGCCTTCGGCCAGCGGCAGCTGCGCCGTGCCGTGGGCCAGGGCCTGCTGCATCAGCTCGACGCCGGGCAGGATCAGGCCGCCGAGGAAGTCGCCGTCGGCGGCAAGCAGGTCGACCGTGGTCGCGGTACCGGCGCTCACCACCAGGCAGGCGTGCGGGTGCAGGCGGTGGGCGCCGATGAGGGCGGCCCAGCGGTCGGCGCCGAGCCGGGCCGGGTCCTCGTAGAGGTTGCGTACGCCGCAGCATGCGGCGCTCGGACGCAGCCAGTCGAGGGCCAGCCCGGTGCAGGCGCGGGCGATGACGGCGGCGACTTCGGCGCCGGCGACGTTGCAGCCGAACGCGCGCCGCAGGCCGGGATGGCGGCTGCGGACGGCGGTGAGTGCGGCGAGCCGGTCGCGTGCGAGCGCCCCTTCGTCGAGCGCCTGCAGCGGCTCGGCGGCGGCGACGACGCGCCACTTGACGCGGGTGTTGCCGGCGTCGATGAGCAGGATCATGTGCCGGCTCCGGGCGGCTCCGGGCGCAGCGAAACGTCGCCGGCGAGCACGCGCTGGACGCCGTGTCCGGTCCGCAGCAGCAGGGCGCCATCGGCGTCGACGCCGGCGCAGAGGCCGGTGAGGGTGTCGTTTTCGCCGCTGATGCAGACTGGCAGATCGGCGAACGCGTTGCGCTGCTGCCAGGCGCTGCGCAGGGGGGGGAAACCGGCAGCGGCGAAAATGTCGAGCAGCGGGTGGAGTTCGCCGAGCACGGCGGCGAGCACGGCACTGCGGGTCGGCGGGGGGGAGCCGGGGGGCTGTTCGAGAACCCGGTCGAGCGCGGTGACCGGGATCGATGCGGGCAGATCGATGTCCGCCGGCAGGCGCAGGTTGATGCCGATGCCGATCACCGCAGCGCGGGTGCGTCCGCGCCCGGGGAGCAATTCGACCAGGATGCCGGCGAGCTTGGCGCCGTGGACCAGCACGTCGTTCGGCCACTTGAGCTGCACGCCGGGCACGCCGAGGTGCTCCAGCGCGCGCGCGAGCGCCAGGCCGGCGACCAGCGACAAGCCGGCGGGCGCCGGGGCGCCGGGGGGGAAGCACCACAGCGCCGAGAAGGTCAGGCTGGCGTCGCCCCACGACAGCCACGGCCGGCCGCGGCGTCCGCGTCCGGCGCGCTGGCGGTCGGTGACGAGCACATGGATGCGGCCATCATCGGCCGGGGGGGCGTCGAGCAGCGCGCTGTTGGTCGAAGCGCACTCGGCCACCCAGCGGATCTCGAACGCGCTCGCCAGGCTGCCGAGGCCGGTGGCGAGGGCGTCGAGGTGTTCGCCGGCCTGGGGCGAGGTGGGCATCGACGGCGGGGCGGGGAACGAAGAGGCGGCGGGCGGCAAGACAGTGATCCGGCGGAGAAAGCAGAAGCGGCATTATCCGTCATCCCGCGGCAGCGCACGAGCCCGGGGCGCGGAAGGCGCAGGGGGGGCGCCCGCGCCGCCGCCGGCTCCCAGCCTAGCGGCGGCGCACCGGCTTCAGTGCGGGGCGCCGTCCGCGCCGCGCTCCTCGTCCATGCCGAGTTCCTGGATCTTGCGGGTGATGGTGTTGCGGCCGATTCCCAGCAGGTGGGCGGCCTCGATGCGGCGGCCGCCGGTGGCGGCGAGGGCGCGCCGGATCAGGGTGCGCTCGAACTCGTGGGTCAGGCGCTCGAACACTTTGCCGGGGGTGGCGGCGATCAGGCGGTCGGTTTCCGTGCCCAGGCCTTCGAGCCAGCTCGTCGGCGTTTCGCGCCCGGGCTGGTCGCGCATTTCCGGCGGCAGATCGGCCACTTCCACGATCTGGGCCGGCGCCATCACCGTCAGCCAGTGGCACAGGTTCTCGAGCTGGCGGACGTTGCCGGGGAAGGGCTGGCTCTGCAGGTACTCGAGTGCGGTGTCGGAAATGCGCTTGCGCTCGACGCCGAGATCCTGCGCGCTGCGCTGGAGGAAATGGCGCACCAGCAGCGGGATGTCCTCGTGGCGTTCGCGCAGCGGCGGCAGGCGCAGGCGGATGACGTTGAGGCGATGGAACAGGTCTTCGCGGAACAGGCCCCGATGCACGCGCTCTTCGAGATCCTGGTGAGTGGCGGCGATCACCCGGACGTTGGCGCGGATCGGCTGCTGGCCGCCGACGCGGTAGAAGTGGCCGTCGGACAGGACGCGCAGCAGCCGCGTCTGCAGCTCGGCGGGCATGTCGCCGATCTCGTCGAGGAACAGGGTGCCGCCGTCGGCCTGCTCGAAGCGGCCGCGGCGCTGGGTGGCGGCGCCGGTGAACGCGCCGCGCTCGTGGCCGAACAGTTCGGATTCGAGCAGGTCGCGCGGAATCGCCGCGGTGTTGATCGCGATGAAGGGAGCGTCGCGGCGCGGGCTGTGGCGGTGCAGGGCGCGCGCGACCAGCTCCTTGCCGCTGCCCGACTCGCCGTTGATCAGCACCGTGGCGTGGGAATGGGCGAGGCGGCCGATGGCACGGAACACTTCCTGCATCGCCGGCGCCTGGCCGAGGATTTCCGGCGCGAGCGGAGTTTCCTCGGCTGCACCGTTGTGGTGCGCGCCTTGCTCGAGGGCGCGTCGCACCAGCGCCACCGCCTGATCGACGTCGAAAGGCTTGGGCAGGTATTCGAACGCGCCGCCCTGGAAAGCCGCCACCGCACTGTCGAGGTCGGAATAAGCGGTCATGATGATCACCGGCAGCTGGGGGTAGCGGGTTTTCACCTTCGCCAGCAGGTTGAGGCCGGATTCGCCGGGCATGCGGATGTCGGACAGGAGCACCGCGGGAGGCTGCGGCACGCGCTCGAGTTCGGCGAGGGCGTCGTGCGCCGAGCTGAAGCTGAGGTGCTCGATGCCTTCCCGGCCGAGGGCTTTTTCCAGCACCCAGCGGATCGAGCGGTCGTCATCGATGATCCAGACGGTATTCATTTTCGTATGCACTATTGTGGTGCGCCCTGAACGCGGTTGCGGCCGGGCAGGCGGGCCGGAACCGCGTTCAGGCGCGGTCGGTAATCGGCAGCAGGATCGTGAAGCAGGTCCGCCCCGGGCGGCTATCTACGTCGATCATGCCCTGATGTTGCTCGATGAAGCTCTGCGCCAGGGAAAGTCCCAGTCCGCTGCCGCCGTCCCGCCCCGAGACCAGCGGGTAGAAGATCTTGTCGCGGATTTCCGCCGGGATGCCGGGGCCGTTGTCGATCACTTGCAATTCCAGTGCCAGCTTGTAGCGGCGCTTGGCGAGCGTGACCTGGCGGGCGATGCGGGTGCGCAGGCGGATCTCGCCGCTGCCGCCGAGCGCCTGGGCGGCATTGCGCACGATGTTGAGCACGGCCTGGATCAGCTGTTCGCGGTCGGCGGTGAGTTCGGGCAGGCTGAGGTCGTAGTCGCGGTGGATGTCGAGGGCGGGGAACTCGGCGAGGATCAGCCGGCGCACGCGCTCGAGGACGTCGTGGAGGTTGAGCGGCGCGGGGCGCATCATGCTGTGGGAGCTGAGCAGGCGGTTCATCAGCTCCTGCAGGCGGTCGGCTTCGGCGATGATGACGTCGGTGAATTCGCGCAGCTGCGGGTCGTCGAGTTCGTGCTGCAGCAGCTGGGCCGAGCCGCGGATGCCGCCGAGCGGGTTCTTGATCTCGTGGGCGAGGTTGCGGATCAGCTCGCGGTTGGCCTGCTGCTGGTGCAGCAGCTGCTCCTCGCGGGCGACGCGCAGCTGGGCGTCGATCGGGCGGAACTCGAGCAGCAGACGCACGCCGGCGGCTTCCACCGGGGTCACCGTGCAGTCGAGCCGGATCGGTTCGGCGCCGCTGCGGCCGATCGTCAGGTCCTGCCCGGTATAGCTCCAGTTGGTGCGCAGGGCGTTGTCGAGGGCGGCGCCCAGCCCGGGCGGGGCGCCGAGCAGGCGGGCGAGGGGCTGGCCGAGCAGCTTGCGCTGGCTGATCGCGAACAGGTTTTCCGCGCCGGGATTGATGTAGCGGATGAGCTGCCGTCCATCGACGAGGACGACGGCGGAAGACAGCAGCTCGAGTCCGGCGAAAGGACCACTGGCGGAAGGAGGAGGTGACATGAGCGCGTCCTGGGAGTCTTCCAATCGACATGCAAGATACGCGCCAGGCCGGGGTCATCGAAGAGCGGAAATCTCCCGGCGCAGCGCTTCGATGTTGCGCTTGTGCAGTTCGACCTTGTCCTTGAACGGCTGCAGGCGGTCGAGCACCTTCTGATAGTTGCGCTCGCCGCCGAAACGGACCGCTTCCTGTTCGGCGAGCGCCTTCTCGGCTGCGGCGAGCGCGCTTTCCTCGGTGCTCAGCTCGTTCTCCAGAACCTGGCGCCGGGTGTCGTCGCGTGCGCGCTGGTCGGCCGGATTCACCCGCGGAAAGGCGGCCGCCGGTGCGGCGCCTGCGGCCGGGCGTGACGTCGGGGCCGGCACCGAGGAGACGGCCTGGTCGGACTGCAGGCGGACGCAGTTGCGTGCCAGGGTGTGATCGTTGGTATAGGTCACCCGGCCGCTGGCGTCGATGCACTTGTAGACCTCGGCGTGGGCCAGAGTGCTCGCACTCGCAAACAGGAACAGCGGAAGGAGTCGGAACGGTCGCATGCGTGTTTCCGGGAAGCCGTCGGCGGACAGGCCGTCTGGCGGACTCCCTGCCCCTTGCGGAATGAAGGCCGATTAGACCCCAGAAAAAAAGGACGGGCAATGCCCGTCCCTTTTCGACCTTGGTGCAATCCGGAGATCACAGGCTGTAGTACATGTCGAACTCCACCGGGTGGGTGGTGATGCGCATGCGGTCGACTTCTTCCATCTTGAGCGCGATGTAGGCGTCGATGAAGTCGTTCGAGAACACGCCGCCGCGGGTGAGGAACTCGCGGTCCTTGTCGAGGTACTCGAGCGCCTGGTCGAGGCTGGTGCACACGGTCGGGATCAGCGCGTCCTCTTCCGGCGGCAGGTCGTACAGGTTCTTGTCGGCCGGATCGCCCGGGTGGATCTTGTTCTGGATCCCATCCAGGCCCGCCATCATCAGGGCCGAGAAGGCGAGGTAGGGGTTGGCCAGGGGGTCCGGGAAGCGCGCCTCGATGCGGCGGCCCTTCGGGTTGGCGACGTAGGGGATGCGGATCGAGGCCGAACGGTTGCGCGCCGAGTAGGCGAGCTTGGTCGGGGCTTCGTAGTGCGGCACCAGGCGCTTGTACGAGTTGGTGCCGGGGTTGGTGATGGCGTTGAGCGCGCGGGCGTGCTTGATGATGCCGCCGATGTAGTACAGCGCGGTCTCCGACAGGCCGGCGTAGCCGTTGCCCGCGAACAGGTTCTGGCCGTCCTTCCAGATCGACTGGTGGACGTGCATGCCCGAGCCGTTGTCGCCGACGATGGGTTTGGGCATGAAGGTGGCGGTCTTGCCGTACTGGTGGGCGACGTTGTGCACGATGTACTTGAGCACCTGGGTCCAGTCGGCGCGCTGGGTGAGCGTGCTGAACTTGGTGCCGATCTCGCACTGGCCGGCGTTGGCGACTTCGTGGTGGTGCACTTCGACCGGCACGCCGCAGGCTTCGAGGGCGAGCACCATCGCGGCGCGCACGTCGTTGAGGCTGTCGACCGGCGGCACCGGGAAGTAGCCGCCCTTGACGCGCGGACGATGGCCGGTGTTGCCGCCTTCGAACTTGTCGGCGGTGGACCAGGCGGCCTCTTCGGAAATGATCTTGCTATACACGCCCGACATGTCGACCGACCATTCGACCGAGTCGAAGATGAAGAACTCGGGTTCGGGGCCGAAGAAGGCGGTGTCGCCGATGCCGGTGCTCTTCAGGTAGGCCTCGGCGCGCTTGGCGATCGAGCGCGGGTCGCGGTCGTAGCCCTTGCCGTCGGACGGCTCGATGACGTCGCAGGTCAGCACCAGCGTGGTTTCGTCGAAGAAGGGGTCGATGTAGGCCGAGCCGGCTTCGGGCAGCAGGACCATGTCGGAGGCCTGGATGCCTTTCCAGCCCGCCAGGGAAGAGCCGTCGAAGGGGTGGCCGTGCTCGAAGTGATCTTCCTCGAAGGCCGAAACCGGCAGGCCGACGTGGTGCTCCTTGCCGCGGGTATCGGTAAAGCGCAGGTCGACGAAGCGCACTTCGTTTTCCTGGATCAGCTTCATGACGTCTTGGGCGTTCATGTTCACTCCTGGTGAGATGAGGCGTTTTGATTGCGTTGAGCGGGTGGAGCAGCGGCCGGAGGGCGATGCGCCAGGATTCGGGTGAAAAGGTTTAAGCACTAAGCGTGCCAAGTTCGTTTTAGTTCGTCGGACATTGTGCCACAAGGGAAATGCCCGAAAGCGGTGCCGGTTGGCGATGCCGTGCGCACCATATCGGTGCTCCTGCAGAGCGTCGCGCCCCGTCATGGTGCGAGCTGGCAATAGACGCGGATCGCACGGTAGCGGGGGTGGGAGCGGAGGCAGGCTTCCCGGCGCCGGGCGAGGGCGTCCAGCGCCGCAGGGGCGAGCGGCGTGGCGAGGATGATCTCGACTTCCACACGCTGGCCGAGGTAATGGATCTGCACCCGTTTCGGCGCCGGCGCGTCGGCGCCGAGCAGCGTGCGCACCTCGTCCAGGATCTCGGCCCGCTCGGGCAGCGGGCCGGGGGGCGCGGCCTGCAGGTCGGCATCGTCCTCGGGGTCGATGTGCACCAGCACGTCGCGGACTTCCGGATGGGCGCTGCGCACCCGCAGATAGACCGCGTCGGAGACGCGATGGCCTTCGGACACGGTGAGCCGGGGGTCGACCTGAACATGGGCGTCGCACAGCACGCGCCCGGCCATGCGCCGGGTGCGCATGTCGTGCAGGCCGATCACTCCCGGCGTGGTTTCGATCGTGTGGCGCAGGCGGGCGAGTTCTTCCTCCGGCAGGCCGGTGTCGATCAGTTCGCGGACCGCTTTCCACGCCAGCTTGAGTCCCATGCTCAGGATCAGGAAGCCGACCACGGCGGCAGCGAGCGGTTCGAGAAAAGGGTAGCCCGCCAGGCTGCCGCCGATGCCGGCGGCCACGACCAGCGAAGACGCCGCGTCCGAGCGCGCATGCCAGGCGTTGGCTTCGAGCATCGGTGCCCGCAGCCGGCGTGCGGCCGCCAGGGTGAAGCGGAACAGCCCTTCCTTGGCGCCCAGGGTGAGTAGCGCCATCGCCAGCGCCGCGGGGTGCAGCGGCGGCGCGGCGGCCATGTTCTGCAGGCGGACGCCCGAACTCCACAGGAATCCGATGCCGACCGCGGCGAGGACCGCGCCCAGCACCATCGTGGTGACCGTCTCGATGCGGTCGTGGCCGTAAGGGTGGGCGGTGTCGGCCGGATCCGCGCCGCGCCGTCCGGCGATCAGGACCATGAAATCGGTCACCAGGTCGGACAGGGTGTGGGCGGCGTCGGCGACCAGGCTGAAGGCGTTGGCGAACAGGCCGACGAGGACCTGGCCCAGGGTGAGGGTGGCATTGGTCAGGATCGCGGTCAGCGTCGCGCGCTGGATGTCGCGGCTGCGTGCGGCGTCGGTGTCGCCGGGGGGCGGGGAGGGGGCGATGGGGGCGGGGAGGGGCATGGGGAACGGTGGGGCGGACGCGCTATACTTCGGCAATTCGCAATTCTAGACGGATGTTCGAATGGGAACCCTGTCGGATCTGTTGTCCCTGGCGCACGAGCGCGCCGAAAATTTCGGCCTGCCCTACCAGGGCGCGTTGACGCCGGGCGAAGCCTGGGAAGTGTGGCAGCTCGCCCCCGGCGCCAGGCTGGTCGATGTGCGCACCCGCGCCGAACTCGACTGGGTCGGGCGCGTGCCCGGCGCGGTCGAGATCGAATGGAAATCCTATCCGTCGATGCAGGACAACCCGAACTTCATGGCGCAGCTCAAGCACCAGGTCGATTCCGAGGCGCTGGTGCTGTTCCTCTGCCGCTCGGGCGTGCGTTCCGATTCGGCGGCGCGGGCCGCCTGCGCCGCCGGTTACGGCAACTGCTACAACGTCCTCGAAGGCTTCGAGGGCGACCGTGACGCCAATGGCCAGCGCAACCGCATCGGCGGCTGGCGCCACGCCGGCCTGCCCTGGCATCAGGGCTGACCGATCGCGCGGGCTTCGCCGGCGGAACGGAGTGTCTGCCGCCAGGTCCGAAATTCCACCGAGTCAACGGAAATTCCTCCAGGAGCAGGATTCGCATCATGCAAGCCGCCACCATCAGCTTCGATCGCTTCAACGTGCTCGCCGACGACGAGGCCCAGGCGCGCATCCGCGCCGCCCGCGCCCGCCTCGGCGACAAGGCGGTGCTGCTGTGCCACCACTATCAGCGCGCCGATGTCTACCAGCATGCCGACCTCACCGGCGACTCGCTCAAGCTCGCCCGTCTGGCCTCACAGACCGATGCCCAGTACATCGTGTTCTGCGGCGTGCACTTCATGGCCGAAGTTGCCGACATCCTGTCCAAACCGAGCCAGATCGCGATCCTGCCCGACCTCGCCGCGGGCTGCTCGATGGCCGACATGGCCAACCTCGCCAAGGTCGAGCGCTGCTGGCGCGAGCTGGGCGAAGTGCTCGGCGCGCCCGACGAGCGGGTCGCGCCGGTAACCTACATCAACTCCGCGGCCGACCTGAAGGCTTTCTGCGGTGAGCACGGCGGCATCGTGTGCACCTCCACCAACGCGCCCACGATCCTCGACTGGGCGTTCTCCCGGCGCGAGAAAGTGCTGTTCTTCCCCGACCAGCACCTGGGGCGGTGGACCGGCTTCAAGAAGGGCATTCCGCTCGAGCAGATGGTGGTGTGGGACCCCGACCTCGAATACGGCGGCCTCACGCCCGAGCAGATCCACAACGCCAGGATCCTGCTGTGGAAGGGGCACTGCTCGGTGCACCAGATGTTCCAGCCCGCCCACATCGAGCGCTGGCGCAAGCAGCATCCGGACGGCTTCGTGATCTCGCACCCGGAGAGCAGCCTCGAGGTCTGTCGCAATTCGGACTACGTCGGCTCCACCGAGTACATCATCAACACCATTTCCGCGGCGCCGGCCAATACCCGCTGGCTGGTCGGCACCGAACTCAACCTCGTCAGCCGGCTGGCCGAGGAGATGAAGCCGCAGGGCAAGACCGTGGAGTTCATGGCGCCCACGGTGTGCATGTGCTCGACGATGCAGCGCATCGACCCGCAGCACCTGGCATGGACGCTGGAAAACCTCGCCGAGGGCAAGGTGGTGAATCAGATCAAGGTGCCCGCGCACGAGGCCGAGCTTGCCCGCATCGCCCTCGACCGCATGCTCGCGGTGTCCTGAGGCCGCGCTTCGCCGGGGCGGGCAGCCATGACGCTGCGCGTGTGCAGCTACAACATCCACAAGGGGTTCTCGCAGTTCAACCGCCGCATGGTGGTGCATGAGCTGCGCGAACGCCTGCGCAGCCTCGACGTCGATCTCGTCTTCCTGCAGGAGGTGCAGGGGCTGCACCTGGGGCATCCGGCGCGCCACCCGGAATGGCCGCTGCAGCCGCAGCACGAGTTCCTCGCCGAAGACGCCTGGCAGCAGACCGCCTATGGCGGCAACGCGGTGTACGACCATGGTCACCACGGCAACGCCATCCTCAGCCGCCACCTGATCCTCAGCGCTGCCAACCAGGACGTCTCCGACCACCGCTTCGAGCGCCGCGGCCTGCTGCACTGCGAGATCGAACTGCCGCGGTTCGACGTGCCGGTGCACTGTGTGTGCGTGCACCTCGGGCTGATCGCGGGCAGCCGCCGGCGGCAGATGGCCGCGCTCGCCGAGCGCATGGAACAGCTGGCGCCGGGCAATGCGCCGCTGATCATCGCCGGCGACTTCAACGACTGGCACAACCGGGCCGACGAGTTGATCGGCCGCCGGCTCGGCCTCACCGAAGTGTTCGGCAGCGGTCGCGGGCGGCCGGCGCGCAGCTATCCGAGCACGCTGCCGCTGTTCCGCCTCGACCGCATCTACGTGCGCGGCTTCCGCGTCCGTCAGGCGCAGGTGCACTACGGTGCGCCATGGGCGCGGATTTCGGATCACGCCGCGCTCACCGCCGACCTGGAGCCGGTGTCCTGATGCGCTTTCTGGCCGGCAACGCGGTGGCGCTGCTGGAAAACGGCGAGCAATATTTTCCCGCGCTGGAGTCGGCGATCGATCGCGCCCGGTGCGAGATTTTCCTGCAGAGCTACATCTTCGAGAACGACCGCATCGGGCGGCGCATCGCCGCGGCCCTGTGCCGTGCGGCCGGGCGTGGCGTGGTGGTGCGGCTGATGGTCGACGGCTTCGGTGCGCGCAGCTTCGTCGCCGGGCTGATGCCCGAGCTCGCCGCGGCCGGAGTGCAGGTGCTGGTCTATCGCCGCGAACTGCGCCCCTTGTCGCTGCGCCGCCACCGCCTGCGCCGCCTGCACCGCAAGCTCGTGGTGGTCGATGGCCGGGAGGCCTTTGTCGGCGGGATCAACATCGTCGACGACTTCGAGCCGGGGGGCGGCCCGCATCCGCGTTACGACTACGCGGTCCATGTGCAAGGGCCGCTGCTCGAGCCGATCGTCGCCTCGGCCCACCGCCTGTGGCGGCTGGTGGCGTGGGCGAGTTTTCGCCGGCGCGAAGCGCTTCCCCTGCTCGCGCCGCCGTACGGCGCTCCGGCCGGCACCATCCGCGCCGCTTTCGTGCTGCGCGACAATCTGCGCTACCGGCGCGCGATCGAAGACGCCTACCTCGAGGCGATCGCCGGCGCAGAAAAGGAAATCGTCATTGCCAACGCCTATTTCTTCCCCGGCCGGCGTTTTCGCCAGACGCTCGCCGAGGCGGCGGCGCGCGGAGTGCGCATCACTCTGCTGCTGCAAGGGGTGTCCGATCACCCGATGCAGGCCTACGCGACCCGTGCCCTGTACCCGTTCTTCCTTGAGCGCGGCATCCGCCTGTTCGAGTACCACCGCAGCCACCTGCACGCCAAAGTCGCGGTGGTCGACGGCCACTGGGCGACCGTGGGCTCGAGCAACATCGACCCTTTCAGCCTGCTGATGGCGCGTGAAGCGAACGTCGTGGTCGATGACGTCGCCTTTGCCAGCGCGCTGCATGCGAGCCTGGAGGCGGCGATCCGCTCCGGTGCCCGGGAGCTGAACGCCGCCGACTGGCGCCGCCAGCCGATCCTGCGCCGGGCCCTGAGTTGGCTGTCCTACCAGCTGCTGCGGCTGGGGATCGGGATCGCCGGCTATCGCGGCCGGCACTGAGGCGTTCAGCGCGCGAGCAGGCGCGCATGCTCGATCTTGGTGCACCGATCCATCACCACTTCGAGGCCGGCGGCTGCGGCCCTGGCCGCCGCTTCCGGGGCGATCACGCCGAGCTGGAACCAGACGCTGCGGGCGCCGACGGCGATCGCCTCGTCGACGATCGGCATCACTTCTTCGGGCTTGCGGAAGATGTCGACGATGTCGATCGGCTGAGGAACGTCGCGCAGGCTCGGATAGCATCGTTCGCCCATGACTTCATCGTGGAGCGGATTGACCGGGAGGATGGTGTAGCCGGCGGCGCGCAGATAGTGCGCCACTTCGTTGCTTGGCCGCGCGGGCTTGGGCGAAAGGCCGACGACCGCGATGTTGCGGCTGTCCTGGAGCAGGCGGCGGATGGCTGCGGGATCGGCGCTGATGTCGTTCGGGTGCATCGTGGGAGTCCTCGGGCGAAGGGGGGTGTCCTGGCGGCACGTTCTCCGGTCGCGGCAGGGCAGGGTCAGCGAAAAAAACCGTTGGCGACCGCCTGGCGGCAGCGCGGCACGGCAGAAAGTGACCAATGGGCTCGCGCCCACTGCCAGAGCTCGGTCAGGGAGGCATGGGCGAGGGTGTCGGGGGGATTCTGGCCGAGAAAGCGCAGTGCGGCCACCAGGGCGGCGGCTGGAGGACGGTCGCCGATGGCGCGCGCCAGCGTCTGTTTGGAGAGCTTTTCGCCCGCGATGTTGGTCGCCAGCGGCAGGTGGGCGTACTCCGGCCGCGGTGCGCCGAGCAGGCTCTGGAGATGGATCTGGCGGGCGGTCGAATCGAGCAGGTCGGCGCCGCGCACCACGTTGGTGATGCCGGCAGCGGCGTCATCGACCACGACCGCGAGCTGGTAGGCGAACAACCCGTCCGCACGCCGGACGATGTAGTCCCCGGCGTCGGCGGCGAGATCGAGCTCCTGCGGGCCTTGCACCGCGTCGATGAAGTGGATCCGTCCATCGGCGCGCACGCGCCAGGCGCGCGCGCTGCGTCCGGGCGGCAGGCCGTCGCGGCAGGTGCCGGGATAGCGGCGCGAGCCGTCGCGTGCGGCCGGGGCGGCGGCCAGATCGCGCCGGGTGCAGGCGCAGGGATAGGCGAATCCGCGTGCCTTCAGCTGCTCGAGGGCGGCTTCGTAGGCTTCGCCGCGGCGGCTTTGCCAGATCGGGGCCTCGTCCCATTCGAAGCCGAAGCGCTCGAGCGTGGCGAGGATGCCCTCGGCGGCGCCCAGGACGCAGCGCGGCGTGTCGATATCCTCGATGCGCAGCAGCCAGCGCCCTTGATGGCTGCGGGCCTCGAGAAAACTGCCGACGGCGGCCACCAGAGAGCCGAAGTGCAGCGCCCCGGTGGGTGAGGGAGCGAAGCGGCCAGCATACAGGCGGGGGCTGGAAGTCATATCCGTATGGCGTGATCGGGGTCGAGTCACGACACGATCTATTTGATTCCCATCAAGTCAATTGCCGCCGATAATTGCTAGTGTCCGAAAGATTCGCCGTGCCCACGCGGCGATTGGACATGATAAAACGGAGATTATCCATGAACAAATCCCCCTTCCTCCTCGCCGCGGCGGTTTCGGTCCTGCTGGCCGCATGTGGTGGTTCCGATTCGGGTGCGCCTGCCGCGCCTGCCGCCGCTCCCGCCCCCGCGCCGGTCGCGGCCGCGCCGGCCGCTCCTGCCGCCCCGGCCAATGCCGTCGGCGAAGGGGTGTACAAGAAAGTCTGTGCCCTGTGCCACGCCGCCGGTGTGGCCGGTGCGCCGATGCCCGGCAACAAGGACGAGTGGGCGCCGCGCATTGCCCAGGGCGAGGAAACGCTCTACAAGCATGCGCTCGAGGGCTTCACCGGCGCGAAGGGAATGATGCCGGCACGCGGTGGCGGCACCTCGCTGAGCGACGACGAAGTCAAGGCCGCGGTCGACTACATGGTGGCGAAGTCGAAGTAAGCCGGACGCGTTTCCCGTCTGTAGCGCGAACAGGGCCCTGCGGGGCCCTGTTCGCGTTGACGGCCAGGGCAACAACGGCACTGGCGTCGCGGCGCGGCTCCGTGTCCGCCTTTCAGTGGGTGTGATGGGCGTGGTTGGCGCTGCGCAGCCCGTCGACGACCGCGAGATCGACCTCGTCGAAGTGCAGCAGGCGGCCGCCGTGTCTGGCAATGAAGGCCTGGGCGGCGGCCGCGTCGGCGAACGCGGGCAGGTCGGGGCCGCGCATCGGGCCGCGGATGCTGGAGCCGAGGACGAAGCTCGCCGTCCGCGCATCCAGCCAGCGGCCATCGTCGAAGTTCGCGACGTAGCGTGCGGCGCCTTCCCCGGCGTCGCGCGTCGAGCCGAAACGGCGGGGATCGGCGAGGAAGATGAACAGATCGACTGGAGAGTCGAAGAAATGGGCGGTGCCGTCGGCGAAGATCAGCTGCGCCGCCCAGCGCGGGAAGCGCGCGGGATACATGCCGCACACCGCGCAGCGGGCATCGGTCGGGATCGGGCGCGCTTCATGGATGCCGCGCCCGGAGGCCGGGTCGTAGGCGTGGGCGGAAGGCCGGGTTGTCGGCGGAACCACGCAGATATCGTCGATCGGCGGCTCGACGGCGTTCGCCTCGCGCTGGCCGTGCTGCCAGAACAGCGTGGCACCGGCCCCCGCCGCGAGCACGGCGCCGGCGAGCAGCAGCCTGCGCATCGGGTTGCTGGCGCTCACTGGCCGCCGCCGAGCTGCGGATCGCGCAGCAGGGCGACGACGAGCCGGCGCAGGTTGTCCTCCGGGGGGGCGTCGGTGCGCGTGACCGGATCGGCGACGACGCTGCCGTCGGCACGGTGGAAATGGTTCGGCACCGTTGCCAGCGCGGGATGGGTCGGTGCAGTGTCGATGCCCAGCTCCACCCCTTCCGGCGCCGGGTCGATGCGCCAGCGCAGTGAATAGGCATCGGCCGCGGCATAGCGGATGGTCAGCGACACGCCGTTGTTCAGGTCCAGAACGAGGGCGTCCTGGGTCAGCCGCGGCGGGCAGGCGAGCGCCTCGGCGCAGTCGGCGGCAATGTGCTCGGCGAGCAGGGGATGCAGGTTCATCGGCCGTTGACCTCCTGTAGGCGCTGGGCCATGGCCTGGCGTGCGGCCTGGTGCGTGTCGGCGAGGATGCGGGCGGCGAGGTAGTGCTCGTAGGCGGGGTGCTCGGCCAGCTCGCCGGCGGCGATGCGCTCGATCAGTTGTGCGGGATCGCTCGCACCGGCGGCGGCGAGCACCGCGCGGCGGTTTTCCCGCGTCTCGTAGATCAGGCGCGCGAGCTGCTGCACTTCGGCGGCGGTGTCCGGTGAAAGGGCGTCGTAGATGGAGTTCATGGTCCTTACATCCTCTGGTCGTGGAGGGCGCCGCCGTCGAGGACGACCTGGTCGGGGGTGACCTCATCGAAACGCAGGACGGTGCCGCCGTGTTCGGCGGCGAAGGCTTTCGCATCGGCCTCGTTGGCGAAAGAGGCGGCGGTCGGGCCCATCGAGCCCAGGCGCTTCGAGCCGAAAACGTAGAATGCGGCCTTGGCGTCGATCCAGTGGCCCTGCGGGGCGTTCCACTCGGCCTGGCCCATGTCCTGGACGAAGATCGCTGCGATGGCCCGCGCCTGTTCCGGATTGAGGTAGATATTGAACATCTCGACGGTGTCGCAGAACCAGTCCGGCTCGGCTACCCCGGCGTAGTGGATCTGCGCCTTGGGGCCGGGGTAGTCGGCGAGCAGCATGCCGTCGAGGGCGCAACTGGTGCCGGGCTCGATTTCGCGTGCGACGACCGCGGCTTTGCCGCCGTCGCCCTGGCCGCAGGCGGCGAGCAGGCCGCTCGCCGCGGCAGCGAGCAGGAAGCGGCGGCGGGAAAGGCAGCGCTGATGAGTGCACATGAAGAGGTTCTCCGTTTCTCGTGGGGTGGGGGCTCAGCGGCGGAAGCGCCAGGCGGCGAGTGCGAGCGGGCCGACGATCCAGCCCGCCATGACCGCGCCGAGCAGCCCGGGGCGGGCCAGCGCCGGCGGGAACACGGTGGACAGCCCATATAGGGTGCGCACGTCGTCGAGGCTGAAGATGTTGAGGATGCGGAATACGTCGGCCGGATTGAGCAACAGCAGGTAGGGCAGGGCCTCGCCGCCCCACTGCCCGCCGCTCAGCACCAGCGCGCCGAGCAGCAGCAGGTCGAACACGAGGACGAAGAAGAACCACAGCGCGATCGCCAGCCCCGAAGCGCGGGTGCGGTCGGCAGCGAACACCGACAGCATCACCGCCAGGCTCAGGAAGGCGCAGCCGAGCAGTACCGAGCTCGCCATGAAGCCGAAGTAATGGAACAGCGCGGCCAGATCGAGCTGGGCGGAGAGCACCAGGCCGACGAGGCCGAAGCCCGCCACGGTGGAGAAGGCGAGCGCCGCGGCGAGCCCGAGGTACTTGCCCAGCAGCAGCTCGCCGCGGGTGATCGGCATCGACAGCAGGAGTTCGAGCGAGCCGCGCTCGCGCTCGCCGACGATGGCGTCGAACCCCAGCAGCAGCGCGATCAGCGGGATCAGGTAGATCACCAGGCTGACCAGGCTG
Organism: Thauera aromatica; assembly: GCF_023093595.1. Lineage (GTDB taxonomy): Bacteria > Pseudomonadota > Gammaproteobacteria > Burkholderiales > Rhodocyclaceae > Thauera > Thauera aromatica_A. The sequence continues at coordinate 25,414 of NZ_JALLIK010000082.1, forward strand.
GCGATCGTGACTTCGATCGAGCGGAAACCCACCGCGCCCTGCTGGGCCGCGCCGAAGTAGGCGATCGACAGCGCGAACGCGGTGAACACCAGCGCCACCGCCAGCACCCAGCGGTTGCGGATGCGGTCCCAGAATTCCTTGCCGGCGATGGCGGCGATCTGCGCGAACTCCATGCCTGCTCCTTTCAGTCGGAAAAGCCGAAGAACACGTCTTCGAGCGAAGGTTCGTGGACGGTGAGATCGAGCACCGTGCCGCCCAGGCCGGCGAGTGCGACGATCACCGCCATCTTGGTTTCGCGCCGGCATTGCACCGCGACGTGGTCGTCGCGCGCCTCGACCGCGCCCACCGGCAGGTGGCCGAGCGCGGCGCGCACCGCGGCGAAGTCGGCCGGCGCCACGCGCACGGCGAACCACAGCGGCAGGTCCATCTGCTCGCGCAGCGCCTGCACGGTGCCGCTGGCCTGCACCTTGCCGGCGGCCATGATCGCCAGCCGGTCCACGCGCTCCTGGATCTCGGCGAGGATGTGCGAGGTGATGACGATGGTCACGCCTTCGCTCTTCAGCTGGCGCAGGATCGTATAAAAGCCGCGGATCGCCTCCGGGTCGAGGCCGGTGGTGGGTTCGTCGAGGAACAGCAGCTTGGGGTCGCCGAGCAGGGCCTGGGCGAAGCCGAGGCGCTGGCGCATGCCCTTCGAATACTCGCGGACGCGCCGGCGGGCGGCGTGGGCGAGGCCGACGCGCTCGAGTAGTTCGCCGTTGCGCACCGCGGGCACTCCCTTCAGGCGGGCGAAGAACTGCAGCGTCTCCAGCCCGGTGAGGTTGTCGTAGAGGACGACGTTCTCCGGCAGGTAGCCGAGCTTGCGCCGCACCGCGCGGAATTCGCCGCCGGTGCCGCCGCCGACGCGGGCGCCGTCGATGCGGATCTCGCCCGCGGTCGCGGGGATGAGGCCGAGCATCATCTTGAACAGCGTGCTCTTGCCGGCGCCGTTGTGGCCGATCAGGCCGAACAGCTCGCCGCGGCGGATTTCCAGGTCGACGCCGTCGACGGCGCGGATCGGACCGTAGTGCTTGTGCACGCCGCGCACCGCGATCAGCGGCGCGGCGGCGTCATTGGGGGCGGGGGAAGTGTCGGCCACGCCATTGGCTCCAGTCGGGGTTGTGCGGCTGCATGCGCGGATTCGGGTCGACGATGCTCGGCGCGCGCAGGAGCGGGAACTGCTGGCCCACCAGGCGCAGGGTCTGCACCGCCGGGCTGGCGAGCAGCAGCTTCATCAGCGGGTGGCGCCAGGACAGGCGGTCGACGAGGTCGTTGGCCTCGTAGCGCACGTCGCCGGCGCCGTCGCCGTCGCGGTCCCAGCCCAGGTAGTTGCTCCAGTAGTTGCCCGCCTGCTCGCCCCAGGGCAGGTCGCGGGCGCCGACGTAGCGCACCTGCTCGCGGTTGAGGATGAAGTCGTTGCCTTCGACTTCGTTGTTCTTCGAGCCCGCCCACAGGTGCACGCCGACGACGTTGTCGACCACGGTGTTGCCGCGCAGGGTGTTGTATTCGGCGTCGTAGATGAAGAAGCCGCGCTGGTTGCCGGCGACGACGTTGCCTTCGATGGTCGAGTCCTGGATCGTGCGCAGCATGATGCCGTGATCCGAATTGGCCCAGGCGCGGTTGTTGCGCACGGTGAGGCGGCGCACTTCCATCAGCGCCAGCCCGCCGCGGTTCATCCAGGTGTCGTTGCCTTCCCAGACGTTGTCGTAGGCGTTCATGTAGTGCGTGCCGTAGCGGCTGTGGTGCAGGCGGTTGGCGCGGAACACGGCGTCGTGCGAGACATCGACGTAGAGCGCGTCGCGCACGAAGCTGATGTTGTTGCCGAGGATCTGCGCGCGGTGGGTGTTGTAGAGCTGGATGCCGTTGCCGCGCTGCGAGGACTGGTAGTCGCGCTTGCCGGTGATCAGGTTGCCTTCGATGCGCACGTCGTTGGCCTTCTCGATCCAGAGACCGAACAGGTTGTAGGCGAGGTCGCAGTTGCGCACCACGGTGCGGTGCGAGCCGGGAAAGACGTAGATGCCGGCGTTCTGGTCGCGCAGGCTGTCGCCCGAGTCGGTCACGATCAGGCCTTCGATGGTGACGTCCTCGGCGGTGATGCGGATCGTGTCGCCCTTGAAGCCGCCCGAGATCGTCGGCCGGTCGAGCCCGCGCAGGGTCAGCGGCTGGGCGATGAGGAGGTTCTCGGCGTAGCGTGCGCGCTCGATCTCGACCACGTCGCCGGGCCGGGCGCGGTCGATCGCGGCCTGGATCGACTCCCCCGCGGCGACGCGCAGCGTCGCGGCCTGGGCGTCGCCGCCGGCGACGAGGCCGAGCACCGCGAGAAGCAGGGTGGCCGCCAGTGCGCGCAGGCGCCGGGCGTGGTTCAGGGGCATCACCGAGCTCAGAGCAGCAGCAGGCCGGCCGATTTCAGGCCGATGAACAGCGCCGCGCCGATCAGCAGGTTCTTGAAGCCGACGTAGCACACCATGTCCATGCGGCTGGCGCGGCGGTAGCGCCGCCCCCACCACGGGCCTTCCTTGACGTAGGGCTTGGCGCCCAGGCGCACCAGCACTTCGAACACGCTCCAGCCGAACCACCAGCCGATGATGGCGCCGGCGCTGAGCTGGCCCATCGCCGCGAGGATCCAGGCCACGCTCGCCGCCGCGGCGAGCGCCAGACTTGCGGCCTGTACCGCGCGCTGGCGCTGGAAGGCGCTGCGGCTCCACGGCCACAGGTGGTCCCAGGCTTCGGCGGCGAGACGCTTGAGCAGGCTGCCTTCGGCTGCGTAAGGGGGGTGGACCGGTTCGGTCAGCATGCGCGGATCGACCATGATTCTCTCCTTGCCGGATCAGGCGTTCGGTGCCCGCGCGGGCACGGGCGTGATCGGGATGTAGTAGCCATCGGCCCCGATCGGCGTCAGGGGCTGGCCGGCCTTGGCGCGGCGCTTGCGCTCGTCGGCCAGCGGCGGGCAGACATGGTTGTCGGTGTACAGCACCATGCAGTCCATGCACAGCATGCATTCGCGGTGGTCGATGCGGCCCTTGTCGTCGATCGCGAGCGAGCCGCAGCCCTTCGCGCAAGCCTTGCAGCTGTCGCATTCCTGCTTGCGGCGCAGACCGAACCAGCGGAAGGTCGAGGGCATCGCCAGCGCGGCGCCGAGCGGGCACAGATACTTGCAGAACGGACGCTCGATGAAGATCGACAGGCCGAGCAGGCCGGCGGCGAACAGGGTGTAGGGCCAGCTGCGGTTGAACAGGCCGACGAGGAAGGTGGTCTTGAACGGCTCGATTTCGGCGAGCTTCTCCGCCAGCCCGATCGAGAACATCGACACCGCGAGCAGGCCGAAGAACACGCCGTACTTCACCCATTTCAGGCGGTTGTGCCATTTCATCGGCAGTGCGAACTGGAAGCGCTGCAGGCCGATCGCGCGCGAGACCTTGTAGATCATCTCCGACAGCGAGCCGAACGGGCACAGCCAGCCGCAGAACAGCCCGCGCCCCCAGATGAACACGGTGACGATGATGAAGATCCAGAACAGGAAGATGAACGGGTCGGTCAGGAACAGCTCCCACTGCCACTGGAACAGCAGCGAGTGGAACCAGGTCAGCACCTGGGTGATCGAGGGCTGGGCGAGCAGGCCGAAGCCGACGAAGCCGATGCTGATGATCCAGGCGCCGTACTTGAAGACGTTGACCGGCCATTTGTTCTTGCGCGTCGAGCGCCGGGTGAGCGTGTCTCGGTTCGCATAGATGGCGGCGACCGCTACGAGCAGGGCGGCGAACAGGGCGATTTCCACCGCGCGCGTCTTCCATACCCGCACCCAGGGGGCATCGGGTTTGTTCACTTCGGGGCGGCCGCCTTCCAGGTAGCGGTCGGCGAGCCAGTACTCGGTGTCGAAGTTCACGAAGGTGCGCGCGCCGGTCTCGCGGTCGACGCGGTTGCCGAGGAAGATGAACTTCCACGGGAAGGCGCCGGAGAAGGCTGCAGAGCGCACGATGAAGATGCCCGACTCGCTGAAGGCGGGGGCGCCGGCGGCGCTGACGCCGTAGAGGTTGAGGTAGTCGAGGTCGCGGAAGGTGAATGCGTCCTGGCCCTGGCGGATCTGGACGCGGTCGTAGATGCCGCCGCGCACGAAGCCCGAGCCCTTGAACGACTCCCGGCCGCCGGTGCGGATCACGAACAGGGCATGCTCGCCTTCGGCCAGGCGCGACATCAGCGAGCGCCAGCCGGCTTCGCCGAGGATCGCACGGCCGATTTCCGGATGGTTCAGGTAGCCGAACCACAACTCGATGAACGGCGTCGCGCTGCGCTCGAGGCCAACCTGTTCGGGCCTGACGGTCAGGCGCTGGACGGCGCCTTCGTCGACCAGCGTGGCCCAGTCGAGCTGGCGACCGGCATCGGCGAAGCGCGCCTGCGGGCGGATGGTCGGTTCGAGGATGCCGACCTGGCGGGCGACCGCCGCACCCGAAGTCATCATCACCTGGTTCTGGGCGATGACGGTCACCGTGGCGCCGGAAATGGCGTCCAGGCCGATGATGTCCTCTTCGGGGCGGGAGCGGCCGATCTCGATGTTGTCGCCGACGAACTTGCCCAGGTACTGCTCGTTGAACTTGATCAGGGACGATTCGGGAATGCCGAGCAGCAGGATCGGCTCGGAGTGCTTGAGGATCTTGACGCCGACGAAGCGGCCTTCGGTGTTCATGCCGATCAGCGTGACCACCGGCTTGCCCGAGTAGGCCGGGGTGTCGGTGATGTCGGTCGACAGCATCACGTAGCCGAGCAGCGTGCGCGTGCCGTTTTCATCCGCATAGCCCTCGACGTAGCGCGGCTGGCCCTTGCGTTCGGAGAAATGGGTGGCGCCGGGCAGGACTTCGCCGCAGGGGACGTAGTCGCACAGCGCGGGAGCCGTGTTCAGCTCCGGTGGCAGTTTGGCCGCGTAGGCGCTTTGGGCGTGAACGGAGGGGGTCGCCACCGCGACGAGGGCGAGGACGGCCGCGCAGGCGGCGCCTCGCAAGGCGGTGAACAGCTTCATGATGCACTCCATAAGGAAAGTATGATGGAGTCTAAGAAACAAGGGGAGCCATTGTAATTGTTCGCGATCAATTCACCCCTGTCGCGGTAAGGCCATAAGTACAAAGCACACAAGGGGCTTGCGCCCCTTGTGTGCTCGGCGGACCGGGAAGCGGGCCGGCTTAGGCTTCGACGATCATGCGCGAGCGCATTTCGAGGTGCAGGGCGTGGCAGAAGTGGGTGCAGTAGCACCAGAAAATGCCCGGCTTGTCGACTTTGAAGGTGACCGACTTGGTTTCCTGCGGGTTGCAGATGAAGTTGATGTTGTACTTCGGAATGGCGAAACCGTGGGTCAGGTCCTCGATCTTGTCGAGGTTGGTCATGATCAGGGTGACTTCATCGCCGACCTTGAGCCGGAACTCGCGGGGCTCGAACGCCGGGGCCATCGAGGTGATCTTGACCGTGACCTTGTTGCCGTCGCGGAACACCCCGGCTTCCTTCGGATCCTTGACCGCGAGCGGGAACTCGTTGAGATCGTAGACCTGCTTGGGCTGCAGCAGCTCGCGCTTGAAGATGATGAAGTCGTGCGGTTCGGGGCGGACCGGGTGGTCGGCCACGAGCACCATCTTCTCGCCCGAGATGTCGACCAGCTGCTCGGTCTCGGCGTGCAGCGGGCCGACCGGCAGGAAGCGGTCCTTGGAGAACTTGCAACCCACCGCCAGCCACTGGCCGTCGGCGAACATGGTTTCCGACTGCGAGGCGTTGATGTGGCCGGGCTGGTAATGGACATCAAGGCGGTCGACGACGTACTGGGCGTTCTTGTCGCCGGCGTGGAATTTGATCGCTGCTTCCACGTTCCACTTGACGATCTGGCTGTCGAGGAACAGCGTGGTGTAGGCGTTGCCGCGGCCGTCGAAGGCGGTGTGCAGGGGGCCGAGGCCGATTTCGACTTCGGCGACGATCGCCTTGTCGAGCTCGTCGAGCTTGCCGTCGAACCAGTCGAGCACTTTCGCCAGTTCGATGACGGTGCCGGTGGGCGAGAGCTTGCCGGCGCAGATGAAGTACTTGCCGTCGGGCGAGGCGTTCACCCCGTGCGGGTTCTTCGGCACGGTGACGTAGGCGGTGAGCGCGGTCTTCGGGTCGGCGTTGGCGGCCTTGGTGCCGTCGACGACCGGCACCTTGGAGCTGCCGTAGGTCTTGAACTTGCCGTCCTTGACCGCCTGCTCGATGCGGGCGATGTTGAAGAACAGGCAGGCGTCGCGCTCGGCCGACATCATGTCCTCGTAGCGCGCGCCACCTTCGGTGTTGTACTGGTTGGTCGCGGCGAGCTTGCCGTCGAACGAGGTGGCGACGAGGTCGCAGTTGCCGTCGATCAGCACCTGCCAGCGCACTTCCATGGATTCGGCGTCGACGCAGGAGAACAGCGTGCGGTATTTGTCCAGGCTGTCGAGGTCGCGGCCGTCGTTGGGCAGGGGCGTGTGGAATTCGGCGCCGCAGAACACGCGCGTGGTGTAGTTGATCGCCGGGTCGACCGGGTCGCGCTTGTCCGGGAAGATGCCGTGGAAGCCCTGCACGTTGGGCAGTTCGGTGATCTTGTCGCAGATGAAGTAATCGAGACGGATGCGGGCGATGCGGCTGTTGATCTTGTCGTTGATCCAGGCGTAGCGGCCGTCGTAGTTGCCGTCCTTGTACGAGGCGTGGGTGTGGTGGGTGTCGGCGACGGTGTATTTCAGGCTGCCGTCGGCCTTGGTGCCCATCACCGCCTTGGACTCGTTGGTGATGCCCCAGCCGATCAGAGGGTCGGCGTTGAAGCACGGCACGCGATGCAGTTCGCGCCCGGAAGGCAGGCCGAGGACGCGGAAGTCGCCGGTGTGGCCGCCCGACCACAGGCCGTAGTAGGTGTCGAGCTCGCCCGGCTTCAGGTGGGGCTCCCGGTGCGCGGCGGCGGGAGCAGCAGCGGGGGCAGCGGCGGGAGCGGCCGGCTTCGAACCCGACTCGTTGTTGCAGGCCGACAAGCCGACCGACAGGCCCGCGCCAGCCAGGCCGGCCAGCGCCGCGGTGTTCAGAAACTTGCGCCGGCTCGGATCGGGCATCGCCTCGGCCGTATTCATCTTCGCTTCATCCATGATTTGATCGCTCCCGTGTTCTACGTGTAATCGGTGTCTCGCCCAGGGGGATCGCGGTTTTTGCGCCCCTCGCGCCGAACTGTCCGCGCAGTGTACCTGTGGCAAATTGTCCTGTGGCATTTTGTCGCAGCCTGGATTCTAGGAAGATGCAGTTGGGTAAACATTGATATAACGCAAACATCGAACCCAGGTCTTTGCGGCTACAGGGTTTTTTACTGTGTGTTCATACCCCGGATGAAATTTTTCCCGCAACCCGATCCGATCCCCGAGGTGCCCGCCGCGGCGTCGCCGGAGCCGTCTTCCAGCGCAGTGCGCACCGACCGGAACCGCCTGCTGCAACTGCGCTGGGCGTCCCTGCTGGCGATGGCGGCGGTCGCCTTCATCATCTTTCCGTGGCTGGCGCCGGCGCAGGCGAGGGCGCCGCTGGCCGGCGTCACCCTGTCCCTGCTCGCGGTGAACCTGGCCTTACAGGCCGGTGCGGCACGCTGGCTGGTGGGACGCTGGGGGGCCTTCCTGCAGCTGGTGATCGATCTGGCGGCCTGGGGGGGCTTCCTCTACTTCGCCGGAGGCGTGACCAATCCGGCGATCGCGCTGTTGCTGCCGGTGGTGGCGGTCGGTGCTTCCATCCTGCCGGCAGCACAGGCCTGGCTGCTGGCGGGGCTCGCCGTCGGGGTCTACTCGTTGCTGTGGACGTTTCACCAGCCGGTCGTGCTCGCCGACGCCGAACTGGCCATGCACTGGCACCTGGCCGGGATGTGGATCAGCTTCGGTTTTTCTGCGGCCACCATGGTGTGGTTCATCGTCCGCCTGAACACGGAGCTTGCCCGTCGCGAGGACGAACTGGCCGTGGCCAATGCGGCGCGCGCCCGCGACGCCTATGTCGTCGGCCTGGGCACGCTGGCGGCGGGCGCGGCCCATCGCCTCGGTACGCCGCTGGGTACGTTGTGCATCCTGTCCGATGAGCTCCTGCGCCGCTCCGACCTGGCCGCCGAAGTGCGCGAAGATCTCGAGTTGATGCGTGCGCAGGTCGGCCACTGCCGGGACATCCTCAACGGTCTGGCGCGCGAGGCGGGGCAGCCGCGCGCGCAGGAAGGGGGGGTGGTCGGCGTACAGGCCTGGGTGGAGCAGATCGTCGGCCGCTGGCAACGGCTGCGCCCCGGCGCCGCGGTGACGGTCGAAGCCGATGAGGACGGTGTCCGGAGTGCGATCGTGGCCGATGCGTCGCTCGGCGAAGCACTGCACAATCTGGTCGATAACGCCGCCAACGCCAATGCCCGATCGGCCGTGCGGGATGCAGCGGTCGAGCTGCGGATATGCGTCGAGGGGGCGGATGTGGTGGTGGAGGTGGCCGACCGCGGTCCTGGCATCGAGCCGGTGCAGGCGGCGCGCGCCGTCCCGCCCGGCGCTCATGGTGAGGGAATGGGCGTGGGCCTGATCCTGGCCCAGGCCGCGCTCGAGTCCCATGGAGGGTGGCTGGAGTTCCGCCCGCGGCCTGGTGGTGGCACCATCGCCTGCCTGCGTATTCCGGCCCGGAGTGCCCGCACGTGAACCGCGATCACACCCCCCGCCTGCTGGTCGTCGATGACGACCCCGCCTTCAACCGCGTGCTGGTCCGTGCGCTCGCCCAGCGCGGCTTCGATACCTATGGCGCCACCGACAGTGAAGGGGCGCTGGAGCTTGCCCACGACCATGCTCCAGAGTTCATCGTCCTCGACCTGAACATCGGCGGAGCGTCCGGGCTGAAGCTGATCCGGCCGCTGCTCGCAGCCAGCCCCGGAGCCCGCATTCTGGTCCTCACCGGCTATGCCAGCATCGCCACCGCGGTCGATGCGGTGAAGCTGGGGGCGGTCCAGTACCTCGCCAAGCCCGCTGCGGTCGATGCCATCATCCAGGCGCTGGAGGTCGGGGAGGACGCTGCCGAGAGCGCCGTTCCCGATCTGCCGATGTCGGTCGATCGCCTCGAATGGGAACACATCCAGCGCGTCCTCGCCGCGCACGACGGCAACATCTCGGCCACCGCGCGCGCGCTGCAGATGCACCGGCGCACCCTGCAGCGCAAGCTGGCGCGACCGCCGGCCTCCTGAGCGCAGGCGCCCGGCGCTTACGCGTGCGTGCCCGCGTTCGCCGCCAGGTGGGGGAAATATTTACGGTCTTCAAGCACGATGTGTTCCGCGACCACGTCGTGTGCGAGGAACGTGAACAGCGCTCTCGCTCCAGCCTGGTGGCTGCGGAAGCGGTCGACCAGCGCTTCTGCACGCTGGGTGAGGGCGCGGTGGAGTACGGCATGTGCGCCCAGTTCGGGATAGCCCGCGGCCTGCAGGAACAGCTCTTCGTCATGGAAATGACGCTTCAGCTTCCCGAGCAGGGCATCGATCGCCGGCTGAATTTCTGCGCCGCACGCTCCGGAAAGCAGGGTCGTCAGCAGCCGGTTGACGTCGTCGAAGAGGTCCCGGTGCTCGGCATCCAGTATCCCGTTGCCGCTCTCGAAGGACGTGTCCCAGCTCAGCTGCACTAGGCCCGCCTGCGCACCCGCTGCGGGCCTTCCCGTGTGGTCGGCCTCGACCCGGTTTCTTCCGCCCTGCTTGGCACGGTATAGCGCGGCATCGGCGCGCGCCACCCATTCATCGCGGGATTCGGACTCGCCCAGTTCGGCGACACCGAAGCTCGCGGTCACGCAGCCGACACCGTCGACATGATGTGCCGCAATCGAGGCCCGCATGCGTTCGGCGAGCGCGGCCGCGCTCGCGAGCCCGGTGTCGGGCAAGAGCACGAGGAACTCCTCTCCGCCCCAGCGGGTCAGCGAGTCCGGCTTGCGCAGCGTGCCGCGGATGCAGTGCGCGATCTGCTGCAAGACGAGATCTCCGGTGGCGTGGCCATAGCGGTCGTTGACCGTTTTGAACAGGTCCACGTCGAGCATCACCAGCGCGAGCGGCCGGCGGTAACGCCTGAAGCGCTCGAGCTCGTGCTCCACGGCCTCGTAAAACTGGCGCCGGTTCCAGGCCCCGGTCAGCGCATCGGTGCCGGCGAGCCGGTCGAGCTTTGCCATCGTCTGCAGGAGCGCCTGTTCCTTTTCGCGCAGCTTCGCCACCAGCTTGTTGAAGCCGAGCACCAGCGCGCCCACCTCGTCATGACGGGGGATGGGCAGCGGTGCCAGTTCGCGTCCGCCGTCGGCCATTTCGCGGATCGAACGGGCGGCGTCGGTCAGCGGCCGGAGCATGCGCGGCAGCAACAGCGACAACAGGATGAGCATCCCGGCGACGGTTGCGAAGGTGTTGCGCCAGAGCAGGCGGCGCAGTTCCTCGACCGGCTGGAACACTTCCACCGCCGGTGCGCTGGCGACGACGAGCCACCCTGTGCTGGGTACCGCGGCGATCGAAAAAAGGGCATCGGCGCCGTTGCTGCGCGAGGTGATGCCCGTGCCCCGATAACCCGCCATGGCGTGATCGAGCAGTGGATCGGCGCCGGGAGGCGGCGTCGGCTGCAGTGCCAGTGCCGGGTCGCTGGCGGTGATGAACAACTTGTCGGCCGGCGATATCAGCAAGAAGCCGCCGCTGGCTCCCAGCCGGGTTTGCTGCAAATCGTCGAGGAAGCCGGGAGCCTCGAGGCTGACCACGCCCGCGAGGACGGCCAGCACGCGCTTGTCTGCGCCACGCACCGCGGCCACCCCGGTCAGGACGGAGGTGCCGCCGGCGTCATCGCGCCGGGGTTTGCCAATCACCGCCTGCTCCGACTGGAGTGCCGCGGCGAGCCCGCCGGCATCGAACGGGGCGGCCGGATCCCCGCCGCCGGCCAGCGGCGAGCGTGCCAGCAGGTGGCCGTCGGGCCGCAGCACCAGGATGCCGCGGTCGAAGAGCGGATTCAGGCGCTCCCGTGTTCCGAGCCACTGGGCCAGGTCTTCCGGCTGCGCCAGCAGTGAAGACGGCAGGGTGTCCGCCAGCTCGCGGATCAGGTCGCGGCGTATCCGGATGCTGTGATCGATGTCGTGGGCGATGTAAGTAGCGATCGATACATGCGCGCCCGCCACGACTTCCTGCACGCGCTCCTGCACCGCCGGCAGGAAAACAAGGTGGCGCGCCGAGACGCCGATGGCGATGAGCAAGAGACCGAGGCCCATCAGGCGGAATTTGATGTTCTGATAGAACGGCATGGAGGCGGGCGCGATCCTGTATGCAGGACGACAGTGTATCCAGATCCGATACGCGATCCCGTGAATAACTTGGCGAAACGGGCGATCCTGGCCGGGAGGCGTCCCGACGCGTACCCCGCACGCTTCGCCCCGCGCCCGCCGCTGTCCGGGGCTCGCAGGCCATCTCCTTGCCCTCTGCCGCGCGGCGTCGATGGACTTCGGCCAGGAAGTGCCCGGATACGGGGGCATCCGCGGGATGCGGGGGGCCGAGAATGGCGCCGGACAGAAATAAAAACCCCGGGATCGGCGGGATCCGCGGGGTTTCGGAGGGGCGCCTCCGGGGCTCGGACGTTGAAACTAAAAAGTCACACGTTAAACCTAAAATCTGGCCGTAAAGCGTCCATAGAAGCGGCATTGCCTCTGTTTTTGCTCATCTTGTAGTCACTTCCATATACACTTTGACCGCAGCTACCTGGAGTGAGGCCCGCGCATCACTTGCCTGACCCGCATCGCTGCTGTCGGATTTTTTCCTGCAAAAATTCCCTTCTGAGAGTCCGTGACCGCTGCCGGGTCGTCGCCTGAAACTTCCTGCATCGACTTTCAATGTGCAGGAGGTGGGGACGATGAAAATTCTACGCCGCAAGGCCGTCTGCGAAAAGCTTGGCGGCATCAATGACGTAACGCTCTGGCGGATCACACGCGATGATCCGACATTCCCAGTATGCATCCAGATCAACAAGCGGGTTGTCGGATGGCTGGAACACGAAATTGATACCTGGCTCGGACAGAAGGCCGCAGCCGCCCGTACCGCCAGCAACAACGCTGTCCATCCCTGATCGCCGCGATCTCGCAGGCCAAGGGTCAGGATTCGACGATGCGCAGCATGGGCAGTTTGCTGGACACTGGCTTGGCAGAAGCCACGCCCAAGCGCGATCCGCTGCCGTGGATCAAGCAGAAAGCTGCCGAAGTGACGAAACAGGCGGAGCAGCACGACGCTGCCCATGCATTGACTCCACGGGTGCGTCACCTGATCGACGAAGCCGTGGAGTTGGAGATCGAGCAGGCCCGCAACGCAGGCGCTACAGGCTACATCGCACACTTTCTAGCGCAGGCCACGCTTCCTCATACAGACCCCAAGACCAACCATTTCAAACGCGGCACGGGCAAGCTGAGCCTTTCCATCGTAGCCAACCCCGACTATGGCGTACCGTATGGCGGGCTGCCGCGCCTGCTGCTGGCGTGGATGTGTACTGAAGCCGTTCGCACAGGTAGTCCCGATCTATCGCTTGGACGTTCCCAGGCGGCATTCTTGCAAAGCCTCGATCTGCACAATGATGGCCGGTACATCGCGCGAGTGCGTGACCAGAGCTTGCGGCTGGTGCATTCGATGATTACCGTCGGTGGTGCAGATGGAGATGCGCTGCATGTCAGAAACATCCTCATCGCGGAGGAGGCGTTCGTCTTCTGGAGCTCTCGCGATACGGTGCGACGAGGGGCATGGGAAGGCTCGATCACCTTGAGCACAGACTTTTTCAAACGTCTGATCAATGCCCCGGTACCAATCAAGATGGAGGCGCTACGCGCGCTCAGAAAGTCGCCTCTAGCGATGGACATCTACACATGGTTGGTCTATCGCATGTTCACCCTGAATGTTGGGGCAAGCAAAGGAGGCAAACGGCTTGTTCACGTGCCATGGACTGGCCTGATGATGCAGTTCGGCTCTGGCTATGCAAATACTCCCAAGGGGCTGGCTAACTTCAAGACCAATTTCCGCCTCCGGCTAAATGAAGCGCTGCTGTTCTATCCCGAGGCTCGGAACCACATCGAGGAAACGAAAGACCAGCTGATCCTCACCCCTGCACGCCTACATATCGCAGCGACCAAGAGGAGGGGATAAGCCTGTGGGCTTTTCAGGTTGTCCACGTGACATCACTAGCAAGACGGAAACCCTTGCCAGAGCTGGCTTTGGTGCCATTTCTGCAAGTTGTCCACGTGACATTGCTAGTCATCGGTACGTGACATCGCTAGCCGTTTTACGTGACATCGCTAGTCAAGGCCGACGTGCGGAATCGCGTGTAAACCCCACTGGGACGGGGATTCAGCGAAATGGAGAGACCGCCCCTAGTAGTTCTGCTTTTAGGCTTTTCTAGTATTTATAAAAAAACCTAGTAGCTGCCGCTCTTCGGCTGTGGGCAATCCTTCGCTCCCTCCGGTCGCTGCGCGGCTACTCGTTATTTAAAAATAGCAGGGCTACTTGGCGTCGGCTGTTTCCAATATGCCTTCGGTGGGCCTGCCCGGAGCCCACTCGCCCCTTTCAGATGACATCGTAACGTTACGATACCGTAGCGTTACGATGTTACGGTGCAGGCTCCTGTCCGGCAGCCGGTGCCTCCAGCAGTACTGAAGGCTCCACCCCCAGCGCCTCGGCCAGCTTGAAGATGTTGAGCAATGCGATGTTGCGCTGCCCACGCTCAACACCCCCCAGATAGCTGCGTGCCAAGCCACTTTCCAGTGCCAGGCGTTCTTGCGACCACCCTCTGGTCTTTCTGATTTCTATCAGCTTCAGGCCGAAGCGTAGTCGGGGATCAAGGGCCATATTTCTCTCTTCTTAAAGAGAAATGACTCTATGAGTACCCCCTCTATAGGGCTACGCCTTATAAGCACCCGCACTATAAGTGACAATTTAATTCAAGCGCCATAGAATGAGCTCTATGAGTAACAAAATGGAGATGATGACCTATGACAAGTGTCTGGAAGACTGCTGGGATGGGAGCGGCTGCGGGGCTTGCTGTTCCGGTGGCTGGGCTTTCAGGTCTCGCTGCCGCTGGTCTTACGCTGATTCTTGTACTGGCGATGGTCGGCGTGGGGCCTGCGCGCCTGTCACAGACATCTCTTTGGGGGCTGCTGACCAGTGAGCTGATGCTTTATCTGCTGATTTCACTGGTGGTCTTCACGCTGTCCTTCCGCTTTCTGGCGCGCTTGCAGGCCCGCTGTCAGGCACTTGTAGCCAAGCTCAACGCACAGCAGGGGCTGTCATTCGATGCTGGGCATCTCTTGGGCTACCCCGCGCCGGCCTTTCTGGTGTTTGACCGGCAACATCGCAAACTGGCTGTCTGTTCAATTGTGGATGAAGCCTGGCGCATCCACGATTTCTCCTGGCTGCTTGGTTGGCGGATGACCTGGCGCGAGATCGAGAGCATGGAGATGAACGGCGGTAGCCGTCAGGTCAACGCCAGCGGCATGAGCGTGCCGACCTTCGAGCGCACGGTACGCGCCAAAAACTTCGCCATCGAGTTGCAAACCGCCGACCCGCAACGACCACTGCTCAGTTTTCCCATGAGCCGTCGGGCGGCGGAAACCTGGTGTGCCCGGCTCAATGCCATCTTCAACGGATAACCTCGCGAGGAACTGCGATGAAACACTACCGGAGCTTGCTGCTTCTGCCTTTTGTATTGACAGGTTGTGCCACAACCGACATGCAGGGGGCGCTGGACTCCCTGAACGGAATAGGACACTCCATTGGAACCAGTCTGTCGCAAGTTGCTACGCCCGCAAGCGCGGCAAACCGCAACAGCTTGCTGGGCACTCCACTGCATAACGCCTTGCGCCAGAATCTGTCTACCGACGGTCGCGCCCCGGAGTGGCCCAAGGTGGTGATCAGCAATCTGCAAATTCCGGCGGATCAGATGACCCTGACCCGTAGCCTCACGCTCAAAGCCAGTGATTGCATTCGCTTTGACGCAGTGCTCTGGCATGACGCCAAGCGCTCCGAGCGCTTCAGCAATCTGTCGCTTTGCGCGCCGGAGCTGCCGAAACAGTCAAACAACTTCGTGCTGACCTGGAAGAGCTTTTCCATCTCCGGCAAAACCAGTGGCCACCGGGGTTCGACACTTAACCCCGATTTTCGCGCCTTTTCGGAAAGTGACTCCAGTTCCGGCGCGGGTTTGAAGGCCATGATCGCAAAAGTGCTGTGGTGGCACGTTTGTAA
>NZ_JALLIK010000109.1:0-218222 GCF_023093595.1 Thauera aromatica
CTCGGCCAGCTTCCTCACTTCGGCCGCCACCACCGCGAAGCCCTTGCCGTGCTCGCCCGCGCGCGCCGCCTCGATCGCCGCGTTGAGCGCCAGCAGGTTCGTCTGGTAGGCAATGTCATCGACGATGCCGATCTTGTCCGCGATCGACTTCATCGCCTCCACCGTCGCCCGCACCGCCTCGCCGCCCTCGCTCGCGTCGCTCGCCGACTTGCTCGCGATGCCGTCGGTCACCCGCGCGTTTTCCGTGTTCTGCCCGATCGAGGCCGACATCTGCTCGATCGAGGCCGTCGTCTCCTCCAGGCTCGCCGCCTGCTCCGACGAGCCCTGCGCCAGCGACTGCGAGGTCGCGCTCACTTCTTCCGAAGCCGCCGACAGCGAATCGGCCGCCGCCCTCACCTTGCCCACCGTCTGCGACAAACTCCCCACCATGCACTGCATCGCGTACAGCAGGCTCGACTGGTCGCCCTTGCGCAGCTTCACCGCCACCGTCAGGTCGCCGCCCGCAACCCGCTGCGCGACCTCCGCCGCGTACCCCGGCTCGCCTCCCAGCTGGCGCACCAGGCTGCGCCCGATCAGCACCGCAACCACCAGCCCGAGCAGCACCGCCGCGCCGCCCAGCGTCGAAATCAGCATCGTCGCCTCGGCGACGGTTGCCGCCGTTTCGCGCCCGGTCTCGCTCAGCAGCTCACCCTGGAACGCCACCAGCGCATCGACGCGCTGACGGTATTCCACCGCGATCGCCTGATACTCGCCGAGCAGGAACGCGCGCGCCTCGTCGTCGTGCCCTCCCTCGGCGAGCGCGATCAAGCGGTTCTGGGCCGGAATGAAGCGCTCCCGGCTTTCGCGGATCAATCTGAACATTTCCCGGCCGCGCGGTTTCGACAGCATCGGCCCAAGCCGGTCCCAGGCCTTGCCCAGGCGGCTGCGGCCGCCGAGGATGCGCTCTTTGGCCTCCTGCTGGCGCAGCGGGCTGTCGGCGATCACCAGGTCGCGCCCGCCCACGGCGATGTCGTTCAGCCCCACCAGACCGTCCTGCAGCACGACGACTTTCGGCCAGGTGTCGTTCACCACGACATCGACATTCTTGTCGATCCGCACCAGGCGGTCGCTACCGATTCCCGCCACCACCACCAGCAACAGCAACACCAGGCCGAACCCCAGCCCCAGCTTCGTCCCCACCGTGATGTTCCCGAACATGCCGTTTCCCCAGTTCTCACCTTCGCCGACACCCTCGCCAGCTCCCTCGCCCCCCGCTCCGGCGCCGTTACCGGACACGCGCTCAGTGCGGAAAACCGCAGGGCGCGCACGCCGGCCATGGACCGGCCCGCCACCGTTGCGCTAGCATCCCCGCCTCGCGAATCGTCGCCTCCAGGAAAGGCCTGCAACGCCCCGGGGCACACGCACCGTCGACGACCGCGAATGTTCCGCGCAGGCACGGGGCGAGGGCAATTCGGAAAATTCCCCGCCTGCCTCTAAGGATTTGGTGCGGGTAGGCCGATAGCGTTCAGGTGTTCCCCCGGACGCAGTGCACCGACTACGGAAAAAATGACAAACAAGGACTTCCGGTGCTGATCCGTACCCAGCAATGGCTGATCGCAGCCGCCGCCACCCTGACCGTGGCGGCGATCGCATGGGCATGGACGGAGTCCTCCGCCGGGTTCCGCCTCGAACTCGAACGCAACCAGCTCGCCAAACAGATCTGGGAAGTGGGCACCGCACGGCTTCGCCTGCACACCTTCACCTTCCTCGACACCGCATCCATCGAGGCGCAGATCGACTGGCGTGAAAGCCACGCCGAACTCACCCGGCTACTCGAGACCCGGCTGTTCAAGGGGGCGCCGGGCGCGGCCATCCTCGCCGGACTGCACCAGCACCACGCCGTCCTGCCCGACGTCTTCGACACCCTGGTCGAATACCGCACGGCGAAGTCGGTGAACTGGATCCTCGATCCGGACGCCCAGGCCCATCAGCGCGAACTCACACGCCGGATCGTGACCCTGACCCAGCACATCGCCGAAGGCAGCTCCACGCTGATGGACCTGAGCCAGCAGCGGCTCGAGGCCCTCCAGCGCCAGCAGGAAAAGCTGATGCTGGGCCTGATCTTCGCCCTCGCCCTCGCCATCGGGCTGAACTTCGCCATCGTCCGCCACCAGATCCTGAAACCGGCGCGCCGGCTCGAACAGGGCGCACGCGCGATCGAAGCCGGGCACTACGACCACCGCATCGGCCTGCAGCGTGCCAACGAACTCGGCGCCCTCGCCCGCGAGTTCGACCACATGGCCGAATCGCTGTCCGCCACCATGGCCGCCCTGCGCCAGCAGGGCAGCCAGCTGGCACTCGCCAACCGCGAGCTGGAAAGCTTCAGCTATTCGGTATCGCACGATCTGCGCACCCCCCTGCGCGGCATCGAAGGCTGGACCCGGGCCCTGCTCGAAGACTGCGGCGAACGACTCGATACCAGCGGGCGGGAGTACCTCGACCGGGTGCGCGCCGAATGCGCGCGCATGAACCTGCTGATCGAGGATCTGCTGCAGCTCGCCCGCGTCAGCCGCGGTGAACTCGATCACGAGCGGGTCGACCTTCCGCTGCTCGCCCGGCAGGTCGCAGCCCGCTCCCTCGAAGCCTGCCGCGGCCGCGACATCGGCATCGAGATCCAGCCCGGCATCAGCGCCTGGGGTGACCGCCGCCTGCTCGAAATTGCGTTGACCAACCTGTTCGACAACGCCTGCAAGTTTTCCGCCCGCGTCCCCCAGGCCAGGATCGCGTTCGGACGCTGTCTGGCCGAAAACCCGGCGACGCGGCAGTGCGAAGAGGCCTTTTTCGTGCGCGACAATGGCGCCGGCTTCGACATGGCCCATGCGCAACGACTGTTCGGCGCCTTCCAGCGCATGCACTCAGAGAAGGAATTCCCCGGCACCGGCATCGGCCTGGCGATCGTCCAGCGCATCGTCCTGCGCCACGGCGGCCACATCTGGGCCGAAGCCGAACGCGGCCGGGGCGCCTGCTTCTTCTTCACCCTGCCGCCAGCGCCGGGGCCGGGGCCGGGGCCGGGGCCGGCTCCCGTGGCCGTCCGCTGCGCCGGAGGGCACGGCTGATGGGCGCCCCGCCAGTTGCGGCACCGCTCCCGCTTGCCGCCCTGCTCGTCGAGGACTCCGAAAGCGACGCCCTGCTCGTGCTCCGCCAGTTGCGGCGCTCGGGCTTCGACGTCCGCCACGCCCGGGTCGAAACCGCCGAAGAGCTGCGTGCGGCACTGCACCAGGAGCGCTGGGACATCGTGCTCTCCGACTGCAGCCTGCCCGGTTTCGACGCCCGCACGGCGCTGGAGGTGCTCCACAGCAGCGGCCAGGACATTCCGTTCATCGTCATCTCGGGCACGATCGGCGACGAAACCGCGATCGAGCTGATGCGCACCGGCGCCCACGACTACCTGATGAAGGGCAACCTCGCCCGCCTCGGTCCGGCGGTGCAGCGCGAAATCGGCGAAGCGCGCATGCGCGCCGAGCGCCGGCGCACGCTCGCTGCGCTGCGCGACAGCGAGGCCAGCCTGCGCGAGGCCCAGCGCATCGCCGGACTAGGGCAGTGGCGCATCGACCCGCCGGGCGAACGCCTGTGGTGCTCGGACACCCTGTATGCGCTGTTCGGCCTCGAACGCATCGACGAACAGCACGCCCGGCACGCGCTGCTGACCCGCATCCACCCGGGCGATCTCGCCGCCATGCGTCAGGCGCACCGCGAACTGCAGGCCGGCACCGAACGCTTCGACATCGAGTACCGCATCCTCCACACCGACGGCAACCTGCGCCACGTGCGCGAGTGCGCCGCCCGCGCAACGGCGGAAGACGGCACCGGCACGCGCCTGATCGGCACCCTCTACGACATCACCGCGCAGAAGGCCGCGAGCGAAGCCTTGCAGGCAGCAAACGCCCGCCTGCGCCGGCTTTCGGGCCGCATCCTCGACGCCCAGGAAGCGGAGCGGCGCGAAGTCGCGCGCGAACTGCACGACCAGATCGGCCAGGCCCTGACCGCGGTCAAACTCGAGCTGCAGGGCATGGCGCCCTCGGTCGGGGACGGCCCGGCCGCGCACCGGCTCGCTTCGGCGATCCACATCACCGAGGAAGCGCTCGCCCAGGTCCGCGGCCTGTCGCTCAACCTGCGCCCGCCCCAGCTCGACTACATGGGGCTCGAAGCTTCGCTGCGCTGGCACGCCGAACGCCAGTGCGAGCGCGCCGGCCTGACACTAGCGTTCCGCTCCTCGCTGGGGCCGACGCGGCTGGACACGCGCATCGAGATCGTCTGCTTCCGCCTGGTGCAGGAGGCCGTCACCAACATCGTCCGCCACGCGGCCGCCAGCCGCGTGGACATCGAAGTCGGACTCAGCGGCCCGCACCTGGAAGTGAGCGTGCGCGACGACGGCCACGGTTTCGACGTCGACCGGGCGCGCCGGCGCATGCTCGAAGGCCGGAGCGCGGGCCTGCTGGGAATGGAAGAACGTGCCGCCCTGATCGGCGGCGAAGTCGCGATCGAATCGGCCACCGGCTGCGGCACCCGGGTCCGGGTCGTGCTGCCGGCAACCGACGAGAGAACACAGGGATAGACCGCCATGGACAAACTGCGGGTACTGCTGGTGGACGACCACAGCCTGGTCAGGGCGGGCATCCGCGCGCTGCTCGAAACGATGGCCCGGGTCGAGATCGTCGGTGAAGCCAGCAGCGGGCGGGCGGCGATCGAGCTGGTGCGCGCGCACCGTCCCGACATCGTGTTGATGGACATCGCGATGGACGACATGGACGGGCTGACCGCGACTACGGCGATCGCCGCCGAGCACCGCGCGGTAAAAGTCATCATCCTGTCGATGCACGACACCGGCGATTTCTTCGACCAGGCGCTGCGCTGCGGTGCACGCGGCTACCTGCTCAAGGATGCGGCGGTGGCCGAGCTGGAAATGGCGCTTTCCGCAGTCGAGCGCGGCGACGTCTACCTGAGCCCGGCGGTCTCGCGCCATGTGGTCGGGAACCTGCTGGCGCGCCGCGCCGGCGAAGAACGCCCTGCCGCCGTGCTGACCCCGCGCCAGAACGAGATCCTGCAGCTGATCGGCAACGGCCGCAGCACCAAGGAAATCGCCCGCGAGCTCGAACTCAGCGTCAAGACGGTGGAAGCGCATCGGGCGCAGATCATGGAACGCCTGGGGGTGCGCGACATCGCCAATCTGCTGCTCGAGGCGGCACGCCGCGGCCTGATCGCACTCGGACGCTGACTTCCCTTCCGAACGCCTCCGCCCCCCTAGGCCGTCTCGGTAATCCGCCCGATGGACACCCCTGCGGATTTCCGTAACATCGGCACACTGCCAAGCCTTCATGGCACGGAACACGAAGGACGGGACCCCCGGATGACGACGAAACTCGACCTGCTGCTGGTGGAAGACAATGCGAGCGACGCCGGATTGATCGTGCGCCACCTGCGAAAGGCGGGCTTCGAGTTTGATTACGTACAGATCGATACCGAGCCGGAGCTGCGCACGGCGCTGCAGCAACGCGAATGGAGCGCGGTGCTGTGCGACTACTCGCTGTGCGGCTTCGATGCCGGCGTCGCCCTCGATACCGTGCAGCAGACCGGGCTCGACCTGCCCTTCATCGTCGTTTCGGGTGAAATCAGCGACGAGAAGGCAAGCCGCCTGATGCGCGCCGGCGCTCATGATTACGTGATGAAGGACAACCTCACCCGGCTTGGCCCCGCACTCGCGCGCGAGCTCGACGAAGTGCATCAGCGCCGCGCCCGGCGGGCGGCCGAGCGCAGCGCGGAAAAACACGCCCGCCGCCTGCAGCTGTCGCGGCAGGTGATCGACAGCCTGCGCGAAGGGATCACGGTGACCGACCTGCAGGGCACCATCGTGGACGTCAACCCCTCGTTCGAGACGATCACCGGCTACAGCCGCGCGGAAGTGCTCGGATGCAACCCGCGCATCCTGAAGTCCGGCCGCCATCCGCCGACGTTCTATGAAACCTTGTGGCATACCCTGGTCACTGCCGGCACCTGGCGCGGCGAAATCTGGAACCGGCGCAAGAACGGCGAAATCTACCCCGAGCTGCTGACGCTGAGCGCAGTCAGGGGCAGCGACGGCCTGCCCACCCACTACGTCGCCGTGTTCAGCGACCTGAGCAAGGAAAAGCAGACCGAAGCGCACATCCACTGGCT
The DNA here is from genome assembly GCF_023093595.1 of Thauera aromatica. Lineage (GTDB taxonomy): Bacteria > Pseudomonadota > Gammaproteobacteria > Burkholderiales > Rhodocyclaceae > Thauera > Thauera aromatica_A. The sequence goes on from NZ_JALLIK010000109.1 coordinate 6,193, forward strand.
GACCAATCACGACGCCCTCACCGGGCTGGCCAACCGCCAGCTGTTCATGGACCGCCTGCAGCAGGCGATCGAAGCCGCCGAAAACAGCAACCACGACGGCGCCGCGGTGCTGCTGCTCGATCTCGACCGCTTCCGCCGGATCAACGAAAGTCTCGGCCAGGAAGCCGGAGACAAGCTCCTGCAGCACATCGCCGAACGCATCCAGTCCTGCCTCAGGGGGCGGGCCAGCGCGGCGCGCCTGGGCAGCGACGAATTCCTCGTCCTGCTGACCCAGTTCGCCGACACCGACGCCATCGCCGCCTGCGCACATCGCATCCTCGATGAGATCGCCCGCCCCTGCATGATCGGCGGCCACGAGATCAGCGTCACCGCAAGCCTGGGCATCAGCGTCTTTCCCGACGACGGGCGCAACGCGGCCGAACTGCTGCGCGCGGCCGAAGCCGCCCGGGCGCCGATCCGGCACGGCCATCACAACCGCCTGCACTTCTTCACCAGCGGCATGGACAACCAGGCCCGGCGCTGGATGGAAATCGAAAGCGAACTGCGCCAGGCGCTCGAGCGCCGGGAGCTGCAGCTTTACTACCAGCCGCTGCTCTGCGCCCGCGACGGCCGCATCCGCAGCCTGGAAGCCCTGGCGCGCTGGCACAGCCCGGTGCTGGGCTGGGTCTCGCCGGCCGAATTCGTGCCTGTCGCCGAGGAATCCGGCCTCATCGTCGACATCGGCGACTGGGTGCTGCGCACCGCCTGCGCCCAGGCCCGGCGCTGGCAGGACGACGGGCTGCCGCCGGTGCGGGTGGCGGTCAACGTCTCCGCCCACCAGATCGCCACCGGCGCCCTGCCCGAACGCATCCGCGAAGTGCTGGCACGCACCGGGCTTCCTGCCGCTCAGCTCGAAATCGAGCTGACCGAAAGCACGATGATGGCGGACACCGAATTCGCATCCGCCCAGGTCGAGACGATCAGCCGCATGGGCGTCAGCGTGGCGCTCGACGATTTCGGCACCGGGTATTCATCGCTCGCCTACCTCAGCCGGTTCGCGCTCAACAAGGTGAAGATCGACCGCAGCTTCGTGCACAAGCTCGCTTCCGACCCGAAAAGCACCACGATCATCGCCGCCACCGTCGGCCTCGCCCGCGGTCTGGGCCTGCAGGTGGTGGCCGAGGGCGTCGAGACCGAGGCGCAGCAACGCACCCTGATCGCTGCCGGCTGCGATGCGCTGCAAGGCTATCTGTTCAGCCCGCCGGTCGCCGCGGCCGACCTGTCCCGCCTGACCGCACTGTTCGCGCCCTGCGAGCCCTACGCCACGCCGCGCACCGCGCTCGCCCCCCCGCCGGACTGAATCCCGGACCGCGCCTGCCGCGCGCCGGCAGGCGCACCGTCCCCACACCCGGGAACACCGCTTATGGGCGGCGTATCCCCAGCCCGGAGAATGCACAATGCCGAAATTCGACGCCAACCTGAGCCTGCTGTTCACCGAACGGCCTTTCCTCGAGCGCTTCGAGGCCGCCGCCGAGGCCGGCTTCACCGGAGTGGAATACCTTTTCCCCTACGCCTTCGACAAGGCGGTGCTGGCCGAGCGCCTTCAGCGCCATGGCCTGGTCCAGGTCCTGCACAACCTGCCGGCGGGCGACTGGGAAGGCGGCGAGCGCGGCATCGCCTGCCACCCGGACCGTGTCGGCGAATTCCAGGACGGCGTCGGGCGCGCCATCGAATATGCTACTGCGCTCGGCTGCGGGCAGGTCAACTGCCTCGCCGGGATCGCTCCGGGCAACGTCGACGCCGACCGGGTGCAGGCCACCCTGATCGACAACCTGCGCTTCGCCGCCCGCCAGTTCAAGGCCGCCGGCCTGCGCCTGCTGGTGGAGCCGATCAACACCTACGATATGCCCGGCTTCTACCTCAACCGCACCGCGCAGGCCGCGGCGCTGCTCGACGCGGTCGGCGCCGACAACCTCTTCATCCAGTACGACGTCTACCACGCCCAGCGCATGGAAGGCGAGCTCGGCAACACGCTGGCGAACTACCTGCCGCGCATCGCCCACATCCAGATCGCCGACAACCCGGGGCGCAACGAGCCGGGCACGGGCGAGATCAATTACGCCTGGCTGTTCCACCACCTCGACCGCCTCGGCTACACGGGCTGGGTCGGCTGCGAGTACAAACCCGCCGCCGGCACCCGCGAAGGCCTGGGCTGGATCCAGGCGCTGGCGGGCTGACACGGAATCACGCCAGACACCGTCCCGGTTCGCAGCTCTCAGCTGACGCCACAACGGCAAACATCGGTTTCCTCGGCCCCGGCATCATGGCCGCCGCCATGGAAGCCGCCGGATCAACGGCGGTCACCCGGTCTTTGGCGCCTGCTCGCATGCCGCGCCCAGGACTTGCGCCCCTCCTCGGCCGCCCCCATCGCCAGCGCAAAGGGCAGCGCATACAACCAGACTTCGGCGCCGACCGGCGCGGTGCCAAACAGCCAGTTGCCCGCCGGCGTATAGACGACGACCAGGGTCAGTGCGAGCTCGGCGGCAACCCCCGCCAGCAGCAGGCGGTTCGGCGCCAGGCCGCTGCCCAGGACCGGGCGCAGCGGGTGGCGGCAGAGGAAGAGGTTCATCACCTGCATCAGCACGATCGTGAGCAGGCAGGCGGTGGTTGCCTGCAGATAGCGCGGATCGGTCGCCGCCGGCAGTTCGCCGTAGCGCCAGCCGCCGGCGCCGAGCACGATGAAGAACACCACCATCGCCGCCACCGCCTCGAACACGCCGAGGAAGAGGTAGGCGCGCGCGACCAGCCCCCAGGACAGCAGGCGTTCGTCGCGCCGCCGCGGGGGCCGGCGCATCACCTCGGGGTCGGGCTTCTCGGCGCCGAGCGCGAGCGCGAGCGCGGGCAGCATGTCGGTGCCGAGGTCGACGGCGAGGATCTGGATGATCGTCAGCGGCAGCGGGATGCGAAACAGCACGAAGGCGAGGTAGGGCACGATCTCCGGGATGTTGGAGCTCAAGATGTAGGTCAGGAACTTGCGGATGTTGTCGAACACCGCCCGCCCCTCCTCGATCGCGTCGACGATGGTGGCGAAGTTGTCGTCGAGCAGGATCAGGTCGGCGGCCGCCTTGGCCACGTCGGTGCCGGCGATGCCCATGGCGATGCCGATGTCGGCCACCTTGAGCGCCGGCGCGTCGTTGACGCCGTCGCCGGTGACGGCGACGACCTCGCCCTTGCGCCGCAGCGCCTCGACGATGCGCATCTTCTGCTCGGCGGCGACGCGCGCGAACAGGATCTCGGGCGCGTCGAGCGCGAGCTGCAGCTGGGTGGGCGACATCCGCCGCAGTTCGTCGCCGCTGACGACGAGAGGCGCCGCGCCCTGGACCAGGCCGATCTCGCGCGCAATCGCGGCGGCCGTGTGCGGATGGTCGCCGGTGACCATCACCACGCGGATGCCGGCCGCGCTACAGCGCGCCACCGCCGCCGGCACCTGGGGCCGCGGCGGGTCTTCGAGGCCGACGAGCGCCGCCAGCACCAGCGCGCACTCGAGCGCCGCCGCGACGGGCTTCCCGGCTGCGCCGGCATCGACACCGGGCCCGTGCGCCAGCCCACGGTGGGCGAAGGCGAGCACGCGCAGGCCGGCGCCGGTCATCGCCTCCTCGGCGGCGGCAAGGCGGGTCCGCAGGGCATCGTCGAGCGCCTCCACGCCATTCCGGCCGAGCACCCCGGTGCACAGCGGCAGCACGGTCTCGGGCGCCCCCTTGCAGTACAGCATCCGCCCGGCGGCGGTGTCGCACAGCACCGACATGCGCTTGCGGTCGCTGTCGAAGGGAATCTCGTCCACCCGGCATGCGCCCGCCGGCGCACCGCCCAGGCCGGCGCCAAAGGCGGCGAGCGCGACCTCCATCGGATCGCCGCGCGGCTCGCCGCCCGCCCTCGCCGGCGGCTCCAGGTTGTGGCACAGCGTGGCATTGGCGGCCAGCACCCGCAGCGCGCCGCTCGCATCGGCCCGCCCGCCCAGCGTGTCGGTCGCCACGCTCTCGCCGGCGACCCACAGCCGGCGCACCGCCATCCGGTTCTGCGTCAGCGTGCCGGTCTTGTCGCAGCAGATCACGGTCGCGGCGCCGAGCGCCTCGACCGCCGGCAGGTGGCGCACCAGCGCGTTGCGCCGCGCCATGCGCTGGGTGGCCAGGGCCAGCGCCAGCGTCACCGTCGGCGCCAGGCCTTCCGGCACGTTGGCGACGATGATGCCGATGGCGAACAGCAGGTTGGCCCAGAAGGGCATGCCGAGCGCCTGGCCGACGAAGAAGAAGGCGATGCCCACGCCGCAGGCGAGCGCCGCCACCAGGCGCGACAGGCGCGCGATCTCGCGCTGCAGCGGCGAGCGCGCCTCGCCGGCGGCCTGGGTCAGGTGGGCGATGCGGCCGAACTCGGTGCGCATGCCGGTGGCGAAGACCACGGCGTGCGCCTGCCCCGACACCACGGCGGTGCCGGCAAGCAGCACGTTGCGCGCGAACGGGAGCGCCTCCTCGGCACTCGGCGCGGCGTCGTGGGCGCGCGGCAAGGACTCGCCGGTCACCGTGGCGGCGTTGACGCGCAGGCCGAAAGCCTCGATGACGCGGCAGTCGGCCGGCACCAGGTCGCCTTCGGCGAACAGCACGATGTCGCCCGGCACCAGAGCCTCGGCCGCCAGCAGGCCGACCCCGCCGTCGCGCCTCACCGTGACCTGCGGCGGCAGCAGCCGGCGCAGTGCGGCAACCGCGCGCTCGGCCTTGTACTCCTGCCAGAACGAGAACAAGCCGTTGATCAGGATGACGCCGACGATGGCGACGCCGAGCCGGCCCATGCCCTCGCCCGGCTGGAAGTGCGCAGCGACGAAGGCGAGCGCTGCCGCAACCCACAACACCAGCGCGAAGAAATGAGTGAATTCGCGTGCGAAGCGCAGCAGCAGGTGCTCGCCACCGACCTTCTCGACCCGGTTCGGGCCGTATTCGGCGAGCCGGCGCGCAGCCTCCGCCGCCGTGAGCCCGTCCGCGGTGCTGTTCAGGCTGCGCAGCGCCTGATCGACAGAAAGGCTCTGGATGCGCATGGGGCACACGCCTCGCCGGGGCCGATGCCGGGTGCGGGACGCAGCGCGCGGCTCGCGCCGGCCCACCCGCTGGTCATCACTTTAGGCCGATCCGGGCGGCGGAGGCAGGCCCCCATCACCGCTGAGGGCAAAAAAACCGCAGCGGGCGCTGCGGTTCGGGGATGGAACGCGGCGCCCGGACCGGGCGCCGTCCAGTCCGGGCAGGTTACTTCCTGGCGGCGGCGAGACCGTCGAGGATCTCCTGGCGGGCGTCGTCGACCGTGCCCCAGCCCAGCACCTTGACCCACTTGCCGGGCTCGAGGTCCTTGTAATGCTCGAAGAAGTGCACCGTCTGCTTCATCAGCAGCTCAGGGAGATCATCGGTAGTCTGCACCTTGTCGTACAGCGGGGTCAGCTTGGACACCGGCACGGCGACGACCTTGGCGTCGACGCCGCCATCGTCTTCCATCTTCAGCACGCCGACCGGGCGGCAGCGGATGACCACGCCGGGGGCGAGCGGGAAGGGCGTGACCACCAGCACATCCACCGGGTCGCCGTCGCCGGCGATGGTGTGCGGCACGTAGCCGTAGTTCAGCGGGTAACGCATCGAGGTGCCCATGAAGCGGTCGACGAACACCGCGCCGCTGTCCTTGTCCACTTCGAACTTGATCGGATCGCCCTGCGCGGAGATCTCGATGATGACGTTGATGTCGTTCGGCACGTCCTTGCCGGCGCTGACCAGATCGAAACCCATGATGCCCTCCCGTGGAAAAAGTGCGCGGATTATAGGGGGAAAATACCTCCTTTTGCACTGCATCATCCGCTCTTCGGACGGCATTCATGGCGGTCAATCGGTCACCGCAACCGTCCCGCCCCGGCGCGCCGGCGCGGGACGGGGCGCGCCTCCCCGCCCTGCCGGAGTCAGCTTGCCGGCGCGTCGAAACCGGCATTCTCGACTGCCGCGCGCAGCGCCTCGAGCGACACTATGGCGGGATCGTAGCGCACCGTCGCGGATGCGTTTTCGAGCGAAACCTGCGCCTCGGCCACCCCGGACAGCGCCTTCAGCACGCCGGTCACGTTCTTCACGCAGCCGCCGCAGCTCATGCCTTCGACCTTGATCGTCACTTCGTCCATCGCCTTTCTCCTTGGTTGAAAATTCCGCTCACTGACTCCCTCTCCCCTGCTCCGCTCGCCCCCCCGTTCCGCTCAGCGTCCCGCCCGCCAGCGCCGCAGCAGCAGGGAGTTGCTCACCACCGACACCGAGCTCATCGCCATCGCGGCCCCGGCGATCACCGGGTTGAGCAACCCGGCCGCCGCCAGCGGAATGCCCAGAGCGTTATAGACGAAAGCGAAGAACAGGTTCTGGCGGATCTTGGACAGCGTGGCACGCGACAAATCGATGGCGTCGGCCACACCGTGCAGGCTGTTGCGCACCAGGGTGATGTCGGCGGCCTCGACCGCGACGTCGGCACCGACGCCGATCGCAAACGACACGTCGGCCGCGGCCAGCGCCGGCGCATCGTTGATGCCGTCGCCGGCCATCCCGACCCGCAGCGGTGCCCGGCCCGATCCGGCACCGCCCGCCGTGCGGCCCGAGCGGAGCCCATTCCCGGCGCCCTCTCCGGTTTCGTTCCCCATTCCCGCGTCCAGCACCTGACCGCCGCGCAGCGCATCCACCGCCGCCGCCTTGTCCCCCGGCAGCACCCCGGCACGCCATTCAGCGATGCCGGTCTGGGCGGCGATCGCCGCGGCGGTGGCCGGATGATCCCCGGTCAGCATCACCACCCGCACCCCCTTCGCCTGCAGGCGCGCCACCGCCGCGGCGGAGTCCGCGCGCACGCGGTCGGCCACGCCGAGCAGGCCGGCGAAGACCCCATCGACCGCGACCGCGACCAGGGTCCGGCCGTCGGCGGCCAGTGCCTCGCAGGCACCGTCGGGCAGGGCCACTCCGCGCCCGGCGAGAAAGCGCGGCGCGCCCAGCAGCACGGCACGGGATACGCCGGCCACCTCGACCCGGCCTTCGATCCCCATGCCGCCCACCGCACGCACCGCCTCCGCAGCGGGCAGGGCCGCAGCTTCGGCCTTCGCCGCCGCCACCACCGCAGCGGCGATCGGATGGGCGCTGCCCTGTTCGAGCGCCGCCGCCACACCGAGCAGGCGCGTGCGCGTCCACCCCGCGGCCGGCTCCACGTCGCTGAGCGCAGGCTGGCCTTCGGTCAGGGTGCCGGTCTTGTCCACCGCGAGCACGGCGATGCGCTCGGCCAGTTCCAGCGCCTCGGCGTTCTTCACCAGCATCCCGGCGCGCGCGCCCTGGCCGGTGCCGACCATGATCGCGGTCGGCGTGGCCAGGCCGAGCGCGCACGGGCAGGCGATCACCAGCACCGCCACGGCATTGATCAGGGCCTGCTGGAAATCGCCACCGGCGGCATACCAGGCGGCGAAAGTGAGCAGTGCAATCCCCACCACCACCGGCACGAACACCGCCGAGATGCGGTCGGCGAGGCGCTGCACCGGCGCTTTCGAGCCCTGGGCCTGCTCGACTAGGCGGATGATGCCAGCGAGCAGGGTGTGCGCGCCGACCCCGGTGGCGCGGCAGCGCAGCAGGCCGTTACCGTTGATCGTGGCGGCAAATACAGGGTCACCGCCACGCTTGTCGATCGGCAGGCTCTCGCCGGTGAGCATCGCTTCGCTGACCGCCGATTCGCCATGCTCGACGACGCCGTCGACCGGCACCGCATCCCCCGGGCGCAGCACGAAGGCGTCGCCCGGGCGCAGGGATTCGACCGGAACCTCGACCACTTCGCCGTCGCGCTCGATGCGCGCCATCTTCGGCTGCAGCCGCAGCAGGGCGTCGAGCGCCGCGGTGGTGCGCGCCTTGGCACGCGCCTCGAGCAGCTTGCCCAACAGCACGAGGGTGATGATCATCGCCGAGGCCTCGAAATAGACGTGCAGATCATGGCGCCCGGCAAGCGTCACGAACACGCTGTAGGCGTAGGCTGCGCTGGTGCCGAGCACGACCAGCACATCCATGTTCGCCCCCCCGCCCTTCACTGCCGCCCACCCCCCGCGGTAGAAGCGCGCCCCGATCCAGAACTGCACCGGCGTCGCGAGCAGCAGCTGCAGCCCACGCGGGACGAAGTCGTGGTGGATCTCGCCCCCCGGCCACAAACCGAACATCGCCGGCATCTGCGCCGCCAGGGGCAGGGTGAGCAGCGCAGCGATCCAGAAATGCCTGAACTCGGCGCGCCACGCGGCATGCTGGCGGGCGCGCTCGGCCTCGCGTTCGAGCCGGCGGGCATCGCTGGCGCCGAAGCCGGCGCCGGCGACCGCGGCGATCGCCTGCTCCAGGCTCAGGGCACCGGGAGCGAAGTGCAGGGTGGCGCGCTCGGTAGCGAGGTTGACCGTGGCCCGCACCCCGGGCAGGCGATTGAGCACTTTCTCCAGCCGGCTCGAGCAAGCGGCGCAGGTCATGCCGGTGACGGCCAGTTCCAGGGTGTCGCCGGCGGGCGCCGGAGTGGCGTGCGACGGCAGGTTCAGCGTGGCGTGCGGCATGGCGGCCCCTCTTGCGCGGACGAACGATGACGCGCAGTGTAAACCCCGTACCGAAGTACGGAGTCAACATCCATGGACCCCAATGCCGCACAGACGTTCACCATCGGCCTCCTGGCGCGGGCCGCCGGAGTCGGCGTCGAGACCGTCCGCTACTATCAGCGCCGCGGCCTGCTCGCCGAACCGGCCCCCGGCCGCGGCGCCTATCGGACCTACGGCGCCGCCGAGCTTGCCCGCCTGCGGGCGATCCGCCGCGCTCAGCAGCTCGGTTTTTCGCTCGAGGAAATCGACGGCCTGCTGGCACTCAACGCCGACACCGACCGCGAGCGCGCCCGCGCCGCCGCCCAGGCCAAGATCGAGCTGATCGAAGCCCGCATCCGCCAGTTGCAGGACATGCGCGACGCCCTGGCCGAACTGGTGCACTGCTGCCGCCACAGCGATGCCGCCACGCCGTGCCCGATCCTGCGCGCGCTGGCGGGGGAAGCGGCCGCGCCGGATTGACCGCGCCGGTTCGCCCGCACCGGCACAGGAGCGCCCGCTCAAGGCATGATTTCGACGTATTCGTAGACTTCGCAGCCGGTGATCTGCCTTCTCACCGGCAGCGTGGCGCGGGCGAACCAGGCGTGCGGGTCATGCCGGTCGATCTCGCGGCCGATGAACTTCAGCAGGTCGCAGATCGGTTCGACGACGTTGGCGCGGTAGCGCGCATCTTCCTTCACGTAGCCCAGCCAGAGGTTCTTCATGCAGTTGCGCCGGCACCACGAGAAGGCCTCGCAGCTTTCGCAGGGCATCGCCGGCGTGGGTTGCAGCGGACTTTTCTTCAGCCAGTTGCGGCGAACGTCGCCCATCTGCATCTGTGGCACATACATCATGTCCGGACAGGGATAGATCTGGCCGTTGGGCATCACGTTGAGCAGATGCGTCGACACGCGACACTGGGTGAGGCCGGCGTAGAGCTCCTGCGCGCGCGTCGGCAGGACCTTGTTGCGCACGATGCCCATCAGCGGAATCAGCGGATAAAGGGTGTCGCTGCAGGCGAAGAATTTCTCGATCAGCGGCACCAGCACCGCCTTGCGCTTTTCGACCGCATCGCCGGCGTACATTTCGTCGGCGACGAACTGCCAGTAGAGATAGTCGAAGGCGCCCGCGCTGGAGACCAGTTCGTCGAGCTCCTCGAAGGTGGTGTCCGGGTTGCCCCAGGTAACGCGCGCGGTGACGCTGCCGCCGATCCTGTCGCGCACCTGGCGCAGGTTCTTCAGCACCTGGCGGTAAATGCCGCGCCCTCGGTAGCCGTCGGTGGTCGCCTCGCCGCCGTCGATGGAGACGAGGATGTTGGACAGCCGTGCCAGCGCCCACTCGGGGACGTCGTCGAGCAGGGTGCCATTGGTCTGCAGCTGGTAGCGGAAGTGCGGAAAACGCTGCATGACCTCGAGCATCATCGGCAGGTTCAGCGTCGGCTCGCCGCCGTAGAAGGTGACATACACCTCCTTGCCGCGCAGATGGGTGTCGACGAAGGCGGCGAGCTCATCCACGCTATATTCGACATGGGTCTGCGAGCCGAGGACTTCGCCGACCCCGAGCGAACAGTAGGTGCACTTGAGGTTGCACTTGAGCGTGGTCAGCAGCTGGAGTTCGACGCGGCCGCCGACGATGGGGTCACAGTCGGAATGAGGAGCCGTACTGGCGGGGGAAAGCTGAACCTGATCCATGTCGTTCGATTGCTGCGCAACGGTTGCGGGTCGCGGAGTTTACCCCGTGCCGCACGGGGTGGGAACGGTGGTGCGCGCGGTAGAACACAGGGGGTCGCGGCCCCGATTCACAGGCAGACCACCCCGCGCCACAGTTCGCCGCCGAGCGTGGGCGCATGGTAGAGACCGAACAGGCCGAAGCCGAGCACGAGCAGGCCGGACACCAGCCGCACCCTGCGGTCGCGACTGAAGGCGCGGAAACGCTGGAACAACAGGCCCGCCAGCAGCAGGTTGGGAAGGGTGCCAAGGCCGAACGCCAGCATCAGCCCGGCGCCACGTATCCCCGAGCCGGTGACCAGCGCGGTGGCGAGGATCGAATAGGTCAGCCCGCAGGGAATGAAGCCCCACAACACCCCGAGCGGCAGGGCCTGCCGCACCGAACGCGCCGGCACGAAACGGCGGGTGGCAGGCTGGATGCGCCGCCACAACACGTGCCCGGCCCGCTCGATCGGCGCCAGCAAGCGGGTGAAGCCGATGAGGTAAAGCCCGAGCGCGGCCAGCATCAGGTTCGCCAGCACGTACAGCGCCAGCTGCACCGGCAAGATGCCGTCATAGACCATGCCGATCGAGCCGAGCGCGCCGGCCAGCGCGCCGAGCGCCGCATACGTGGCGACACGACCGAGGTTATAGGCCAGGTGCAAGGGCCATTGCGCCCCACTGTCCGGCGTCCGCACCTGCAAGGTGAGGGCGCCGACGATGCCGCCGCACATCGACACGCAGTGCGTGCCGCCGAGCAGACCGATCAGGAAGACGGCGAAATAACCGGTTTCGGGCATGGGAGATTCGAGGGCGGAAATAGCCGAGCCGGCATTTTACGCCGCAGCGCAGCACCGTGCCCGCCCCGATCGTGCCGCCAGACCGGCTCAGATCACCCGCGAGTAGCGCGCGCGCTCGCGATCGGCGCGCAGGTAGCGGTCGAACACCATCGCGATGCCGCGTACCAGCAGGCGGCCAGCCGGCTGTACGGTGATCCAGTCGCCCTCGATCTTCACCAGCCCGGCCTTTTCCATTTCCTTCAGGTCGGCGAGCTCTTCGGCGAAGTAATCGCGGAAATCGACCAGATGTGCGATCTCGATCGACTGCACTGACAGCTCGAAATGGCACATCAGGGCCTGGATGATCGCGCGCCGCAGCAGATCGTCGGCGGTCAGCTCAATGCCGCGCAGCACCGGCAGTTCGTCGCGATCGAGAGCATCGTAGTATTCGTCGAGCGTCTTCACGTTCTGCGCATAAACCGGACCGATCTTGCCGATCGCCGACACGCCGAAGGCGAGCAGGTCGCATTCGGCCTGCGTCGAATAGCCTTGGAAGTTTCGGTGCAGGCGGCCCTGGCGCTGGGCGACGGTGAGTTCGTCGTCGGGCTTGGCGAAGTGGTCCATGCCGATGTAGACGTAGCCCGCTTCGGTGAGGCGGCGGATGCCCAGCTGCAGCAGCTGCAGCTTGGTGTCGGCGCTCGGCATGTCGCTGGAATGGATGCGGCGCTGCGGCTTGAACAGCCCGGGCAGGTGGGCGTAGCTGTAGAGCGAGATGCGATCGGGCGAGATCTGCAGCACCTGCTCGAGGGTGCGATTGAAGCTGATCACGTTCTGCTTGGGCAGGCCGTAGATCAGGTCCATACTGACCGACTTGAATCCGGTCTGGCGTGCGGCATCGATGACGAGCTGGGTTTCCTCGAAGCTCTGCACGCGGTTGACCGCGCGCTGCACATCGTCGGCGAAGTCCTGCACACCGACGCTCATGCGGTTGAAACCGAGCTCGGCAAGCAGCTTGACGGTATCGAAATCGACCTTGCGCGGATCGACTTCGATCGAGTACTCGCCGTTGGGAACCAGGGTGAAATGCTCGCGCACCGAAGCCATCAGCTGGCGCATCTCGTCGTGGGAAAGAAAGGTCGGCGTTCCCCCGCCCAGGTGGAGCTGCGTCACCTGCCGGCTTCCTTCCAGGCAGGCGGCCTGCATTTCGATCTCTTTTGCAAGATATTTCAGATACTTGGCCGAACGCCCATGATCTTTGGTGATGATCTTGTTGCAGGCGCAGTAGTAGCAGATCGTGTTGCAGAACGGGATGTGGAAGTATAATGAAAGCGGTTTGCTTACCCCGCCGATCGCCCGCTTTGCCAGCCAGGCCTTCAGGGCATCGGCGTTGAAAGCCTCGACGAAGCGGTCCGCCGTCGGATAAGAGGTATACCGCGGCCCGTTGATGTCGAATCTACGGATCAGTTGCGGATCGAAGAGGAGTTCGTTCTGGCTTTTCATGATCTAGCTGCTGCTGTGTGTGACGAACAATGGCAGAACGCCTGATTTTTTTGGTTGACGTGGGTCAACGGGTGTGGAATGCCGGGCGCCCGGAGTCTCCATCGGGGTCATTTGTCGGGGAGGCCGGATTATCGTGCAGATGAGGGCGACAGTGCCAATTACCGTAAGCGGACTCAAGTCTGCCTGTTCGCAGTGCAATCTGGTCGAGCTGTGCCTGCCTTTCGGGCTCTCCAACCGCGAGCTGAACCGGCTCGACGAGCTCGTCGGTGCACGACGCAAGATCAAGCGCCAACACAACCTCTACCATGCCGGGGACCCGTTCGAGGCGATCTACGCCATCCGTGCCGGATCGTTCAAGACCGACGTGCTGCTCGAAGACGGCCGCGAGCAGGTCACCGGCTTCCAGATGACCGGGGAAATCCTCGGACTGGACGGAATCAGCACTGAAATCCACTCCTGCAATGCGGTCGCCCTCGAAGACAGCGAAGTCTGCGTGATCCCTTACGACAAGCTCGAACAGATGTCGCACGAGGTCGAAGGGCTGCAGCTGCAGTTCCACAAAGTGATGAGCCGCGAGATCGTGCGCGACCACGGGGTGATGATGCTGCTCGGCTCGATGCGCGCCGAGGAGCGCCTGGCGGCCTTCCTGCTGAACATGTCGCAGCGGTTCACCGCGCGCGGCTTTTCCGCCCAGGAGTTCAACCTGCGCATGACGCGGGAAGAAATCGGCTCCTACCTTGGCCTGAAGCTGGAGACGGTGTCGCGCGCGTTCTCGCGCTTCCAGGACGAAGGCCTGATTGCCGTGCAGCAGAAGCACGTCCGCCTGCTCGAGCCGGCGCGGCTGAAAAGCCTCATCCAGCACCAGCCGGGCGCGCGCTGAGCGCTGCCGGCAAAAGCCCCCCGCGGTTCGGGTTCAGGCGAGGAACCCCGCCATATTCTTGGTGATGGCGATCGACACGATCCAGGCGTACACCATCAGCGCACCGACGAAAGCGGTCGCTCGCACCGTCGGCGTCCGTCCGCGCTTGAGCGCCACGGTCCCCAGGAGAATGTAGGCGATCAGCCCGAAGACTTTTGCCGTGACCCAACCCGCCGCGAACGGGTATTGTCCGATCATCGTCGCGAGGCCGATCGCACTGAGCAGCAGCAGGCTGTCGATGACATGGGGCAGGACTCGGGTCAACCGCCGCTGGAGCAACGGGCTGCCGGTAAACATCCACAGCCCGCGGAGCAGAAAGCCTGCGGCGCTGAGCACCACGCAAGTCACATGAAGATGCTTGATCGTGTAGTACATCCGTCCTCTTTTAACCAAAGAAACCCGTGTGCCGGTGCCAGTCCGCGCCCCGGCCTCGATTAGAATTGCGCCTCGATACGGAGAGCCCGACGATGCCCCCCCATGCCCCGCTCGACATACCCACCCTGCTCAGACGGATCCCCCTGTTCAGCGAACTGTCCGACGCCGACATCGAGCGCGTTTCGCGCTACACCCGCGAACGCCACGTCTCGCGCGGCGAAGTGCTGTTCCAGCGCGGCGACCAGCCCCACGGCTTCTACTTCGTGGTCTCGGGCCAGGTCAAGCTCGCCTTTTCGTCGTCCCAGGGAACGGAGAAAGTCGTCGAAATCATCGGTCCGATGCAAAGCTTCGGTGAGGCGGTGATGTTCATGAACCACCCCTACCCCGTATTTTCCGAAGCGCTCAGCGATACCGTGCTGGTGCATGTCAGCCAGGCAGTGGTCAGCGAAATGATCGAACAGGACGCGACCTTCGCCAGCAAACTGCTCGCAGGCCTGTCGATCCGGCTCCACGGCCTGATCCAGGACGTCGAAACCTACTCCCTGCGCTCGAGCATGCAGCGCGTGATCGGCTACCTGCTCCAGGTCGCCGACAGCGATGAGCCCTGCGAAATTTCGCTGCCGACGAGCAAGCAGGTGATCGCCTCCCGGCTCAACCTCACTCCTGAAACCTTGTCGCGCATCTTTCACGATCTGAGCGAAGTCGGCCTCATCAGCGTACAGGGCAAGCGCATCACCCTGCACGACCCCGCCCGCCTGTCGCGTTACAATACCTGAGCACGAAATCCCGCCCGGCCTGCGCCCGGTCAGGCGCGCGGGCATGTGGCCGCGGCGCTCCATCTGCATTTGCGGCACGTCTCCTGCACTCCCCCTCGCTCATCGCCGCGCCTGCTCCAGCCCGCGGGGCGCCCCGTCCAGGTAGTAAGGCACCAGCGCTTCCGCCACCGTGAGGGCTGGCCAGCCAAGCTCGCGCTCGGCAGCGGCGGCAAGCGCGGCCGCCGCTTCGGTCTCCCCATGGACGACGAAGGTCCTGCGCGGCGGGGCTTCGAAATGGCGCAACCAGTTCAGCAGCGCGGGCTGGTCGGCATGCGCCGACAGGCCACCGATGGTGTGAATCCGCGCCCTCACCGCAACGCGCTCGCCGAACAGGCTGACCTGGCGCGCACCATCGACCAGGCGTCGCCCCAGGGTGCCGGCGGCCTGGAAGCCGGCGATGACGACCGCACATTCGCGGCGGCCGAGGTTGTAGCGCAGATGGTGTCTGACCCGCCCTGCATCGCACATCCCGCTCGCCGAGATGATCACCAACCCGCCACGGACGCTGTTGAGCGCCATCGACTCCTCGACGTCCTGGACGAAACGCAGCCGGAAGCAGTCCGTGTTGCGCTGCGTCCAGGCGTACAGCTCGCGGGTCTCGTCGTCCCACAGCTCGGCATGAAGAACGGTGAGCTGGGTCGCTGCGGCAGCCATCGGGGAGTCGACCACGACATCGAGCCGGTCGATGCGCCCCGAACGCACGAGCTCGGCGAGCACGAACAGCATTTCCTGGGTGCGGCCGACGGCAAAAGCCGGAATGATGACGTTGCCGCCAGCCTGCCTCAGGGTATGGTGCAAGATCGTGGCGAGCTCCGCGCTCGTTTCCTTGAAGGATCGGTGCGCACGATTTCCGTAGGTGGATTCGACGCACAGGTAGTCGGCACGGCGAATCGGAGTGGGATCCTGCAGCACCGGGCGCATCGGCTGGCCGAGGTCACCGGACACGACCAGGCTGCGCGTACGCCCCCCTTCGGCGATCTCGATCTCGATCACGGCAGAGCCCAGAATATGCCCGGCATCGCGGAAACGGCAACGTACTCCGGGCCCCGGCTCGTACGGTGTGTCGTAAGGTACTGCACGCAAGCGCCCCAGGCTGGTCCGCGCCTGCTCCACGGTATACAGCGGTGTCGGCTCCACCCAGCGTCGGGCCTTGCGCGAGCGGGCATTGCGCAGCGCCCATTCAGCCTCTTTTTCCTGGATGTAAGCCGAGTCCATGAGCATGACACCGAGCAGATCGACAGTGGCGGCGGTGGCATGGATGTGGCGTTTGTAGCCGAGCGCCACCAGCCGCGGCAGCAGCCCGCTGTGATCGAGGTGAGCGTGAGTGAGGAGGACGAAGTCGATCTCCCGCGGGTCGAAGTCGAGGGCCTGCCGGTTCTTGCGCGCGGCCTCGCGCCCGCCCTGGAATAGACCGCAATCGACGAGGAAGCTCCCGCCCTCGTGATCCACCCGCAGGCAGGAACCGGTCACTTCCCCCGCCGCCCCATAAAAAGTGAGTTTCATGTCCGCACCTCGGCTCTGAAGGGAACTGTGCGACAGTCGATCGTATGCGTGTTTGATCCTCGTCAATCATTGCAAACCGCTCCCCATCGCTATAATCGGAACACCAACAACCCAATGGGACGCGTCGCCATGTTCAAGCATATCCTCGTACCGACGGATGGATCCGCCCTCTCAGAAGCGACGGTCGCTCGTGCCGTATCCTTCGCCAAGGAGGCGGGAGCGAGAATTACCTTCTTTTACGCGCAACCCGACTTCCCCATGCCGATCTACGGCGAAGGCGCCCTGATCGACCCCACGACTCCGGAGCAGTTCGCCAAGTCTGCCGCCGCCGAAGCGGAAGGCATCCTCTCGAAAGCCAAACAGACCGCCGACGCCGCCGGCGTCTCGGCCGACACCGACACCCTGGTCAACGAAGTTCCCTACGAAGCCATCATCGACGCCGCGGACCGCCACGGCTGCGATCTGATCTTCATGGCTTCGCACGGGCGCCGCGGCATCGCCGGGCTCCTGCTGGGCAGCGAAACGCAGAAAGTGCTGACGCACAGCAAGACCCCGGTTCTGGTCTGCCGCTGACCGCGGCCGACTTGGGCGGTGCAGGGCGGGAGGGCTCCGTACCGGAGCCCTCCCGCCCTGTTTTCGATGCCGGCGAGCTATTTTTTGCGGTTGACCTGGTTCGCAGAACGCTGCAGGAAAATCGTGCTCAGGCTCGATGCCGCGCAGAGCAGCCAGAAGCAGAAGAACGCGATTGAATACGTGGCCACCGGCCCGTAGTCGACAGGCTCGCCGAGCAGGTAAAGCGTGCGGGGATCGATCACGAGGAAGAAAACGCCTTCAGCAACGGCCGCGACCAAAAACGAGAGCCACAGCACCTGCATCCATTTCCGCATCGGACCCCCTTGTCGTCGCTCGCCTCGCCCCAACACCTTCCTTCGACCGGAGTCACGCATCCGGAGTGATCGTAATCACCGATTCGGCCGGCAGGTAGGCCGTTCCGCTCATCCGCCAGTGACGCCCTTCGTCTTCGATGACGAACAGCCAGCGCCCCGTAGCCAGCGCCTTCAGCCGGGTTTCGAACACGCCTTCTGTTCCGCCGACGACATACGACTGATCCTGCCCTCCGCGCGTCGGGTGGACGATGGTCAGGACGATCCGCTGCGGCACATCGGCGGGAACTGCAGCACGCATTTCGATGCGGATCGATTCGCTGCGCACCTGGAGCGCGGCCACCAGGCCGAGCTCGCGGGCGCGCTCGACCCGCTCGATGGTGTGCACGATGGCCCGCCCTTCCTTGTAGTAATCATCGACCACCATGCCATCGAAGGTCTTCGCTGCGATCACCAACGTGATCACGCCGGCGATCACCGCAATTGCGGGAAACGCAATCAGGAACCACGGCCACCCCTGGCGATACCAGGGTTGAGGCGTTTTTTCAGTCAAGGTCGTATTCATCTCAGCGCGGAATCAGGAAAGTCGTTTCTTCTCTGAGGCTCAGCCCTGGATCATCCTCGGCGGTAATGCGAAAGGCGATGGCATTGGCGCCGGGCTGGCCGGCATCGTAGGGAGCGAGTACCTGAACGGTAAGCGCTCCGGTCGCCGCCGGTGAAACCTCGACCCGCTCTCCGCTGCCGATCCGCACTCCGGGCAGGCCGGACACTTCGAGGCGGAAGGTACGCGGCACTTCGGTCATGTTCATCACCTGAAGGCGGTAGACATTTTCGATCAAGCCGCCTTCGATCTCGCGCCCGAGCGAGGCGCGGTCGCGGATGATGTCCACGCGCAAGGGGTCGCGCACAGCCAGCCCCCAGACGAAGGCGATGCAGACCAGCGCCAGGATGACGCCGTAAATCAGGGTGCGCGGGCGAAACACGTGGGCGAGGATTTCCTTGCGCCCCCAGTGCTTTTTCACTGCGTTTTCGGTCGAGTAACGAATGAGGCCGCGCGGGTAGTCCATCCTGTCCATCACCTGGTCGCAGGCGTCGATGCACGCCGCGCAGCCGATGCATTCGTACTGGAGACCGTCGCGGATGTCGATGCCGGTCGGGCAGACCTGGACGCAGATGCCGCAGTCGATGCAGTCGCCCTTGCCCACCGTCTTCGGATCGATGCCTTTCTTGCGCGCCCCGCGCGGCTCGCCCCGCTCCTCGTCGTAGGTGATGACGAGCGTGTCGGGGTCGAACATCACCGCCTGGAAGCGCGCATAGGGGCACATGTAGGTGCACACCTGTTCGCGCATCACCCCAGCGAACAGGTAGGTGAACGCCGCATAGAACAGGATCCAGAACAGTTCCCAGGGGCCGAAGCCGAACACGGGAAGGGAACGGAGCAATTCCTCCAGCGGCGAAAAATAGGCGACGAAGGTGAACCCGGTCCACAGCGAGAACAGCCCCCAGACCAGGAACTTGCCCCCGCGGCGCAGCGCCTTGGGTGCGCTCATCTCGGCCTGGTCGAGCTTTTGACGGCGGATGTGGTCGCCTTCGATCTTCTGCTCGATCCACATGAATATTTCGGTGTACACCGTCTGCGGACAGGCATAGCCGCACCACAACCGGCCGGCGATCGCGGTGAAGAAGAACAGGGCATAGGCTGAAATGATCAGCAGGACGGCGAGGAAGAACACGTCCTGCGGCCAGAACACCCAGCCGAAGAGGTAGAACTTGCGTTCAGCGAGATGGAACAGCACGGCCTGCCGGTCGTTCCACGACAACCAGGGCAGGCCATAGAAGACGAGCTGAGTGAGCCATACCATCACCCAGCGCCAGTTGGCGAACACGCCGCTGACGGCACGCACGTAGAGCTTCTTGCGCGCCTCGTAAAGGGTGTCTTGGGGAGAAGAACTCGTTTGCGCTGGCTGTCGGGATGGGCCGCTCATGGTTGCCTTGCCGGTGGATGCTTGTTGTTATTGTATGAATAGCCCGGGAAGGCCCCCTCCTCCCGGGATGTAAGCAGGTTTATTGCTTGAATCGGCGCCTCATTTCTTGCCGAGGCTCAGCACATACGCCGCCAGCATGTGAACCTTGTCCTCGCCGAGAAATTCGCCGAAAGCCGGCATCTTGTTGCTGCGGCCATGGGTCACCGTTTCGATGATGGTGGCCTCGGTCGAACCGTACAGCCAGGACTTGTTGGTCAGGTTCGGCGCCCCCATCAGCGGATTGCCGGTGGCGTCGGCGCCGTGGCAGGCGACGCAGTTGGTCGCGAACACATCTTTCCCGCGCTGGGCGCGCAAGGAATCGTGGGCGAGACCGGACAGGGAACGGACGTAGTTGGCGACGTCCTTCACCCCTTCGGCACCCAGCGCCGGCCCGAACGGCGGCATCACCCCCATGCGCCCGCCGAGAATGGTGGTGCGGATGGTTTCGGGCTCGCCGCCCCACAGCCATTCATCGTCGGTCAGGTTCGGGAAGCTTTTCGCCCCCTGCGCGGCGGAGCCGTGACACTGCGCGCAGTAGGTCAGGAACAGGTGCTGCCCGGTCGCGTTGGCCTCGGGGTCGGCAGCGACCGCGGCGAGATCCATCTGCCGGTACTTCGCGAACACCGGCCCGAAGCGCTCGTCGGCGACCTTCATCTCGGTCGCGTACTGCGCCCATTGCCCACGATGCTGGTTGCGGTCCCCGAACCCGGGATAGATCGCCAGATAGACGATGGCGAATGCGATCGTGATCCAGAACAGGTACATCCACCAGCGCGGCAGCGGATTGTTGTACTCGGCCAGAGTCTCGTCCCACACGTGTCCGTGCAGTTCCGCCGCACCTTCCTTGCGCCGGGTCATGTTGGACGCCAGCACGAACACGCAGAACAGGATGGACAGGGTCACGAGGACCATCACGTACGCGTTCCAGAAACCGCTGATGAAGTCAGCCATTTGCTTTTCCCTCTTTGTCTTGCCGGCCGCCGATGGCCGGCACGTCGTCATCGCTCAGGGGCAGGCGCGCCGCCTCGTCGAAGCCCGCCTTGGCCTGCCTGCTGTAAGCCCAGGCGCAGATCCCCAGGAAGCACAGCAGGCCCACCACCGTGAGCAGACTCCGGAAGTCGTTGATATCCACGGCGTGCTCCCTCAACGTACGTTCTGGAGCGCGGTCCCCAGCCCCTGGAGGTAGGCCACGACCGCATCGAGCTCGGTCTTGCCCTCGAGCGCAGCCGGCGCGGCGGCGATTTCCTCCTCGCTGTACTTGTGCAGTCCGACCTTGTTCAGCGCACGCATCTTCGCCTGGATGTCATCGGCCTGGACCGGGCGATCGAGCCAGGGAAAGGCCGGCATGTTCGACTCGGGCACGACGTCGCGCGGATTGAGCAGATGGACGCGCTGCCATTCGTCCGAATAGCGGCCGCCGACACGGGCGAGATCCGGCCCGGTGCGCTTCGAGCCCCACTGGAAGGGATGGTCGTAGATGTATTCACCGGCCACCGAGTAGTGGCCGTAACGCTCGGTTTCGGCGCGGAACGGGCGGATCATCTGCGAATGGCAGTTGTAGCAGCCTTCGCGGACATAAATGTCGCGTCCAACCAGGCGCACCGGATCGTAAGGCTTGACATCGAGCTGCGTGCCCCCCGGGCCGATCGCCGAAGTGGTCGAGTGCTGGAAGAACAACGGCACGATTTCCACCAGGCCACCCACGCTGACGGTGAGCAGCGTGAGCACGATCAGCAGAAAGACGCTGCGTTCGACTTTGTCGTGTTTCGATTGAGCCATGTTGTCGTTCTCCGATCAGGCGTGGGCGGCTGCGGGGGCGATCACCGGAGCGTCATAGGCCTTCTGGCCGGAAATGGTCTTCACCATGTTGTAGAACATGATCACCATGCCGGAGAGGAAGAGCACGCCGCCGATGAAGCGGATGGTCCAGAACGGATAGCTGGCCTTGACGCTCTCGACGAAGGAGTAGGTCAGCGTGCCGTCCGGGTTGGTGGCACGCCACATCAGGCCCTGCATCACGCCGGCGATCCACATCGAGGCGATGTAGAGCACCACGCCGATGGTCGCGACCCAGAAGTGGGCGTTGATCAGCTTCACGCTGTACATCTCGGTCTTGCCGTACAGGCGCGGAATGAGGAAGTAGACCGAACCGATCGAGATCATCGCCACCCAGCCCAGCGCACCGGAGTGCACGTGGCCGACCGTCCAGTCGGTGTAGTGCGAGAGCGCATTGACCGTCTTGATCGACATCATCGGCCCTTCGAAGGTCGACATGCCGTAGAAAGACAGGGAGGTGACCAGGAACTTCAGGATCGGGTCGGTGCGCAGCTTGTGCCAGGCGCCCGACAGGGTCAGCACGCCGTTGATCATGCCGCCCCACGACGGCGCCAGCAGGATCAGCGAAAACACCATGCCGACCGACTGGGTCCAGTCGGGCAGCGCGGTGTAGTGCAGGTGGTGCGGGCCGGCCCACATGTAGGTGAAGATCAGCGCCCAGAAGTGCACCACCGACAGGCGGTAGGAATACACCGGGCGGTCGGCCTGCTTGGGCACGAAGTAGTACATCATGCCGAGGAAGCCGGCGGTGAGGAAGAAGCCGACGGCGTTGTGGCCGTACCACCACTGCACCATCGCGTCCTGCACCCCGGCATAGGCCGAATACGACTTCATGCTGGTCAGCGACACCGGAATCGCGGCGCTATTGACGATGTGGAGCAGGGCGACGGTGAGGATGAAGGCGCCGAAAAACCAGTTGGCGACGTAGATGTGGGAGATCTTGCGCCGGGCGATGGTGCCGAAGAACACCACCGCGTAGGACACCCAGACGATCGCGATCAGGATGTCGATCGGCCACTCAAGTTCGGCGTATTCCTTGGACGAGGTGTACCCCAGCGGCAAGGTGATCGCCGCCAGCACGATCACCAGCTGCCAGCCCCAGAAAGTGAACGCGGCAAGGCCGGGAGCGAACAGCGTGGCATGACAGGTACGCTGCACGACGTAGTACGACGTGGCAAACAGCGCGCAGCCGCCGAATGCGAAGATCACAGCATTGGTATGCAGCGGACGGAGCCTGCCGAAATGCAGGAATTCATGCGCGTTCAGTTCGGGCCACACGAGCTGTGCCGCGGCGATCACGCCGACCAGCATGCCCACGATGCCCCACACCACCGTCATGATGGCGAACTGGCGCACGACTTTATAGTTATAAGTCGCTTGCGATTGCATGTGAGTCACCTCTTCGTTTTAAAAACTTCTGCGAGCACAACCTCATCCCGCCCGGAGCGCCGGAGAACCCGACGCCATGCGCATGCACGGGCCAGATTACGCCAGGGCCGCCCCTCTCGATTGACTTAAATCAATATTCTATTGCAGCGCGGCATGGTTCGGAAGTATAAACTAGACAAGATCCAAACCGGCCAAAAATAATGCATCTGAGCTGCCCGGCCTTCGCCCCGGGAGGGCGCAATGAGGCCGCAGCCAGAAAGCCGCACGAAGCGCCAGGCATACCCGACCGGGCGGGAAGAAAATGACGACAGGGAAAGGCTGGACCCGGCAAGGCGCTGGCGCACCGCGGGATCGGAGAATCGAGGCGAGGGGAAAGATGGGGGCTACAGACAAAAAAAGGGTGCGTATGAACGCACCCCCAACCCCAACAGAGAGACAAAACTACGGGTATCGAACCGGCCGCCCCGGCCGGCTTCACCGATAACCACGGAAGCAGTATGCCCTCTCCCCCGAAGTGCGTGTTGACCTAGGTCAACACGCACTTCATGCCCCGTTTTTGCCGTCTGCCCCCTTCCGCCGTCCGATCGCACCACGGATGCCGGGCGAACGCCCGCAATGCCTGAACGGCCTAAGCCCGCGGCTCGCCATCCTCGTCGCAGCCGGCTTGCTCTTTCGCCCGGGGGGCAGCGGCAGGGACATCCCTGTCGTCAAGCAGGACGCGATAGGCTGGCCCTTCCAGGTCGTCGTACTGCCCGCTGCGCAGCGACCACCAGAACAGCACGCCGATGACGAACACGAGCACGACCGAGATCGGAATCAACAGGTAAAGGCTTTCCATCCTTACTCCCGGGAGAGGTTCGACAGCGCAGCCGTGCGCTGCAGACGCAACGCGTTGAGCACCACCAGCAAGGAACTGGCCGCCATCCCCAACCCCGCCATCCAGGGCGTGACCAGCCCGGCCATTGCCAGCGGCACGGAAGTGAAGTTGTAGACGAAGGACCACCACAGATTCTGGCGGATGACGCTCAAGGTCTTGCGTGCCAGATCGATGCCCCGTCCCAGACTGGCGAGATTCTCGTTGAGCAGCACGATATCGGCCTCGTTGCGCGCCAGGTCGGTACCGCCCCCCATCGCCACCGAGACGTGGGCCTGCGCGAGCACCGGAGCATCATTGACGCCATCGCCGATCATCGCCACCACCGTCCCGGGCTCGCGCTGCAGGTGCACAATGCAGGCTTGCTTGTCCTGCGGGCTCATTCCGCCCCGGGCATCGGCAATGCCGAGTGTGTCCGTCACCGCCGCCACTACCGGCGGCGCATCGCCCGACAGCACGCTCATCCGGATTTGCTCGCGGGCGAGGCGCGAGACGAGCACGGCTGCTTCCGCGCGCAAGCCGTCGGCAAGCCGGAACAGCGCCTGCCAACCGGCGGACGACGCCAGCGCCACAACCGTCCCCCCACGAGCGGCAAGCTCCGCGAGCTCGTTCGGCAGCGCCAGTCCGGCGCACGCGGCGACATGGTCGGGACGCCCGATCCACCAGCACTCGCCGCCCACCCAGCCCTGCACCCCCTTCCCGGTTTCCGCCTTGAGCCGGACGACCGACGGCAGGGCCAGTCCACGCGCAGCCTCGCGCAAGCCGACTGCGACCGGATGCTCGGAGCCCTCCTCGATCGCCGCGGCAAGGGCACGCAATCCAGGCTCGTCGCGTTCGCTCAGCACCCGCACTTCCTCCAGCCGCATGCGCCCGAGCGTCAGTGTTCCAGTCTTGTCGAAAACGAAATGGTTGGCCTTGGCCAGCGTCTCGATCGCATGCCCGCGCGTCACCAGCACCCCCATCCGCGCCAGCGCGTCGGTGGCCACCGTCAGTGCGGTCGGTGTCGCCAGCGACAATGCACAGGGGCAGGCCACCACCAGCACCGAGACACTGACCCACAGCACCCGTGCCGGATCGATGAGGTACCACGCGATGCCGGTCACTCCGGCAAGCACCAGCAGGGTGACGATGAAATAGCCCGCGACCCGATCGGCCTGGGTCGCAATCCGTGGCCGCTCGCTGGCGGCACGCTCCATCAGGCGGCGGATCGCCCCCAGCCGGGTGGCGTCGCCGACCTGTTCCACACGCAGCAGCAGCGGCGAGGACACATTGATGCTGCCGCCGGTCAGTGCATCGCCCACTTCCTTCGGCACCGGCATGCTCTCGCCCGTAAGCAGCGCCTCATTGACCTCGCCCTCCCCTTCGACGACCATGCCGTCGGCGGGAACCGCCTCGCCCGGGCGTACGCGCACCACATCTCCGGCCACCAGTTGCACCGTCGGCACCCGCTCGGCCTCGGTACGCAAAGGCCAGCCCGCCAGGCGCTCGGCAAAAGAAGGCAGCGCCTTGCCCAGTTCCTCCACACCGCGCACCGCCTTCTGGCGCGCGAGCATCTCCAGGTAACGCCCGCCGAGGAGGAAGAATACGAACATCGTCACCGAGTCGTAATACACCTCGGGGCCATCGGTCACCGTCGCCCACAGGCTGGCGAGAAAAGCGCTCCCCACGCCCAGCGCCACCGGCACATCCATGCCCAACCGGCGCAGGCGCACGTCGCGCCAGGCGCGCTGAAAGAAGGGCGCGGCCGAATACGACACCACCGGCAGGGTCAGCACCAGGCTCGCCCAGCGCAGCAGCAACTCGATGTCCGGGGTTAGTTCGCCCTCCCCCGCAACGTAGGCGGGAAAGGCGTACATCATGACCTGCATCATGCCGAAGCCGGCAACGAACAGCCGCCACAGCATCGAGCGCCGCTCCCGGCCGGCGATCTGCTCGGAGCGTTCGGCATCGTAGGGGTAGGCGCGGTAACCGATCGCCCGGACGGCAGCGAGGATGTCGGACAGTTTTATCCGGCGCTCGTCCCAGCGCACGCGGGCGCGCCGGGTGGCGTAATTGATCTGGATCGCGGCCACGCCCGGCAGGCGGGCGACGTGGTTTTCGTTGAGCCACACGCAGGCGGCACAGGTGATGCCTTCGAGAATCAGCGCGGCTTCACGCTCGTGCTCGCCCACCGGGCGCACGAAGCTTTTCTGGAAATCGGGGTGATCGAACAAGCCGAGTTCCTGCAACTCGGCCGGCATCGCTTCGCGGCGGCGCTCGGGCATCGCATCGCGGTGGCGGTAATAGTCGGTGAGGCCGTTGTCGACGATCGACTGGGCGACGGCTTCGCACCCGACACAGCACATCCGCCGCAGCGCACCATCGACGCGCACAAAGTGCTGCGTAGCGGATGGAACGGGCAGGCCGCAGTGGTAGCAGGAGCGGTCGTCGGCTGCGGCCACAGGCAATTCGGCGGTGGTCATTGGTGCGAATGCAGCGCCGCCGTCGCAACAAACACAGACAGCGGGAGCAGAGCCAGAACGGGATCTTCTTTTAGCACATCCGCCACGCCTTCGCTATTGCGCCGCAACATCAACTGACTGCGATGCGGCGCGAGCATCGGAAGGAAAAAGGCCAACCCCGAAGGGCTGGCCTTTTCCTTGTATCCGCTGGTGCCGGCAAGAGGAGTCGAACCCCCGACCTTCGCATTACGAATGCGCTGCTCTACCAACTGAGCTATGCCGGCGAAGAGCGCGGACTATACAACAGAGCACGCGATCGGTTCAACCACTACGAAGCACCGCCTTGAAGCGCCGGGCTCGGGGCTGCGGCGCAACACCCGCAGCATGCTGCGGACGCTCGGCAGGCGCTGCGTTCCCGGTTCGCCGCCGAGTGCGCCCGCCAGACGTTCGGGTAAACCACGACGAAGAAGTATTCAATTTTCTTTTCGAAGCATCTTCTGTTTTCTATGGGCCTCCATTACACTTCGTTCCCATTCGGGGCGGAGGAGACATGCCCAGACCAGAACGCGGCGCCGCGGGTCGGTTTCGACCCGCGGCAGCACGCGCGATCTGCGGCTCCCGCCGGCACCTTGCCGAATCGATAGCCCTGCTCCGACCTACCCATGCCCGGCCTGGATCTTCTCGACATCGCCCTCATCGGCATCGCCGCTTTCGCAGCCGGTGCGGTCAACTCGGTCGCCGGCGGCGGCACTTTCTTTTCGTTTCCCGCACTGCTTGCGGTCGGCGTACCCCCGGTCATCGCCAATGCCAGCAATTCGGTGGCACTGTGGCCGGGCAGTCTGGCCGGCGCCTGGGCCTTTCGCCGCGAGCTGAAGCGCTTCTCGAAGAGCCTGCCGATGCTCTCGGTGGTCGCTTTCTTCGGCGGGATCGCCGGCGGCCTGTTGCTGCTCGCCACCTCCAACGCCGCCTTCGCCAAGCTGATCCCCTGGCTGTTGCTGGTCGCGACCGTGCTGTTCGCTTTCAGCGGGCAGATTTCGGCGCTGGTGAAGAAATGGAAACCGGCGCCGGACGGCGCGGACGAGCGTCATATCGGCCCCGGCGGCTACGTGTTCCAGCTGGCGGTGTCGGTCTACGGCGGCTTCTTCGGAGCCGGCATGGGCATCCTGATGATCGCCGCGCTCGCGATCCAGGGCTTCAAGGACGTGCACGAGATCAACGCCCTCAAGAACTGGCTGTCGGCGGTGATCTACAGCGTCGCCGTCGCCACCTTCGTGCTCGCCGGCGCCGTGTCCTGGCCGCACACGCTGGTGATGATCGCCACCGCCACGATCGGCGGCTACTGGGGTGCGGCGGTGGCGCGCAAGGTCCCTGCACTGTGGCTGCGCCGCTTCATCATCGGCGTCGGCGGCCTGCTGACCCTGTACTACTTCGGCAAGACCCTTTGAGCCGATGCTTGCCGCCCTGACCCTTCTCCTCATCTTCCAACTCGCCGGCGAAGTGCTCGCCCACAGCTTTGCCCTGCCGGTCCCCGGCCCGGTGATCGGTATGGCATTGCTGTTCGTCGCCCTGATGCTGCGCGGCGGCCCTGGCGAAAATCTGCGCCAGACATCGGGCCAGTTGCTGCAGCATCTGTCGCTGCTGTTCGTGCCGGCCGGCACCGGCATCGTGCTCTACGGCGAGCGCATCGCCGCCGAATGGCTGCCGCTGGTGGTGGCGATGGTGGCCAGCACCTTGCTGGCGATCATCGTCACCGCACTCCTCCTCCAGGCCCTCGCCCGCCGCCGTCGCGACCGCGAGGGCGCGCGATGACACCGCAGTTCGAGGAAATCTGGGTCTATCTGTCGGCCTCGCCCCTGCTCGGACTGACGATGACCCTGCTCGCCTACCAAGCGGCCTTCCAGATCTACCGCCGCCTGGGGTTTCACCCACTCGCCAATCCGGTACTGATCGCGGTGGCGCTGCTCGCCAGTCTGCTGCTGCTCACCGGCACGCCCTACCAGACCTATTTCGACGGCGCCCAGTTCGTGCATTTCCTCCTCGGTCCGGCCACCGTTGCCCTGGCCATTCCGCTGTATGCCCAGTGGCCGAAGCTGAAGGCGCTGGCCGCCCCCCTGAGCCTCGCCCTGGTCGCCGGCTCGCTGACTGCGGCACTGTCGGCCTGGGGCATCGGGGCGCTACTCGGCGCCAGCCGCGAATCGCTGATGTCGCTCGCCCCCAAGAGCGTCACTACCCCGATCGCGATGGCGGTCGCCGAGCGCCTCGGCGGCCTGCCTTCGCTGACCGCGGTGCTGGTGATCAGCACCGGCATCCTCGGCGCGGTATGCGCGCGCAGCCTCTTCCTCTGGCTGCGCATCGACGACCACGCCGTGCGCGGATTCGCGATCGGCATCGCCTCGCACGGCATCGGCACCGCGCGTGCCTTCCAGGTCAGCGAACAGGCGGGCGCCTTCGCCGCGCTGGCGATGGGGCTGAACGGACTGCTCACCGCGCTGTCCTTGCCCTGGATCCTGCCTCTGGTCGAGCGGCTGTTCATGCGCTGAGCTTCGACGCGGCAACGCACCGCCGCCGACCGGGCGACTCACTGAATCCATGTAACGAGGCTCCTGCGTGCCGAATGCCGTATTCCGCTGGATAGACCGCAACCTGCTCGAACTCGGCCGCGAAATGCGGCTGTCCTTCCTGCCGCCGCTGATGGTGTATTGCGCCGCCGGCGTTTCCGGACTCACCGGCATCGTCGGCACCTTCTTCGTCAAGGATTACCTCGGCCTGTCGGCGGCCTTCCTCGCCGCCCTCGGCTTCTGGGCCGGGATCCCGTGGGCGCTGAAGATGCCGATCGGCCACCTGGTCGATCTGATGTGGCGGCACAAGGCCGGGCTGGTGTACCTCGGCGCGATGCTGATCGCGGCGAGCCTGGCGATCATGATCGGTCTCATCGGCCATCCGGATGCGATGCGCGTGCTGATGCCGGTGGAGGCTTGGTTCATGCTGTCGGTGCTGCTGTCGCCGGTGGGCTATGTGATGCAGGACGCGGTGGCCGACGCGATGACGGTGGAGGCGGTGCCGCGCCTGGATGCGTACGGCCAGCCCATTCCCGCCGAGACCGTGCGCCTGATGCACACCACGATGCAGATGCTCGGCCGCGTCGCCATTATTGGCGGCACGGTGCTGGTGTCGCTCGCCAACGTCGTGATGTTCCAGGGCTCGGAGGGCCTTCCCGAAGCGGACAAGGTGGCGATCTACCTCCGCATCTACGAGCTGGCGCTGATCATTCCGCTGCTCTCGGTGAGCGGGGTGCTGCTCGGCGGCGTCCTCAAGCGGCGCGAGGCGGGGCGGCTGGCCGCACTCGGGCGCAGTCGCGCCGAGATCGATCGCCTGCTCCACGAGCCCGAAGAAAAGACCGCGCCCAACGGGTGGATCCTCGGCGGTAGCGCGGTGTTCGTGGCGCTGACCGTCGGTATCGGCCTGTCCGGCATCGAATATGGCCAGGAGATCATCTTCGCGGCCTCGTTCGCGATCATCGCCGTGATGATCGCCCGCCTGCTGCGCGAACTCTCGGCCGAAGCCGCGCGCACCCTGCTCGGCACCGTGATCATCATCTTCGCCTTCCGCGCCCTGCCCGGCCCGGGCGCAGGGGCGAGCTGGTGGATGATCGACGAACTCGGCTTCGACCAGAGCTTCCTGTCGCGCCTCGACCTCATCACCAGCACGCTGACCCTCGCCGGCCTGTTCCTGTTCCGCCGCTTCATGGCGGAGAAATCGATCGCCGACATCGTGATCTTCCTGACCATCGCATCCACGCTGCTGTCGCTGCCGATCATCGGCATGTTCCACGGTCTGCACGAATGGACCGCCGCCCGCACCGGCGGCCTCGTCGATGCGCGTTTCATCGCCATCGCCAACACCGCGCTCGAGTCCCCGCTCGGCCAGGTGTCGATGGTGCCGATGCTGGCCTGGATCGCAAATTCCGCACCACCGCACCTGAAGGCCACCTTCTTTGCGGTGATGGCCTCTTTCACCAACCTCGCCCTGTCGGCCTCGCAGCTCGGCACCAAATATCTCAACCAGCTGTACACGATCGCGCGCGAGATCCGCGACGCGGCGAGCGGTGCGATCACCACTCCGGCGGATTACGCCGAGCTCGGCCCCCTGCTCGTCACCGTCTCCCTGCTCGGCCTGCTCCTGCCCCTGGCGGCGATCGGCCTGACCCGGCTCGCCGGCCTGCGCAGCGCGTGAGTGTCCGCCGGCGACAGTTACCCGGATGCGGGACCGGCACAAGGACACGGGCATCGAAAACGAGCATCCATTGCCTTCCGCTGCCCGCAGGCGGACACTTGAAGCCATTCAACCCGTAGGGAGGCGAACCATGACACCCAGCTCGGTACACGACATCCGCAACCTCGCCCTGCTCGGCCACGCCGGCAGCGGCAAGACCACACTGGTCGAAGCCCTGCTCGCGGCCGCCGGCGAGATCGGGGCCACCGGCAGCATCGAGCGCGGCGACACGGTGGCCGACTTCGACCCTCAGGAAAAGGCGATGGGCCATTCCCTGCACACCGCGCTGGTGCATCTGGAGTGGGCCGGGCACTGGATCAACCTGCTCGACACCCCGGGCCTGCCCGATCTCGCCGGCCGTGCCCTGCTCAGCCTGCCGGCGGCCGATACGGCGGCCATCGTGCTCAGCGCCACGGCCGGAATCGAGAGCGGCACGCGGCGCATGATGGCCGCCGCCAAAGGCAAGTGCCGCATGATCGTGGTCAACCGGATCGATGCCGCAGGGATCGACTTCGCGACCCTGATGGAATCGGTCAGCGCCGCCTTCGGCCGCGAATGCCTGCCGATCAACCTGCCTTCGGCCGACGGCAGCCGGGTCGTGGACTGCTTTTTCACCCCCGACGTGTCGGCAGCGACGGCCTTCTCCACGGTTTCCGCCGCCCACGACGCGCTCGTCGACCAGATCGTCGAGCTCGACGAGGCGCTGATGGCGCAGTACCTCGAGCAGGGCGAGTCGCTCGCCCCCGAGCAGTTGCACGCTCCCTTCGAGCACGCCCTGCGCGAAGGCCACCTGATCCCGCTGTGCTTCGTCTCGGCGCGCAGCGGCGCCGGGGTGCCCGAGCTGCTCGATATCCTCGGCCGGTTGGCCCCCGACCCCACCGAGGGCAATCCGCCACAGTTCCTGAAAGGCGAAGGCCAGGCTGCCGCGCCGGTCGAAGTCGCCCTCGACCCGGAGCGCCACGCCGTTGCCCACGTTTTCCAGGTCGCCAACGATCCTTACCGGGGCAAGCTCGCGCTGTTCCGCGTGCACCAGGGACAGCTCACCCCCAATTCCCAGCTGTACATCGGCGACGGGCGCAAGCCGTTCAAGGTCGCCCACCTGCTTCGCATGCAGGGGCGCAACGCGGTCGAAACCCCGCTTGCCGTTCCCGGCGACCTGTGTGCGGTGGCACGAATCGACGAGATCCAGCGCGACGCCGTGCTCCATGACTCGCACGACGAGGATTCCCACCATTTCGCCTCCGCCCCCGACTACCCGCAGCCGGTCTTCGGCCTCGCGCTGATGACGCGCAAGCCGGCCGACGAGCAGAAATTGTCCGAAGCGCTCGCCCGCCTCACCGACGAGGACCCCTGCCTCGAAGTGAGCTTCGATCCGCGCAACCGTCGCACCGTAGTCCGCGGGCTGGGCGAACAACACCTGAAAATCGTGCTCGAGGAGCTCGCCGCGCGCTGGAACCTGCAGCTCGACACCGCCACCCCCAGCATTCCCTACCGCGAGACGATCTCGATCGTCGCCGAGGCACGCTACCGCCACAAGAAGCAGAGCGGCGGCGCCGGCCAGTTCGGCGAAGTCGCGCTGCGCGTCGAACCGCTGCCGCGCGGCAGCGGCATCGAGCTGGCCGACGAGGTCAAGGGGGGCGCGATCCCGACCAATTTCATGCCCGCAGTGGAAAAAGGCGTGCGCCAGGCTCTCGCCGAAGGGGCTCTCGCCGGCTTTCCACTCCAGGACATCCGGGTCGTGGTCACCGACGGCAAGCACCATGCGGTGGACTCGAATGAAGTCTCTTTCGTCACCGCCGGCCGTCACGCCCTCATCGAGGCCGTGCTCGCCGCCCAGCCGCTGGTGCTCGAACCGCTGCTCGACGTGCAGGTGAAAGTAGCCGATGCGCTGTTCGGCGAAGTCAGCGCCGAACTGGCCGGACGGCGCGGCCGCCTGACCGCCACCGACAGCCCGGCTCCGGGCTGGACGCTGATCTCGGCGCGCGTGCCGATGGCCGGGCTGGAAGGGTTCGAAAGCCGGCTGAAAGCGATCTGCGCCGGAGAAAGCGAATTCGTGCTCGAAGCCGGCGGCCATGAACCCGCCCCACGCGACGTACAATCCGAACTCGCCCGCATCCATACCAACGGCGACAACAACGGAAACGGCCCGCATTGAGCACCCTGCTGCGGCCCGGCACCTCCGCCGGGGCCGCAGTTCCCGAAGAAGGCGACAAGCAAGGCGCGGCCCGGCACCGACCGCAAGCATAGACCGTCATGAAACTGACCGAACGCCATCGCGCCTACTGGCGTTGCAACATCGCGCTGACCGTATCGTTGCTGCTGATCTGGTTCGGCGTGACCTTCGTCGCCGGCTATTACGCCAGCGCACTCAACCGGTTCGACTTCCTCGGGTTCCCGCTCGGTTTCTACCTGTTCGCCCAGGGGTCGATGATTGTCTATCTCGCGATCATCGTCATCTACGTGTGGACGATGAACCGCCTGGATCGGCGCTATCGCGTCCACGAGCGCCGCTGAATACGCACCGGATGCATCGATGCCCGGGTGCCCCCGCGCCCCCGGCGGGATTGCCCCCTACTCGCCTGACGGTGCCACCGTTTCGTCGGCGGACTTCTTCTTGCGCCCCCACGCCACCGGATGTGCATGGCGGCCGAGAATGAAATCGAACAGGAACTTGCTCCAGATCGTGATCCCCGCGGTCGAACTCCAGGTCTCGTAATCGAGGCGGGCGCTAACGACGCCGAAAATCACGAACACGATCACCGCGCCGCACACCAGGTTGAGCGCTGCGACAAAGGGAGCGAATTTCGCCGGATTCGCCGGCGGCACGCCGCGCCGGAGCGCGACTTCGGAAAAATCCCCTCTGACGAGGATGCGCCAGGCCCGCCGCAGCCAGAAGAAGGCGATCGGGAACAAGGCCAGAAAAAGAATCCACGTCAGTACCACGCTTGGGTCGAGAACCATCGACTACTCCAGTCACAGGACGATGCACAACGTCCGCCACGCCCCGAAAGTGCCACAAAAGGAAAAACCCCGTCACCGCAGCCGCTGGCGAGGTTCTCCGTCAGCACCGCCCTCCGCAGAGGGGGCGGTGCTGCCATTGCTGCATTGTCGTGCCTTGAATCAGTGCGCGCCGTCGACCGCCTTGGCGCCGCGCGGGATGCGCACTTCTTCGACCAGGTGCTGGATGTGCTCGGGCGGCTCCTTGGTGACTTTATCGACGGCGAAGGCGACGACGAAGTTCACCAATGCGCCGATCGCGCCGAACGCTTCCGGCGTGATGCCGAAGAAGGAGTTCGCCCCACCGATCAGGTCGAGATACTCGGTGCCCTTGACGAAGAACAAGCCCTTGTGCGCGAACACGTAGAACAGGGTGACGAGCAAGCCCGACAGCATGCCGGCGATGGCGCCTTCCTTGTTCATCTTCTTGGAGAAGATGCCGAGCATGATCGCCGGGAACAGCGAGCTGGCGGCGATACCGAAGGCCAGGGCCACGGTACCGGCCGCAAAACCCGGCGGGTTGAGGCCGAGGTAGCCTGCGAGCACGATCGCGAACACCATCGAGATCTTGCCCACGAGGAGCTCGTTCTTGTCGGAAATGTTGGGCGCGAACACGTTCTTCACCAGGTCGTGCGAGACCGCCGACGAGATCGCCAGCAGCAGGCCGGCCGCCGTCGACAACGCCGCCGCGATCCCGCCCGCCGCCACCAGCGCGATCACCCAGTTGGGCAGCAGGGCGATTTCCGGGTTGGCCATTACCATGATGTCGGCGTTCACCGAAAGCTCGTTGCCTTTCCAGCCGGCCTGCTCGACCTTCGACGCGACCTCGGCATTCTTGGTCTTGTCGTTGTAGTACTGGATGCGGCCGTCGCCGTTCTTGTCTTCCCACTTCAGCAGGCCGGTCTTTTCCCAGCGTGCCATCCAGGCCGGACGCTCGTCGTACTTCAGGCTGGCGTCCTCGGCGTACAGGTCGCCATTGGTGGCGATCGCGGTATTCACCGTCTGGTGCAGGTTGAACTTGGCCATCGCCGCCACGGCCGGGGCGGTGGTGTACAGAATCGCGATGAAGACCAGCGCCCAGCCCGCGGAGTAGCGCGCATCGGACACTTTCGGCACGGTGAAGAAGCGGATGATGACGTGCGGCAGGCCCGCGGTGCCGATCATCAGCGACACGGTGTAGACGAACATGTTGAGCGTGCTGCCCGGCACCGAGGTGGTGTATTCGGCGAAGCCGAGATCGAGCACGACCTGGTTCAGGCGGTCGAGCAGGGTGGTATCGGTACCGACCAGGGTACCGCCCAGACCGAGCTGCGGCAGGAAGTTGCCGGTCAGGTTGAGCGAAATGAAGATCGCCGGAATGGTGTAGGCCAGGATCAACACCACGTACTGGGCGACCTGGGTGTAGGTGATGCCCTTCATGCCGCCGAACACCGCGTAGGCGAACACAATGCCCATGCCGATGTAGATGCCGACCTCGTTGCTGACGCCGAGGAAGCGCGAGAACGCCACGCCGACACCGGTCATCTGGCCGATCACGTAGGTGATCGAGGCCGTCAGCAGGCAGAACACCGCGACCGTACTCGCCGTCTTCGAGTAGTAGCGGTCGCCGATGAACTGGGGCACGGTGAACTTGCCGAACTTGCGCAGGTAGGGCGCCAGCCACATCGCGAGGATGACGTAGCCGCCAGTCCAGCCCATCAGGAACAGCGAGCCGCCGTAGCCCATGTTGGCGATGAGGCCGGCCATCGAGATGAACGATGCCGCCGACATCCAGTCCGCCGCCGTCGCCATGCCGTTGGTGACCGGGTGGACGCCGCCGCCAGCGACGTAAAATTCACTGGTGCTGCCGGCGCGTGCCCAGATCGCGATCCCGATATAGAGCGCGAAGGAGGCGCCCACCACCAGGTAGGTCAGAGTCTGAAGATCCATGTGTGCCCCCGGTCAGTCTTCGTGAACGTCGAATTTGCGGTCGATCTCGCCCATTTTCTTCGCATAGAAGAAGATCAGCGCGATGAACACATAGATCGAACCCTGCTGCGCGAACCAGAAGCCGAGCGGATAGCCGCCGAGCTTGATGGTATCGAGCAGGGGCGCGAAGAGGATGCCGGCGCCATACGAGACCAGGAACCATACGATCATGATCTTGGTCAGGAGGCCCAGCGTGGCTTTCCAATAGCCTGTACTGTTGTTTTCCATAATGTCTCCTCGTCAGAAGTGTCACTCCCTACCGCATGGATCTACCGGCAATGCGGCTTCATGCATACGACAGCGAGGGCATTATAGGAACATCAGTCTTACTTATTGCTTACAAAGCCTTACCGCTTCCTGAACTACCGGAGCTGCTGCTAAGGTGCACACAAAAAACCCGCCATCTCAATGCGATGGCGGGTTTTTCGGATCGATGGCGGCGCAATCGGGAGCACCGCCGGCATCGCACGATGCCTCACCGGGGTGATATCGACGCCGATGCCGTCGCCCCACCCTTGCCGGCGCGGGGCGGAAGCGCCCTCAGGCGCTCGCGGCGGCCAGCACGGCATTCAAGGTGGCGCTCGGACGCATCACCGCGCGGCACTTGTCGGGATCGACAAGATAATAGCCGCCGATGTCGGCCGGCTTGCCCTGAACCGCCTTCATTTCCGCAATGACCTTCTGCTCATTGTCGGTCAGCGCCTTGGCGAGCGGCGCGAAACGTGCCTGCAGTTCCTTGTCCTCGGTCTGCGCGGCCAGTTCCTGTGCCCAGTACATCGCCAGGTAGAACTGGCTGCCGCGGTTGTCGAGCTCACCGGTGCGGCGCGAAGGCGACTTGTCGTTTTCGAGCAGCCTGCCGGTGGCCTGATCCAGCGTGCGGGCGAGGATCTTCGCCTTCTCGTTGCCGGTCTTGATGCCGAGATCCTCGAGCGAAACCGCCAGCGCGAGGAACTCGCCGAGCGAATCCCAGCGCAAGTGGTTTTCCTGGGTCAGCTGCTGCACGTGCTTCGGCGCCGAGCCGCCGGCGCCGGTCTCGTACATGCCACCGCCATTCATCAGCGGCACGATCGAGAGCATCTTCGCCGAAGTGCCCAACTCCATGATCGGGAACAGGTCGGTGAGGTAGTCGCGCAGGATGTTGCCGGTCACCGAGATGGTGTCGAGGCCGCGGACGACGCGCTCGAGGGTGTACCGCATCGCCCGCACCTGGCTCATGATCTGGATGTCCAGGCCGCTGGTGTCGTAATCCTTCAGGTACTTCTGCACCTTCTTGATCAGTTCGTTCTCATGCGGGCGATAGGGGTCGAGCCAGAAGATCGCCGGCATGCCGGAATTGCGCGCGCGGGTCACGGCAAGCTTGACCCAGTCGCGGATCGGCGCGTCCTTGACCTGGCACATGCGCCAGATGTCGCCCGCTTCGACGTTCTGCGACAGCAAAACTTCGCCGGTCGCGAGGTCGGTGATGTTGGCCACGCCGTCCTCGGCGATTTCGAAGGTCTTGTCGTGCGAACCGTATTCCTCGGCCTTCTGCGCCATCAGCCCCACATTGGGCACGGTGCCCATCGTGCGCGGATCGAAATTGCCGTGCCATTTGCAGAAGTTGATCATTTCCTGGTAGATGCGGGCGAAGGTCGATTCCGGCATCACCGCCTTGCAGTCGTACTGCTTGCCGTCGGCCCCCCACATCTTGCCGCCGGCGCGGATCATCGCCGGCATCGAGGCGTCGACGATGATGTCGTTGGGCGAGTGGAAGTTGGTGATGCCCTTGGCCGAGTCGACCATGGCCAGCGCCGGACGGTGCTCCTGGCAGGCATGCAGGTCGCGGATGATCTCGTCGCGCTTGGATTCGGGCAGGGTCTTGATCTTGTCGTACAGGTCGACCATGCCGTTATTCACGTTGATGCCGAGCTGGTCGAACAGCTTGCCGTGCTTCTCGAAGGCGTCCCTGTAGTAGATCTTCACGCAGTGGCCGAAAACGATCGGGTGCGAAACCTTCATCATCGTCGCCTTGACGTGCAACGAGAACAGGATGCCGGCCTCGCGGCAGTCTGCCAGCTGCTTCTCGTAGAACGCGCACAGCGCCTTCTTGCTCATGAACATCGAGTCGATGACCTCGCCGTCCTGGAGCGAGATCTTGGGCTTGAGCACGATCGCCTTGCCCGACTTGGTGATCAGTTCCATCTTGATGTCGCGCGCACGATCGAGCGTCATCGACTTCTCGCCATGGTAGAAGTCGCCATGCTCCATGTGCGAGACGTGGGTCTGCGACCATTGCTTCCACTCGCTCATCGAGTGCGGGTGCTTCTTTGCGTAATTCTTCACCGCGGCCGGTGCGCGACGATCGGAGTTGCCTTCGCGCAACACCGGATTGACCGCCGAGCCCAGGCACTTGCCGTAGCGGGTCTTGATCGCCTTTTCCTCGTCGGTCTTGGGATCGTCCGGGAAGTCAGGGATCTTGTATCCTTTCTCCTGCAATTCCTTGATGCACGCCTTGAGCTGCGCGACCGACGCGCTGATGTTCGGCAGCTTGATGATGTTGGTCTCCGGCAGCAGGGTCAGGCGGCCGAGTTCGCCGAGCGTATCCGGCACTTTCTGCGCGTCGCTCAGGTATTCCGGGAATTCGGCCAAGACACGGGCGGCCACCGAAATGTCGGCCTCATCGACCTGGATGCCGGCGGGACCGGTGAAGCTGCGGATGACCGGCAGGAAGGCCGCGGTCGCCAGCATGGGGGCTTCATCGGTGATGGTGTAGATGATGGTCGGCTGCTGCGAAGACATGGCTTTTCTCCCTCGTTGTTGTCTTGATAGAGCTGATCGAACGATGCGCGAGCGGGCCACGACGCGGTACGGCACGACCGCGCAGGGCTCGTTGAAAGGCATTGGAAACGCAGAGCTGCGGCTGCGACGGCGCATCGACCCACGCCCCGTCCTTCGGTGCAGCCACTGCCGGCGCTCTCGCGGCTTGGCTGCTCCGCGATCCCTGGCGACTCCCAACCGACTCCTCGAGCACGCCATTATAGCGCTGCGACCACCCTCCGATACCAGAAGTAAAAACAGATTTCACTATATGAAAAAATACAGCAGATAAAAGATAGAAGACCCCACATGACTTCCACCGCCGTCGCACAGCGGCCTCCCCCGGCACCGCCCCCTCCCGCCCGGCAGCCCGCGCTGAGAGAGCTGCAACGCTCCCAGCCCCTGCCCTGCAGGGCAAAACTCACAGCAGCGGATCCACGACGGCTAGGCCCAGGATTTCTATCCTTCTCCGGCCGAGCTCCGTTTTTGCTCGCGGCTCGACGAAGCTGCACCCCAAGCCGGATCGGAACTCCGCACCAGCCCAGAGCGGACGATGGCAGACGACGACACCAAGCTCCCTGCAGAGCCGCCGGCGCAGCGCCCCGTTCCACCCCCCGTCACCAGCCCAGCTCCAGCATCCACGGCCCCTCGCCGGCCGCAAGAGCCTTGCGTACGTAGTCGATGGTGGCCTCCGGCAATGCGTCCGGAGCGTGCCAGACGAGACGGTCGCACTTGTCGGGCTCGAGGATCGCGGGCTCGCCTTCGAAGCGGCGGGCGCGGACGAAGAAATCGATGCGGTTGGTGTCCGAGCGCCGGTGCACCACGCCCATCCAGGCGAGATCGCACTCTTCCACCCGCAGACCGAGTTCCTCGCGCACTTCGCGCTGCGCCGCGGCCAGCACCGACTCGTCGGCTTCAACGTGTCCGCCCGGCAGGCTGTACAGCCCGTCGAAGAACCCCGTCCCCGCCCGGCGCATCAGCAGCAGCCGCCCTTCGCGCTCGCACAGCACGTGCACGCCGGTGGGAATGCCCGCATGCCGCATCAATGCTTGCCGGTACTGCCGAAACCGTCCGCGCCGCGCGCGCTGGCATCGAACGCCTCGACCAGATTGAAGCTGACCTGCAGCACCGGAACCACGACCAGTTGCGCGATCCGCTCCATCGGCTGAATCGTGAAGCTCGCCCGCCCACGGTTCCATACCGAAACGAAGATCTGCCCCTGATAGTCGGAATCGATCAGGCCGACCAGGTTGCCCAGCACGATGCCGTGCTTGTGCCCCAGGCCCGAACGCGGCAGCACCATCGCCGCCAGCCCGGGGTCGGCGAGGTGGATCGCCAGCCCGCTCGGCACCAGCGTGGTTTCGCCCGGGTGCAGCGTGATCGGCCCCGGCAGGCAGGCGCGCAGATCGAGCCCCGCAGCCCCCTCGGTGGCATACGCCGGCGGATGGGTCTTCAGGCGCTCGTCGAGCAGTTTCACATCGATTCGATGCATCTCGGTTCTCCCCCGCCTGCCGCACGCCGCTGCGGCGACAGGCGCATTGTGCCGTTCCCGCCGGTGCCCTGCGGCACCGACGCCTCAACGCCCGGACTGGGCGAGCAAAGCGGCGAGGTGGGCAACGATCGCGCGCGCCACCTCCGCCTTCGGCGCGCGCGCCAACGGGTGCCGGCCGGCATCGTCATAGAGGACGACGGTGTTGTCCTCGCCCCCCATGCCGTCACCGATCAGGTTGCCCACCACCATCGGCAGGCGCTTGCTCCGCCGCTTGCCTTCGGCATAAGCATCGAGATCGCGGCTCTCCGCCGCGAACCCCACGCAGAACGGCGCATCGGCGCGCGCCGCCACTTCAGCCAGAATGTCCGGGTTCGGCGTCAGGGACAAGGCCAGCGCATCGCCGCTTTTCTTGATTTTGTGCTCCGCCACCTCCTGCACCCGGTAATCGGCCACCGCCGCGACTCCGATGAACACGTCGGCGCCGGGCAAGGCCTCGGTCACCGCCGCGCGCATCTGCAGCGCACTGACGACGGCCACACAGCGCACCTGCGCCGGCACCGGCAGGCTCACCGGCCCGCTGACCAGCACCACTTCGGCGCCGGCCTGGGCGCAGGCGCGCGCCAGCGCGTAGCCCATCTTTCCTGAGCTGGTGTTGGTGATTCCGCGCACCGGGTCGATCGCCTCGAAGGTCGGCCCGGCGGTCAGCACGACCTTGCGTCCGGCCAGCAGCTTCGGCACGAAGAAACCTTCGAGGTGCTCCAGAATACCCTCGGCCTCGAGCATCCGCCCCATTCCGGTCTCGCCGCAAGCCTGTTCACCGGCTGCGGGGTTGAAGACCGTCACCCCGTCGCTGCGGATCAGAGCCATGTTGCGCTGCGTCGGCGGCGACTCCCACATCTGCCGGTTCATCGCCGGCGCGACGATCAGCGGCACATCGCGCGCCAGGCACAGCGTGCTCAGCAGATCGTCGGCCAGACCATGGGCAAGACGTGCGATGAAATCCGCCGTTGCCGGCGCCACCAGGATCGCATCGGCGCTCCGCCCGAGATCAATGTGCGCCATGTTGTTCGGCACGCGCGCATCCCAGAGGTCGGACCACACCGGGTTGCCGGACAGCGCCTGGAAGGTCACCGGTGTGACGAAACGCGCCCCGGCGGCGGTCAGCACCACGTGCACATCGGCACCGGCCTTGCCTAGCAGGCGGACGAGCTCGGCTGACTTGTAGGCCGCAATCCCCCCCGAAACGCCAAGTACGATCTTCCTGCCGTGCAGAATATTCATGCCATTCGCCTATACTTTATGCATTGCGAGAACACGCGCACGTCTTCCCACTCCCTGTCCAACCGACCTCGTGGAGACTTCGACCCATGGCAATCACCGACTGGCCCGAAAGCGAACGCCCGCGCGAAAAGCTGCTCGCACGCGGCGCGGCCGCCCTTTCCGACGCCGAACTGCTGGCGATTTTCCTGCGCGTGGGCGTGCGCGGCATGAGTGCGGTCGACCTTGCCCGCTGTTTGATCACCCGTTTCGGCAGCCTCACCCGGATGTGCGGCGCGCATGCGGACGACTTTACCGCGGTGCCGGGCATGGGGCTGGCGAAGTATGCCCAACTGCAAGCAGCGATGGAACTGGCACGGCGCGCGCTGACCGAGACTCTGGGCGAGCGTACCCTCTTCGACTCGCCTCAGATCGTGCGCGACTGGTTGCGCCTGCGCCTGGGCCATCTGCCGCACGAGACCTTCTGCGTGATGCTGCTCGACGCCCGCCATTGCCTGATCGAGGCCATCGATCTTTTCCGTGGCACCCTCACCCAGACCAGCGTCTACCCTCGTGAAGTGGTCAAGATCGCACTCGCCCACAATGCCGCCGCCGTGATCTTCGCCCACAACCACCCCTCGGGAGCCGCCGAACCCAGCAGCGCGGACGAACTGCTGACGAGAACGCTGAAGGACGCCCTCGGCCTCGTCGACATCCGGGTCCTCGATCATTTTGTCGTTCCCGCCCATGGCGCACCGCTCTCGTTTGCCGAACGCGGACTTCTGTAGACTGCAGCACTCGCCCTACACGACACACGGGACTTGCCTTTCCGGTGCGAACTGCACTATCCTCTTGCGTTTTCCGCAATCAGAATTCCCTGGAGCATCGTATGGCTCGCGTCTGCCAAGTGACCGGTAAAGCACCGATGGTGGGAAATAACGTTTCCCACGCAAACAACAAAACCAAGCGCCGCTTCCTGCCTAACCTGCAGAACCGCCGCTTCTGGAGCGAAAGCGAAAACCGCTGGATCCGGCTGCGCGTGTCCAACGCCGCGCTGCGCACGATCGACAAGAAAGGCATCGACGTCGTCGTTGCCGAGCTTCGCGCCCGTGGCGAGAAGCTGTAAGCAACCGAACTGAACGGAGAAGGCCATGGCCAAGGGCATTCGCGAAAAGATCAAGCTGGAATCGACCGCCGGCACGGGGCATTTCTACACCACCACCAAGAACAAGCGCACCACCCCGGGGAAGCTCGAGTTCAGCAAGTACGACCCCGTCGCCCGCAAGCACGTGCCGTACAAAGAAATCAAGCTGAAGTAACGCCGCACTGCCCGCCCCACCCTCCCCCCGATGCCGGGGCGGAGTTCGCGAGACCGGCGGCGGGGCCGGCAGAAATCGCCGATACAGCGAATCCTCCGCAGAGGCGGACAGCACTCCAGAAAGCATAAAGGCCATCCCATTGATGGCCTTTATGCTTTCTGCGCCCCGCCCGCTATCCCGTGACGGAACAGCGAGACCGGCGCGCCCCCTCATTCAAGCGCGCTGAATATTGGAAGCCTGCTTGCCCTTGGGACCCTGGGTCACGTCGAAGGACACCTTCTCGCCTTCCTTCAGACTCTTGAAACCGCTCATGTTGATGGCGGAAAAATGTGCGAACAGGTCCTCGCTTCCATCATCAGGAGTGATGAAACCGAAACCCTTGGAATCGTTGAACCACTTAACGGTACCAGTTGACATATTGCTCGAATCCCTCAAAGTTACTTTTCGTGACCTTTCCGATGCACCGGAATCGGTCCCAGTAGCGGCGCCGGCAGTGGCTTGAACCGCCCCCGGAAACCCATAGGGATCAAGCTGGGCCTGCGCACGCCCTAGCTTTTACGCATTCGCTCGGGCACCGTCAACGACCTTTCCGCACATTCGCATACTGCATTGCGCCATAACGGGCCGCAAAAATCCCTCCGCTCCCTGCGCTTGTTTTTGTTTCAAAGATGATTCCGCCATTTTCTGCACTGCACCACCAGCGCCTTCGATGTTGTTTTTCCTCCCACCGAATACGGGCGGAAATGCGCCGGAGCACCACTCCCCCACCACTGCCATAGTGCTGTTGCACTCTGCTTCGGCTCCATTAGAATGAGTTCCATGGGTACCCGGAAACAAGACCAACTCGTACTGGACGCAAGGCGAACGCGCGCCGTACCGCCGCCACTGTACAAAGTACTGCTGCTCAACGACGACTACACCCCGATGGATTTCGTCATCGTCGTGCTGCAGAAATATTTCGGCATGGACCGCGAACGGGCTACGCGCGTGATGCTCCAAGTCCATAGAGAGGGCATGGGGATATGCGGAACCTTCCCGCGGGACATCGCCACGACCAAGGTCGAGCAGGTCGCCTCGTTTGCTCGTCAGCATCAACATCCGCTGGCATGCGTGATGGAGGAAAACTAAATGATCGCGCAAGAGCTTGAAGTCAGCCTGCACATGGCTTTTGTCGAGGCGCGGCAGAAGCGCCACGAGTTCATCACGGTGGAGCATCTGCTGCTGGCATTGCTGGATAACCCGTCGGCCGCCGAAGTGCTGCGCGCCTGCGCTGCCAATGTGGATGAACTTCGTCGCGAACTGACCAGTTTCATCGATGAGCACACCCCGCGCATCGAAGGCACGGACGATATCGACACCCAGCCTACGCTGGGATTCCAGCGCGTCATCCAGCGTGCGATCCTGCACGTCCAGTCTTCGGGCAAGAAGGAAGTCACCGGTGCGAACGTGCTGGTGGCCATCTTCGGCGAGAAAGACTCGCATGCGGTTTATTTCCTGCAGCGGCAGAACATCTCCCGTCTCGATGTCGTCAACTTCATCTCCCACGGCATTGCCAAGGCACCGCCCCAGAATGCCGGCCAGCAAGGCCATGGCGAGGGCGAGCAGGCCGAACCCGAGCAGGAAGACAAGCAGGCCGGCGGTGCGCTCGACAGCTACACGCAGAACCTCAACCAGCAGGCCCTGGTCGGCAAGATCGATCCCTTGATCGGGCGCGAGAAGGAAGTCGAACGCGTGATCCAGACCCTGTGCCGCCGGCGCAAGAACAACCCCTTGCTGGTCGGCGAGGCCGGCGTGGGCAAGACCGCCATCGCCGAAGGGCTCGCACGCCGGATTGTCGAGGGCCATGTGCCGGAAATTCTCGAAAATGCACAGGTGTTCGCCCTCGACATGGGCGCCCTGCTTGCCGGCACCAAGTACCGCGGCGATTTCGAGCAGCGGCTGAAGGCCGTGCTGAAGCAGCTCATCGAGAACCCCAACGCAATCCTGTTCATCGACGAAATCCACACTTTGATCGGCGCGGGCGCCGCCTCCGGCGGCACCCTCGATGCCTCCAACCTGCTCAAGCCGGCACTGTCGTCCGGTCAGCTGAAGTGCATCGGCGCGACCACCTACAACGAGTTCCGCCAGATCTTCGAGAAGGATCACGCGCTGTCGCGCCGCTTCCAGAAGATCGACGTGGTCGAACCCTCGGTGGCCGAAACGGTGGAAATCCTGAAGGGGCTCAAGAGCCGCTTCGAGGAGCACCACGGCATCAAGTATTCCAGTTCGGCACTGTCGAGCGCGGCCGAACTGTCGGCGAAGTACATCAACGATCGCCACCTCCCCGACAAGGCGATCGACGTCATCGACGAAGCCGGTGCAGCCCAGCGCATCCTGCC
Organism: Thauera aromatica; assembly: GCF_023093595.1. Lineage (GTDB taxonomy): Bacteria > Pseudomonadota > Gammaproteobacteria > Burkholderiales > Rhodocyclaceae > Thauera > Thauera aromatica_A. The sequence continues at coordinate 50,328 of NZ_JALLIK010000109.1, forward strand.
CAAGTCGCGGCAGAAGAAGACCATCGGCAAGAACGAGATCGAGGAGATCGTCGCCAAGATCGCGCGCATCCCGCCCCGTACGGTATCGAACGACGACAAGGCCGCATTGAAGACGCTCGAGCGCGATCTGAAGAACGTGGTCTTCGGCCAGAACGCTGCCATCGATGCCCTCGCCAAGGCGATCAAGATGTCGCGCTCCGGCCTCGGCAACCCGCACAAGCCGATCGGCTCCTTCCTGTTCTCCGGTCCGACCGGCGTCGGCAAAACCGAAGTCGCCCGCCAGCTCGCCTACACGCTGGGCATCGAACTGGTCCGCTTCGACATGTCGGAGTACATGGAACGCCACGCTGTCAGCCGGCTCATCGGTGCCCCTCCGGGCTATGTCGGTTTCGACCAGGGCGGCCTGCTGACCGAGCAGATCACCAAGAAACCGCACTGCGTGCTGCTGCTCGACGAAATCGAGAAAGCACACCCGGACATCTACAATATCCTGCTGCAGGTGATGGACCACGGCACGCTGACCGACAACAACGGCAGACAGGCCGATTTCCGCAACGTGATCCTGATCATGACCACCAATGCCGGTGCGGAGACGATGCAGAAGTCGATGATCGGTTTCTCGGCCAAGCGCGAGAGCGGCGACGAGATGGCCGACATCAAGCGCCTATTCACGCCCGAGTTCCGCAACCGCCTGGACGCGATGATCTCGTTCAAGGCACTCGACAACGACGTCATCCTGCGCGTGGTCGACAAGTTCCTGATGCAGCTCGAGGCCCAGTTGCACGAGAAGAAGGTGGACGCCCACTTCACCGACGACCTCAAGGCCTGGCTGGCCGAAAAGGGCTTCGATCCGCTGATGGGCGCACGCCCGATGGCGCGCCTGATCCAGGACACCATCCGTGCTGCGCTGGCCGACGAACTGCTGTTCGGCCGGCTTGCCAGCGGCGGCAAGGTCACCATCGATCTCGACGACAACGACAAGGTGAAGCTGGTTTTCGAGGAAACCGAAGCGACACCGGCCTGACCCCCGCCGGCAAAGCACTGGCCCATTCGGGCACGGAACGGCATCCACCTCCCAGGAGGTGGATGCCATTTTTCTGTCTGCGGGCGCCGCCCCCTGCCCCCTCTTGCCCCCTGCCCATAGCCGTCGTTTATCATGCGCGCTGGTCGCGACCCCGCGCCCGCCCCCCGATCAAAACAGGAGCATGCATGAACATCCAGACAGCCGATCTCTGCGACGCCCATGAGGACAAGCTCGCCGTCGTCGCCCCGATGTTCGCCAGTTATGGCGGACGCAGCGCCTTCGGCGGACCGATCACCACGCTGAAACTTTTCGAGGACAACTCTCTTGTCCGCAAGGTCCTCGAAGGCCCGGGCGCCGGCCGCGTTCTGGTGATCGATGGCGGTGCCTCGATGCGCTGCGCCCTGGTCGGCGACCAGCTCGCCGAACTGGCGGTGAAGAACGGCTGGGCGGGCATCCTCGTCTATGGCTGCATCCGCGACTCGAAGGCAATCGGCGAGATGGATCTCGGCGTCTTTGCCCTCGGCACCCACCCGCGCAAGACCGTCAAGCGCAACATCGGTGAAATCGACCTGGCCGTCAGTTTCGGGGGAGTGACCTTCCATCCCGGACACTATGTCTATGCCGACGAAGACGGCGTCGTCGTTTCCGCATCGGCACTGCTTTGACCTCCGCCGGGCCTGCCAGCCGTCCCCCGGAGGGTCGACAGGCCGCTTGCAGCCTGCCGGATTTATTTCACAAAGCTCGACGGCGTTTCATTTCGTGAAATCAAAACCTCAAACAGCTGTTTTTAAAGCGCAAGATTTTTTCTTATGTCTTATATAAGACATATTGCTGCGGAGCGGGATGCCTCCTATACTTCTTCCTTATCTGCAGCGTGCTTCACCTTCGACATCGTTGCAGCAGGAACACCGCGGCGAAGCCCGCATCGGCCGCGATGGTTGAACCCTCCGTACTGACAAGGAAGCATCATGACCCTGACCCGCGAACAGCAAATCGCCGCCCTGGAAAAAGACTGGGCTGAAAACCCCCGTTGGAAAGGCGTCAAGCGCGGCTACTCCGCTGCCGACGTCGTTCGCCTGCGCGGCAGCCTGCAGCCCGAATACACCCTGGCCCAGCGCGGCGCGCAGAAGCTGTGGGAAAAGGTCAACGGCGGCGCCAAGAAGGGCTACGTGAACGCCTTCGGCGCGATCACCGCCGGTCAGGCGATGCAGCAGGCCAAGGCCGGCCTCGAGGCCGTGTATCTGTCGGGCTGGCAGGTCGCCGCCGACGGCAACACCTCCGAGACCATGTACCCCGACCAGTCGCTGTACGCCTACGACTCGGTGCCGACCATGGTCCGCCGCATCAACAACACCTTCAAGCGTGCCGACGAGATCCAGTGGTCGCGCGGCATCAACCCGGGCGACAAGGAATTCGTCGACTACTTCCTGCCGATCGTCGCTGACGCGGAAGCCGGTTTCGGCGGCGTGCTGAACGCCTTCGAACTGATGAAGAACATGATCGCCGCCGGCGCCGCCGGGGTGCACTTCGAAGACCAGCTCGCTGCAGTGAAGAAGTGCGGCCACATGGGCGGCAAGGTCCTGGTCCCGACCCAGGAAGCATGCGAAAAGCTGATCGCCGCCCGCTTCGCCGCCGACGTCATGGGCGTGCCGACCCTGATCCTGGCCCGTACCGACGCCGAAGCCGCCAATCTGCTGACCTCGGACCACGACGCCAACGACAAGCCCTTCTGCACCGGCGAGCGCACTCAGGAAGGCTTCTACCGCGTCAAGAACGGCCTTGAGCAGGCCATCAGCCGCGGCATCGCCTACGCGCCCTACGCCGACCTGGTGTGGTGCGAAACCGGCACGCCGGACCTCGGCTTCGCCCGCGAATTCGCCCAGGCCGTGCTCGCCGCCAACCCCGGCAAGCTGCTGTCGTACAACTGCTCGCCGTCGTTCAACTGGAAGAAGAACCTCGACGACAAGACCATCGCCAAGTTCCAGGACGAGCTCTCGGCGCTGGGCTACAAGTACCAGTTCATCACCCTGGCCGGCATCCACGTCAACTGGTTCAACACCTTCAAGTTCGCCCACGCTTACGCCCGCGGCGAAGGCATGAAGCACTACGTCGAGATGGTCCAGGAGCCGGAATTCGCCGCCCGCGAGCAGGGTTACACCTTCGTCTCGCACCAGCAGGAAGTCGGCGCCGGCTACTTCGACGACGTCACCACCGTGATCCAGGGCGGCTCGTCCTCGGTGAAGGCGCTGACCGGTTCGACCGAAGAAGAGCAGTTCCACTGAGAACCGTAGCGGCGCGGCCGGACCGCGCTGCTGCTGTGGAAGCGGGCCGGCAGGAGGGCATTCTCTCCAGCCGGCTCGTGAAAAGGCCGACACTCCGTTTGGAGTATCGGCCTTTTTATTGGCGGTTTCCGTACCACTTTCTTCGGAAAACGGGGAATGGCAGCGACCGCCCGGCGAAAAATCTCGGGGGCGGTCCGCAACGCCTGCAGAATGGATGCCCGAGCCCTCCGGCGTCGCCGCCTTCCCGGTCGAAAGCAGCCGACACCGGCCTGTCGCTCAATTACATTCCGCGCCCGTCGCGTGCGCCGCCCCGCTCATGGCGCAGGCCGTGCCCCCATTTGCCCCCTTGCGGGCCGAAGGACTTGAACTCGGCGTCGAACACGGTTTTTTGCGCTTCACCGAGCGTGGCATAGAACGTTTCCACCGACTTGCGCGTACCGGCCATCTCCGACTGACGCAGCGCGCTCATCTCCTCCATACGCTGCATGCGTTCGATCGCCGTCTTCGGCTGCTCGGCGCTGCGGCGCTCGGCCATCTGTGTAGCCATGCGCTCGGCACGTGCCAGCATGTCGGCCTTGAACGTCGCAAAAGCCGGTTTCTGCTCCGGGCTCAGCGCCAGGGCGAGTTCCAGCTGCGCCAAGTGCAGTTCGGCGCGCTCGGCCATTTTCGCTTTCATCCGCTCGGGTTCCATCTGCGACCATCCGGCCTTCTCTCCGCGCATGCCATCGCAGTGGCCGCCCCATGCCAGCGCAGCAGTGGTTCCAAGGGCGCCGGTGGTGATAACGGCAGCAGCGATCGAAGTCTTGATCCAGGTTTTCATGATCCATCTCCTTCCAGGTCGATAATCGGTGTTGCCCGTGCGTTCAGGCGACGGATTCATTACAGCACCCGGATGTAAGCAGGATTTATCGGCAGACTTGGCTTTTGCAGCACAGTGTCTCGGCCCCCCGCCCGGATACGCTGGGATACAAAAGCGCGCCCCTCACCCCTTAAGATGGGCGCCATGGAGAACGACCGATGAGCCAGCAAGACCACATCCTGATCGTCGACGACGACCGCGAGATCCGCCACCTGCTCGCCGATTACCTCGAAAAACAAGGTCTGCGGTGCACGGCTGTCGCCGATGGGCGGGAGATGAAGAGCGCGCTCGAGCAACACCGCATCGACCTCATCGTGCTCGACGTGATGATGCCGGGCGACGACGGCCTGACCCTGTGCCGCAACCTGCGCGCCAGCGGCAGCCCCCATGCCAACACGCCGATCCTGATGCTGACCGCGCGCGGCGAGGACATGGACCGCATCCTCGGCCTGGAGATGGGGGCCGACGACTATCTGGCGAAACCTTTCGTACCGCGCGAACTATATGCGCGCATCCGCGCCGTGCTGCGCCGTACCCGGGCGCTGCCGCCCAATCTGGAGGCGACGCCTCCGGCCAATGCCCGCGAACTTCGGTTCTCCCACTGGCGGCTGGACACCGTCAATCGCCACCTGATCGATGCCGACGGTACCGTCGTGGCGCTATCCGGTGCCGAGTACCGGATCCTCAGCGTATTCCTGTCCCATCCGCAGAAAGTGCTGTCGCGCGACCAGCTGATGGAACTGACCCAGGGGCGCGAAGCCGACGTCTTCGATCGCTCGATCGATCTGCTCGTCAGCCGTGTGCGCCAGCGCCTGGGCGACAGCGCGCGCGAACCGACGATCATCAAGACGGTGCGCAACGAAGGCTATGTCCTGGCCGCTGAAGTGGCTGCGACCGGAATCCGCGCGGAAACCGGCCGATGAACCTGCCGTGGCCGCGCAGCCTGTTTGCCCGCCTGATCCTGATCTGGCTGGTCGGCATCACCCTGGTGCTGGCAGTGAGCCTGGCCCTGTTCCTCGGCGAGCGTGAGCGCATCGGCCGCAGCGCGCTGTTCGAGGGCGTGGCGCAGGAGGTCGCCGCCGCTGCCGACCTGCTCGACCGGATGTCGCCGCCGGAGCGGGAGCGCTGGATCGACGAATTCGGCCGCCGCCGCCTGCGCCTGAGCCTGAGGCCCTTGCGCAACGGCTTGCATGCGCTCGGCGCAGAGCACCCACTTCATGCCGCCTTGCGCAGCGCGATGCCCGCTCGCCCGTTCGCCCTCTTCATTCATCCGCACAATGGCCGGCCGCATCCGGTGCTGCTGATCACCTTGCAACTTGCCGACGGTGCCCGCGTACAGGTCCGCCTGCCCGACATCGCGCCGATGCCGCCGATCCGCCCCCCTCAGCCCGAACGCCTGTTCGCCGCACTGGCCGCGCTGGTCGCAGGAGTCGGCCTGCTCACCTGGATCGCGGTGCGCCTGGCGACCCGGCCGCTGTCGCGCATGGCCGCCGCCGCCCGTGCCTTGGGCGAGGACCCCGGGCGGGCGCCGATGGACACCCGCGGCCCGACCGAAGTCGCCCAGGCCGCCGCCGCCTTCAACCAGATGCAGCAGCGCATCCAGGAGCATGTGACCGAGCGCACCCGGATCCTGGCGGCGATCTCACACGATCTGCAAACACCGATCACCCGTCTGCGCCTGCGCGCCGAACTGGTCGATGACGAGACCTTGCGCAGCCGCATTCAGTCCGACCTGGATGCCATGCAGGGGCTGGTGAAGGAAGGGCTCGCCTACGCCCGCAGTCTCGACGAGCGCGCCCCTCCCCAGCCGATCGAACTCGTCCAGCTGCTGCAGGCGCTGGCCGAAGACGCGCACGACATGGGATGGACGGTGCGCATGCACGGAGCACTCTCCCAGGCCCGCGTCGACGGCAACCCCTCGGCGCTGCGCCGGGCGCTGTGGAACCTGATCGAAAATGGGATCAAGTTCGGCGGCGAAGTCGATATCGAGCTGTCGGCAATCGCCACCGGTTTCGAGATCCGCATCCGCGACCACGGCCCGGGGCTGCCCGAGGCAGAACTGGAAAAAGTGTTCGATCCGTTCTATCGCACCGAAGCGTCGCGCAACCGTGAGACCGGCGGCACCGGACTCGGCCTCGCGATCGCCCGCAACCTGCTGCGCGGCCAGCATGGCGAAGTCAGCCTGCGCTCCCTTCCAGAGGGCGGGCTGGAAGCGCACGTCACCCTCGATACGCGCCAGCCCTATCCCGGCAGGTAGCAAACGGTCGGGCGTCCGGCGATACCAGCCCCGAGGAAGCGGCAATGTGGTTCAATTCCGAGCCGCGACGCTGCAATGCACAAAAAAGCCATGCCTGCCTTCTGGATGATCGTTTCCTGCTTTCTGTTCGCCTGCATGGGCGTATGTGTGAAGCTCGCCGCAGTCCACTTTTCCACCGGCGAGACCGTGCTCTACCGCGGTTTCGTCAGCATGCTGATCATGGCCGTGCTGGCGCTGGCCCAGCGCATCCCGCTGAGTACGCCACACTGGCGTCTGCAGCTTTCACGCAGTCTGTCGGGCTCGATCGCGCTGGCCTGTTACTTCTTCGCCATCGGCCTGCTGCCGCTGGCGACCGCGGTCACGCTGAATTACACCTCACCGATTTTCGTCGCCCTCCTCCTGGTGCTGTTCCTTGGCGAACGCCTGCGCTGGCCGGCGCTGCTCGCGGTGCTGATCGGCTTCATCGGAGTCGCGCTTTTGCTGCGCCCCACGCTGCAGCCCGATCAATGGCCCGGAGCGCTCGCCGGACTGGGCTCGGGCGCAGTCGCCAGCCTCGCCTACATCAGCGTGCGCGAACTGGGCCGCGTCGGCGAACCCGAAGTACGCACCGTATTCTGGTTTTCGCTGATGACTTCGGTCATCGGGCTGTCGTGGACGCTTGCCACCGGCCTCCACCTCCCCGCCCCGGAGCAGCTCATGACCCTGCTCGGGATCGGACTGTTCGGCGGTCTCGCACAACTGGCGATGACACGCTCCTACCGTTACGGGCGCACCGTGGTGTCGGCCAACCTGAGCTACGCCACGGTGGTCTTCGCCAGCCTGTTCGGGGTGTTGATATGGGACGAGGCCATGCCATCTTCATCGTGGCTGGCAATCGCCCTGATCGTCTCCAGCGCTATCCTGATCTCGCTCGCCACGCGCAGACCCGGCTCCCCGGCGCAACGGGCGTAGGCCTCCCCCGACCTCCCGGCGATTGAGCAGGAAACCCGGCAGGGCTATAGTTGTCTCATCCCGCGCCACTTCACGGAGGCTGTCATGATCAGTACCGAACACACCGACCGACTGGCTGCGATCACGGTCTTCGGCGAATTCACGCTGGCCGACTACAAGGAATTCGAGGAACTGGTCAATTACAAGATCCAGTTCAACGGCGCCCTCGACCTGCTGTTCGATCTGCGCGAGATGGCCGGCTTCACTCTCGACGTGGCCTGGGAGGAAATCAAGTTTTCCCGCCGGCATGCGCACGACTTCCGCCGCATCGCGGTGCTCACCGAAGACCAGTGGCTGACCTGGAGCGCCTGGGTTTCGCAACTCTTCGTCGACGCCGAGGTGCGCGTCTTCAGTGACGAAAGCGAAGCGCGCAGCTGGCTTGCCGCGGGCGAAGCCACCGAGGCCGTGCCGTGAGTGCATCCTACGCCACCTTGATCGGGGCAGCCGATCTGGCGCAGCACATCCGCGATCCGGACTGGATCGTATGCGACTGCCGCTTCGATCTCGGCAACCCCGATTTCGGCTACCAGGCCTATCTCGCCGGTCATCTGGCAGGAGCCTACTTCCTCGATCTCGACGAGGATCTGTCGGGTGCAAAAAACGGCGCCAACGGACGCCATCCGCTTCCCGACCCCGCCCGCCTGGCCGCCCGTCTGGCCACATGCGGAATCGGCAATCACAGCCAGGTCGTCGCCTACGACGACGCCTGCGGAATGTTCGCATCCCGCCTGTGGTGGTTGATGCGCTGGCTCGGCCATCGTCGGGTCGCCGTGCTCGATGGCGGGCTGCAAGCCTGGATCGGCTGCGGGCAGGCCATCGACTACGAGCAGCCCGAGCCCCGTCCGAACACCTATACGTTGGCGCTGCGCTCCGACCGGGTGGAAGCCGACTACGTCTTCGAACATCTGGGGCGCCCCGACATGCTGCTCATCGACGCACGCAGCCCCGACCGCTTCCGCGGTGAAAATGAAGTACTCGACCCGATCGGCGGGCACATTCCCGGTGCGATCAACCGCCATTACCGCGACAACCTCGACGAACACGGCTGCTTCAAGCAAGCCTCGGTACTGCGGGAAGAATTCGGCGCGCTGCTGCAGGGACGCAGCCCGCGCACGGTCGTGCACCAGTGCGGCTCGGGCGTCACCGCGTGCGCCAACATCCTGGCGATGGAGGCCGCCGGCCTGACCGGCTCCCGGCTCTACGCGGGTTCGTGGAGCGAGTGGTGCGCCGACCCGCGGCGACCGGTCGCCCGTGGCCCGGGCTGAAATCGCCGCCCGGAGGATGTCCTCACCCCGGCCTCGCCACGCCGGCAGGCGCCGTTTCCGCTACCAGTCGACTTTTTCGACCGCACCGAGCGAGCGCCCCAGAAAACGCTCCCCGATCGTCTGAAAGCGCAAAGGCACATCGCTGACGACGAAGCGGTATTCGGCCGCCCCGCCCGTGGTGCGGGCGAGCCCGGCTTCCTGCAGGTGGCGGGCAGCGAGTTCCGCGATGGTAAGCGCCGAATCGATCATCCGCACGCGCGGCCCGGCCACGTCCCGCAGCAAGGGTTTGAGCAAGGGGTAATGGGTGCAGCCCAGCACCAGGCTGTCGACCTCCTCGGCGAGCACCGGGCGCAGGTATTCCTGCGCCGTCAGGCGGGTTACTCGATGCTCGAGCCAGCCCTCCTCCACCAGCGGCACGAACAGGGGGCAGGCCTGCGAATACACTTGCACCGAAGGGTCGAGCTCGTGCATCCGCCGGGCGTAGGCGTTGCTGTTGATCGTCGTCGGCGTGCCGATCACGCCCACGCGGCGCCCCGCCGAATCGGCCACCGCGGCGCGGGCACCGGCTTCGATCACGTCGAGGACCGGGATGTCGGCAGCCAGCCGGTGCACGACTTCGGCCGCGACCGCCGCCATCGTATTGCAGGCGATGACCAGCATCTTGACGTCGCGCTGGAGCAGGAACTCGGTGATCTGCGCGGTGAAGTGTTCGATGGTGGCGACCGACTTCACACCATAAGGCACGCGTGCCGTATCACCGAAATAGATAATGCTTTCCAGCGGCAGGCGCTCCATCAACGCCCGTACCACAGTGAGCCCGCCGACCCCCGAGTCGAACACCCCGATCGGGCGCATCGCCGCCGACCGGCTCAACACCGCCTCCGGGGCACGGCACGACCACCGCATTCGCTCAAGGCGGCACTCAAGACAGCACCACCGCAGCGAACTTGCGCTTGCCCACCTGCAGCACCACGGTTTCGCCGGCCAGCAGCAGCAAGCCTTTGTCCTCGACACGCTCGCCGTTCAGGCGTACCCCGCCTTGATCGACCATGCGCATCGCCTCGGAGGTGGTGCCGGTCAGCCCGGCCTGCTTGAGGACCTGGAACAGCGGCAGCCCGGCGTCCCCGACATCGACCCGGACTTCGGGCAGGTCATCGGGAATCGCATTGCGCTGGAAGCGCGCCTCGAAATCCGCCAGTGCCTCCTCGGCGGCGGCCGCACCATGAAAGCGGGCGACGAATTCCTGCGCCAGCATCACCTTCACATCGCGCGGATTGCGCCCGCCTTCGACCTCGCGGCGCAGCGCGGCGATTTCCGCGCTGGAGCGAAACGACAGCAACTCGTAGTAACGCCACATCAGGGTATCGGACACCGACATGGTTTTGCCGAAGATTTCCTTCGCCGGCTCGGCGATACCGATGTAGTTGCCCAGCGACTTGGACATCTTGTTGACCCCGTCCAGCCCCTCGAGTAGCGGCACCATCACCACGCACTGCGGTTCCTGCCCGTAGTGCTTCTGCAACTCGCGCCCCATCAGCAGGTTGAAGCGCTGGTCCGTACCCCCCAGTTCGACATCGGCCTGCATCGCCACCGAGTCGTAGCCCTGGCACAGCGGATAGAGGAACTCGTGGATCGCGATCGGCTGGTTGTTGCCGTAGCGCTTGGCGAAGTCGTCGCGCTCGAGCATCCGCGCCACGGTCTGCTGCGCGGCCAGCCGGATCATTCCCGCCGCCCCCAGCCCTTCCATCCACGACGAGTTGAAGCAGATCTCGGTTTTTTCCGGGTCGAGGATCTTGAACACCTGCTCCTGGTAGGTCTTCGCGTTATCCAGGATCTGCTCGCGCGACAGCGGCGGGCGCGTGCTGTTCTTGCCGCTCGGGTCGCCGATCATGCCGGTGAAGTCGCCGATCAGGAACAGCACCTGATGGCCGAGCTCCTGGAAGTGGCGCAGCTTGTTGATCAGCACGGTGTGTCCCAGATGGAGGTCGGGCGCGGTCGGATCGAAGCCGGCCTTCACCCGCAGCGGACGGCCGCGTTTCAGTTTTTCGACCAGTTCGGCCTCGATCAGCAGGGCATCGGTGCCGCGCTTGATCAATTCGATCGCAGCCTGAACATCACTCATTGAATTTCTCCAAAAATACCTTCCCGAACAAGTCGATTACTTTGCTACACTCGCGGAAATTTTTTGCCTATCCAAGCCTACCGTGTCCATGAAGGCCAGAAAGACCCGAATTCTAGCCGATCTACCGGCCCGACTCCTCACCCGCCCGCGCAACTGGTTTTTCGGCGGAGTGGCCGGTGCGTCCTTGCTTGGAGTCGTCGCCGCCACCGCGGTCGCGCCCGGGACGAGCATCGCAGACATCCCGTTTGCGCGCGTCGTCGAAACCTTGCCGGTGCCGGCGCTCGTTCCCGAACCCGCGCACGACTTGCCGTTCGTGCATAGCGATCGGATTCAGCCGGGCGACACCTTGCAGTCGATTTCCCGCCGTGTCGGCATCCATGACGCCGAAGCCCTCGACATGCTGTCAGCCTCGGAGCAGGGCCGTCAGGCCCTCCGCCAGCTGCGCGCCGGACGCTCGGTGACTGCGGTTGTTCATGCCGACGGGCGCATCGCATCGTTCAGCCTGCCGCTCGGCAACACTGGCCGGCAACTGATCGTCGAACGTGGCGAGAACGGCCTGGCGTTGCGCGAGGAGGACGACAGCACACAGCTGACGATGATCGAAATGCGCTCCGGCACGATCTCCAACTCCCTGTTCGGCGCCACCGACGCTGCCGGTGTGCCCGACAGCGTCGCCAACCAGCTGGTCGAACTGTTCGGCACCACGATCGATTTCCATACCGATCTGCGCAGCGAAGATCGCTTCAACGTGATCTACGAGTCGATCCACGCGGAGGGCAATCCGGTTCGTGCGGGCCGCATTCTCGCCGCCGAGTTCATCAACAATGGGACACGCCATGCGGTCGTACTCTACCGCGGCCCCAGCGGCAAAGACCAATATTACACCGATGACGGCCGCAGCCTGCGCCAAGGGTTCCTGCGCTCTCCGCTGGAGTTTTCCCGGGTCAGCTCGAGCTTCGGGCGACGCCTGCACCCCATCCACCGGAGCTGGCGCAAGCACAACGGCACCGATTTTGCCGCACCGCGCGGAACACCCGTAAAAGCCACTTCCGACGGCACAGTGGACTTTGTCGGAACGCAGAACGGCTACGGCAAGATCGTCATCCTCAAGCACCGCAACAACACCGCCACCGCTTACGCTCACCTCAACGGATTCGTCGGCGGCCTGCGCAAAGGACAGGCCGTCAGCCAGGGAGAACTCATCGGTTACGTGGGTTCGACCGGCTGGGCCACGGGCCCGCATCTCCACTACGAGGTCCGCATCAACAACGTACCCAAGGACCCGATGACCGTCGCCCTGCCCATGGCCGACGCGCTGAGCCCTCGGGAGCTCATCGCATTCCGCCAGGAGACCGCTCCGCTGCGCGAACGCTTCGCGTTGCTCAATTACGAGCTCGCCAGCGCGGACTGATCCCGGGCAACGCCCGCGTGCAGAGCCACGCGGATGCAGTCAAGACAACGAGCGCCGCGGCGCCCGTTGTCTTGACTACTGCTGAAGCTCCGATTCCGGACGAGCCGGCGCCGACGGCAAGGATTCAGACCGAAAAGGACGAGCCGCAGCCGCAGGTGCTGGTCGCATTCGGGTTGCGGATCACGAACTGAGAACCTTCCAGGCCTTCCGTATAGTCGATTTCGGCACCGAGAAGATACTGGTAACTCATCGAGTCGATCAGCAGCATCACGCCGTTCTTCTCGTAAGTCGTGTCGTCCTCGTTGACCTCCTCGTCGAAGGTGAAGCCGTACTGGAAGCCCGAGCACCCGCCCCCCGAGACGAAGACACGTAGCTTGAGATCGGGATTGCCTTCCTCCTCGATCAGCTCGCGAACCTTGTTCGCCGCACTGTCGGTGAAGACCAGGATGTCGGGGGTTTCAACTTCTGCGCTCATGTTTTCTCCTCTGTTGGGGCAGCGGTGCGAATGATGCGCCCTTTGCCGCCCCGCCGTCAAAATCAGATCGACGCCGATCGCCCGAGTTCCCCTCAGGGACTGACCGGAACGATATCCAGTCCGGCCTCTTCATCGAACCCGAACATGATATTGAGGTTCTGCACTGCCTGGCCCGCCGCCCCCTTGACCAGATTGTCGATCACCGACAACACGACCACGGTATCCCCTCCCTGGGGACGGTGAACGGCGATACGGCATACGTTCGATGCGCGCACCGAGCGGGTTTCGGGATGGCTGCCGGCCGGCATCACGTCGACGAAAGGCTCACCCGCATAGCGCTCCTCATACAACGCCTGCAGGTCGAGTTCGCCTGCACCGGGCTGCAGACGGCCATACAGGGTGGCATGAATGCCGCGGATCAGCGGCGTGAGATGCGGCACGAAAGTGAGCCCGACCGGCTCGCCCGCAACCCGTGACAGCCCCTGCCGGATCTCGGGTAGATGGCGGTGCCCCGCTACGCCGTAAGCTTTGAAGCTGTCGGCCGCCTCGGGCAGCAGAGTATGGATCTCGGCCTTCCGGCCGGCGCCGGAAACGCCCGACTTGGCATCCGCGATCAGATGCCCACGATCGATCAGGCCTGCCTCGATCAAGGGCAGGAAACCGAGTTGGACGGCAGTCGGATAGCAGCCCGGGTTGGCCAGCACGCGCGCGGAGCGAATCTGCTCGCGATTGAGCTCGGGCAGACCATACACCGCCTCGGCGACCAGCGCCGGAGCCGCATGCTCCATTCCGTACCACTTTTCCCATTCGGCGATGTCGCGAATGCGAAAATCCGCTGCCAGATCGATCACACGAACGCCGGCCGCGACCAGTTCCGCCGCCTGCTTCATCGCAATCCCGTTCGGGGTCGCAAAGAACACGGCATCACATTTTTCCAGTTCGGCATCCTGAGGGGCGACGAACTTCAGATTCACCCGGTGGCGCAGGCTGGGGAAGATGTCGGAAACCGCCATACCTGCTTCGCCGCGAGAGGTGATCGCAACCAGATCGACATCCGGGTGACGGCACAGCAGACGCAACAACTCGACGCCGGTATATCCGGTCCCGCCGACCACTCCAACCTTGATCATGCTCTTTCCTCGCAGCAAAAGTCCCGGACCGGGATTATCGCACTCCCGCAGCGAAATGCGGCACGGAGAAAAGCGCCCGCACACCGGCAAGAGCTGAAAACCCAACACTCCAGATTGCCCCACCCGGCCGTATCCAAAAGCGCAAAAGCCGCCAGAAAAGGCGGCTTTTGCGAGTTCCTTCCCTGCGCCGATTAGCGCTTGGAGAACTGCTTGCGACGGCGCGCCTTGCGCAGGCCGACTTTTTTCCGTTCGACTTCGCGGGCATCGCGGGTCACGAAACCCGCTGTGCGCAGCTCGGATTTCAGCTCGGCGCTAAAGTCGATCAGGGCACGCGTGATGCCATGGCGGACCGCGCCGGCCTGACCGGATTCGCCGCCACCGGTAACGTTCACCATGATGTCGAACTTGTCCTGATTGCCGGTGAGCACCAGCGGCTGACGTACGATCATGCGGCCGGTTTCACGCGAGAAGAACTCGTCCACCGGCTTGCCGTTGACGACGATGTTGCCGGAGCCCGGCTTGATGAACACACGGGCGACCGCGGTCTTGCGGCGACCGGTACCGTAGTTGTAAGTCACAGCCATTTATCGGCTCCTTCAGATCTCGAGAACTTGCGGCTGCTGGGCGCTGTGCGGATGGGACGGCCCCGCATAGCACTTCAGCTTCTTCAGCATGGCGTAGCCCAGCGGGCCCTTCGGCAGCATGCCCTTCACCGCCTTCTCGAGCACGCGCTCGGGGAAGCGCTGCTGGAGCTTGGTGAAGTTGGTTTCGTAAATGCCGCCCGGGTAGCCGGAGTGGCGGTAGTACTTCTTGTCCTGGGCCTTGTTGCCGGTCACGCGCAGCTTATCGACATTGACCACGACGATGAAATCGCCGGTATCGACGTGAGGGGTGTAAATGGCCTTGTGCTTGCCGCGCAGACGGCGAGCCACTTCGGCGGCAAGACGGCCAAGCACCTTGTCCGTGCCGTCGACAACGAACCAGTCGCGCTTGACCTCGTGCGGCTTGGCAGAAAACGTCTTCATGTGGATCCTCGATCTTGTCAGGCCTGCGAACCGGCCGTCAAACGGAAAGCTCGCAATGCTAATGCGAGCGCCGGCCCGATGTCAATTATTCCGTGTATCGGCGCCATGTCAGGCGAAAAAAAACGCAGTCCGCGAGGACTGCGTTAAATCCACACCAAAGGAGGAGGGTGGAGGAGACACCGCTTGGATCGGCGCGTCTTTGTTCCCGCGTCAGCGATCCGACTAAGATGAATTATGCGGAAGCTGCAAAACATTGGCAAGATTTTTTTGTGCGATGCACGATAAATGTTTTGATTTTTTCATAAGCAGGACTTATTTAATCACAACCATTTGTTTTTACTTGATTTGCGCTCTTCTCCAGACCCCATCCACCTCCCCCGGCCCCGCTGCCGGAAACCGATTTAACGCTGGTTTTGTGCGCTGCATGAATACGCCCCCGTATTGTATCTGCAGCCCTCCTCCGAAACCTGCTCTCTCCCCGTTCACGATGGGGCTTGCGGCCCACCCGGCAGGCGCGAGCGCAAGCTTGCGGCACTGCGGTAATATTCGGCCCGGCACCCCGCCGGCAACCGCAGACAAGGGTCATTTCACCCTGCAGGAGTTCACGACAATGGAATGCACCATCAAATGGCTCGACGGCATGAGCTTCATCGCCGAAACCGGGACCGGTCACCTCGTTGCCATGGATGGCGCGCCCGAAGCAGGAGGGCGCAACCTGGCGCCGCGCCCGATGGAATTGATGCTTGCCGGAGCGGGCGGTTGCACTGCCTTCGACGTCGTTCTGATCCTCAAGCGCGGGCGCCACGACGTGCGCGGCTGCAGCGTACGCCTGGAGGCCGAGCGCGCGGAAAGCGACCCCAAAGTGTTCACCCGGATCCGCTTCATCTACACGATCACCGGCTGCAAGCTCAAACCCGAAGCGGTCGAGCGCGCCATCCATCTCTCAGCCGAAAAATACTGCTCGGCCTCGATCATGCTGGCCAAAACTGCAGAAATCACGCACGACTTCGAGATCGTCGAGGCCGGTTGAAGGGTTGCCGGCACCGCCCGCCTCGATCGCCGACGGCGGAGGAGGCGGGACGGGATCAGATGCGGTAGGCCAGCGTTGTCATCAGCTTCGCTCCCAGCTTCATCGCAGCCTTCACAGGGGCAGGAAGCTCGTGCGCCCCAAGCCTGACTGCCGTATCGGCATGCCCGGTCTCGTCCTCCTTCATCTGCTCGACGATCGCGCGCGAGCGCAGATCGCCGGCAGGCAAGGCATCCAGGTGACCCTTCAGGTGCTGCTCGACCTGGCGTTCGGTTTCGGCCAGAAAACCCAGATTCAGGCGTTCGCCGAAGCGCCCGGCCAGCATTCCCAGGCACAGCGCACCGCCGTACCAGAAGGGATTGAGCAGGCTCTTGCGCCCCCCCAGGTCCGCAATCCGACGCTCGGTCCACGCCAAGTGCTCGGTTTCTTCCTGCGAAGCCTGGCGCAACGCACCGCGGATGGTGGGGTCGCGCGACATCATCGCCTGCCCTTGGTAGAGGGCCTGGGCACAGATCTCGCCGGCATGATCGACCCGCATCAGGGCTGCGGCATGGCGACGCTCGGCATCGTTGAGTGCGGCCTCGTCGACCTCCTCGCCCGGTACTGGGCGCACGCTGGAGGCCGACGCGAAGACGGTACGCAGCGCCCGGTCGAATTCGATGATGGCACGATCGATCATCAGCGCACCTCGGACGGATAATGGCTACGGCGCTGCTTGAGCAGTTGCAGTGCATGATCGCGGCTGCGTGGCGCGGCAAGGCCGTCACACAGATAATCCCAGGCGAGCGCCGCTCGTGGCCGGTTGTAGGCATTGCCCCCGATGGCTTGCCATTCGCTCTTTTTCATCGCCACCCAGTTGCCGTCAGGACGCCCGCTGGCATAGATGCGCCGCTCGCCGGTCGCGCAGCGAATCCCTTCGAAGGTAACGTTTTCAGCACCGCCCGCCGCACGCGCGACCAAGGTGTAGCGCACCACGCCATCTTCGCCGACGCTGACGCTGCCTTCGTCGACGAAAAACCGGTTGGGCGAAGGCGTGCCGGTATCGAAGGGGCGCAACCGCGTTTCCTCGACCGCTGGCGGCAGCGTCACTTCGCCTTCCTTCCAGTCGGAATCGGCATCCACCAGCAGGCCTGCCAGCGCCGGCCCGCAAACCAGGGCCAGGGCCAGCAGCCCCCCGCGAGTCATACGGGATTCGATCGATTTCAAACGTGCAATTCTCCACAAAGCGAAAGCCGAATCGCCTCCGGCACCGGATCGACCTGCGCTGCATAGGAGGGATGGTCGATGCCGACAGCCAGCGCCGCACCGCTCTTCAGCGCCCGGACCCGGTGCGGGCCGAGTTCGAAGCGCAGGAAATGCACCGAAGACGTCTTCTCGTCATTTTCGCGCCCGGGATCCTCGTCGGCAATGGAAAATACCGGATCGAACCCTGCCACCCGCACCCAGACGCGATCCTCGATACCGATCAAACGCCCCAGCCACCGCCTACGATCGGTTTCTTCGGAAAACTCGATCAGCATGGTCGCCTTCCAGTTCCGGCCATCGGGTACGAGCGGGTTGTAGGCCGCGAGTTCATCGGCAATGCCGGCTTCCTCGAAAATACGCTCGATGCGCAGCATTTCCTGGATCTGGTAACGGATCGTCAGTTCGTCCTCGAACAGCAAGGTGACATGCGAACCGACCGCGAGCGCACGATTTTTCTTGTGCGCCATCACTTTCGCGCGAAACTCGGCACGCTGGCGAGCGTACTCCTCCAGGCTCAGCAGACTGTCGCGCTCGATCGTCATCGCAATTTCTCCTCCAGGCCGTACGCCATGCGCAACAGGGTCAGCGGGTGGGCTTTGGTCGCTTCGAGCTTCGTTCCGCTGTCGCGGATCCCCTGCTGGATGTGACGCCCGGCAATCGGGCAGTCAGAGCTGATGAAATCGGGGGCCGCCTGCGCCATCTGGCGAAAAACCGGCTTGCCGATTTTCATCGACTGCTCGAAATATTCCACCTTGACCCCCCAGGTGCCGTCATGGCCCGCACAGCGCTCGATCGTCACCACTTCGGTTCCCGGAATCAGTTGCAGGGTCTCACGTGTCTTCTGGCCCACGTTCTGCACCCGGCCATGACAGGGAATGTGATACGCGACCTTGCCCAGCCGCCGCGTGAAGTCGGTCTTCAGCAGCCCGTCGCGGTGGCGCAGGACGAAGTACTCGAAGGGATCGAACATCGCTTCGGCGACTACCGTGACGTCCTCGTCCTCCGGGTAGAGCAAGGGCAGTTCCTGCTTGAACATCAGCGCGCACGAGGGCACCGGCGCAAGCACCGCGTACCCCTCGCGGGCGAGCTTGGCCAGCACTGGTATATTGCGCCGCTTCAGCCGATCAACGCCCTCGAGGTCGCCCAGCTCGAGCTTCGGCATCCCGCAGCACGCCTCCTGCGGCACCAGCAGCGACGGGATCTCGTTGTGCGCCAGCACCGCGACCAGGTCGTGGCCGATGCCGGGTTCGTTGTAGTTGACGTAGCAGGTCGAGAAGATCGCCACCTTGCCCGGAGTGCGCTCGCCATCGCGCACCGGCCAATCAGCGGCGACTTCGGCCCCGGCGCGGAATTTTGCCGCGGTGTAAGGAGGTAGCTCGCGCCGTTTGTCCACCCCCAGCACCGATTGCAGCACGCTGCGCGCCGCGCCGTTGCGGTTGGCCGCATTGACTACCTGCGCCACCACAGGGATGGCTGCCAGCTTGCCGAGGGCGTCGGTGCTGGTGAGCAGCTTGTCACGGAACCTGACTTCGCCCTTACGGAACTTCACTGCCTTCGCGCGCAGCATCAGGTGGGGAAAGTCGATGTTCCACTCGTGCGGCGGCACGTAGGGGCATTTGGTCATGAAACAGATGTCGCACAGGTAGCACTGGTCAACGACTTTCCAGAAATCCTTCTTCTCGACCCCGTCGATTTCCATGCTGCGGCTCGCATCGACGAGATCGAACAGGGTCGGAAAGGCGTTGCACAGATTCACGCAGCGCCGGCATCCATGACAGATGCCGAACACCCGTTCCATTTCCGCGAGCACCTCGCCTTCGTCGTAGTAGCGATCTTCGCGCCAGGCGATCGGATGCCGCCTGGGCGCCTCGAGACTTCCCTCGCGCTTACTCATGACAACACCTCCCTTTCCCCGATCCGGCGGCTGGCGGGCACACTGCAAGTCGGACGAAGATCTCCCTGTCGGGGACGGCAGACTCAATCCACCAGGGCGTCGAGCGCCTTCTGGAAGCGGTTGGCGTGCGAACGCTCGGCCTTCGCGAGAGTTTCGAACCAGTCGGCAATTTCCTCGAAGCCTTCGTCACGCGCTGCTTTCGCCATTCCGGGGTACATGTCGGTGTACTCGTGCGTCTCACCGGCGATGGCGGCGCCGAGGTTCTGCCGCGTCGCCCCGAACGGCAGCCCGGTCGCGGGATCGCCACAGGCCTCGAGATACTCGAGATGGCCATGGGCGTGCCCCGTCTCGCCTTCGGCCGTGGAGCGGAACACCGCGGCGACGTCGTTCTGCCCCTCGACGTCGGCTTTGGCGGCGAAATAGAGATAGCGCCTGTTGGCCTGGGACTCGCCCGCGAAAGCGGCCTTCAGGTTCTCTTCGGTACGGGATCCTTTCAGTTCCATCTTCCTCTCCTTCTCGTCCACGATCGAATGCACCGTTTTTCCACGGTGCATTCCAAACCTAGACAATCAGGAGGCGAATCCCAAATTGAAACCGGCTATGCCTGCGATCGCGCGGCGCTATCCCCGCTATGCGCTGCGCGCCGACGCGCCCAGCACGACGCGCACCGGCTCGACCGGTTCGCGCAGGCGGTAACTCTCCGGCATTTCGAACGCGCGCGTGCGAAAGAGGATGCGGGCAAGCTCGATCAGCGCCAGTTGATAGACCTGGCGCTTGAATTCGATCACCGCCTCGAGCGGCACCCAGTAGTCGCTCCACCGCCAGGCATCGAATTCCGGGTGCGAGCTGGCACGCAGCGACACGTCCGAGTCACGCCCCACCAGCCGCAGCAGAAACCAGATCTGTTTCTGCCCGCGGTAAGTGTTGCGCCACTCGCGCCGGATCCAGTGCCGGGGTACCTCGTAGCGCAGCCACCCACGGGTGCGCCCGAGGATCTTCACATGCTCCGGACGCAGTCCGACTTCCTCATGGAGTTCCCGGTACATGGCCTGCTCGGGAGACTCGCCGTGCTTGATGCCGCCCTGGGGAAACTGCCAGGAATGCTCGCGAATGCGCTTGCCCCAGAACACCTCGTTGCGCGCATTGACCAGAATGATGCCGACGTTCGGGCGAAAGCCTTCACGATCAAGCATGATGAACCTTCGAATTCGGTTGATTGGTGCCGATTTTTCCACACTTGCGCACGCTTTGAAAGCGCACCCGCGGCGCACACCGCCGCGATCCGGCAGTCCACGCACGGCGAACGGCCACGCCATGAGCTAGAATCCCGCCCTCGATCACGCCTTTAACGCCACGCCTTTAACGCCTTTACGCCGAAGACTCTCATGCGCGCCAGCCAGTTCCACCTGTTCACCCTCAAGGAAGCCCCCTCCGACGCCGAAGTCGTCAGCCAGAAGCTGATGCTGCGCGCCGGCATGATCCGCAAGACCGCCGCCGGCATCTACAGCTACCTGCCCCTGGGTCTGCGCGCGATCCATAAGGTCGAAACGATCATCCGCGAGGAGATGGACCGCGCCGGCGCGATGGAACTCGCCATGCCGCTGGTGCAGCCGGCCGAACTGTGGCAGGAAACCGGGCGCTGGGACAAGATGGGCCCGGAAATGCTGCGCCTGAAGGACCGCCACGAGCGCGATTTCGCCCTCCAGCCCACCTCCGAGGAAGTCGTCACCGACATCGCGCGCCAGGAGCTGAAAAGCTACCGTCAGCTGCCGAAGAACTTCTACCAGATCCAGACCAAGTTCCGCGACGAGCGCCGGCCGCGCTTCGGCGTCATGCGCGGGCGCGAGTTCACCATGAAAGACGCCTACTCCTTCGACCGCAGCGCGGAAGCCGCGGGGCGCAGCTACGACATCATGTTCGCCGCCTACAAGCGCATCTTCGATCGCCTCGGCCTCGAGTATCGCGCGGTGGCGGCCGACACCGGCGCCATCGGCGGCGACCGCTCGCACGAATTCCAGGTCATCGCCGACACCGGCGAAGACGCCATCGTCTACTGCCCCGGCTCCGACTATGCCGCCAACATCGAGCTCGCCGAAGCGGTATCGCTGCTCGCCCGCCGCGCCGAGCCTGCCAAGACGCTGGAGAAGGCCCCTACTCCGGGCAAGGCCACCTGCGAGGACGTCGCCGCGCTGCTCGGCGTGCCGCTGGCGACCACGGTGAAGTCGCTGGTGCTCGCCACCGACGACGTCGATGAGAAGGGCAATCCTGCCGGCGTCACCGTGTGGTTGCTGCTGGTGCGCGGCGACCACGCCTTGAACGAGGTCAAGGCGGGCAAGCTGCCGGGCCTCAAGACCGGTTTCCGCTTCGCCACCGAAGCCGAGATCCTCGAGCACTTCGGCTGTAAGCCGGGCTACCTCGGCCCGATCGGACTCCAAAAACCGGTCAGGGTAATCGCCGACCGCACGGTCGCCCACATGGCCGACTTCATCTGCGGCGCCAACGCCGAGGACTTCCACTTCACCGGCGCGAACTGGGGTCGCGACCTGCCCGAGCCCGACCTCGTCGCCGACATCCGCAATGTCATCGAGGGCGACCCGAGCCCGGACGGCCGTGGCGTGCTCGCGATCCAGCGCGGGATCGAGGTCGGCCACGTGTTCTACCTCGGCACCAAGTACTCGAAGGCGATGAATGCCACCTTCCTCGATGAGGACGGCAAGCCCAAGCACTTCGAGATGGGCTGCTACGGCATCGGCGTCACCCGCATCCTCGGCGCCGCGATCGAGCAGAACCACGACGGCCGCGGCATCATCTGGCCGACGGCGATCGCGCCGTTCGAAGTGGTGATCTGCCCGGTCGGCTGGGGCAAGTCGCAGGCGGTGCGCGATGAGGCGCAGAAGCTCTACGATGCACTCAGCGCTACCGGCATCGACGCCATCCTCGACGACCGCGACGAGCGCCCGGGGGTGATGTTCGCCGACTGGGAACTCATCGGCGTGCCGCACCGCATCACCATCGGCGATCGCGGCCTCAAGGAAGGTGTGGTCGAATACCAGGGCCGGCGCGACGTCGAAGCCGCCAGGCTGCCCCTGGGCGAAGTCCTCGGCCACGTCCTCGACCGCCTGCGCCAGCGCTGAACCCGCGATGCCCGACCCGCGCGCCTACCTGGGCCGGATCGCCGCCACGCTCTGCCTGGCGGCCGCCAGTGGCAACGCAGTCGCAGGGACGCAGCAGTACGAGCCGCTGGCCGCGAGCGTGCGCGCGTCCCTGCACGCTGCGGTCAGCGACGCCGCCGCGCCGATGCTGCCGATTCCGGATGCAGAAGAACGCGCGCGATGGCTCGTCGAAATGTCGCGCAGGCTGGAAAAGCGCATCCCGGACGAGGCCTACCGCACCGAGCTGCTGACTTCCATCCATTACGAAGCCACCCGCGCCGGTCTCGACCCGCAGCTGGTGCTCGGCCTGATCCAGGTCGAGAGCGGCTTTCGCAAGTACGCGATCTCGTCGGCCGGCGCCCGCGGCTACATGCAGATCATGCCGTTCTGGGTGAAGCTCATCGGCCGCGAGGACGACAACCTCTTCCACCTGCGCACCAACCTGCGCTACGGCTGCACCATCCTGCGCCACTACCTCGATATCGAGAAAGGCGACCTCTTCCGCGCCCTCGGCCGCTACAACGGCAGCCTGGGCAAGGCGCACTACCCCGATCAGGTGCGCACGGCCTGGGAAAAACATTGGCACTGGGAACCGGAACGGCTCGCCGCCGCCCCCCAGGCCCGAGGCACACCCGCGGCGACCGCACGCTGAACACGGTCCCCGCCTCACGGAGGACGCCACACGGGCGACACCGCAGCCCCGGCCGTGCCCCCTCCCCGTGCCGGCGGATTCCCGTTTGCAGTGGCAGCCTCAGCCGGCGACCGCTGCGAGCGGACGCGGCTCGGATGCCCTGGCGTCGACCGCGCGCAGACCTTCCTTGCCCGCTGAAGCCAGCGATTGCACGTCGCCGGAAAGCTCCCCCCCTTCCTCGATCAGGATCTTGCCATAACGGATCTTGCCGCTGACACGGCCGGTCGAATGGATCAGCAACTGCTGGCGTGCGGTCAGTTCGCCCTCGAAGTGGCCATGGATTTCGGCGATATCGATGCCCACGGAGCCCTTGTAGGCGCCGTTCTCGGCGATGCGCAGGACGCGGCTGTCCATCGTCGCCTCGACCCGTCCTTCCACTACCAGGGTGTCGCAGTCAAGGATCTCCGCCCCCTTGAGCTTGACATCCGGACCGACGATCAGCCGGCTCCCTCCCGACGAGCCCGCGCCATCGACCGGAGCAGCAGCTTCGGCAACCAACGCCCTCGCCTTCACTGCAGCATCCCCCGTAGCGGCCGGCACCGGGTTCACAGCACCCCCTCCGGCGACGGCCGCCGCAGCACTCGCCGACACCGTACTTCCCAACGGCTGCGCGCTCGTGCGGGAAAGGACGTTTTTCTCGGCTTTATGAAACAGGTTGGGCTTATTGAACATGCGATCTCCTTGAAGGTGGTGCAGACCCTGTGCTGCAGTCCGGCAGTCTGAAGAGCAATTGCCATGCCCAGACATGAATAAGCCCGCCGGATCAATCACCTGCCGTCCGCCGCCGATGCCTGGCGCGGCCGTGGAGGACGACGGCGCGGGGGATTCTGTCGCCCCTGCCCGACGGCACTTCGAGCCGCACCTCCAAACGCCCGCCCGGCAAAGCGTTTCCCGTGTCGCCTGCAGGCGACGGGTAGCCGCGTGCTTACTTCGATTTGCATTTTCCTCGCCGCGCGAGCGTGCACACTGACCTAGACTCCGGAGCTTGTCGCCGCTGCGCCACGCAGCGTGCATCGGAACATGCCCCCTTTTTTTTCCGGCCCCTCATGTTTCGTCCCTCCTGCCGCCCTCCCCTGCCACCGAGCGCTCCGCCGGCCTGCGCCGCGCCGGCGGGCCGTGCCGGGTGAGCACCACGATGACCGTGGCTGCACCGGCCGGCGCCCGCCTGCTGCTGATCGACGACGACCCCGATCTACTGCACCGGTTGTCGATGTCCTTGCGCGCCAGCGGCTACCGCGTCGTCACCGCGACCAGCGCCCGGCACGCGCGCGCACGCCTCGGCTCCAGACGGTTCGACCTCGTGCTGAGCGACGTCCACCTGCCCGACGGTGACGGCCTTGCCCTGTTCGAGGACATCCGCCGCCAGCACCCCGCCCTGCCGGTGATCCTGCTCACCGCCCGCGGCAGCATCCCCGACGCGGTGGAAGCGACTTCGCGCGGCGTCGCCGGCTATCTCACCAAGCCCTTCGACACCCAGGCCCTGCTCCGCCACATCGGCCAGACACTGCGCTTCACCGCACCCACTGCGGCGGCCCCGCCCTCGGGCGATGCGGCTTGGCGTGCCGGCATCATCAGCCGCAGCATGCGCATGCACACCCTGCTCGACGAGGCCCGCCTGATCGCCGCTTCGGACGCCAGCGTGCTGATCCGCGGCGACAGCGGCACCGGCAAGGAACTGCTGGCGCGCGCCATCCATCTCGCCAGCCCGCGCGCGAACGCCCCCTTCATCGCGATCAATTGCGGCGCGATCCCCGAACCGCTGCTCGAGTCCGAACTCTTCGGCCATGTGCGCGGCGCCTTCACCGGCGCCACCAGCGCCCACATCGGCCTGATCCAGGCCGCACATCGCGGCACGCTGTTCCTCGACGAGATCGGCGACATGCCCCCCGCGCTCCAGGTCAAGCTGCTGCGCGTGCTGCAGGAGCGCGCCGTGCGCCCGGTCGGAGCGACCCATGCAACGGCGGTCGACCTGCGCATTCTGTCGGCCACCCACCACGACCTCGATGCCGCCCTGGCGGCCAGCCAGTTCCGCGAGGATCTCTACTACCGCATCAACGTCGTCCATCTCGAACTGCCTACGCTGGCCGAGCGGCGTGAAGACATCCCGCTGCTCGCAGAGCATTTCCTGCGCCAGCTCGCGCAAAAGTACGGCAAGCGCCTCTCGGGCTTCGCCCCCGATGCGCTCGAGACCCTCGCCAGCGCAAACTGGCCGGGCAACGTGCGCCAACTGCAGAACGTCGTCGAACAGGTGTGCGCGCTCACCACCACGGCGCTGATTCCGCGCACGCTCGTCGAACGCGCCCTGCGCATAAAGCCGGTCGACGCCCTCGGCTACGCCGGGGCGAAACAGCGCTTCGAGCGAAACTATCTGATACAGCTATTGAAACTGACTGCCGGTAACGTGTCCGACGCTGCACGGCTGGCCGAACGCAACCGCACCGAGTTCTACCGCCTGCTGCAGCGGCACGGTCTCACGCCCGATCTGTTCCGCGGCGACGGACCCGATACCGAACCATGACCCACCCGCACAGGAGTCGACCATGATCAAGCGCCAGACCATTGCTGTAATCATCGCCACCACCGCTATGGCCTATTCCATTTACACCCCGGCCCAGGCGGCGAGCCTGCTCTCCGCAGCGCAGATCAACCTGCCGAGCAACTGCGCCGGCGACAAACACGATACCCGCGGCAGCGAAGACAAGGCCTCCAGGCCCGTGCGCAGCTGAACACGGCGCACACGCAGAGTCCCCCGCCATAGCCTCGTCCGCGCGGGGCGACGCGGCCAGGCGGGGGGCGGCCGGCGCGCTTTCGATCGATCAGGCGGTGCCGCCCACCGTCAACCCGTCGATGCGCAGCGTCGGCTGGCCGACGCCGACCGGCACGCTCTGGCCATCCTTGCCGCAGGTACCGACTCCGGGGTCGAGCGCCATGTCGTTGCCGACCATCTTCACCTTGGTCAGCGCGTCCGGACCGTTGCCGATCAGGGTCGCCCCCTTCACCGGGCGGGTGACCTTGCCGTCCTCGATCAAGTAAGCTTCGGCGGTCGAGAACACGAACTTGCCCGACGTGATATCGACCTGTCCGCCGCCGAAATTGGCCGCATACAAGCCCTTCTTCACCGACCGGATGATTTCTTCCGGCGCCTTGTCGCCGTTCAGCATGTAGGTGTTGGTCATGCGCGGCAACGGCAGGTGGGCGAAGGACTCGCGCCGGCCGTTGCCGGTCGGCGCCATCCCCATCAGGCGGGCGTTCATCATGTCCTGGAGGTAGCCGGTGAGGATGCCGTCCTCGATCAGCACGGTACGCTCGGTGGGATTACCTTCATCGTCGATCGACAATGAGCCGCGGCGATCGGGCAGGGTGCCGTCATCGACCACGGTGACCCCTTTCGCCGCCACCTGCTGGCCGATACGGCCGGAAAATGCCGAGCTGCCCTTGCGGTTGAAGTCGCCCTCGAGGCCGTGGCCGATCGCCTCGTGGAGCAGGATCCCCGGCCAGCCCGGACCGAGCACCACCGGCATGCTGCCGGCCGGCGCCGGATCGGCGCCCAGATTCACCCGTGCCTGATGCACCGCCGCGCGGGCGTAGGCGCGCAGCCGCTCATCGTCGAAATAGCCGTAATCGTAGCGCCCGCCGCCGCCGCCACTGCCCTGCTCGCGGCGACCGTTCTCTTCCATGATCACGGTCAGCGACACCCGCACCAGCGGGCGCACGTCGGCCGCCAGGTGGCCGTCGCTGCGCGCCACCATCACCACCTCCCACGAACCGGCGATATGCGCCATGACCTGGGTCACGCGCGAATCCTCGGCGCGGGCGAGGCTTTCCAGGCGTTCGAGCAGCTTCACCTTGGCGGTGTCGTCGAGCGAATCGAGCGGATCGTCGGCGCGGTAAAGGCGGCTTTCGAGCCCTTGCCGGCGGATGCCGACCTGGCGCCGCTCGCCGGCGACGGCAATCGCGCGCGTCGTCGTCGCGGCCCCCAGCAGCGCATCGAGCGAAATATCGTCCGAGTAGGCGAAAGCGGTCTTCTCGCCGCTGATCGCGCGCACGCCGACCCCCTGCTCGATGTCGAAGCTGCCCGATTTGACGATGCCTTCTTCCAGGCTCCAGGCTTCGGAGCGCTGGTACTGGAAGTACAGGTCGGCGAAGTCGATATCGTGGCGCATCAGCGCGCGGAAGGTTTTTTCCAGTTCCGCCTCGCCGAGCCCATAGGGCGACAGCAGATGACGATCGGCGATATCCAGGAGGGAGGTGTTGTTGCTCATTGAAAATCCTCGGTACGGTGCCGGGTTGGACCGGCCCCGAGTGAAAACGATCGGCCGACGCGGCCGCTGCGGTAGAGTTCCGCTTCAGCCCAGACAACGGTGGCGCAGCGCCGGCAGGCTTTCGCGCACCTCGGCGATGCGCCCCGGGTCGAGCTCAGCAAGCACCACGCCCGGTCCTTCCTCACGGCAGGCGAGTACCTCGCCCCAGGGGTCGATGATCATCGTGTGCCCCCAGGTGCGGCGCCCGCCCGGATGGCGGCCGCCCTGCGCCGGCGCCATCACGTAGCACTGGTTCTCGATCGCACGTGCGCGCAGCAACACTTCCCAGTGCGCCCGTCCGGTGGTGAAGGTGAACGCCGCCGGCAGCACGATCAGGTCGACTTCGCCCATCGCCCGGAACAGCTCCGGAAAGCGCAGGTCGTAGCACACCGACAGCCCGGTACGCCCGGCCGGTGAATCGAAGCAGCACACCTCGCCGCCCCGCTCGATGGTCGCCGCCTCGTCGTAGTGCTCCTCGCCGCGACAAAAGCCGAACAGGTGGATCTTGTCATAGCGCGCGACACGGCGCCCCTGGTCGTCGAACACCAGGGTGCTGTTGCGCACCCTGTCGTCGACGCTGGCGCACAATGGAATCGTGCCGCCGACCAGCCACACGCCGTGGCGGCGTGCCGTGGCGGCGAGAAAGTCCTGCAGCCGACCGTCGCCTTCGGCTTCGCGGATGCGTACCTTGGCCGACTCGTCGGTGCTGATCAGCGGAAAATACTCGGGCAGGGCCACCAGGACGGCCCCGGCGGCGGCGGCCTCGGCCACCAGCGCCGCAGCCGCGTCGAGGTTGGCGTCGACGTCCGGCCCGGAGACGGTCTGGATCGCAGCAATGCGGACCGGGCCGGGTGGCCGGCAGGAAGCGTGGGCGGGGAGGCAGGAATTCATCTGTCGTGTCGCTTGGGGTCGGAAGAAAGGCAGGAGAACGGTGCAGGAGCGGGACCGGGGGGCGATCGGCCGCGCCGGGCCTGCTATCGAGCCGGCGGCAGTTGGGCCGGCGGCAGTTCGACGCTGCCGCGTTTGACGACCTGTGGGTCGGTCCAGGTGCCGGTGACGGCGTATTCGAAGGCGAAGAGTTTTTCGATCGGGTCGCTGAGCACCTTCTGCGCCAGATAGGCCGCGACGCCGACCGCGGGATTCAGCAGCCCGGCTGCGGCGCCGATCGCGACCGACTCCGACAGGGTCGGCTGCACGAAGACCCGCAGATCCTGGGTTTCCGCCACCAGATCGGCCGCGCCGCTCATCCTGATCCGCGCGGCCGGCCCGCGGATTTCAAGATCCTCGGTGCGCAACACCCCGGTAGCCATGTCGATGCTACCGGAAATGCGGTCGAAGGCGAATCCTTCCGAAAACACATCGCGGAAATCGAGCGTGATGCGGCGCGGCAGCGACTGCAGGCTGAGGATGCCGAGCAGGCGGCCGACACCGGGCTCGAGCTTGTTGAACTGGCCGGCGCCCGCCTCCAGAGTCAGCCGGCCAGCCAGCGACGGATAGTCGATGCGCGTCGGCGCCCCCCCCCAGCCGATGTCGCCGGCCAGCGTCGCCGATCCGCCGCGCACCACATCGGGATAGCCCAGGCGGCGCGAAAAACGCCCGACATCGGCCGTTTCCAGGCTGAACGTCATCTGCGTGCGCTGGCGCCCGGCCGCCTGCCACTGTCCCTTGCCCGCCAGCCGGCCATCGGGGTTGTCGAGCGCAAAGCGTTCGAGCTGCCACAGTCCGCCCCGGTTGCGGGCGAACACTTCGAGCCGCCCCAGTTCCAGCCCACGCAGGAGGAAGCGCTCGGCCACCACATCCAGCGCCGGCAGCCGGCGCGGCGGCGTGTGGATTTCCCCGTCGCCATCGCGCCCGCCCACCGCCGGTTCACCCGGCTCGGCTTCGCTCCCTACGGACAAGTGCCGGAAGCGGGCGGACAAGGCGCCACCGCCCGCCCTGCGCCAGTCGAAATCGCCTTCGGCCAGGTCGCTGTCGAGCCGGGCCTTCCAGCCACCGGGATCGGCCACCGCACGCAGGTCCACCGCCTTCAGGCCGTGGCCGAAGGCGAGAACCTCGTCGGCCGCCAAAGTGATGCCGGCAAGGGGCAGGCCGCCCGCCGCTTCGACGGCGCCCCCGGCCTCCTCCGCACCCGCCTCGTCGGCGGCATCCTCTCCGTTTTCGAGCACACGCCGCCAGGCATCGAAGTCGAGCCGGTCAAGGACTGCGGCGATGCGCACCCCACGGGTCGAGGCCGGCACGGCATCGGCTGTCGCGCGGCCAAGCGCCACCCCTCCGGAGAGCGAGGCCCATGCCGCCGAGCTGCGCTGCAGCTCGGCCCGGGCGAGGGTGCCGAGCTGCAGCGTGATCGTGGTCGACGCCTGTCCTGCCGGATGATCGAACATCAGCTGCAGCGGCCAGTTTTCCGTCCCCGACTTGTTCAGCGGCGCAGGCAGGCTGGAGGCCAGCCCCGCCAGATCGGAGCTGAACTCCCCCCGCGTGCCGCTCTTGCCGATGCGGATCACCGTCTTCCAGTCGAGGGTGCCGGAGAGGTTGTCGAGCACCGGCTGCGCATAAGCGGCGCGCAAAGCCGAAACCGCCACCTTGCCCTCGGCCTCGAAGCGCACCGCGCCGTCGGCAACGGTGCGCGCGCCCACCCGCAGCGGATGGCCGAACAGTTGCGCGCGCGCTTCGGGTATCGACAGCGAATCGGCGGTAAAGCGCAGTCGTCCGCCGGCCCCCTCCAGTGCCGGCAAGCCGTCGATGATCGAGATCCGGTTGTCGGCAAAGCGGAATTCGCCTTCGATTCCGCTCGCCTCGATGTTGCGCAACGGCATCACCAGCTTCAGCGCCAGCTCCCCGCGCCCTTCGGCCTGCATGCCGTCGGTGAACCCGCCGATGCGCGCCGAAACCGGGCTCGCCGAAACGAAGCGCAGGAACTCCGCGGTCGGACCTTGCGCCCGCCCGGTGATGGTCATGACCTCGCTGGGGCGCTGATCGAGTTCAGGGATGTCGACCCGCACATCGAGCAGATTCACCCCCAGGATGCGTCCCCGCTCGGCGTCGATCCGCATTCCCGGCCCCTCGAAGCGCAATTCGCCGTGGATACCGTCGATCCGCGGCCACCCCGGGGCATAGTCCAGCACTCCGTCGGCCACCCGGACCGACACCAGGAACTGGCCCTCGCCGTCGCGGAAAGGGAAGTCCTCCAGGCGGCCGCGCAAGCGCAGCCGCGCCTCAGGCACGGCGGCCGCGACAATCGCGTTGCGCACCCAGTCGTGGGTGTCGCGGTTGACCACGCGCGGCAGGTAGCGCCACACCGCGGTCCCGGCCGCACGGTCGAGACGGGCCTGCAGGTCGATTTCCCCCGCGCCCCCGGCCTGCGGCCAGTAGCGTCCGGAGGCGCTGCCGGCGGCATCGGCGTTGTCGAATTCGGCGCGGTCGAGGGCGATCTCGAGCCGCCCCTCGCGTTCGAGCCAGCCTCCTTCGGCGCGCAGACGGTCGAACGCCAGACGCCCGCTTTCGAACACTTCGGGCAACTCCACATGCGCGCCCTGGCCATCGACCCGGAAACGGCCACGACTCTGATTCCCCTCGATCGTCCCCGCCAGCCCCCCCAGCCCCGGCAGGCCGTCACGGGCGAACAAGCCGATACCGGCGAAGCCAGTGGACAGGGTCCAGGCCTGCGGCGCAGCGGTCGTGCCCCGCCAGCTCAGGCGCAGGTCGCTCAAACGGCCCCGCGGCGCGAAGCCGGCGAGCCGCTCGCGCAGCGCCGCTTCGAGCGGCAGATACGCGGCCAGCCCGGCCAGCGCGGCGAAATCCAGCTCCCCGGCAACCAGGCTTCCGCCCGCGGCAGCACCGTCGGCGGTGTGCTCCAGGCGCAGCTCGACATCCCCGGGTTCGAGCACCAGCCCGGCCTCGGCCTGCAGCGCCAGCCGGCGCGCGCGCAGCACGACCCCACGGGGCGCACGCTCGAAGGCGAGGCGGCCGTCGAGGCGAGCGACCGCGAGTTCGGGCAGATCTCCGGCAAGACGGGTACGGACATCGTCGAGTGCGAAATCGGCGGTCAGCGCAGTTTCGCCCTTGCCGTCGGAGTCGAGCCAGGCCCGCACGCTGCCGCGCCCGCTCACCGGCAGCGGGTAATCGACCCAGGGCCGCCAACCGCCGAGGTCGGCCCGATCCAGTGCAAGATACAGCCGCCCGGCCGACGCCTGCAGCACCTCGGGATCGAAGCGCGCGAGCTCGCCGCGCAGCTCCAGCATCGATGCAAGCGCTTGCGGCGGCTGTGCGCGCAGTGCGAAACGGGCGGGTGCGGAACGCTGGTCGAGGCGGAACTCGACCAGCTCGAGTTCGAGTTCGGGCGCCGCCCGCATTTCGTCCGACCACCGCAGCCGGGCGCCGTGAATGACGATCTGGCGCTGCGCCAGCAGCCACTGCAGCCCCCCCCCCTGATCCTCTCCCCCCTGCAGCGGCAGACCGGCGACGAACAAGGCGCCATCCCCGGCGCGTCGCGCAACCAGTTCCGGTGCGTCGATCTCGAGGCGATGGAAATAAGGCCGCAGGCGAAGCAGCGACGACCACGCCAGCGTGGCGTCGACCCTGGGCAAGGACAATGCCGGACGGCCTTCGGCGTCGGCGATGCGCAATCCGCTGAGTTGCAGCCGGGGACGCCACCCCACCCAATCCCCCTCGATCGCTGCGATCGACACCGGCAGGCCGAGCCCCGCGCTCGCCGCCGCTGCGATCCGTTCGCGAAACTCGCCCACCGCCGGCAGCAGCAGGTGCCGGGTGGCGAGCACCAGCACCGCGAATGCGAACCACAGCGTCACCGCTGCGCGCAGCCCCCACTTGCCGAGCAGGCGCGCGCGCGCGCGCCACGGCACCCGCGGTGCGGATTCACGGCCTGAAGGGGCGGGGCGGGGCGGGGCCAGAAGTTCGCTCGCGATCGGGTTTCCGGCCGATCTGGCCGGGACTCGGGCCGGCGGGTGACGCGAGGTGCACACTGCGGCACGCCAGTCCCCCACCGGAACATTCCATCGCCACGCCAACGGGCGGTGGGCACGGCTAGAATGTGCTTTCTGCCCACGCGCGGCCGGATCATGGTCGATTCGGTCTGCATTCTACCAACGATCGCCACGCCCGCACCGGAGCCCGGCCATGTCTTCCCCCTCCAGCGCGCCCGACGAGGGCCTGCAGGCCGTATCCTGCGCGCGCCGCTTCTCGCGCTACCTCGCGCGCATGCTCGACAGCCAGCCCTGGCTGGCCGCGGCGCTCGCCGCCAGCATCGACGGCCCGCTCGCCGCCGAGCAGATGCAGCGCTTCGTCGCCGCCCGCGAAGCGGCGTCCGGCAGCGCCGAGGCCGCATTGCGCCCGGTGCTGCGGCAGTTGCGGATCTGGGTGCTGTGCCATCTGGTCGTGCGCGATCTCGTCCGGGGAGCGTCCCTGGACGAAGTAACCGAAACCATGACCGTGCTCGCCGAAGTCGCTGTGCGCCATGCCCACCAGGTGCTGCGCACCGCCCTCGTGCAGCGCTACGGCCAGCCGCTGTCGCCGACCGGCTGGGAACAGGAACTGCTGGTGATCGGCATGGGCAAGCTCGGCGGGCGCGAGCTCAACGTCTCCTCCGACATCGACCTGATCTTCGTCTACCCCGAAGACGGCGACACCGGCGGCGCCAAGGTCATCAGCAACTTCGAATTCTTCGAGCGCCTGGGCAAGCAGCTGATCCAGGCCCTGGCCGAAATCACCGAACACGGCCAGGTCTTCCGCGTCGACATGCGCCTGCGCCCGAACGGCGATTCCGGCCCGCTGGTGTGCAGCTTCGACATGCTCGAGAACTACTTCATGACCCAGGGCCGCGAATGGGAGCGTTACGCCTGGATCAAGGCCCGGGTGCTGCAGGGCGAGCGCTGGACCGAACTGCAGAACATCGCCCGCCCCTTCGTGTTCCGTAAATATCTCGACTTCGGCGCGATCAACGCGATGCGCAGCCTGCACGCGCAGATCCGCCGCGAAGTCACACGCCGCGACCGCATCAACAATATCAAGCTCGGCCCGGGGGGCATCCGCGAGATCGAGTTCCTCGCCCAGGTCTTCCAACTCATCCGCGGCGGCCGCGACACCGCCTTGCAGGTGCGTCCGACGCTGAAGGCGCTCGCCCTGCTGCCCGAACGCAGCATCCTGGACGCCGAAACCGTGGCCGAATTGTCCACCGCCTACGAATTCCTGCGCCGGCTGGAGCACCGCCTGCAATATCTGGACGACGCCCAGACCCACGACCTGCCCGCCAGCGACGGCGACCAGGTGCTGATCGCCGAAGCGATGGGCTTTGCCGACTACCCCGCGCTGCTCGCCACGCTCGAAGCCCATCGCACGCGAGTGAGCCATCATTTCGACTGCGTCTTCGGCGACCCTTCGGAGGAGGACCACAGCCTGGACGCCACCTGGGCGCATGCCGAAGACCTCGACAGCGTCGTCCCCGCACTCGGCGAACTGGGCTACCGCCACCCCCGGGCCGGTGCCGAACGGCTCGCCGCAATCCACGCTAGCCCGCGCTACCGCCAGCTGCCGAACAACATCAAGAGCCGCTTCGATGCGCTGATGCCGCGCCTGATCGAGGCCGCCGCCGGCACCCCGGGACCGGACGACACCCTGGCGCGCTGTCTCGACCTGATGGAGGCGATCGGCCGTCGCGGCGCCTATCTCGCCCTGCTCCAGCAATATCCGCAGGCCCTGCGCCGGGTCGCCGACCTGATGGGCGCATCGCGCTGGGGGGCGCAGTTCCTTGCCCGCCATCCGATCCTGCTCGACGAGATGCTCGATGCCCGCAACCTCGAGGCCCCCCCCGACTGGCCGGCCTTCCGCGCCAGCCTGGGAGCGGAAATGGATGCGCTCGAACCCGACATGGAACGCCAGATGGACCTGATGCGCGAACGCCACCACGCCCAGGTGTTCCGCCTGCTGACCCAGGACCTCGCCGGCCTGCTGACGGTGGAAAAGCTCGCCGACCACCTCTCGGAGCTGGCCGACCTGATGCTCGACCTGACCGTGCCGCTGTGCTGGCGCAAAATCAAGATCCGCCACCGCGACACGCCACGCTTCGCCGTGATCAGCTACGGCAAGCTCGGCGGCAAGGAACTCGGCTACGCTTCGGATCTCGACATCGTCTTCCTCTACGACGACGACGCGCCCGAAGCGGCCGAGGTCTATACCCGCCTGGCACAGCGCACCAACACCTGGCTCTCCAGCCAGACCGCCGCCGGGCAGCTGTTCGAGACCGACCTGCGCCTGCGCCCCAACGGCGAATCGGGGCTGATCGCCACCTCGCTCGAAGCTTTCCGCAAATACCAGCTCGAGTCGGCCTGGGTGTGGGAGCATCAGGCCCTCACCCGGGCGCGCTTTTCCGCCGGCGAGCGCGCGATCGGCGAGGCCTTCGAGCGCATCCGCGACGAAGTCCTGCGCCTGCCGCGCGAGCTCGACGCCCTGCGCGCCGAAGTGCTGGCGATGCGCCAGAAGATGCGCGACGCCCACGGCGGCAAGAGCGCCCTGTTCGATCTCAAGCACGACCCCGGCGGCCTCATCGACGTCGAGTTCCTGATCCAGTACCTGGTGCTCGGCCACGCCCACGCTCATCCCCAGCTCACCGGCAACCTCGGCAACATCGCCTTGCTGCGCATCGCCGGCGAGCTCGGCCTGATCCCCCCCGCGCTCGCCGCCGCCTGCGCCGACAGCTATCGTGAGCTGCGCCGCCTGCAGCACCGCCAGCGCCTCAACGACCGCCCCTCGCGGGTCGATCCGGACGAAGCCGGACGCGCCCGGCAGCCGGTGCTGGCCTTGTGGGAGAGCGTATTCGGGACCTGAGCCCCCGGCGGCATCTCCCTGCCATGGCGGCGGCCATGACGGTCGGCTTCGCAGCAACTAGAATTCAGCGGCCTTCACCGTCACGGTCCGCCATCCAGGTTCCCATGAGCTGCGAAATCGAACTCAAGCTAGCCCTGCCGCACGACGCCTTGCCGGCATTGCGCCGCCATCTGCGGGCAGCGCCGGCAACCCGCCTCGGCAACGCCGTCACCCTCGACAACACCTATTACGACACCCCGGCACTGCAGCTCAAGGCGCACAAAGTCGCGGTACGCATCCGCCGGCAAGGCCGGCGCACGTTGCAAACCGTCAAATGCGCGGCACTCTCCAGCGGCGGCTTGTCGCAGCGTCCGGAATGGGAGCAGGACCATGACGGAGTGTTCGATTTTTCCGCCGTCGACGATCCCGCGACGCGCCGCCTGCTCGACCGTCATCACGACGCCCTGGTGCCGGTCTTCACCACCCGCTTCCGCCGCGAAACCTGGCGCCATTCCCCCCGCGAAGGGCTCGCCATCCTGCTGATGATCGACACCGGGGAAGTCGTCCTGAGCACACCCGAAGGAGTCGAGCGCCGGGCGCCGATCTGCGAGCTGGAACTGGAACTCGAACAGGGCCAGCCTGCCGATCTGCTCGAACTCGCCTGCGCGCTGGCACAGGATCTGCCGCTGATGCCGGCCGACCTTTCCAAAGCCGAGCGCGGCTACCGGCTGTTTCGCGATGCACCGCCGCCCGCCCCCTGTCGCAGCGAGCCTTCCACCATCGCCGCCGGCGACGGCCTGATCGACGCCTTCCGCAACCTGGCGCTGGCCTGCGTGCGCCAGTGGCAGGCCAACGCCACGGCAGCATCCGCCCCCGCCTCCCCGAAGGCGGTCCTCTCCGAGTGCATCCACCAGCTGCGGGTCTCGCAGCGCCGCCTGCGTGCCCTGCTCAAAATCTTTGCTCCCGCCCTGCCGCTCGGCTTCGTCGCCACCTGGAATGCCCGCCTCCGTGACAATGCCAACCGCTTCGGCGACGCCCGCGACCTCGACGTGTTCTGCGCCGAACTGCTCGCAGCAGTCCGCACCGAAGGGCTCGCCGACGCCGACGCCATGGCGCTGCTACGGGGGACCGCGGAAAACGCACGGATGGATGCACGGCACCGCAGCGCGCACGCGCTCGACATCGCCGCCCAAGGCAGGCTGCTGCTCGAATTCACCCTCGCCCTGGAACGGCTGGCAAGCAACAGCCTGCTCGAGGCTGCCGATCTGCGCACCTTCGCCCGCCTGCGCCTGGAGCGCCTGCGCAAACGCGGACGACGGCAACTCGACGCTGCCGCCACCCGCGAACCCACCGCCCTTCACGCACTGCGGATCAGCTTCAAGCAGTTGCGCTACGGCGCCGAATTCTTCGCCCCGCTGTTTCCGGCCAAGACGATGAAGCGCTACCAGGAACGACTTGCGCACGCCCAGACCACGCTCGGTTTCCTGCAGGACGTCGATGCCGCCCGCGCCCGGCTCGCACAATGGAGCGCAGCCCAGCCGGCGATCGCCCCCGCCGCCGCGTTCGTGCTCGGCTGGCATGCCCCGCGCTACACTCGCCTGCGCGAGCGGGTGATCCGCAACTGCCACCCTCTGGTGCATGGGCGCAGGCCATGGTGAAGCCGTCCGGCACCTGCGTACAGCGGCCGTCATCCCCCGGCAACACGAAGCGCCGATAATCCCGGCCCCGATGATGCCGGCCCTTACCCCCGGGGAGAACTGCGACATGAACCTGCTGCTTTGGCGCCACGCGGAAGCCGCCGATGGCCTCCCCGACCACACTCGCCCACTCACCGCTCGCGGCCTCGAGCAGGCCCGACGCATGGCACACTGGATCGAAGCCCACCGCCCCAAGGATCTACGGGTGCTGGCCAGCCCGAGCCTGCGTACATGCCAGACCGCGTCGGCGCTCACCGACGATTTCCGCATCGTAGCCGGACTCGGCCCGGACGGCAGCGTCGCCGACCTGCTCGCTGCCAGCGGCTGGCCCGATGCCAGCGGCGCCACCCTTGTGGTCGGTCATCAGCCCGCACTCGGCCGCCTCGCCGCGCTGCTGCTGTCCGGCGCGGAAGCCGACTGGACGATCAAGAAGGGAGCCTTGTGGTGGTTCACCAACCGCGTCCGGGAAGGCGAAACCCAGACCGTGCTGCGCGCGGCGATCCCTTGCGACCTTCTGTAGCGCCCCCCCGGCGGGCGCCGAGCGGGTGAATTCCTGCCCCCGCAATCGGTCTCATGGCCCGGATGCGGTTTCCGGAAGCTCTCACCCGACACGCGGCGAGGAGCCCCCCAAGCTGCCGCTTGTGCTTTCCAGTGCAATGCGTAAGATGCTTTCTTCGGTCCGGAACGGAACATGCTCGAACGCTTCTTGCCCTCCCACGACGCCATCAAGCGCAGCCGCCTGCTGCGCTGGCTCGGGCCACGCATTCACGACCCGCTGCTGTGGCACATCAATCGCCGCGCAGTCGCACGCGGCGTTGCCGTGGGGATGTTCTTCGGGCTGATGATCCCGATCGCACAGATCCCCGCAGCCGCCATGGCCTCACTGCTGCTGCGCGGCAACCTGTGGATCGCCGCCGTCTCCACCCTGATCAGCAATCCCCTGACCTACGCCCCCCTTTATTACTTCGCCTATCGGCTCGGAGCCGGCGTGATCGGCACCCGTACGCCGGCCGACCTCACCCCCGGCGACGTCGAGGCGCCGATCCGCATGATCGACTCGCTCGCCCAGGCCTGGCTCTGGGTCACCGGCATCGGCCAGCCCCTGCTCGTGGGAATGCTGATCATGGCCGTCACCGGCGCGGCCCTCGGTTACTGGGGCACTCAGCTGTTCTGGCGCATCAAGGTGGCGAACAAACGGCGGCACGCCCGCCGTAACCGGCAAGCGCGGCCCGGGGTCATTCCCCCCGGGCCGCTCGGCAGCAGCTGATCCGCTACCCCGCGAGCACGGGGCGGGCGGCGCGGCGGATCGATTCACACAAGCGCGGAACGCAGGCGTATCCTTCGTCCCCTGCCCATTCCGACTCAAGCAAGCACGGTAATGAACGCCCCCATTCCCGACGGCACCCAGGCCGTCATCGACGGCGTCCGTCGGGTCCATTACGACGGTTACTGGATCAAGGTCTACGATCCCCCCGCCGACTCCCTGACCGCCAAGAAACAGCTGATCCAGGCCCTCACCCGGCGCCTGTTCAACCACGTCGAACACGGCATCAACATCCCCGGCAAGCGTCTCGACGACGCCCGCAAGACCTACGAAGAGGAGCAGGACCCGGCGCGCAAGCGGGTCAAGGGCGCGATGTTCGCCGGCGCACTGTTCAACCGCGCCACCGACATCTTCACCAAGCTCGTCGAGCTGCAGGAACTGGGCATCGAGATCGACTCGGACAACGCCCTGATGCGCGAATGCGGTCTGTGCCTGCGCGAAGCGCTGACTCTCGGCCGCCTCGTCCTGCACCGCAGCGGGGATGAAGGCATCGACGAGCTGTGGGGCGAGCCGTTCCGCGCCTTCTCGATTCCGGTCGAAGCGTTCTATGAAAGCCGCTACATCAAGATCGCCCAGGCCCTTCGCGACCTCGACCGCATCGCCGCGGCAATGGCGGGCGCATTCGGCTCTACTCCGCTTTTCCGCGGCATCGAGCCGCTCATCGCCGATTTCGTCCGCCTCGCCAAGATCAAGTGCGAGACGCTGCGCACCGACACCGAGATCTTCGATGTGTGGGCGGATTTTGTCGTCGCCTCCGAACGGCTCGCCGCGATCGCGCCCGGCCTGTCCCCGGTTTCGAGTGCGCACGAGCGCCAACTCGCCAGCGATGGCATGCGCCTGATCCTGCAGGGGCGCGATCTGCTCACCTACATCACTCGCGCCCGCGTCACCATGCCCAAGAGCGCGCGCGAATACATCGGGCGCTGCGAAACATTCGCCGCCCTCACGCAGGGCACCACCTACGCACCGTTCACCGCGATCGGCGCTGAAAGCACGCCGGCTCAGGCGCTCAGGCAATGACGCCCCCCCCCAGGCACACGTTCGATTCGTACACCACCACGCTCTGCCCCGGCGTGAGCGCCCACTGCGGCTGGGCGAAGGCGATCTCGGCACGGCCGCCGGCGATGCGCTCGATCTCGCACGGCATGTCGGGCGTGCGGTAGCGCGGCTTGGCGGTGTACACCCAGTGGGTGTGCGGGTCGCGGCCGGAGATCCAGTTGAGGTCGGTGGCCACCAGGCGGTCGCGCAGCAGCGCTGGATGCTCATGGCCCTGCACCACGTAGAGCACGTTGGCTTTGACGTCCTTTTTCGCCACGTACCAGGCCTCGTGCTCGCCGGCCTCGTCCTGGTTGCCTTTGATCCCACCGATCAGCAGCCCCTTGCGCTGACCGATGGTGTGGTACATCAGCCCCTGGTGTTCGCCGAGCACGCGCTCGTCGTCGAGCGCGCGGATCTCGCCCGGCCGCGCCGGCAGATAGCGCATCAGGAACTCGCGGAACGGGCGCTCGCCGATGAAGCAGATGCCGGTCGAGTCCTTCTTCGCCGCCACATGCAGGCCGGCAGCTTCCGCGATCCGGCGCACCTCGCGCTTGTACAAGGTGCCGAGCGGGAACAGCGTCTTCGCCAGTTGCGCCTGGGTCAGGCGATAGAGGAAGTAGCTCTGGTCCTTGGTGCCGTCCTCGGCCTTCAGCAACTGGTACTCGCTGCGGCCGTCGTTGGTCCATTCCCGCACCCGGGCGTAGTGGCCGGTGGCGATGCGCTCGGCGCCGAGTTGCAGGGCGTGATCGAGAAAGCAGCGGAACTTGATTTCGGAGTTGCACAGGATATCGGGGTTGGGCGTACGCCCGGCCTCGTACTCGCGCAGGAAGTCGGCGAACACGCGGTCCTTGTATTCCGCGCTGAAATTCACCACTTCGAGGTCGATGCCGATGACGTCGCACACCGAGGCGACATCGACCAGGTCCTGCCGCGTCGAGCAGTATTCGGAATCGTCGTCGTCCTCCCAGTTCTTCATGAACAGGCCGGTCACCTGGTAGCCCTGCTGCTTGAGCAGCAGCGCCGTCACCGACGAATCGACCCCGCCGGACATGCCGACGACCACCTTCATCCCACCCACATCCTTACTGGACATTCGGTCCACCTCCATTGAGCCATTCAGCAAGCGGCAACACGACCGCCGGTTCGCCATTGTCGACGAACCAGCTATCGACCGCATAATGCGTTCCCACCGACGCTGGCATCTCGACCCGCGCTTCCGTCGGGATGTCGAGCACCACGCCGGGGCAGTCGCACAGGGCGAGCAAAGTCCCCACGTGATCCGGAATTTCCGGCCCCGCAGGCGCCCGCGCGGGAGGAGGCAGCTCCTCGATCACGGCGCTGAAGTGCTGGAAGATCAGGCGACTGCGCCGTGCGCGCGGCAGCACCCGGTGAAAACGCAGCCAGCCTCGAGCCTCGAGCAACCGCAGCATGCGGGTCGTCGAGATGGAATGGTCGATGCAATCCATGCGCCCGTCGCCCCCGCCATCGAGCAGGTTGCCACGCCGGTCGGAGCCGACCGGCGTCTGCGTTCCCGCCTCCCGGTACAGCCAGCCCAGCACTTCGGCCAGGGCGGCGCGCTCGGCGGACGCATCCCCGGCCCAAGCCAGTTTGCGGCGCACCCGCTCGAGCTGCCCGGCGTCGATCGCGACCGTCTGCTCGTGCCGGCAGCCGTAGTTATAGCAGATATCGAACCGCGCCCCCGCCGCTTCCGGGCCGGCCGCTCCCGCCCGTGGCGACAGACCGACAG
This sequence comes from Thauera aromatica, assembly GCF_023093595.1. Taxonomy (GTDB): domain Bacteria; phylum Pseudomonadota; class Gammaproteobacteria; order Burkholderiales; family Rhodocyclaceae; genus Thauera; species Thauera aromatica_A. Next base: position 91,099 of record NZ_JALLIK010000109.1, read on the forward strand.
CGAGGGGGACGGAGAGGAAGGCGCAAAGAAAAACGGAAAGGAACAGGAGACACCGCCGCGGCAACGCCATCCACATCGCCCGCACATCAGGAATGGCGCAGCAGCGACAGCGGGAAACGCTGCCCGGCGACCCAATCGTCGACGCACTGCAGGATCAGCGGGCTGCGATGGCGCTCGGCCGTGGCGCGCAGCTCGTCGGGCGTCAGCCACAGCGCACGCACGATGCCCTCGTCGAGCCGCCGCCCGGGCACCTCGCCATCGACCCGCCCGCCGAAGGCGAAACGCAGGTAGGTGATGTCGCCCTGCGGCCGGGTCCATTGGTAGACCCCGACCAGGTATTCCGGGATGAAGCGGTGGGCGGTCTCTTCGAGCGTCTCGCGCACAACCGCTTCGAGCAGCGACTCGCCCTCTTCCAGGTGGCCGGCAGGCTGATTGAAACGCAGCCCCTCGGGCGTTTTTTCCTCGACGAGCAGAAAGCGGCCGTCGCACTCGATCACTGCGGCAACGGTGACGTTGGGTTTCCAGCTGCGCTCTTTCATGTCTCGCCACTCCGCCAGGACAGGGGGGCGCATTTTAACCCGTAGCACGCTCCACGCCGCCGCCCGGAGCGCACTCGCCACCGCCCCGGCGACGGCTTTGCGCTAGAATTGCACGGCTCAGCGCCCGCGCACCGCGGAGCGCACCCATTCTTGATACAGGCGGAGATTTTGATCATGTCCATGGCTGATCGTGACGGTTTCATCTGGCAAGACGGCAAGCTCGTTCCGTGGCGCGAAGCGACCACCCACGTGCTGACCCATTCCCTGCACTACGGGCTGGCCGTCTTCGAAGGCGTGCGCGCCTACAACACCGTCTCCGGCACTGCCATCTTCCGCCTCGCCGAGCACACCCAGCGCCTGATCAACTCGGGCAAGATCTACATGATGGACATCCCGTACTCGAAGGATGAACTCATGGAGGCACAGAAGGAGGTCGTGCGCGCGAACAAGCTCGAATCCTGCTACCTGCGCCCGATCGCCTTCTACGGCTCGGAAAAAATGGGCATCTCCACCCGCGGCGCGACCGTGCATGTCGCCATCGCCGCCTGGCCGTGGGGCGCCTACCTGGGCGAGGAAGGGCTGGAGAAAGGCATCCGCATCAAGACCTCCTCCTACACCCGTCACCACGTCAACTCGACGATGCCGCGCGCCAAGCTCGCCGCAACCTACCCGAACTCGATCCTGGCCAACCTCGAAGTCACCAAGCAAGGCTACGACGAGGCCCTGCTCCTCGACAACCAGGGCTTCGTTGCCGAAGGCGCAGGCGAGAACCTCTTCGTGGTCAAGGACGGCAAGATCTTCGAACCGGAAATCGCCTCCGCGCTGACCGGCATCACCCGCGACTCGGTCATCACCATCGCCCGCGAATTCGGCTACGAAGTCCAGGCCAAGCGCCTCACCCGCGACGACATCTATCTCGCCGACGAAGCCTTCTTCACCGGCACCGCGGCCGAAGTGACGCCGATCCGCGAACTCGACGACCGCACGATCGGCGCCGGCAGGCGCGGCCCGGTCACCGAGAAGATCCAGGCCCGCTTCTTCGACGTCGTCAATGGCCGCGCGCCCGAGTACGGCCACTGGCTGGCCCACGTCTGACACCTTCGTTCTGCGAGAATCGTCCCATGGTTGAAAACACCGACAAGACCCAGGCCGTCGCCATTGCCGCGAAGGATCTCCCCCTGCACTGCCCGCCTCCGGGAGCGCCGCTGTGGGCGCGCCACCCGCGCGTCTTCCTCGACATCCTCAAGACCGGCGAGGCCGTATGCCCGTACTGCAGCGCACATTACGTGTTCACCGGCGAGCGCCCGAAGGGGCACCACTGAAACGCAAACCCGGCCCACCACCCGGTTCGACACGGAGGCTCCGGGCCCCTTCGCCGTTTCCGGGCAGCCCGTAGCCGGGCGCCCCCCTCCTCCCCCTGCCCGCCGCGTGAGCCCTCCGATCTACACCACCGCTCTCGATGCCGAAGCGGCGTTCTACAAGGCGCTGACCCATGGCGACCTGGACGCCCTGATGTCGGTCTGGTCGGAAGACGAAGAGGTCGTCTGCGTCCACCCCACCGGCCTGCGCATCGTCGGGCTGGCGGCCGTGCGCGAGACCTGGCGCCAGATCTTTTCCGGCGGCATCGCCCTCGAGATCGACATCGGCCAGGCGGTGGTCAGCGCCAGCGCGGCGATGGCGGTCCATAGCGTGATCGAGCGCATCGGCATCGCCGGCGAGAGCGGGCACATCGCACCGGTCGCGGCGACCAACGTCTACGTCCGCGGCGCCCATGGCTGGCGCATGGTGCTGCACCACGCCTCGCTGCTGCCCGAACCGGGCGATTTCGGCGAATTATCGCCGCGCGTCGTGCATTGACGACGGGGTCGGCCCCTGCCCCCGTCCACCTCCCTTCCGGAACTCAGTCGAAGGTTTCCGCTTCGGCCAGCGCTTTGCCCTGCGCATCCTTCCCCGACAGCTGCGGCGCGCCTTCCAGCGGCCACCCGACGCCGACCGCGGGGTCGTTCCAGGCCAGGCAGCGCTCGTATTCGGGAGCGTAGTAATCGGTCGTCTTGTACAGGAAGTCGGCGCTGTCGCTGAGCACCACGAAGCCGTGGGCGAAGCCCGGCGGCACCCACAGCTGGCGATGATTGTCCGCCGACAGCTCCACTCCCACCCATTTGCCGAAGGTCGGCGAGCGGCGGCGCAGATCCACCGCGACGTCGAACACCCGCCCGTTTACGACACGGACGAGTTTCCCCTGCGGCTGCCGAATCTGGTAGTGCAGGCCGCGCAGCACCCCTTTCGCCGAGCGCGAATGGTTGTCCTGGACGAACACCGCATCGACCCCGGTGGCATCGCGAAAAGCGCGCGCATTGAAGCTTTCGAGGAAAAAACCGCGGCTGTCGCCGAACACCTTCGGCTCCAGCACCAGCACTTCCGGAATCGCCGTTTGCGTGACCTTCATCAGAACACCTTTTCTTCCAGCAGCCGCTGCAGATATTGCCCGTAGCCGTTCTTGGCCAGCGGCGCCGCCAGCGCCTGCAACTGCGCAGCATCGATCCAGCCCTCCCGCCAGGCGACCTCTTCCGGGCAGGCGACCTTCAGGCCCTGGCGATGCTCGATGGTCTGGATGAACATCCCCGCCTCGAGCAGGCTTTCATGGGTGCCGGTGTCCAGCCAGGCATGGCCGCGCCCCATGACCTGCACGTCGAGCTCGCCCCATTCGAGGTAGCGCCGGTTCACGTCGGTGATCTCCAGCTCCCCGCGTGCGCTCGGGCGCAGGCCCCGCGCCACCTCGACCACCCTTTCATCGTAGAAATAGAGCCCGGTGACCGCGTAGCGGCTCTTCGGCCGCACCGGCTTTTCCTCCAGGCTCACCGCACGCCCGTCACGGTCGAACTCGACCACTCCGTAGCGCTCCGGGTCCTGCACCGGATAGGCGAACACCGAGGCGCCCACCGTACGCAGCGCGGCCCGCTGCAGCGCATCGGCAAGATCGTGACCGTAGAACAGGTTGTCCCCCAGCACCAGGGCCGAAGGGCCGCCGGCGAGAAAATCCTCGCCGATCAGGAAAGCCTGGGCAAGGCCGTCCGGGCTGGGCTGGACAGCGTACTCGAAATGCACCCCCCACTGGCTGCCATCGCCCAGCAACTGCCTGAAGCGCGGCGTATCCTGCGGCGTCGAGATGATCAGGATCTCCCGGATTCCGGCCAGCATCAGCGTGGTGAGCGGATAGTAGATCATCGGTTTGTCGTAGACCGGCAGCAGCTGCTTGGAAACGGCCAGCGTCGCCGGATGCAGCCGGGTGCCCGAGCCCCCGGCGAGGATGATGCCCTTGCGTGTCGTCATCGGAATCCTGCTCGCAAAAAGGAAAAGGCGGAAAATGCCCGGCGCGGATTGTAAACCCTCCCTCCCGCCCCGAAAAAAGAACCCGACTTCCAGCACGCTCCGCCTCCATCCGCCGGCGGCGCGGCGAAGATCGGCCACGGCTCCGGGCGCAGGTCTTCACTCCCTGGCCAAGGGGCATAGAATGCGCACCTCCATCACCGCTTTCGTTTTCGCTTTTTCCTTCCGGACAGCCTCATGACCACTCCTCGCTACGCCCCTCCCGCTCCCGAAATCTTCAAGGCCTACGACATCCGCGGCATCGTCGACACCGTGCTGACGCCCGACGCGGCACGCGCGATCGGCCACGCTCTGGGGTCCGAAGCGGTCGCGCGCGGCCAGCGGGCGATCGCCGTCGGCCGCGACGGCCGGCTGTCCGGCCCGGCGCTGGCCGGAGCGCTCGCCGAAGGCATCCGCGCCGCAGGCGTCGACGTCATCGACATCGGCTGCGTGCCCACCCCGCTGACCTATTTCGCCGCCCACGCCCTGGGCTGCGACTCCTGCGTCTCGGTCACCGGCAGCCACAACCCGCCCGACTACAACGGCCTGAAGATGGTGCTCGGCGGGCAGACCCTGTACGGCGAGCTGATCCAGGCCCTGCGCCGGCGCATCGTCGACGACGACCTGGCGGCCGGCGAAGGCGCGCTGCGCAGCGCCGACGTCCGCGCCGCCTACCTCGACCGTATCGTCGCCGACGTCAGACTCGCGCGCCCGATGAAGATCGTCGTCGACTGCGGCAACGGCGTCGCCGGCGGCATCGCGCCCGAACTGTTCCGCCGCCTCGGCTGCGAAGTCATCGAGCTGTTCTGCGAGGTGGACGGCCGCTTCCCCAACCACCACCCCGACCCGTCCAAGCCCGAGAACCTGCAGGACGTAATCCGCGCCCTGCGCGACACCGACGCCGAACTGGGCCTCGCCTTCGACGGTGACGGCGACCGCCTCGGCGTGGTCACCAAGGACGGCGAGATCATCTTCCCCGACCGCCAGCTGATGCTGTTCGCCGAGGACGTGCTGACCCGCGTGCCCGGCGGCGAGATCATCTTCGACGTCAAATGCACGCGCAACCTCGCCCCCTGGGTCCGCGCGCGCGGCGGCAAACCGACGATGTGGAACACCGGCCACGCGCTGGTCAAGGCCAAGCTGAAGGAAACCGGCGCTCCGCTCGCCGGCGAGATGAGCGGCCACATGTTCTTCAAGGAACGCTGGTTCGGCTTCGACGACGGCCTCTATGCCGGCGCCCGCCTGCTCGAGATCCTGTCCGCGCGTCCCGACCCCAACGCCGCACTGAAAGCGCTGCCGAATGCGGTCAATACGCCCGAGCTCAACCTGAAGATGAACGAGGGCGAACCTTTCGAGCTGGTGCGCCGGCTGCAGCAAGGGGCACGCTTCGACGGCGCCGGCGAAGTGATCACCCTCGACGGCGTGCGCGCCGAATACGCCGACGGCTTCGGTCTCGCCCGTGCCTCCAACACCACGCCGGTGGTGGTGCTGCGCTTCGAAGCCGACGACGAAGGCGCCCTGGCACGCATCCAGAGCGCCTTCCGCAGCGCGATCGACAGCGTCTGGCCGGGGCTGAAGTTGCCGTTCTGAAGCCCTCGCGCTGCGGGGGAAGATGCACCGCCCCCGCACACTAGGCAGCACGGCCGATGCCTTTCCCGGCATGGACAAAATACGGGGACGCGTACTATTTATAGAGGAGCGGGGGTGCTCGAGGAGTAGGCCATGACGAACCGGAACTACAGCCGTGCGGACTGGCAGACGGCACAGGTCGTCGACGACGTCGTGGCTTACCTCATGCGCGGCGGGCGGCCCGCGAGCGCCAAGTCGTTCATGAACGAGCACCTCGTCCCGCCGATGGTTCAACGTCGCGTACTGGCCAACCAGGCCGCCGTGAGGCACAGGATTTCGCCCGCGGCTTAGTGCTTCACCCGCTGCACGCCAGCCATCGCGCCCAGCCCACCCCCGTGCGGCGGCGACAGCAAGGCTGCATGCGTGCGCGCCTGAAGCTTTGTTTCGGCGGGCGGGTTAGCGCTTCGCCTCCACCCAGCCTTGCACCGCAGCCAGTGCCGCCGGCAGGTTTTCCGGCCGGGTGCCGCCCGCTTGGGCCATGTCGGGACGGCCGCCTCCTTTGCCCCCGACCTGCTGGGCGACGAAGTTGACCAGCTCGCCGGCCTTGAACTTGCCGGTCTGGTCGGCAGTGACGCCGGCGATCAGGCTGACCTTGCCTTCGCTCGCCGCCGCGAGCACGATCACCGCCGTTTTCAGCCTGTCCTTGAGCTTGTCCAGGGTTTCACGCAGGGTGGGTACGTCGGCGCCTTCGAGCACCGCCGCCAGCACCTTGACGCCGTTGACCTCCGCCGCCTGCCCGGCGAGATCGTCGCCCTGGCTGGCGGCGAGCTTGCTTTTCAAGCGCGCGACTTCTTTTTCCAGCATGCGGACGCTGTCGAGGATGCCGGCGACACGTTCGGCGGCTTCATCCGGCTGCACTTTCAGCAGCGCGGACATGCCCTGCACCCGGCGCTCCTGCTCCTGCAGGTAGCGCAGCGCGTTCTCTCCGGTCATCGCCTCGACGCGGCGGATGCCGGCGGCCACACCACCTTCGCTGGTGATCTTGAACAGACCGATGTCGCCGGTGCGCGAGACGTGGGTACCGCCGCACAGCTCTTTCGAGCTGCCGATCGACAGCACCCGCACTTCGTCGGCGTACTTCTCGCCAAACAGCATCATCGCACCGGATTTCTGCGCCGCATCGAGCGCCATGAGCTCGGCGCGGGTGTCGGTGTTGGCGAGGATCTCGCGGTTGACGATCTCTTCGACCTCACGGATTTCCTCGGCGCTCATCGGTGCAGTGTGGGCGAAGTCGAAACGGGTCTTGTCGGGATCGACGAGCGAGCCCTTCTGCTGCACATGGGTGCCGAGCACTTCACGCAAGGCCTTGTGCATCAGGTGGGTGACCGAGTGATTGCGCGCAGTCGCGGCACGCGCAGCGACGTCGACCCGGGCGCTCACGCCCTGGCCGACGACCAGCTTTCCGGTACGGACCACGCCGTGGTGGCCGAACACCGCGGCCTGGATCTTCTGCGTGTCCTCGACGCCGAAGATCCCGGCCGTAGCGCGCAGTTCGCCGCGGTCGCCGACCTGGCCGCCGGACTCGGCGTAGAACGGGGTGTGATCGAGCACAACCACGCCCATCTCGCCTTCGAGCAGCTCATTGACCGGCGCGCCGTCCTTGTACAGGGCGAGGATATTGCCCTTCTCTTCCAGCAGCTCGTAGCCGTGGAACGTGGTCGCGGGGCCGTCGTACTCCAGGTTGGCCGCCATCTTGAACTTGCCCGCGGCGCGCGCCTGCTCCTTCTGCCGCGCCATCGCGGTATTAAAGGCGACGGCATCCACGGTCACGTCACGCTCACGGCAGATATCGGCGGTGAGGTCGAGCGGGAAGCCGTAGGTGTCGTGGAGCTTGAACGCGGTATTGCCGTCGAAGACGGTCTTGCCGGCGTCTTCCATCGCGGCGAGTTCGGCTTCGACGATCGCCATGCCGTTCTCGATGGTGGCGAAGAAACGCTCCTCCTCCTGACGCAGCACGTCCGTGATGCGGCGCTCGCCGTCCTTCAGTTCGGGATAGGCGCGGCCCATCTCGCCGACCAGGTCCGGCACCATCTTGTGGAAGAAGGCGGCGCGTGCACCGAGCTTGTAGCCGTGGCGGATGGCGCGGCGGATGATGCGGCGCAGCACGTAGCCGCGGCCCTCGTTGCCCGGAATCACGCCGTCTGCGATCAGGAAGGAGCAGGCACGGATATGGTCGGCCAGCACCTTGAGCGAAGGCGAATCCAGGTCGGCGCTGGAGGTCTCCCGCGCGGCGGCCTTGATCAGGGCCTGGAAGAGGTCGATCTCGTAGTTGGCGTGCACACCCTGCAGCACCGCCGCAATGCGCTCCAGGCCCATGCCGGTGTCGACCGAGGGCCGGGGCAGCGGATGCATCACCCCGGCCTCGTCGCGGTTGAACTGCATGAACACGTTGTTCCAGATCTCGATGTAGCGGTCGCCGTCTTCCTCGGGCGATCCCGGGGGGCCGCCCCAGATGTGCTCACCATGATCGTAGAAAATTTCCGTGCACGGGCCGCAAGGTCCGGTGTCGCCCATCATCCAGAAGTTATCCGAGGCGTAGCGCGCGCCCTTGTTGTCGCCGATGCGGATCACGCGTTCGGAAGGCACGCCGACTTCCCTGGTCCAGATCTCAAACGCCTCGTCGTCCTCGGCGTACACCGTGACCCAGAGCTTGTCCTTGGGCAGTTTGAAGACTTCGGTGAGCAGCTCCCAGGCGTACGAAATCGCGTCGCGCTTGAAGTAGTCGCCGAAGCTGAAGTTGCCCAGCATCTCGAAGAAGGTATGGTGGCGCGCGGTGTAGCCGACGTTCTCAAGGTCGTTGTGCTTGCCCCCGGCGCGCACGCATTTCTGCGAGGTGGTGGCGCGGCTGTAGGGACGCTTGTCGAAGCCGAGGAAGACGTCCTTGAACTGGTTCATGCCGGCGTTGGTAAACAACAGCGTCGGGTCCTCGTGCGGCACCAGCGAGCTGGAGGGCACGATCTGGTGGCCCTTGGATTCAAAGAACTTGAGGAAGGCGTCGCGGATTTCGGCGGATTTCATGGGAGTGTGCGTGGGTTCTGGACGAAAAGCCCGGAGTGCAGGCGAATGCGCAAGTTTATCATGCGCTTAGGGGCACGGCCGGGCGGCGCTCGGCGCCGCCTGCCTTCGCCTATAATCGGCCTTCGCGCCATCCACCATCGAGGACGCCATGGGCAACCGCCTCTCCAAGATCTACACTCGTACCGGCGACGCCGGCACCACCGGCCTGGGCGACGGCAAGCGGGTATCGAAGAACAGCCTGCGCATCCACGCCCTGGGCGAAGTCGACGAGACCAATGCCGTGGTCGGCCTGCTGCTGTGCGAGGCGCTGCCCGACGAAGTGCGCACGCTGCTCACCGACGTCCAGCACGACTTGTTCGACCTTGGCGGCGAAGTGTGCATCCCCGGCATGAGCATGATCACCGGCAAGCAGGTGACCCGCCTGGAAGAGACGCTCGACGGCTTCAACGAAGCGCTGCCGCCGCTCAAGGACTTCATCCTGCCCGGCGGCAGCCGCGCCGCGGCGCTCGCCCACCACGCCCGTACCGTATGCCGCCGCGCCGAACGCGCGCTGGTCGCGCTGGCGCTGGAAGAAGCGGTCGGTGATGGCCCGCGCCAGTACCTCAACCGCCTCTCCGATCTGCTCTTCGTCCTCGGCCGCGTGCTCAACCGCGCCGCTGGGCGCGACGACGTGCTGTGGCAGAAGCGCAAGAACGCCTGATCAACCCGCCTCGAACAGGGAGCCCTGGACCTTCGCCTGCTCGGTGTCGGCGCGCTCGTCGAAGCGCACGCCGACACCGAGCAGGCGCACCGGCAACGCCTTGCGCGCATGCGCTTCGCCCAGTAGTCGCAGCCACACCGCCTCGTCGGGCGCGCTGCTGAGGCATTCGGCGGTGGTCCGGCTGAAGTCGGAGAAGCGCACCTTGACGAAAGCCTTGTGCACCGCAGGACGGTCGCGGGCGCGCTCGAAGCGGCGGCGGAAATCCTCCAGCAGCGCACTCAGGGCGGCACGGCAGGCCGCCAGGTCGTGCAGGTCCGGCGTGTAGGTGGTTTCGACCGACAAGGACTTGCGCACACGGTCGGGCTGCACCGCGCGCTCGTCGATGCCGCGGCACAGCCGGTGCAGGCTGGCGCCGAAGCTGCCGAATTCACGGGCGAGATCGGCTACGCTCCAGCCACGCAGGTCGCCGCAGGTGTGCACGCCGAACCGGTTGAGCTTGGCCGCGGTGACCTTGCCGACGCCGAAGATCTTGTTCACCGGCAGCGCGGCGACGAAGGCATCCACATCCTGCGGGCGGACGACGAACTGGCCATCGGGCTTGTTCCAGTCGCTCGCCACCTTGGCGATGAACTTGTTGGGGGCGATCCCGGCCGAGGCGGTGATGCCGACTTCGTCGCGAATGCGGGCGCGGATTTCCTGCGCCATCAGTGTCGCCGAGCCGCGGCAGCGGTCCACGCCGCTGACGTCGAGATAGGCCTCGTCGAGCGACAGCGGCTCGACCAGCGCGGTGTACCCGCGATAGATGGCGAGAATCCGCTGCGAAGCGGCACGGTAGCGCTCGAAGTCGGGCGGCAGCAGGATCAGCCCGGGGCATAGCTGCAGCGCCCGCGCGGTCGGCATCGCCGAATGCACGCCGAAGGCGCGCGCCTCGTAGTTGCAGGTGGCGATCACGCCGCGCGTCTCGGCCCGCCCCCCGACCGCCAGCGGGCGCCCGCGCAGCGAAGGGTCGTCGCGCATCTCGACCGCGGCATAGAAACAATCGCAGTCACAATGGATGATCTTGCGCGTGGCCATGCTCACACCGGGAGTCCTCCGGTATCGCGGCGCGCGCCGGCCCGGTCCGCACCCATGCCCCGGTAAAACGGCCCGCCCATGACTCCACCCCGTGCCGCAAACGGCAAGGGCGCGCCGGCGCGAACGGCGCCCCGGCACGCCTTCAACCGCTCACTCGAACTCGGCCGCGCGCTTGACCCGGCGCTGGCGCACCGCCTCGGCGAGGAGGTCGAGCACCTGCACACTGTCTTCCCAGCCGATGCAGGCGTCGGTGATGCTCTTGCCGTACTCGAGCTCCTTGCCCGGCATCAGGTCCTGGCGCCCTTCCTTGAGGTGGGACTCGACCATCACCCCCATGATCCGCTCATCGCCGGCGGCCATCTGGGCGGCGGTATCCTTCGCCACCTCGATCTGCAGCCGGTGCTGCTTGCGGCTGTTGGCGTGGGAAAAATCGATCATCACCTTCGAGCAGACGCTGGCGGCGGCCAGCTCCTTGCTTGCGACATCGACGCTCGCGGCGTCGTAGTTCGGCTCCTTGCCGCCGCGCAGGATCACGTGGCAGTCCTCGTTGCCGCGGGTGGACACGATCGCCGAATGGCCGGCCTTGGTCACCGACAGGAAGTGGTGCGGCGCCTGCGCGGCCTTGATCGCATCGACCGCGATGCGCAGATTGCCGTCGGTGCCGTTCTTGAAGCCGACCGGGCACGACAGCCCGGAAGCGAGTTCGCGGTGGACCTGGCTTTCGGTGGTGCGCGCGCCGATCGCCCCCCAGGCGATCAGGTCGGCGATGTACTGCGGCGTGATCATGTCGAGGAACTCGGTGCCCGCCGGCAGGCCGAGCTCGTTGATTTCCCACAGCAGCTTGCGCGCGAGGCGCACGCCCTCGTTGATGCGGAAGCTGTTGTCGAGGTAAGGATCGTTGATCAGCCCCTTCCAGCCCACCGTGGTACGCGGCTTTTCGAAATACACCCGCATCACCACGAGGAGGTCGTCCTTGAGCCGGTCGGCCTCGACTTTGAGCTTGTTCGCATAATCGATTGCGGCCGCGGCATCGTGGATCGAGCATGGCCCGATCACCACCAGCAGGCGGTCGTCGGCGCCATAAAGGATGCGGTGGATGCCCTGGCGCGCCTCGTAGGCGACTCCCGCCGCCTTCGGCGTGGCCGGAAACTCGCGCAACACGTGCACCGGCGGCACGAGTTCCTTGATTTCCTGGATGCGGACGTCGTCGATGTGGATCTTCATGGAGGCGGGCATGCTCGAACTCTGCGTCAAGGCTGGAAGAAGCTTCCGATTCTAGCCCAAAGCACGGCGCGGCTGGGTCTGCGCCAACGGCCGGAAGACCCGGCAGTCGCCCTGTTTGCGGCATCTTGCCCCGTTTGCGGCGTTTTTTCGGGCAGCGGGCATCATCAACGGAATAAGACTCGGTAAAAACGGTCCAATCATTGTAGTTTTATAGAACAATCCCCACAGAGACCCGCCGCCATGCTGATCAAGCCCCCTCCCGACCTCCCCCCGTCCGAGATCACGCCGCGCAAGCTGTTCGAGGCACGGCGCAGCTTCCTCGCCCACACCGCCCTCGGCCTGACCGCGGGCGCCGCTCTCTGGCACGGTCTGCCGGTGCTGGCGGCAAGCCGCCTGGATGGCCGGCCTTCGCCGTACTCGACGGCCGAGCCGCTCACCGCACACAAGGCGGTGACGGGCTACAACAACTTCTACGAATTCGGCACCGACAAGGCCGACCCTGCACGCCACGCTGCGAAAATGCAGGTCCGCCCGTGGACGCTGCGCGTCGAAGGCCTCGCCGCCCGCCCGCGCAGCTTCGACATCGACGATGTGCTGAAGCTGGCGCCGCTGGAGGAGCGCATCTACCGCCTGCGCTGCGTCGAAGGCTGGTCGATGGTGATTCCGTGGCTGGGCTTTCCCCTTGCCGCCGTGCTGAAGGAAGTGGAACCGCTGGGCAGCGCGAAGTACGTCGAGTTCGTCAGCCATTACGACCCGGCGATCATGCTCCGGCGGCCGATCCTCGACTGGCCCTACCGCGAAGGCCTGCGTCTGGACGAAGCCCTGCATCCGCTGACGATCCTGGCCCTGGGGCTGTACGGCGAACGCCTGCCGAACCAGAACGGCGCCCCGCTGCGCCTGGTCGTGCCATGGAAGTATGGCTTCAAGAGCGCAAAGTCGATCGTCGCCATCCGCCTCGTCGAACACCAGCCCGCCACCGCATGGAACCTGGCGGCACCGCAGGAGTACGGCTTCTACTCCAACGTCAACCCGCAGGTCGCCCATCCACGCTGGAGCCAGGCCAGCGAGCGCCGCATCGGCGAACTGCGCAAGCGCCCGACCCTGATGTTCAACGGCTACGCCGAACAGGTCGCTGGCCTCTACCAGGGCATGGATCTGGCGAAGGAGTTCTGAACCGGAGCCTTCTTCTCGAACCGTCTTCCGCCCCTTGGCCCGCCCTTCCACCTTCGCCCTCTCTTTCTTATTGCTTACCCGCCCGCCGCCATGCCTCTTCTTCCGCCTTCGCTGCGAATGCCTTCCGCACGCCGGATCTCGTCGATCAAGGCGCTGCTTTTCGTGCTCTGCCTGCTCCCCGCCGCACGGCTCGCCCTGGGCTGGCAGGCCGACACCCTCGGCGCCAACCCGGTCGAGACTCTCACCCGCGACAGCGGCGAGTGGGCGCTGCGCTTTCTGCTGCTGACCCTCACGGTAACGCCGCTGCGCCGCCTCAGCGGCCTGCACTGGCTGCTGCGCCTGCGCCGCATGCTGGGGCTGTACGCCTTCGCCTACGCCGCGGCGCACTTCGCCCTCTACCTGTGGCTGGACCAGTTCTTCGACTGGGGCGCGATCGCCCGCGACCTCCTCGAGCGCCCGTTCATCAGCGTCGGTTTCGCCGCCTTCGTGCTGCTCCTGCCGCTCGCTGCCACCTCCAACGCCTTCGCCATCGGCCGTCTCGGCGGCCGCCGCTGGCAGGCGCTGCACCGCGCGGTGTACGGCATCGCGATCCTCGCGGTGGTGCATTTCTGGTGGCTGGTGAAAGCCGACCTGCGCGAACCGCTGCTCTACGCTGCGATCCTGGCCGTGCTGCTGGGCCTGCGCGCAGGGTGGCGCGAACAGGAGCGCCGCCGCCAGCTGTCGGTGCCGCCGCCGGCGAAGCACCTCGAGCGCCCGCTGATCCGGATCATGCCGAAGTAGCCCGAGGCGAGACCGCCAGCCGCCATAGCGAAGTGACTTCGGCCGCACGCGCGGCGTGCAGCGCATCGCCGGCGTCGGCGGCCTTGCGGTGGCGCGGGCGGATGTCCTCGCGGCCGGCCACCTCCAGCCCGGCCGCCTCGATCCAGCCGAGCAGTTCGGCGCGCGTGCGCAGGCCGAGGTGCTCGGCGAGATCCGACAGGATCAGCCAGCCCTCGCCGTCCGCCTCCAGATGCGCCGCCAGCCCGGCGAGAAAGCCGCGCAGCATGCGGCTGTCGGGGTCGTACACCGCGTGCTCGATCACCGCCCCCGGCTTGGCCGGGACCCAGGGCGGATTGCACACCACCAGCGGCGCGCGGCCGGGGGGAAAGAGATCGGCCCGCAGCAGCTCGACACCACCGGCCAGCCCCAGACGGCCGAGGTTTTCACGTGCACAGCCCAGCGCCCGCTCATCCTGATCGGTCGCCACCACCCGGGCCACCCCGCGCCGCGCCAGCAGGGCGGCGATCACCCCGGAGCCGGTACCGATGTCGAACGCCAGCCGCGGCGACGGCAGGGGAACGCGTGCGATCAGATCCAGGTATTCGCCGCGCAGCGGCGAGAACACCCCGTACCAGGGATGGATGCGCGCCTCCAGCGCCGGCACCCACACGCCTTTGCGCCGCCACTCGTGCGCACCGATCAGGCCGAGCAGCTCGCGCAGGGAGAGCACGAACGGCGCCGCGGGCAGGTCCGCATCGGGGGTGCCGGCAATCGCTTCGGCCACGGCTTCGGCGACGTCCGGTGCCCGCCGCAGGGCAATGCGCGCCGCACCCTCGAAGGGGATCAGCAGCATTCCCAGCGCACGGGCGCGCTGGGCCTGGGCCATGCGGTGGAGGTGGAAGGCCTCGGCCGCCGCAGCCGGTTCGCGGGCGCGCTTGCGCGGACCGCGGTCGGCACGCCGGCCCATGGCCTGGAGCAGCTGGCGGGCGTTGTGGTAGTCGCCCCGCCACAGCAGGGCGGTGCCTTCGCAGGCGAGCCGCCAGGCGGCGTCGGCCGTCATCGTGTCGTCGGCCACCACCACCCGCTTCGGCGGCGCCTGCCCGCTCTCGGTGCGCCAGCGCGCGCTGCGGGCCTCTCCGTCTTCAATCCACGTCAGACGGGAACTCCGGGCCGCAGAGTCGGCCACCGCGTGCGGCCTCTCTTCGCCCCTTTCTTCGCGCCGCCCATCGTCCGCGGCCGCAGGCGCGGCACGACCGCAGTCCACTCCCGCCGGGCCGGCGGGCGCCGTACCGTCGCTCCGCCGGGGGTTCAAGCCTGTTTCGTCCGGATCGCGTGCTTGGGGCGGAAGGCCTTGATCACCGCTTCGTCGGTTTCGATGTAGGGCCCGCCGATGAGATCGATGCAGTAGGGCACCGCAGCGAAGATGCCGACGTGGCGCACCGTGCCGTCGGCGTCGCGCACGCCTTCGAGGGTCTCGCGGATCGACTTGGGCTGGCCGGGGAGGTTGATGATCAGGCAGCGGCCGCGGATCACCGCGACCTGGCGCGACAGGATCGCGGTGGGGACGAAGTTCAGGCTGATGCGGCGCATCTCCTCGCCGAAACCGGGCATTTCCTTGTCGCTGATCGCGAGCGTGGCCTCGGGAGTCAGGTCGCGCGGCGCCGGGCCGGTGCCGCCAGTGGTCAGCACCAGGTCGCAGCCAGCCTCATCGACCAGTTCGACCAGGGTGCGCTCGATCACCGGGCGCTCGTCCGGAATCAGCCGCGTTTCGGCGCTCCACGGCGAGGTCAGCGCCCTGCCCAGCCAGTCCTGCAGCGCGGGGATGCCTTGATCTTCGTAAGTGCCTTCGGAGGCGCGGTCGCTGATCGACACCAGGCCGATGCGGATGGGTTCGCTCATGGGTTCAGTCTCATCGTCGGTGGATCACAGGGGGGTGCCGTAGCAGGCATGCGGCAAGCACCGCAGCGGCCGGCGCGCGCCCGCTTCATTCGTCCGCAGGCTTGCCCGGCGCGGTCGCGGCACCCGCGGCCCCTTCCCCGGTTTCTTCCGCGGCGGCGTCCTGCGCTTCCTGCAGTTCGCGCAGCACGCGGAAGATTTCGCGGAAGGATTTCGGCGGCTTGCCCGCCTCGCGCTCCTTGAGTGCGTTGCGGCGCAGCGTGCGCAGGTATTGCAGATCGGCGCCGGGCCAGGATTCGGCGATGCTGCCGATGACTTTTTCGTCCTCGAGCAGATCGCTGCGCAGACGCTCGAGGCGGTGCATCTTCGCCACTTCGGCGGCTGAATTCCCGGCGAAGATCTCGAGCTGGGCCTGGATCGGCGCCGGGTCGATCTTGCGCATCAGCTTGCCGATGTACTGCATCTGGCGCCGCCGTGCTTCCATCTTGAAACCTTGCGCGGCGCGGACGGCGTCGTACAGCACATCGGGCAGCGGCACTTTCTTCAGGCGCTCGGCGGACAACGCGACGAGTTGTTCGCCCAGATCCTGGAGCGCGTGCATTTCGCGCTTGCGACTGCTTTTGCTTGGCGGCTCGACGAAATCGTCCTCGTCCTGCACGGCGGGATGGGGGGAGTGGCGTGAATCGGAGCGCATTGCGTGCATGGGGGGCTGGCGTGATCGGAGTAAGATTATAGCCTTTGCACGCACACGACCCCTCCATGTCCGATCAAGGCTTTTCCTTCACCCAGGCGCAGCTCGCCGAAATCGCCACCGACATCCTGCAGCACGCGAAACAAGGCGGCGCCTCGGCCTGCGAGACCGACGTTTCGGAAGGCTTCGGCCAATCGGTCGCGGTGCGCCGGAGCGAAGTCGACACTATCGAGTACAACCGCGACAAGGGCGTCGGCGTCACCGTCTATCTGGGCCAGCAGCGCGGCTATGCGAGCACGTCCGATTTCTCCGGGAAAGCGCTGAAGGCCACGGTCGACGCCGCACTGTCGATCGCCCGCTTCACCGCTCCCGACCCCTGCGCCGGACTGGCGGATGCGGCGCTGATGGCGCGGGCGCAGGACATGCCCGACCTCGACCTCTTCCACCCGTGGAAGATCGACATCGACACCGCGATCGAACTCGCCCGCCGCTGCGAGGACGCTGCCTTCGCGGTGAGCGCGAAGATCCGCAACTCGGAAGGCGCCAACACCTCGATCCAGCAGTCACACTTCGTTTCCGCCAACAGCCACGGCTTTCTCGGCGGCTACGCGACCACCCGCCACGGCCTGTCGTGCTCGGTGATCGCCGGCGAAAACAACGACGGCGACGACAGCGACGAAGGCATGCAGCGCGAATTCTGGTACGACTCGCGGCGCGATCCGGCCGAACTGATGGCGCCGGAAGACATCGGCCGCATCGCCGGCGAGCGCGCGATCGCCCGGCTGGGGGCGAAGCAGATCCGCACCTGCGAAGTGCCGGTGATCTTCGAAGCTCCGCTCGCGGTCTCGCTGCTCGGCAACTTCACGCAGGCCGTCAGCGGCGGTTCGCTGTACCGCAAATCGAGCTTCCTGCTCGACAGCCTGGGGCAGTCCGTGTTCTCCCCCGTGGTCAGCATCTCCGAACGCCCGCACCTGAAAAAAGCCTTCGGCTCCAGCCCCTTCGACAGCGACGGCGTCGCCACCCGCGACCGTGAAGTAGTCATCGACGGCGTGCTCCAGGGCTACTTCCTGTCCACCTATTCGGCGCGCAAGCTGGGCATGCAGACCACCGCCAACGCCGGCGGCTCGCACAACTTGCTGGTGAAGCCGGGCACACAGGATCTCGCCGGGCTGATCCGGCAGATGGAGCGGGGCCTGCTCGTCACCGAACTGCTCGGCCACGGCGTCAATTACGTCACCGGCGATTACTCGCGCGGCGCTGCCGGCTTCTGGGTGGAAAAGGGTCGCATCAAGCATGCGGTCGAGGAAGTCACCATCGCCGGCAACCTGCGCGACATGTTCCGCGGCATCGTCGCGGTCGGCAACGACGCCCTGCCGCGCGGGGCCAAGCTGTGCGGCTCGCTGCTGATCGACAGCATGAAGGTGGCCGGGCGCTGAGCCCGGCGAGGGCGACCGCGCCCCGCCCGAACGGAGCGCGGCGGTCCGATCCTACCCCTGGACGGAGCCTATAATCGGCCTCCGACATTCACCCCAAGACACAAGGAGAAACCGTGGAGCGTCGTTCCTTCCTCAAGAAAGCCGGTGCCGGCCTTGCCGCCGGTGCGACTGCAGGCATGGCCTCGACCGCCGTGTCCGCCGCGCCTGCCGTGCATACCGGCCTGCCCGAAATCAAGTGGCGGATGACCTCGAGCTTCCCGAAGAGCATCGACACCCTGTTCGGCAGCGCCGAAATGCTCGCCAACCGCGTGCGCGAGATCACCGGCGGCAAGTTCGACATCCGCATCCACGCCCCGGGCGAGATCGTCCCCGCGCTGATGGCGCTCGACGCGGTGCAGCAGAACACGGTCGAAATGTGCCACACCTGCTCCTACTACTACGTCGGCAAGGACAAGGCTTTCGGCTTCGGCACCGCCGTGCCCTTCGGCCTCAACGCGCGCCAGATGGACGCCTGGATCATTGCCGGCAATGGTCAGCAGCTGCTCGACGAGTTCTATGCCAACTACAACCTCTACTCCTTCCTCGGCGGCAACACCGGGGTGCAGATGGGCGGCTGGTACCGCAAGCAGATCCACACCGTGGACGACATCAAGGGGCTGAAGATCCGCATCGCCGGCCTCGGTGGCGAAATCCTCTCACGCATGGGAGCGGTGCCGCAGCAACTCGGCGGCGGCGATATCTACACTTCATTGGAAAAGGGCACGATCGACGCTGCCGAATGGGTCGCCCCCTACGACGATGAAAAGCTCGGCCTGTACAAGGTGGCGCCTTACTACTATTCGCCGGGCTGGTGGGAGCCGGGTCCGGTGGTGCATTTCTTCGTCAACCGCGGGGAATGGGACAAGCTGCCGAAGGAATACCAGGCGGCCTTCCGCGCCGCCTCGCGCGAAGCTCACATCCTGATGACATCGACTTACGACCACAAGAACCCCCAGGCCCTCGCCCGCCTGCTCGGTCAGGGCGTGAAGCTGCAGGGCTTCTCCACCGAGATCATGAAGAAGGCCTACGACGTATCGCGCGAGCTGTACGCCGAGGAAGCGGCGAAGAACCCCGCGTGGGCGAAGATCTACGCCGACTTCGACAAATACCGCAAGTCGCAGAACGCCTGGTTCGGCGTCGCCGAAGCCGGCTTCGACCGCTTCATGCAGTCGGTGCGTTAACCGCGCGCCCGTCCGCAAGCCACGCCCGCCGTATCGACGAGACCCCTGCGGGGGTCTCGCCGTTTCCGCGGCGTCGCCCTCCACGCACGAACGGGCCGACATTCCGCAAGAGGCCACATCGCCATGAACGACAATTCCGCCTGCCGCATCTGCCTGGTCCGCCACGGCGAAACGGCCTGGAATACCGAACGCCGGCTGCAGGGCCATATCGACGTCCCGCTCAACGGCACCGGCCTCGCCCAAGCCGAAGCCGCCGCACGCCATCTCGCCGGGCAGGGCTTCGCCGCGCTCTACAGCAGCGATCTGCAGCGCGCGCACCAGACCGCAGCCGCGATCGGGCGCCCCCATGGGCTCGACGCCGAACCCGAGCACAGATTGCGGGAACGTCATTACGGGCTCTTCCAGGGGCTCACTTACGAAGAAGCCGAACACCGCCACCCCGAGCTTTATCGCCGCTTCAAGGCACGCGAAACCACCCTCGCCTTCCCGGAGGGCGGCGAGAGCCTGCGCGACTTCGCCGACCGGGTGCGGGCGGCACTGACCGACATCGCCCTGCGCCACCGTGGCGAGCAGGTGCTGGTCGTCACCCATGGCGGCGTGCTCGACATCACCCACCGCCTCGCCACCGGCACGGCGCTCGCCTCACCGCGCAACTTCCCGATTCCCAACGCCGCCCTGAACTGGATCGAGTACCAGAGCAGCGCCTGGCGCCTGCTCGCGTGGGCGGACGAAAGCCATCTGCAGGAAACACTCGACGAATTGCCGGACGCCTGAAAAGCGCCCCGGATCATGACGAACGCAACGAAAATAAGGGTTTTCCGCGGTTTTCGCCACCCACCCCAAGCTCCCTATAATCGCGCCGTTCATTCAAACACCCCGGAAGGAGACACAATGGAACGCCGCAAATTCCTCCAAGGCGCCGGTATGGCCGGCATTCTCGCCGCAGGCACCGCCCCGGCGATCGTGCATGCCCAGCAGCAGATCCGCTGGCGCCTGGCTTCGAGCTTTCCGAAATCGCTCGATACCCTGTATGGCGGCGCCGTAACCTTCGCCAAGAACGTCAGTGAGGCCACCGGCGGCAAGTTCGAAGTCAGCGTGCATGCGGCAGGCGAACTCGTGCCGGCCTTCGGCGTCGTCGATGCGCTGCAGCAGGACACCATCGAGTGCGCCCACACTGCGCCGTACTATTTCTTCGGCAAGGACGAATCTTTCGCTCTCGACTGCGCCATCCCGTTCGGCATGAACGCACGCCAGATGCAGGCCTGGATGCACCACGGCAACGGCCTGAAGCTGCTGCGCGAGTTCTACGCCCAGTTCAACATCGTCAACTTCGTGATGGGCAACTCCGGCGCCCAGATGGGCGGCTGGTACCGCAAGGAGATCAACTCGGTCAAGGATCTGGAAGGCCTCAAGATCCGCATCGGCGGCTTTGCCGGCCGCGTCATCACCAAGCTCGGCGCGGTGCCGCAGAACATTCCCGCGGGCGAAATCTACCAGGCGCTGGAAAAGGGAACGGTGGATGCGGCGGAGTGGATCGGCCCCTACGACGACCTGCGTCTGGGCCTGCACAAGGTGGCGAAGAACTACTACTACCCGGCGTGGTGGGAAGGCAGCACGCAGTTCTCGCTGCTGGTCAACGCCAAGGCATTCAACGGTCTGTCGAAAGAATATCAGGCGATCGTGCGCCAGGCCGCCTCCGACGCTCACATCGACGTCATCGCACGCTACGACGCGCACAACCCGAGCTCGCTCAAGCAACTCATCGCCGAAGGGGCGAAACTGCAGCGACTGCCCAAGGACGTCATGGACGCTGCGTTCAAGGCCTCGCGCGAGGTCTATGCTGACCTGAACGGCAAGAACCCGAACTGGAAGAAGATCTACGGCGACTACTCGCGCTTCCTCGCCGACGCTTACCAGTGGGAAGGGGTCGCCGAAGGCAGCTACAACCAGTACATGTCAGCGCAGAAGCTATAATCCGGTCAGGCGCCCGGCCACTTCGGCCGCAGTTCGGTCCTACTTCGGCCGGGCGCCTGCCGACCATTTGCAGACGATTCTGGCACCATCCCCTTGCCGAGCGCGCGTCACGATCCGCTCGGCTTTTTTGTGCTCTTTCAGTTCCAGGTAACTCCAATGGGAACGCTCCTCGGTCTCTCCCGCATCATCGACGCTGTCAGCCATCTGATCGGAAAATCGGTGATCTGGCTCATTCTCGCCGCGACGCTGATCAGTGCCGGAAATGCGGTCGCACGCAAGGCCTTCAACATCGGCTCGAACGCCTTTCTCGAAATCCAGTGGTACCTGTTCGCCGCCGTATTCATGCTCGGCGCGGGCTACGCCTTCCTGCAAAACGCCCATGTACGCATCGACGTCATCGCCAACAAGCTCGGCAGCCGGATGCGCAACCTGGTCGACGTCATCGGCATCATCGTCTTCCTGTTGCCGCTGTGCTATTTCATGATCACCTATTCATGGCCGGTAGTGGCCGGCGCCTATGCCTCCGGCGAGATGTCCTCCAACGCCGGCGGACTGATTCGCTGGCCCGTCTACGCCCTCGTTCCGGCCGGCTTCGCCCTGCTCGCGCTGCAATCGGTCTCCGAGCTGATCAAGCGTATCGCCTTCCTGCGCAACCTCGGCCCCGACAGCATCGCCCATGACGGGCACAACGACGCGGAGGACCATATCCACGCCACCCTCGGCGATGCCTCTTCGAACAACGCCGCCGACGAGCCCAAGAAATGATCGAATTCGTTACCGCTAATATCGCCCCAATCATGTTCGGGGTCGTCGTCTTCTTCCTTCTGTCCGGATTTCCAGTCGCTTTCTCGCTCGCATCCTGCGGCCTGTTCTTCGGCTTCATCGGCCTCGAGCTCGACATCATTCCCGCTACGCTGTTCCAGGCCTTGCCGCTGCGGGTGTTCGGCATCATGCAGAACGATACCCTGCTGGCGATCCCGTTCTTCACCCTGATGGGCCTGATCCTCGAACGCAGCGGCATGGCCGAGGACCTGCTCGAGACGGTCGGCCAGGTGTTCGGTCCGATCCGCGGCGGCCTCGCCCTGGCCGTCATCTTCGTCGGCGCGCTGCTGGCGGCGACGACCGGCGTGGTCGCCGCCTCGGTGATCTCGATGGGCCTGATCTCGCTGCCGATCATGCTGCGCTACGGCTACAGCCGCCCGATCGCGACCGGCGTGATCACTGCTTCCGGCACCCTCGCCCAGGCCATTCCGCCCTCGCTGGTGCTGATCGTCATGGCCGACCAGCTCGGGCGCAGCGTCGGCGACATGTACAAGGGCGCGATGATTCCGGCACTGGCCCTGGTCGCGCTCTACGCCCTGCTCGTCATCGGCCTGGCGATCTTCAGGCCGAAAATGGTGCCCGCATTGCCGCCGGAAGCGCTGAGCTACCGCGAACCGAACGGAAACTCCGGGCTGCGCTCGCTTGGCGTACTGGCGCTCCTGGTCACCACGGTCTCGGTCGCACTCGGGCAAAACTACGGGGCAGTACTGGGGTATCTGAACGGACACGACAGCCCCACGCCGCCGCTCGACGAAACGATCGTCGTCGCGCTGACCTTCGGCACCTTCCTTGCATTGGCGCTGGCCATCATCAACCGCCTGTTCAAGCTCGGCCTGCTATCGCGCATCGCCGAGCGTGTGACCTTCGTACTGATCCCCCCGCTCGCACTGATCTTTCTCGTACTCGGCACCATCTTCCTCGGCGTTGCGACCCCGACCGAAGGCGGCGCGATGGGTGCGACCGGTGCGCTGATCATGGCGTCGATGCGCCGCCGCCTCGATTTCAAGACCCTGATCCAGGGCCTCGAATCGACCGCACGGCTGTCGATCTTCGTGATGTTCATCCTCATCGGTTCGACCGTCTTCAGCTTCATCTTCACCGCGGTGGATGGCCAGATCTGGGTCGAACACCTGTTCGACAAGCTACCCGGCGGCCAGCTTGGCTTCCTGCTGTTCGTCAACGTGGTGATCTTCTTCCTCGGCTTCTTCCTCGATTTCTTCGAGATCGCCTTCATCCTGCTGCCGCTGCTGGCGCCGGTCGCGGAAAAGCTCGGGATCGACCTGATCTGGTTCGGCGTGATCATCGCCCTGAACCTGCAGACCTCGTTCCTGACGCCCCCGTTCGGGTTCGCCCTGTTCTATCTGCGCAGCGTCGCGCCGGGCGCATCCTACCTCGACCGCATCACCAACAAGCGCATCGAGGGCATCAAGACGACCGACATCTATCGCGGCTCGATCGTGTTCGTGCTCATCCAGCTCTTCATGGTCGCCCTCGTCATCGCCTTTCCGCAGCTGGTTACCGGCGGGCTCGATGAAAAGGCCGCGGTCGACCTGGACACCATCCAGATCGAACTGCCCACCGGCGACGGCTGGGGCAAGGAAAAGGGCGACGGCTGGTAAGCCGGCATCCCTCCCGACGAGGCGCACATCCGGCGGATGTGCGCCTTTTTTTGCGCAGCGCCGCACGTGCTAAACTTCACCCTCGAAATCAACCCTTTCCGAGTTCGCCTCCATGTTCTCCGCGCAAGACACCCTCGCCAAGGTCGATCCCGAACTGTGGTCCGCCGTTCAGGCCGAAAACCGCCGTCAGGAAGATCACATCGAGCTGATCGCCTCTGAAAACTACGTCTCCCATGCGGTAATGGAAGCCCAGGGCTCCCAGCTCACCAACAAGTATGCCGAGGGGTATCCGGGCAAGCGCTACTACGGCGGCTGCGAACATGTCGACGTCGCCGAGCAGCTCGCCATCGACCGTCTGAAGGCGCTGTTCGGCGCCGAGGCTGCCAACGTCCAGCCGAACTCCGGCTCACAGGCCAACCAGGCAGTGTTGATGGCCTTCGCCAAGCCCGGCGACACGATCATGGGGATGAGCCTGGCCGAAGGCGGCCACCTCACCCACGGCATGCCGCTGAACATGTCGGGCAAGTGGTTCAACGTCGTCGCCTACGGCCTCGACGACAAGGAAGAGATCGACTACGCGGCGATGGAGCGCCTGGCCCGCGAGCACAAGCCCAAGATCATCATCGCCGGCGCCTCCGCCTACTCGCTGCGCATCGACTTCGAGCGCTTCGCCAAGGTCGCAAAAGACGTGGGCGCGATCTTCTGGGTCGACATGGCGCACTATGCCGGCCTCATCGCCGCCGGCTTCTACCCCAACCCGGTACCGCACGCCGACGTCGTCACCTCGACCACCCACAAGACCCTGCGCGGCCCGCGCGGCGGCATCATCCTGATGAAGGCCGAACACGAGAAGGCGCTCAACTCGGCGATTTTCCCCGGCCTGCAGGGCGGCCCCCTGATGCACGTGATCGCCGCCAAGGCGGTCGCCTTCAAGGAAGCGGCTTCGCCCGAGTTCCGCAACTATCAGGAACAAGTCATCGCCAACGCCCGGGTGATGGCGCGCGTGCTCGGCGAGGAGCGCGGGCTGCGGATCATCTCCGGACGCACCGAAAGCCATGTCTTCCTCGTCGACCTGCGCCCGAAGAAGATCACCGGCAAGGCCGCCGAAGCAGTGCTCGGCAGCGCCCACATCACGGTCAACAAAAACTCGATTCCGAACGACCCGGAAAAGCCCTTCGTCACCTCGGGCATCCGGATCGGCTCGCCGGCGATGACCACCCGCGGCTTCACCGAAATCGAGGCCGAGAAGATCGCCCACCTGATCGCCGACGTGCTCGATGCGCCGGAAGACCCCGCGGTGATCGAACGCGTGCGCGGCCAAGTCGCCGCACTGTGCGCGAAATTCCCGGTATACGGCAAGTAAGCCGCCCGCCGGGGCGGGCCGCGGACTGGCCCGCCCCGCTCGCGATGCCCCTCCGGCCATGAAATGCCCCTTCTGTGGCGACCCCAATACCCAGGTCACCGACACCCGCGAGAACGAGGACGGTGACGTCGTCCGCCGCCGCCGGCGCTGCGTAAAGTGCGACAAGCGCTTCACCACCTACGAGCGCATCGACCTCAAGATGCCGCACATCGTCAAGCGTAACGGCAACCGCAGTGAGTTCGACCATGCCAAGCTTGCCGGCAGCATGAAGCTGGCGCTGCGCAAGCGCCCGGTGACGATGGAGGCGATCGAGGCCGCGGTCGATCGCATCGAGGCGAAGCTGCTGTCGCTGGGTGAGCAGGAAGTTCCCAGCGAGAAGGTCGGCGAGCTGGTGATGAAGGAGCTGAAGAAGCTCGACAAGGTGGCCTACATCCGCTTCGCCTCGGTGTATCGCAACTTCGCCGACGTGGACGAATTCTCCGAAGTGATCCGCGAGGTGCAGGCACGGCCGCGCCGCAACCGCGGCCCGCAGACCTCCGCCCCGTCCGAAGATGACCTTTTCGGCAACTGACCATGGTGCGATGGCGCGCGCGCTCGCCCTGGCAGCGCGCGGGCTGGAGACCACCGCGCCCAACCCGCGGGTGGGCTGCGTGCTGGTTCGGGACGGAGAAATCGTCGGCGAAGGCTGGCATCGGCGCGCCGGCGAAGCGCACGCCGAAATCCATGCCCTGGAGCAGGCCGGCGAGCGCGCCCGCGGCGCGACCGCCTACGTGACGCTGGAGCCCTGCTCCCACTTCGGCCGCACACCGCCTTGCGCCGATGCGCTCATCGCGGCCGGAGTCGCCCGCGTGGTGGCGGCGATGGAAGACCCCAATCCGCTGGTCGCCGGGCGCGGCATGGCGCGCCTGCGCGCCGCGGGCATCGTCACCGCGCACGGCTTGATGGAAACCGAGGCCCACGAGCTCAATATCGGGTTCGTTTCGCGCATGACCCGGGGCCGGCCCTGGCTGCGCCTGAAAGCAGCCGCCACCCTCGATGGCAAGACTGCGCTCAACAACGGCGTCAGCCAGTGGATCACCGGCCCCGATGCGCGGCGTGACGGCCACCGCTGGCGCGCACGCGCCTGCGCCGTCCTTACCGGCATCGGCACGGTGCGCGCGGACGACCCTCGGCTCAGCGTGCGCGATGTGCCCTGCGAGCGTCAGCCGCTGCGGGTTCTGATCGACGCCCGCCTCGACGTTTCGACCAAGGCGCGCATCGTCAACGGCGAACCGATCCTGATCGCAACGGCGTGCGAAGATCGCGCGCGCAGCGCCCCCCTGCTCGAGCTCGGGCACCAGGTCGTGATCCTGCCCGATGCTGCCGGCAAGGTCGCACTGCCCGCGCTGATGCGCGAACTGGGGCGACGCGGCCTGAACGAAGTCCACGCCGAAGCCGGCTTCAGGCTCAACGGTTCACTGCTGCGCGAAGGCTGTGTGGACGAACTGCTGCTCTACCTCGCGCCGATGCTGGCCGGCGATGCGGCGCGGGGGCTGTTCAACCTGCCCGAGCTGCACACACTCCAGGCCGCGACGCGGCTGGAAGTCCGCGACCTGCGCATGATCGGTGCCGATCTGCGCCTGATCGCGCGCCTGCGCTCCTCCACCTGAGGTGGTCTTCAGCGCAGGCTGCCGCCGCACACGGCGCAACCCGGGTCCCGCCCGAAGGCGACGCTGCGCCACTCCATCGACAGGCCATCGAGCAGCAGCAGTCGGCCATCGAGCGACTTGCCACAGCCCATGATCAGCTTCAATGCCTCGGCGGCCTGGGTGGTGCCGATCATGCCGACAATGGGCGCGAACACCCCCATCACCGCGCAGCGTACCTCCTCGAGGTCTTCGGCTTCCGGAAACAGACAGTGGTAGCAGGCGCTCTCGGGCCTGCGCAGATCGAACACCGAAACCTGGCCGTCGAAACGGATCGCGGCTCCGGACACGAGCGGCTTGCGGCGATGCACGCAGGCGCGATTGACCGCATGCCGGGTGGCGAAATTGTCGCTGCAGTCGAGGACGACGTCGGCCGCGGCGACCTGCTCGTCGAGCGTGCGGCCTTCCAGCCGCGCCTGCAGCGGCTCGATCCGGGTCAACGGGTTCAGGCGATGGAGCGTGGCACGGGCCGACTCGACCTTGGGCGCGCCGATCATCGCGGCCGAATGCATGATCTGGCGCTGCAGGTTGGTCAGATCCACCGTGTCATGGTCGGCGATCGCGATCGTGCCCACACCGCCCGCTGCCAGATACATCGCCGCGGGCGACCCCAGCCCGCCCGCCCCCACGATCAGGACACGCGCTTCGAGCAGCGCCTGCTGCCCTTCGACGCCGATTTCGGGCAACAGGATATGCCGGCTGTAGCGCAGGAGCTGATCGTCGTCCATGGAGTCTTATTTGTATTCGCGCAGATCGGGAGGGGTGTCGTCGTGATCGCCGTGGATATGGTGATTCCAGGCCTGGATGTAGACTTCGTTGGACTGCTTGATCAGGCGCTCGGGCGAAAGCAGGGTGTGACGCTGGGTTTCTTCGGAAAAATAGACCAACGCGCGGGCGAGACGGACATAGAGCGAGTTCTCGAGCACGAACCCGGCCTCGCGCAGCGCGTCCTCGAGCGCTTCGAGCGAGTATTCGAGCACCGAGTAGCGCACGACCAAGGTCAGCGGGTCGGCGCCATGTTCGACTTCGAGCCCTTTCAGCAGGCGCAAGGCGATCCACGCCCGCTCGATCTGCCCCGGCGGCGCCGGACTGAACCGGATCTCCCGCTCCTTGACGATACCGGCGCCATGGATGGGATGGTCGTGATGCCTGCCAGCCAGCTTGTAGGCGGTTTCCCGACGCATCATGCCCCTCTCTTTGCGGTCATTCCGCGATTTTGCCCGAAACGACCGGAAGCCCCTTGAGGTGATTGAGCGCCTGGCGCAGCTGATGATCGTTCTCCCCGGCCAATTCGAAGCGGGCCGGCTCGTCGTCCTCGTCACCGGCCGCCGGGCGGGGCTGCGCGGCGGCGGCCTTGCGCTCGGCCTCCGGATCCTTGTCGTTGCCCAGGTGGCCCTGCAGGTCGGCCTCGCGCACGCGACGGCTGGAGCCGTTGGCGCTTTCCTCGACGACGATGTCGGGCTCGATCCCCTTGGCCTGGATCGAGCGCCCGCTGGGCGTGTAGTAACGTGCGGTGGTGAGCTTGATCGCCGTGCTGTTGTTGAGCGGGAGGATGGTCTGCACCGATCCCTTGCCGAAGGTCTGCGTCCCCATCACCGCCGCCCGCTTGTGATCCTGCAGCGCCCCGGCGACGATTTCCGACGCCGAAGCCGAGCCGGCATTGACCAGCACCACCATCGGCACCTCCTTTGCGCTCGCGGGCAGGCGGCGGAGGAAGTCGTCGCGCGTCCCGCGCAGGTAATCGACCGCGCTCGCACGGTATTCGCGCTTGGCGTCTTCGGTGCGGCCATCGGTCGACACTACCAGCGTATCGGCGGGCAGGAAGGCCGCGGCGACCCCGACGGCACCGTGCAGCAGGCCGCCGGGGTCGTTGCGCAAATCGAGCACCAAGCCCTGCAGCGGGCCTTCGCCCGCGAGCTTGGTGAAGTGGTCGACCACCGATGCTACGGTGTTTTCCTGGAACTGGGCCACGCGCAGGTAAGCGTAACCGGGCTCGATCATTTTCGAGCGCACGCTCTGGACCTTGATGACTTCGCGGGTCAGTGTGATCACGATCGGACGCGTCTCGCCCTTGCGCATGATCGTCAGCGTGATGTCGGTGCGCGGCTTGCCGCGCATGCGCTTGACCGCGTCGCTCAGGCTCATGCCCTTGACCGGAGTGTCGTCGAGCTTGACGATCAGATCTCCCGCCTTCACCCCTGCACGGAAGGCCGGCGTGTCCTCGATCGGCGAGATCACCTTGACGAAACCGTCTTCCATGCCGACTTCGATGCCCAGCCCGCCGAACTCGCCCTGAGTGCCCACCTGCAGATCCTTGAACGCCTCGGCGTCGAGATAGGCCGAATGCGGGTCCAGCCCGGACAACATGCCGCTGATCGAGTCGGTGATCAGCTTCTTGTCTTCCACCGGCTCGACATAGCCCTGCTTGATCGCGTTGAACACGTCGGCATAGGCGCGCAACTCCTCCACAGGCAGGGGGGCCGGGGTACTGCGGTCCGCATTGGCGGAAAAATTGAGGCTGATCATGATTCCGGCGAACACGCCGGTCATCACGAGACCGAACTGCTTCAGCTTGCTGCGCATGAGAACTCCATTGATCCACCGGCTGCCGTGCCGGCAATGCCCCCAGGCTAGTCGAGGCGCACCCATTTCATCGGGTCCTGCGGCTGTCCCTGATGGCGTATTTCGAAGTATAAACCCGATTCCCCGCCGCCTCCTTCGCTGCCCACGCGGGCAATCGTATCCCCGCCACCGACCTCCTCGCCGACCTCCCCCAGCAAAGCGTCGTTGTTGCCGTAGATCGACAGGTAGTCACCACCGTGGTCGATGATGATCAGATTTCCATAGCCACGCAGCCAGTCGGAAAACACGATCTCGCCCCCGGCGACCGCGCGCACATCGGTACCCGTAGCCGCCCGGATGAAAACCCCCTTCCACGTCGTACCACCTTCGGCCCTTGGAGCACCGAAGCGGCCGACGAGTTCACCCCGTACCGGAAAACGCAACTGGCCGCGCAACTGGGAGAAGCGCACCCCGGTGGGCGTAGGACCGGCAGCGCTGCGCGCTTCGCCCACCACCGCTTCGCCCCGGCGCGCGGGCGGTGCCGACCCGACGGGCGCACGCGCCTGACCCGCCCGTTCCCCGGCGGCACGCTGCTCGGCCGCCCTGCGCGCGGCCAACTGACGCGCAGCGTCACGTGCCGCCGCCTCGCGGGCGCGTTGCACGAGCGCATCGATCACCTTGGCGAGGCGCTGTTCGTCCTGGCGCAGCGTACCGACCTGGCGCTTTTGCGCCTGCAGTTCGTCGGCAATGGCGGCCAGCGCCTGTGTGCGCTCGAGTTGCACCGATTCCAGCTCGGCACGCCGCGCGCGCTGCTCGCCGGCGAGCGCCAGCATGCGGTCGCGATGGGAGCGGAGTTCTTCGCGCTGGCGCTCAAGTCCGGTCAGATCGGCGCGCAAGGACTCGATCACCGCAAGGCGGGCACGGCCCAGGTGCTCGAGATAGTGAGCGTCGCGCGCGAGCTGGTTGGGGTCGCGGGCGGAAAGCAAGGGGGCAACACCATCGGCCGCCCCGTGCACGTAGTAGCGCCGCAGCCACTGCGCCAGTTCGTCCTGGCGCGCATCGATGCGCGCCTCGCTGTCGCGCTGCGCGGCCTCGAGCCGGACCAGCCGCTGTTCCGCGTCCTTGCGCTCGGTTTCGAGCGCAAGGAGCTGACGCGTCACGCGCGACACCGCGCGCTCGGCCTCGGCCACGGCTACGGCCGCGGACGAACGCCGGGACTCGGTGCGCGCCATATCCTGCTGGAGGTCGTCAATGCGCTTTTTGAGTTCGTTCAAGCCCTGGCGGCGCTCGGCGATCTCGCCCCCTTCCTGGGCGCTGGCCGGCAATGCCGAACCCGCGCCGACCAGTACGAGGCCGAACACGAGAATCCCCCGCCGCCATCGATCCAGCATGAACCCCACCCCCGGCCGACGGGCGCTCAGCCCCTGCCCCGGCGGATCGCCATCGCCTCGGCGAGGTCCCGTCCGCCAATCCCGGCGGAACGGAATCCCCGGCGCGCCCGCTCCCGGATCGATTCACCGCGACGAAACAGAACGATCTTGTACATGAAGCGCCATTCCAGTCAGAGGGGCAGTACGCACCGAGCGTACCGGCCCCGAAAGCGTCCGCGGGCGCGGATGCGGCCATGCGCATCCGCAGAACGCAATATTTTATACTATCGCCTTTGCCCGCACCGGCCTCCACTGTGAACAACGACGACAACTTCGCGCTCATCGGCAAGCACGAGCACATCGAGACCGCCGCGCGCGCGCTCAAAGCGATCGCTCACCCGCTGCGCCTGAAGATCCTGTGCGTGCTGGGCGAGGGCGAAGTCTGCGTCCAGGACATCGTCGATGCGGTCGGCACCTCGCAGAGCAACATCTCCCAACACCTCGCCATCCTGCGCGACAAGGGTGTACTGCAGACCCGCAAGGACGCCAACCGCGTCTACTATCGGGTCGGCGACCAGCGCACGCTCCAGCTCATCGTCCTGATGCGCGAAGTGTTCTGCGGCGCCGATGCGGACTGAAACCGATTCCCCCTGATTCCAACCCTTAACCCGGAGCACATCCTTTCGTGGAATTCCTGCAACAGAACTGGTACTGGGCCGCCCTCGCGGGCGCCAGCGGCGCCTGGCTGATGGTCGATCTGATCCGCAACCGCGGCGACAAGAGCCAGCTCTCGCCGGTCGAGGCGACCCTGCTGATCAACCGCGAAGATGCCATCATCATCGACATACGTGATTCGGCCGAATACGCCCAGGGCCATGTCCCCAACGCCCGCCACATTCCTGCGGGCGAACTGGCCCGTCGCAGCAGCGAACTGGAAAAGTGGAAGAACCAGCCGCTGATCCTGTGCTGCGCCACCGGTGCGCGCTCCAGCACGGCACTCGAAACCCTTCGCAAGGCCGGCTTCGACAAGCTCTACAACCTGCGCGGCGGCATGATGGAATGGCAGAAG
Organism: Thauera aromatica; assembly: GCF_023093595.1. Taxonomy (GTDB): domain Bacteria; phylum Pseudomonadota; class Gammaproteobacteria; order Burkholderiales; family Rhodocyclaceae; genus Thauera; species Thauera aromatica_A. Next base: position 122,288 of record NZ_JALLIK010000109.1, read on the forward strand.
GCCGGCCAGCCGATCAGCCGCAAGAGGAAATGAGCATGGCTCCGCCGATCCGCATGTACGTCACCGCTACCTGCCCTTATTGCATCCGTGCCGAACAACTCCTGCTGGACAAGGGCGTGGCCGACCTGGACAAGATCCGGGTCGATCTCGAACCCGCCCGGCGCGATGAAATGACCACCCTCAGCGGGCGGCGGACGGTTCCCCAGATCTTCATTGGCGACTACCATGTCGGGGGATGCGACGATCTTTACGCGCTGGAACGTACCGGCCGGCTCGATCCGCTGCTGCGCGGCGAACCGGCCTGAACCGCCCCCGGCCCGATCGCTCCCGCGCCGTCCCGCCTTCCGGCAGCCATCGTCGCGGGCGGCGCCCGTCCTTCCACCTTTCCACCCCTCCACCGATTTCCACTCTTACTGGCTTTCCTTCCATGTCCGAAAACACCCAACCCGTATTCTCGATCGAAAAGCTCTACGTCAAGGACCTCTCGCTCGAAGTGCCGGGCGCGCCGCAGATCTTTCTCGAACGCGAAGCTCCCCAGGTCAACGTCCAGTTGCGCACCGCAGGGCAGGCGGTCGATGAAGGCGTCTACGAAGTCACCCTGACCGTCACCGTGACCGCGCAGATCGGCGAAGAGCGCACCCTGTTCCTGGTCGAGGTCGCCCAGGCCGGCATTTTCCAGATCCGCAACATTCCCGAAGCCGACCTCGAGCCGGTGATGATGATCGGCTGCCCGAACATCCTCTTCCCCTACGCCCGCGAAGCCATCTCCGACGCTGTCACCCGCGCCGGCTTCCAGCCGGTGCTGCTGTCCCCGGTGAATTTCGAATCGCTCTACCAGGCCCAAAGCCAGCAGGCGGCCGCACACGCCGCCGGCGAAGTGCCGATCCAGTAAGCCCACGCTCATGAACAGCGCCCATCGCCCCTCGGTAACGAAGCTGGCCGCCCCCCCTGCGCTCGCCCTCGTCCTGCTGGGCGCCCCCGCCGGTCCGCTCTTCGCCCAGGGCATCGAGTACCTCTCCGCCGGCACGGCCACCGTGCTCCGGGACGCCCCTTCGCCGCAAAGCCGGGCGCTGTTCATGTTGCGGCCGGGCACGCCGGTCGAAATCGTCGTCGCCCAGGACGGCTGGCTGCGGGTGCGAGAATCCGGCGGCACGCTGAGCTGGGTCGAACGAAGCGCTCTCAGCACGCGCCGCACCGTGATGATCACGGTCGAGCGTGCGACCATTCGCCGCGCCCCCCGCGAAGATGCCCCGCCGAGCTTCGAAGCGGTGCGCAACGTCGTCCTCGAACTGCTCGGGCCGCCTGCGCTGGGCTGGGCCCCGGTGCGTCATGCCGACGGCCTCGAAGGCTTCGTGCGCGCCGCCGAGGTATGGGGCCTGTGAGCTGCAACATCACGGTATTCGGCGCCGGCGCCTGGGGGACCGCCCTCGCCCAGGCCCTGTCCACCGCCCACGCGGTCAAGCTGTGGGGGCGAGATCGCCGCCACCTGGACGAGATCGCACGCACCCGCGAAAACCGTCGCTATCTACCCGACATACGACTGGACAACGCCCTGGCACTCGAGGCCGACTTCACCGCGGCAGCCCGGGGGGCGGACCTGCACCTTGTCGTCACCCCGCTTTCCGGCCTGCGCGACACCGCACGCCGGCTGCGCGAGCAGTCCCCGGGCACGCCGCTGCTCTGGGCATGCAAGGGCTTCGAAGCCGGTAGCGGCCTCCTGCCGCACGAGGTCGCCGCCGCAGAACTCGGCGGCGACGCACCCTGCGGCGTGCTCACCGGGCCGAGCTTCGCCGCCGAAGTCGCCCGCGGCCTGCCAGCCGCCATCACGCTTGCCGCCAGCGACGCGGCATTCGCCCACCACTGGGTCAACGTGCTGCACCAGCCGCGCCTGCGCCTCTACGCCAATACCGACCTGGTCGGCTGCGAAATCGGCGGCGCAGTGAAAAACGTCATGGCGATCGCGGCCGGCGTGTCCGACGGCATGGGCTTCGGTCTCAACGCCCGCGCCGCCCTGATCACCCGCGGCCTGGCCGAAATCGCCCGCCTCGCCGAAGCGCTCGGCGGGCGCAGCGAAACCCTGATGGGGCTGGCCGGCATGGGCGACCTGATCCTAACCTGCACCGGCGACCTGTCGCGCAACCGCCGCGTCGGCCTTGCACTGGCCGAAGGCAAAAGCCTGGGCGACATCCTGCGCGAACTCGGCCATGTCGCCGAAGGAGTCTCGACCGCCCGCGAAGTGGTGCGCCAGGCGCGCCGCCACGGCGTCGAAATGCCGATCTGCGAGGCGATCGATGCACTCCTGCACCATGGCCTGAGTGCGCGCAGCGCAGTCGAGCAGCTACTCGCCCGCGACCCCCGCCACGAATGACCGATGCCGGGCTACAGCCCGGCTGCGCCGGCGAAACCGTGCTGGCGCCAGGCTTCGTAGACCACCACCGCCACCGCATTCGACAGGTTCACGCTGCGATTGGTAGGGCGCATCGGAATGCGCAAGCACATCTCGGGGGCAAAGGTCCGGAGCACGTCCCCGGGCAGGCCGCGGCTTTCCGGTCCGAACAGCAGCGCATCCCCTTCGCGGTAATCGACCGCATCATGGCGCCGACGGCCGCGGGTGGTGAGCGCGAACATGCGCCGCCCGGCCAGCGCCTCGCGGCAGTGGCCCCAGTCCGGATGGACGGTGACGCAGGTCAGGTCGTGATAATCCAGTCCGGCCCGGGCAAGCTGCTTGTCCGACAGGTCGAAGCCGAGCGGCGCCACGAGGTGGAGCCTGGAACCGGTGTTCGCCGCGAGGCGGATGATGTTGCCGGTGTTGGGGGGGATTTCGGGCTGGTACAGGACGATTTCGAACATCTGGAAAACAGGCGGGCTCCGTCGCCCCCGTGCCGGATGCATGACCGGCGCGGGAAAGACAGGAAGCGGGTGGAGGAAGGCGGCGCGCCACCGCGATGGCGGCGCGCCGTGCGCGACTGTACCGCAGCAGATCGTGCTCAGTAAGGGGCAGGCGTGCGCGCGACCACCAGGTTGCCCACCCAGGCCGCCCCCTGCCGCTTCAGGCAGCGGGCGAGCGCATCCAGGGTCGCACCGGTGGTCATCACGTCATCGACGACGATCACCCGCCGCCCGCCCAGTTCGGCATTGCATGCGAATGCGCCGTGCGGGTTGCGCAGGCGCGCTTCGCGCCCGAGGCCGGCCTGGGCAGGAAGGTTGCGGGTCTTGCCGACCAGCGAAAGCGCCAGCGGCAGGCCACGCGCGCACGCGAACGGTCGCGCAAGTTCCACCGCCTGGTTGAAGCCGCGCTCGGCCAGACGCCGCGGGTGGAGAGGCATCGGCAGGACGAGATCGGCGCTCGCGCCAAAATCCCCCGCTCTCGCCACCAGCTCGGCGGCGAAGAACCCCGACAGCGCCAGCCGGTGGCGATACTTGAGCGCATGCACCATCGCATCGACCGGAAAGGCGAAGTCATACAGCGCACGCGTCGCATCGTAAGCCGGCCCCTCGCGCAGGCAGGTGCCGCAGGGGCCATCGCCGAGTGCCGGCAGCGCGCACTGCGGGCAGGCCGTGCCGGGCCGTCGCGGCAGGGCGGCGGCGCACGCCGCGCACAGCGCCGCGCGCCCCGCCTCGTCGCCACACACGAAGCATTCCTGCGGCACCGTGAAGTCGGCAAGGCGCGACAGCAGCAGGGGAATCCGGCGCACGGCGTTTGACAACATTTCAGGGGATGGAAGAACATGTGGGCTCCGTAATTACAGCCCGGAACGCCTGAAATGACAATGACTTCTGCCGCCCTCGACCGCCAGCCCCCGGCAGCCCCTGCAACCGCCGAGCGCAAGCGGTGGACCGTTGCCGCAGTGCAGGCCCTGTTCGAGCAGCCCTTCTTCGATCTCGTATATCGCGCCCAGCAAGTACACCGCGAGCATTTCGATCCCCACGCGATCCAGCGCTCCACCCTGCTGTCGATCAAGACCGGCGGCTGCTCGGAAGATTGCGGCTACTGTTCCCAGTCGGCGCGCCACGACACCGGCCTCGAGCGCGAACGCCTGATGGCGCTTGAGCAGGTGCTGGACAACGCCCGCGCCGCCAAGGCCCGGGGGGCGACCCGGTTCTGCATGGGTGCCGCCTGGCGCGGACCGAAGGACAAGGAGCTCGAACCGGTGCTGGAAATGGTGCGCGAGGTCAAGAAGCTCGGCCTGCAGACCTGCGTCACCTTGGGCATGCTCAAGGACGGCCAGGCCGAGCAGCTTGCCCAAGCCGGGCTCGACTACTACAACCACAACCTCGACACCGCGCCCGACTTCTACGGCCAGGTGATCACCACCCACACTCTGCAGGATCGTCTCGACACCCTCGACAAGGTGCGCGGCGTCGGCATCAACGTCTGCAGCGGCGGCATCGTCGGCATGGGCGAGAGCCGCCCCCAGCGCGCCGCGCTGATCGCCCAGCTTGCCAACCTGCCGACCCCGCCCGAATCGGTGCCGATCAACAACCTGGTGCAGATTCCCGGCACGCCGCTGGCGGGCGCCGGCCAGCTCGACCCGTTCGAGTTCGTACGCACCATCGCCGCGGCCCGCATCACCATGCCGCGAAGCTTCGTGCGTCTGTCCGCCGGCCGAGAACAGATGAGCGACGAATTGCAGGCGTTGTGCTTCATGGCCGGCGCCAACTCGATGTTCTACGGCGAGCGCCTGCTCACCACCGACAACCCCGACGCCGATCGCGACGACCGCCTGTTCGAGCGCCTCGGCCTGCGCGCGGTCTGAATCCCGCGACGATGCACGAAGAGCACGCCCCGCACCACTCCGGCAGCAGTTTCAGTCTCGACCGGGCCCTGCTGCGGCGGCGCTTCGAACGCGCTGCCGCAGCCGACGACGACACCGAGCTGCTGGCACGCGAGATCGCCCGGCGCATGGATGAGCGCCTCGATTACATCCGCGTCGCCCCCGGGCGCGTTCTCGACCTCGGCTGCGGCACCGGTGCCGACCTGGCGCGACTGGCCCGGCGCTTCCCCGAGGCGATGCTCCTCGCCGCCGATTTCGCCCCGGCAATGGTCGCACGCGCCAAAACCCGCCCATGCCCCGCGGCGCGGCGGTCCGGCCTGCTGCGCCGCCTGCTCGGCGGAGGGCGCGAAGCCCCACCCGGCCTCGTCGCCGATGCCACCGCACTGCCGCTGGCGCGCGCCAGCCTCGGCCTGGTGTGGTCCAACCTGATGCTGCCGGCACTCGACGACCCGCTACCGGCATTCAGGGAAATCCACCGCGTACTGGAAGTCGGCGGGCTGCTGATGTTTTCCACGCTCGGCCCGGACACTTTGCGCGAGTTGCGCGCCGCCCTGCCCGCACACGCGGGCGAGCGGGTGCACCGTTTCATCGACATGCACGACCTTGGCGACGCACTGGTCGCGGCCGGCTTTTCCGACCCGGTCATGGACATGGAAATGCTCACCTTGACCTACACCGGGCTCGACGAGCTACTCCACGACCTGCGCACCAGCGGCGCCGGCAACGCCGCGCGCAACCGCCCGCGCGGACTATCGGGGCGCGACGGATGGGCGCAGGCGCGCGCCGCCTACGACCGGCTGCGCCGCGACGGCCGCCTGCCGGCCACCTTCGAGATCATCCAGGGCCATGCTTGGAAAGCCGCACCGAAGACCACCGAAGACGGCCGCAGCATCGTGCGCTTCCAGCCGCGTCCCGCTTCGCGGAATGCGGACGCCTGAAATCCCTCTTCCCGCAACCGTCCCCGCCTGCGCCGCACATTTTCTGCGTTGCCCTGCTCCCGCTCCAGCGCCCCTCATGCCTTCCTCTCCCGTCTGGCTGTTCGACCTCGACAACACCTTGCACGACGCCAGCCCGCACATCTTTCCGCACATCAACCGCAGCATGACGGCCTACCTCGAGCGCCACCTCGGCCTCGCCCCGGAAGAGGCCAGCGCGCTGCGCAGCCATTACTGGCGACGCTACGGCGCCACCCTGCTCGGCCTGATACGCCACCACGGCACCGACCCGGATCATTTCCTCCTCGAAACCCACCGTTTCGAGCGCCTGCACGAGATGGTCGTGTTCGAGCGCGCGCTACGCGCGATGCTGCGCTGCCTGCCCGGGCGCAAGATCGTGTTTTCCAACGCCCCCCGGCACTACGCCGAGGCGGTGCTGGAAATCATGGGAGTACGCCGGCTGTTCGAAGAGGTGGTCGGCATCGAAGGCCTGGGCTACCACCCCAAGCCTGGCATCCACGCCTACCGCAGGCTGCTGCACGAGCGGCGCCTGAACCCGGCGCGCTGCGTGATGCTCGAGGATTCGGCCGCAAACCTGCGCACCGCCAAGCGCCTCGGGATGCGCACGGTGCTGGTCGGCCGCGGGCTGGGCAAACCGGCCTACGTGGATGTGAAAATCGCCTCGATCCTGGACCTGCGCGGCCAGCTCGGCCGCCTCGGGCGGTAGCGCAGGAAGAGGCCTCTTCGGGCGAGGCCGGAGCGCCTGCGCAGACGCTGCCGGAAACCGACCGTGGGGCGCCGGGCGGGCACCGCAATTCCTGCCGCTCAGTACCTGCCGCTCAGGCGCCCGCCTTGAGCCAACCGGCCGCGTCGAGAGCATAGTAGGTCAGGATGCCGTCGGCCCCGGCGCGCTTGAACGAGAGCAAGGCCTCCAGCACACAGGCCCGTTCATCCAGCCAGCCGTTGGCGGCCGCGGCCTTGAGCATCGCGTACTCGCCGCTGACCTGATAAACGTAAGTGGGCACTTCGAGCTCGCGCTTGACCCGGCGCACGATGTCGAGGTACGGCATCCCCGGCTTGACCATGAACATGTCCGCGCCCTCGGCGATGTCGAGGGCGACTTCGCGGATCGCCTCATCACTGTTGGCCGGGTCCATCTGGTAAGTGTACTTATTGCCCTTGCCCAGATTACCGGCCGAGCCCACGGCGTCGCGGAAAGGCCCGTAGAAACTCGATGCGTATTTCGCCGAGTAGGCCAGGATGCGGGTATGGATGTGGCCGGCGCGATCGAGTTCGGTGCGGATACGCCCGACGCGCCCGTCCATCATGTCCGACGGCGCGACCACGTCGGCGCCGGCGCCGGCATGGCACAAGGCCTGCTTCGCCAGCGCTTCCAGGGTCTCGTCGTTCATCACGTAGCCGCGCGGATCGTCCGCATCGATCAGGCCGTCCTGGCCATGGCTGGTGTAGGGGTCAAGGGCGACGTCGGTGATCACCCCCAGTTCGGGAAAGCGCGCCTTGAGCGCCTGCACCGTGCGCGGCACCAGGCCGTCCGGGTTCCAGGCCTCTTCCGCGCCGGGACTCTTGCCGCCTGCATCGATGACCGGAAACAACGCCAGCGCCGGCACCCCGAGCGCAAGCGCGCGCTCGGCCAGGTGCAGCAGCCGGTCGATGGAGACGCGCTCGACACCGGGCATCGAGGGCACGGCTTCGACACGCCCCTCCCCCTCGAGTACGAACGCCGGGTAGATCAGATCGTCTGCGCTAAGCACGTGCTCACGCATCAGACGGCGGGAAAAATCATCGCGCCGCATACGCCGCATGCGGATCGCGGGAAAGGCTCCGGTGGGTCGCATCATCGTCTCGTGTATCGGTTGGAAACCGGCCAGCGGGCCGTCGACTGCCTGTGGCGGCTGCGACTGCGATTCGATTACGGTCCGATGCATCGCGCCGCCGGCGGGCGAAACAAGCAGAAACGCTTTTCGCCCGGAACTTTCGGCAAACCAAGTCTATCTTATTAATCGGATGGCTCCGCCCCCCCGGCCGAGCCGTCTCCCGCTTCACCTCCCTGAGCGGGCGCCTCACGCCCGGTGAGGCTTTTTCGGCCCCCGACTACATCCCCTCGTCGGGGGTCTTTGTTTTCTTGTCCACCGATGCTGCGAGCGCTTGGCTCGGGCTTTTCCCTGGCGGGAGCGCACCGCGCTCGACCCTGGCAAGCGCCTCGCTCTGCGCGGCCACGGCGCCACCGCCGAGCCAGCCGCCGATGACACGTTCGGCCTCCTCCACACCGCTTTTCTTCAAGCTGGAAAACAGCTGGACGGTGATCTGCCCCCCGAGCGGGGCGAGCTCCCGGCGCACGTCCTGAAGAACGGCCGCCGCGGGGCCGCGGGAGAGTTTGTCGCTCTTGGTCAGCAGCACGTGGATCGGGCGCCCGGAAGGGGCGAACCAGTCGATCAGCTGGCGGTCCAGCGTCGTCAACGGTCGGCGCGAATCCATGATCAGGACCAGGCCGACCAGGCTCTCGCGTTTTTTGAGATAGACCTCGATCAGCGCCTGCCATTCGCGGCGGATCTTTTCCGGTACGGCCGCATAGCCGTAGCCGGGCAGGTCGACGAGCAGAGCGCCATTGTTGAGGCGGAAGAAATTGATTAGCTGGGTGCGGCCCGGAGTCTTCGATACGAACGCCAACCGCACATGCCCGACCAGCGTATTGATCGCGCTCGATTTGCCGGCGTTGGAACGTCCGGCGAAAGCGATTTCGGCTCCCGAGGGCGGGGGCAGGCCGGAAGGCTTGGCGATCGAGATTTCGAATTGTGCGTTGCGGAACAAAGGCATGAAAGGAAGGCCGGGAAGGCCGATGGCTGCGGGAGAGCCGGCATCGCGTCGCGCAAGGCCGCTGGGATGGGATAGAATACCGCGTTTGAAACAATCACTCACGGCTTTCCGAGGACACCATGATCAAGCGTTCCCTGCTGCTCTCGTCGCTGCTGCTGCTTTCTGGCAGCCTTCAGGCCCAGGACCCGGCTTCCGAGCTCGCCAAGGCGAAACAGACCGCTGAAACGCTCTGCGCCGCCTGTCACGGTGCGGACGGCAACAGCCAGCTCCCGGCCAACCCGAAGCTCGCGGGCCAGCACCAGGACTACCTGTTCAAGCAGCTGCGCGAGTTCAAGGGCTGGGACGGCGCCGCGCCGGTGCGCGAGAACGCGGTCATGTCGGCGATGGTCGCCGGCCTTGAAGAAAACGACATGCGCGCGCTGGCGAGCTACTTCGCCTCCTTTGAACAACAGCCCGAAGCGGCGAAGAGCATGGAAACGGCCGAACTGGGCCAGCAGATCTGGCGCGCCGGCATCGCCGCCAAGGGGGTCCCCGCCTGCGCCGCCTGCCACGGTCCCGCCGGCGCCGGCATGCCGGCCCAATACCCCCGCCTGTCAGGCCAGTTCGCCGAATACACCGAAGCCCAGATGAAGGCGTTCCGCGACGGGGCCCGTCAAAACGATCCGAACAGCATGATGCGCACGGTCGCCCTGAAAATGACCGATCCGGAAATCAAGGCCGTCGCCGATTACGCCGCCGGACTGCGCTGAGCGCCGTACACCGCACCCACCCCCGGGGGCGGGTGCCGACCGGCCGCCATTTTCCGGACTCCTGCCCATGACCCAAGCTTCTTCCGGCAGCGCCGACAGCCGCAACTTCCTCGGCGTCGCAGAGGCCCGCGCAGCGATCCTCGACGGGCTTTCGCCGATCTCCGGCTGGGAGCGTGTCGCGGTGCGCGCCGCGCTCGGCCGCGTGCTCGCCGAGGACGTGATCGCTCCCTACAACGTCCCCGCCCACGACAACTCGGCGATGGACGGCTACGCGGTGCGCGCCCAGGACCTCGCCGCCTCCACCGAGACGAGCCTGGCAATCGTCGGCACCGCCTTCGCCGGGCGGCCGTTCTCCGGCATCGTCGGCGCCGGGCAGGCGGTGCGGATCATGACCGGCGCCTCGATTCCGCAGGGCGCCGACACCGTCGTCGTCCAGGAAGTGGCGCGCCGCGAACACGACCGCGTGTTCATTCCCACCGGACAGAAGAAAGGGCAGAACCTGCGCCGCGCCGGCGAAGACCTCGCCCAAGGCGGGGTCGCCCTCGCCGCCGGAACCCGCTGCGGCCCGGCCGAACTCGGCCTGATCGCCTCGCTCGGGATCGCCGAAGCCGCCGTCCGCCGGCCGCTGCGCGTCGCCTTCTTCTCCACCGGCGACGAGATCGCTTCCATCGGCCGTCCGCTCGGCCCCGGCGAAGTCTACGACAGCAACCGCTATACCCTCTTCGGCGCCCTCTCGCGGCTCGGTTGCGAGCTCCTCGACATGGGCGTCGTTCCCGACCGCCCCGAGGCGCTCGAGGCCGCCTTCCGCGACGCCGCGCTGACGGCCGACGTCGTCATCACCAGCGGCGGAGTCTCGGTGGGCGAAGCCGACTTCATCCGCCAGATGATGGCGCGCCTGGGCGAAGTGGCGTTCTGGAAGCTGGCGATCAAGCCCGGCCGACCGATGGCGTTCGGTCGCATCGGCGGCGCCGTGCTGTTCGGCCTGCCGGGCAACCCGGTGGCAGTGATGGTCACCTTCTATCAGTTCGTGCACGATGCCCTGCTCAAGCTGATGGGGGTCAGCCCGCTGCCGCCGGCCGAGCGCTTCCCGGCGCGCGCCGACTTCAGCCTGCGCAAGCAGCCCGGCCGCACCGAGTACCTGCGCGGACGCCTGCAGCGCGCCCCCGGCGCCCTGTCCGTGGCACTCGCCGGCGCCCAAGGCTCGGGCGTGCTGAGTTCGATGTCGGAAGCCGACTGCTTCGTCGTGCTGCCGGAAGACTGCACCGCGGTGCAGCCCGGCGACACGGTTCTCGTTCAGCCTTTCCACGGCCTGATGTAACAAATGCCGGCCGCAGCCCGCAGGGGCACACTCCCATGACTCAGGACGAACTCAAGAAAGCTGCGGCGCTCGCTGCGCTCGATTACATCGTGGAAGGCAGTATCGTCGGGGTCGGCACCGGCTCCACGGTGAACCACTTCATCGACGGCCTCGCCGGCCTCCGCAGCCGGATCCGTGGCGCCGTCTCCAGTTCCGAAGCCAGCTCGCAGCGCCTCGCCGCCCACGGCATCGACGTGTTCGACCTCAACGGCATCGAATCGCTACCGGTCTACGTGGATGGCGCAGACGAGATCGACCACGGCTTCGCCATGATCAAGGGCGGCGGCGGCGCACTGACGCGCGAGAAGATCGTCGCCGCGGTGTCCGAACGCTTCGTCTGCATCTGCGATGCGAGCAAGCGCGTCGACGTCCTTGGCCGCTTTCCGCTGCCGGTCGAAGTCATCCCGATGGCGAGCACCCACGTCGCCCGCGAACTGCGCCGGCTCGGCGGCGAGCCGAAGCTGCGCGAAGGCTTCGTCACCGACAACGGCAACCGGATCCTCGACGTCCACGGCCTGTCGATCACCGACCCGGTGGCACTGGAGGCGCGCATCAACCAGATCGTCGGGGTGGTCACCAACGGCCTCTTCGCCGAACGCGGCGCCGACGTACTGCTGCTCGCCGGCGGGGGCGGAGTGGAACGGCTGGAGCGCGATCCGGCGCGCTAACCGCACGCCTCCGCGACGGACGGCGGGCAGGCGACGAGAAGCGCGCAACAAAAGCTTAACAATCCTCTGTTAGCCTGCAAGCCCTCCCGACTGGACTCCTGGCAACAATGACGGAACACACGCTGAAGCAGTTCGACATCGACCTCGACAGGATCCGCCGCGGCGTCCTGCAGATGGGCGGCATGGTCGAAGCCCAGTTCACGAAAGCGCTGGAAGGATTGCGCAGCGGCGACATGGCCTCGATCGAAGCGGCGATCGAGGCCGACAAATCGGTCAACCTCGAGCAGATCCGGCTCGACGACGCCTGCACTCACATCATTGCCAAGCATCAGCCGACCGCCCGCGACCTGCGCCTGCTGCTGACGGTCATCAAGACCGTATCCGACCTCGAGCGCGTCGGCGACGAAGCCAAGAAGATCGCCAAAGCGGCCCGACGCCTGCACGCGAACGACACCACCTCTCCCCCGAAAGTCGGACTCAGCCACGCGACCCAGCTGGCGCTCGAGATGCTGCGCTCCGCACTCGACGGCTTCGCCCGCGGCGACGCCGGCGAGATCGATGCAATCCGGCTCAAGGACACCGAAGTCGACAGCGATTTCAAGGGCATCACGCGCCAGCTGATCACCTACATGGTGGAGGATCCGCGCACCATCACCAGCAGCCTGGAGCTGCTGTTCATCGCCAAGGCGATCGAGCGCATCGGAGACCATGCGCTGAACATCGCCGAACATGTGGTCTATATGGTGAGCGGCGAAGACGTGCGCTTCACCAAAGCCCAGGCCAGCGGGATGAACGGCACGGAAGCCCGCCCGTAGCTGCACCATCCCGGACACGGGCGGTGAAACAACACGGGGGGATGGCATCGCCATCCCCCCGTCTCGCTTGGCGGGGAGCGAGGCCCCGCCCATGTCCTGATCTGCCCGGCTTACTGGCTGGGCGGCACGTAGCCCGAAACCTGGTCGGCGCCCCCTTCGAAGAAGTGCTTTTCCATCTGCTCGGACAGATACTTGCGCGCCCGCGGCTCCATCAGGTTGAGGCGGTTCTCGTTGATCAGCATGGTCTGGTACTTGACCCATTGCTGCCACGCTTCTTTCGACACGTTGTCGAAAATCCGCTTGCCGAGCGCGCCCGGCACCGGGGGCAGGTCGAGGCCTTCGGCCTCGCGTCCGAGTTTGACGCAGTTCACCATGCGAGCCATGTTGCTATCCTTTTGCTGTCGGGTTCATCGGAACTTTGATCGCGCATTTTAGCCGATTCGGCCGCGCCCGCCCGCCGCATCACAGCGCCTTCACGAACACCTTCGAGCGGCGCTGCAGGTTGTAGAGCTCGCGCTTCTTGCGCGGCAGGGCCTCGGGGCCGATTTCGTTGAAGCCGCGCTCGCGGAACCAGTGCGCGGTGCGGGTGGTGAGCACGAACAGGCGTTCGAGCCGCTGCAGCCGCGCGCGCCGCTCGATGCGGCGCAGCAGCTGGTCGCCGAGGCCGGCCCGGCGGTACTCGTGGGTCACCGCCAGGCAGGCCAGCTCGGCGGCATTGTCCTCGCTGAACGGGTAGAGCGCAGCGCAGCCGACCAGCACCCCGTCATGCTCGACGACGCTGAAGCGCTCGATTTCCTGCTCGAGCAGCTCGCGCCCGCGGCGCACCAGGGTGCCGTCGGCCTCCATCGGCGAGATCAGCGCCACCAGCGCGCCGACGTCATCCACCGTCGCCTCGCGCAGGCGGAACAGCGGGTCGCGCGCGACCACCGTGCCGACCCCGGCATGAGTGAAGAACTCGAGCAGGAGGCCGCCGTCGAGGTCGTGATCGATCAGGTGGCAGCGCGCCACCCCCTTGCGCACCGCGCGGATCGCGCACGGCAGGAACAGGTGCAGGTCCTCGGTCAGCCCTTCGCCGGTGTCGAGCTTGGCCTGCGCCTCGTCGGCGGTGACCGACTCGACGAGCTGCCCCTCGGCGTCGAGCAGGCCGGGCGCATCGCACAGGTAGATCAGCTTCTCGGCCTTCAGCGCCACCGCCACCGCCTCGGCCACCTCCTCCATCGCCAGATTGAAGATCTCGCCCGCCGGCGACACCCCGAGCGGCGTGATCAGCACCACGTTCTGCTGGTCGAGGTCGGCGTTGATTTCCTCGGCGATGATCTTGCGCACCGCTCCGGTGTATTGGTAATCGACCCCATCGACCACCCCGACCGGGCGCGCAGTGATGAAATTGCCGCCGGTGACGCGGATGTAGCTGCCCGCCATCGGCGTGTTGGGCAAGCCTTGGGAGAGCAGCGCCTCGACTTCGACACGGGTCACCGCCATCGCCGATTTCACGCATTCGAGCGCCTCGGCGTCGGTCACCCGCAGGCCGTGGTGAAAGCGCGGCTCCAGCCCGCGGCGAGCCAGCTCGACGTCGATCTGCGGGCGGGCGCCATGCACCAGCACCAGGCGGATGCCCAGCGCCGCCAGCAGGTTGCAGTCGTAGGCCAGGCTCTGTGCGCGCTCTCCGGCAGCGACTTCGCCGCCGAAACCGACGACGAAAGTGCGCCCCCGAAAGGCATGGATGTAGGGTGCCGCGCCGCGCACCCAGGCGACGAAGCGCGCCGTCGCGTCATCGACCCTGGGCGCGCGGGCCGCGCCCGGGGACGGGGGAGAAGAAGGGGACGTGGAGCTGGATTCGGTGTTCACACATTCACCACTGCGGCATCGACCGGGCAAAGGCGCGGCCGGGGGCTGGATCGAATGCCGGGATTCTAGCCCGAATGCACGCCCCGGTTCGCGCCCGCCCCGCCACCGGGCTCATCCGAGCGCCGCTTCCAGGCGTTCGCAGATCGTGCGCAGGACCTTGATCCGGGCAAAATGCTTGTCGTCGGCCTCGACCAGGGTCCAGGGCGCATATTCGGTGCTGGTGCGATCGACCATGTCGCACACCGCGCGGCTATAGTCGTCCCACTTGTCGCGGTTGCGCCAGTCCTCCGCGCTGATCTTGAAGCGCTTGTGCGGCTGGGCTTCCCGCTCCCGGAAGCGCGCCAGCTGTTCGTCCCTGCCGACCGCCAGCCAGAACTTCACCACCACCGCCCCGGCCGCGACGAGCTGATCCTCGAAATCGTTGATCTCGGCGTAGGCCCGCATCCAGTCGGCCTCGGAGCAGAACCCTTCGACCCGTTCGACCAGCACGCGGCCGTACCAGGAGCGGTCGAACACGACGACCTTGCCGCGCGGCGGCAGATGCCGCCAGAAGCGCCACAGGTAGGGCTGGGCGCGCTCTTCCTCGGTCGGTGCGGCGATCGGCACGATGCGGTACTGGCGCGCATCGAGGGCGCCGACCACGCGCCGGATCGCCCCGCCCTTACCGGCCGCGTCCATGCCTTCGAACACCAGCACCAGCGCGCGCCGGCGAAAGGCCGCCGAGCGCGACAGCAGGGCCAGCCGGCCCTGCAGCGGCTCGAGCAGTTCGTCGTACTCCTTGCGCTTCATGTCCTGGCGCACCAGGGTATCGAGCACATTGACCCGATCGATGCGCGGCGGCAGGGGCGCCACCGACAGGCGCGCCATCCAGTGCTGGCTTGCCGCGTCGAGGCGGCGGCGCAGCGCGGCGAGCAGGGTGCGGCCGGCAAACAGCGCACGATAATTCGGGTCCGAGCCATCGACGATCAGCCACGGCGCCTCGCCGGTGCTGGTGGTGCGCAGCACATGGCCCGCCACTTCACGGTAGCGGTCGTAGCGCGCATAAAAGCGCCAGTCGCGCGCGGTGATCCGCCAGCGCGTGCGCGCGTCCTTTTCCAGCTCCCGCAGGCGCCTCTTCTGCGCCGCCTTCGACAGATGGAACCAGAACTTGATCAGCAGCACGCCCTCGTGCGCGAGCATGGTCTCGAAACGGCGGATCTCGTCCAGGCGCTGGTCCAGTTCAGCCTTCTTGCAGCTGCGCTCGACACGCTCGCGGATGGGCTGGGCGTACCAGTTGTTGAACAGCACGCCGATCTTGCCGCGCGGCGGCAGCGCACGCCAGAAGCGCCACATGAACGGACGCTCGGCCTCTTCTGCGGTCGGCGCATCGAACGCCCAGGACTGGATGTGGCGCGGGTCCATCCACTCGTTGAGCAGGTTCACCGTCTCGCTCTTGCCCGCGCCATCGACGCCGTTGATCAGCACCACGACGGCGAACTGGCCGAGTTCGAGCAGATCGAACTGGGCATCGAGAAGTTCGGCGCGCAGGCCGGGCACCGCCGCGTCGTAGTCCTCCGTCGTGGTGCAGTGGCCGAGTTCGGCGGATTCGAACATGCGATGGACTCCTTCGTCGATCTGCGACCATCGGCAGCAGGCCGCGCAAGCGGCGCGGGCGCGACCTTCAGAAATCGCCCCAGCGTGCCTGCACCACCGCGAGCGCGGCCAGGCCGGCGGTTTCGGTGCGCAGCACGCGCGGCCCCAGGCTCACGCGCTGGCAGCCGGCGGCATCGGCCGCGGCCAGCTCGGCTTCGCTCCAGCCGCCTTCCGGGCCGACCAGCAGGTGCACGCCGGCCGGCGGCCGCGGGGCGTCGGCAAAGCCGCTCGCCCCGCCCGGCGCGAGCAGGTAGTTGCGGGCCTCGCGATGGCTCGCCAGCCACTGCCCCAGCGCCTGCACCGGCCGTACTTCGGGAATGCGGTTGCGCCCGCACTGCTCGCATGCCGACACCGCCACCTGCTGCCAGTGCGCCACGCGTTTGTCGGCGCGCTCGCCGCCCAGGCGCAGCACCGAGCGCTCGGCCTGCACCGGCTGGATCGCGGCGACACCGAGCTCGACCGCCTTCTGCACGATCCAGTCCATTTTGTCGCCGGTCGCCAGCGCCTGCACCAGCACCACCTGCAGCGGCGACTCGCGATCGGCCGCGCTGCGTTCGCCGAGCACGGCCACGGCCGTCTTGCCGCGCACCACCAGGCGCGCGGCGACCTCACCCCCCTCGCCATCGAACAGGGCCAGCGCCTCGCCCTCGCGCAGCCGCAGGACGCGCAGGGCATGGTGGGCGAGCGCCTCGGGCAGCACCACTTCGCCCCCCGCAGGCAGGCGATCCGGAAAGTGGAAACGTGAAATCATCGTAAGATTATAGGCCCGAGCACCGCTCACCCGACCGGCAAGGAGTCCGTCATGCCCACCGCCTCGCAGCGCCTCGCGCGCGCCCGAGCGCTCGAATCCCTGGTGCGCGACATCGCGCGCGAGGAAATCCTGCCGCGCTACCTGAAGTCGTCGCGCAGCCGCAAGGCCGACGGCTCGCTGTTTACCGAAGCCGACCTCATCTCCCAGCACCGCTTTTCCGAAGCGCTGCCGCAGTTGCTGCCGGGCGCGGTGCTCGGCGAAGAGATGAGCGCCGCCGAACAGGCCGTGCTCTGGAACGAAGGCGGGCGCGGCCTGTGGTGCATCGACCCCATCGACGGCACCACCAATTTTGCCAACGGCATTCCGCTGTTCGCCGTCTCGATCGCCTACCTGATCAACCACCAGCCGGTCCTCGGCGTCGTCTACAACCCGATCACCGATGAATCCTTCTACGCCGCCCGCGGCGCCGGCGCCTTCCTCAACGGCACCGAACTGCCGCTGCGCCCGAGCGCGGCCTCGCTCCACGACGCCGTCGCCGGAGTGGATTTCAAGCGCATCAGCCACCATCTCGGCGACGAGCTCGCCGTGCGCCCCCCCTACTACTCCCAGCGCAACTTCGGTTCGAGCGCGCTCGAATGGTGTTTCGTCGCCGCCGGCCGCCTCGATGTCTATCTGCATGGCGGGCAGATGCTGTGGGATTACGCCGCGGGCTGCCTGATCCTCGCCGAGGCCGGCGGCCAGGCCGAAGCGCTCGACGGCGGGACGCTGATGTCGGGACCGGCGATCAAGCGCGGAGTGATTACCGCGGCCAGCCCGGCGCTGTTTGCCGAATGGTCGGCCTGGGTCAAGGGACACTCCTGACCCGCCCCGCCTCCAGCACGCTTTTCCGCCCCCTGCGGCGGCCCCCACCACCGCGCCGCTCCGACAGCGCACGCCTCCGGCGGAGACCACCATGTCCATGAAGCACCCGATCATCGCCGTCACCGGCTCGTCCGGCGCCGGCACCACCACGGTCAAACACACTTTCGAGGCGATCTTCCAGCGCGAAAGCGTCAATGCGGCGATCGTCGAAGGCGATAGCTTCCATCGCTATACCCGGGCGGAAATGCAAGCCCTGATCGAGGACGCCGAGCGCACCCACCTGCGCGGCATCAGCCATTTCGGCCCGGAGGCGAACCTGCTCGCCGAGCTCGAAAGCCTGTTCCGCGCCTACGGCGAGTCGGCCACCGGGCGGCGGCGCTACTACATTCACAACGAAGCCGAGTCGATGCGCTGGAACCTGCCGATGGGCACGTTCACCGAATGGGAAGACCTGCCGGTGGGGACCGACTGCCTGTTCTACGAAGGCCTGCACGGCGCCCTGGTCACCGGCGAAGTCGACGTCGCCCGCCATGTCGATCTGCTGATCGGCGTGGTGCCGATCATCAACCTCGAATGGATCCAGAAGCTGCATCGCGACACCAAGCTCCGTGGCTACACCGCCGAGGCGGTCCAGGACACCATCCTGCGCCGGATGCACGACTACGTGCACCACATCGTGCCCCAGTTCGCCCGCACCCACATCAACTTCCAGCGCGTGCCGGTGGTCGACACCTCGAATCCCTTCATCGCCACCAGCGTCCCGACCCAGGACGAATCAATGGTGGTGATCCGCTTCAAGGACCCGCGCGGCGTCGACTTCCCCTACCTGCTGCGCATGATCCACGATTCATTCATGAGCCGCGCCAACACCATCGTGATCCCGGGGGGAAAGCTCGACCTGGCGATGCAGCTGATCCTCACGCCGCTGATCTGGAAGCTGATGGAACGCCGCCGGCAGTGGGTGTGAGCCGCCCTCACCACAGGTAGAACATCGTCACCCACGGCAGCACCGCCCCCGCCGTCGCCACCGCGAAGGCGGCGAAGGCCGCGCCCCGGCGGCCCACGGACGGCGGCGCGCGGCGCAGCTGCAGGGCGGCGAGGACGAGACTGGCGGCGGTGGCCAGCGCGAGCAGCCCGCCACGCCAGAGCGGCAGCGCCGGAATCACGACGCCTTCGGCCGCGAGCAGGGTCACGGTCAGCGCCGACAGGCCCAGGAACACGCCGACGCCGCCGAGCGGAATCAGCGCGTAGGCCAGGCGCAGGTGCGCCCGCGCCTCGCCCAGGGCAAGGCCCGCCACGCGCAGCCACAGGCTGATCCAGCCGCCGATGAGGAGCGCGGCGGCGCCGATGTAGGCGAGGATCATCAGGCCGTCGAGCCAGGTGAACACGTCGCTCGCTTCCGGGTAATGGGTCAGCAGCCACCACGGAATGTCGCTGTCGAAGAGGGCGAAGGCCTCGCGCTCGACCAGCCACTCGGCGACCGCGAGCTTGGCGCGCACGAACCAGGGCGAAGCCGACCACTGGAAGGCGCCGATCGCGGTGCCGATGACGCCGAACACGAGCAGGCGCACTTCCCAGGGCTGGACATCGGTGCCGCGCAGGCGCGCGACTTCACTGCCGGGCAGACGCGCGGCGAGGCTCACCGCGTCGCGGTGGCCGGCGCAGCGCCCGCACATGTGGCAGTCGGCGGCGCTTTCCATGCGGCGGATGTCGACCAGCGGCGCACAATCGACCGCCCTCCCCTTGCGCGCCGGCGCGGCCTCCCAGGCGGCGCGGTCGGTGCGGAAATGTACCGGGGCGAGGCGCGCGAGCAGGCCGAACACGCCGCTCACCGGGCACAGGTGGCGGCACCAGACGCGCTTGCCGCGCCCATAGACGAGGCCGACCGCGACCGCGGCGACGGTCGAACCGCCGAGCACCAGCAGCGCGGCCTGGGCGTATTCATACACGCTGACCAGTTGCCCATAGACGGTGGTGAGGACGAAGGCGACGAAAGGCCAGCCCCCCCACTTGATCCAGCGCGGCACCGGACGGCCGAGGCCGACGCGCGAAGCCTGCTCGGCGAGAAAGCCTTCCGGGCACAGCACGCCGCACCACACCCGCCCCATCAGCATCATCGACAGCAGCACGAACGGCCACCACAGACCCCAGAACACGAACTGTGCAAACAGGGTCAGGTCGTCCCACAGGCGGGCGCCGGAAGCGGGCAGCGGCAGGAAGGCGGGGGTGACGACGAGGACCAGGTACACCGCCAGCACCGCCCACTGGAGGCCGACGATCGAGCCGCGATGGCGGCGCATCGCCTCACCGAGACGGGCAAGCACGGGGGGCCGGCGCGGCGCCGGCGCAGACGCGGTGCTACCGCTCATCGCCTCCTCCTTGCACCGGGAGCCTGCCCGGCAGGGCGCCAGCCGGACGCCACCGCTCGGCGCGCCTCGCTCACCGGACGACCCTCCTGTCGCTACGCGACCTCCTCCCCGGGGGAGGCGAGCGCGTCCCTTCGGGCGGCCGTGCGGGCGCGCTCATGCCACCCTCCGCCGCTGCAGGCGGCCGAGCGCAGCGACCAGCAGCCAGTAGCCGCCCCACGCGCACAGCGCCATCAGCGAGGGCTGCGAACGGTAGCCGGCGAAGGCGCTGGCGATACCGCCGAGCGTGCCGCCATCGTCGAGCAGCGCCGAGCTGTCCCACACCGGCTCGAGCAGCGGCGGCAGCCATTCGAGGTTGATCAGGCGCTCCACGCCCGCGACCAGCAGGCCGGCGGCAAGCAGCAGCAGCACCAGCTCGCTGGCGCGGAAGAACACCCGCTGCGGCAGCCAGTGCGCACCGCGCTGGATCAGCCAGGCGGTCAGCAGCGCCAGCACGAAACCGATGCCGGCGCCGGCGAGCATGCCGTTGAGCGCCGCGCCCGACTGCTCGAGGCCGAGCCCGTAGAGGAACAGCACCGTCTCCGCGCCCTCGCGCCCGACCGCGATCGCCGCCAGCAGCGCCACCGACAGTCCGCCCGCATTCTCCGCCGCACGCGCGAGGCCGGCCTCGAGCTCGCGTTTGATGTGGCGGCCGTGGGCGCGCATCCACAGCACCATGTGGGTGATCAGGCCGGCGGCGAGGATCACGATCGCGGCCTGGAACAGCTCCAGCGCATCGCCGGCGAGCTGGCTGCTCAGACCAAGCATGGCGAGCGCGAGCACGCCGGCGAGCACCAGCCCGCCGCCGACCCCTGCCCACAGGTGGCGCACCCCGATGCGGCCGTCGCCGCGCGCGCCGATCCAGGCGTAGAGGATGCTGATCACCAGGATCGCTTCGACGCTTTCGCGCCAGACGATGAACAATGCATTACCCATGGTTCGTGCTCTCGACCGTACTCGTTATTTGTAGATGCCGCGTGCTCCGCGCCGGCCCAGCTCAGCGCGCGATGAACTGGCCCTTCGCGGTGTCGGGATGGAACTCGCCGAAGAAGGGATAGGTGCCGGCCTTGAGCGGCGGGTAAATCGTCGTGCGGGTGACGCCGGGGCCGACGACGAGCTCCTTGAACGGGCGCGTGGTCTCGAACTCTTCCGGGCCGGCATTGCGGTTGATCAGGCGCAGGCGGAAACGGGTGCCGGCCGGCACTTCGATGGTTTCGGGGGTGAAGCGGCCGTTCTCGGCGACGACCTCGAAGGTGGGCATCTCGGCATGCGCCGCGAGCGGCGCGACGAGCAAGATGGCGGCGAAGGCCGCTGCGGACAGGCGGACAGGATTCATGATCTCGATAGGGGCACGCTGAATGGCGAAAAACCCCGCCCGGCACGAAGCGGGGCGGGGCAGAAAGGGCGGAAGAGGATCAGAACGCATAGAGTCCGCGCAGACCGAACACCGTGACCGATTCCGCATCGGGGTCGGCGGCGGCCCGCCGGATGTATTGCAGGTCGGGCGTCAGCGACAGCTGCGGGTTCACCTGCCAGCGGTAGTAGAGCTCGGCGACCTGCTCGGCACCACGGGCGTCATAGCCGAAGTCGGCCGACAGCGGTGCTTCGGCGCGGAACTCGTCGCTCGCGCGCAGCCAGGCCCAGGCCAGGCCGACGCCGTCGGCACCACGGCCCCAGGCATTGCCGGTGAGCTCGCTGCCCACGGTCAGCGCGCGGTCAAAGGCGGCCTTGCCCGAACTCGCCCGGCCGTAGCGGGCGAACAGGGTGAGGTCTTCATGCACGCGCTGGTCGATACTCAGGCCCCAGCCGGTGGTGGCGTCGACGCTGCCGTCGAAGCCCTCGTACTGGCCGTTGCGCCAGGCATAGAGGCGATAGTTGCCGTCGAAGCCCTGGTTCTTGCGCCCGTACTCGAGCTGGCCGATGACGAAGGGCTTGGTGAAGCTGCGCCCGAACTTCGCCCCCTCGCCGGCACCGAACGCGGCCACCGAAGCCTGCCACCAGTCCGGCGCACTGCGCTCGTTGCGGTAGGCCAGGCGCAGGCCGGGACTGAAACCGTAGTCGTCGGCGCCGACCGCACCGCCCGAGTCGAGCAGCGGGTTATGCACGAAAACGTTGTTGAGGAACTTCTCCGCCTCGTTGTCGGCGATCGCGTTCTGGTCGAAGAATACGAAGGGGTCCATCTTGCCCACGGTGAGCTGCAGGCTGTGCGGCGTGTTCGGGTGCGTACCGAGCGGCGTCGTCAGCTGGTACCAGGCCTGGGCGACGATCGCGTAGCTGTCCTGCGAACCGGCCCCGCCCTGGAAGGCGAGACTGTTGTAGGCGCCGGTGAAGGCCGGATTGGCCTCGGGCAGGCCTTCGCCCTCCTGGCCGACGCGCAGCTGGGCGAAGAACTCGCCCGTACCGGCGCCGATGTCGCCTGCAGGCAGGGTGATGCCGAGATCACCGCGCCACGACAGCAGCGAGACGTCCTTGCCGTCGGCATTGGCGTCGCCGTCGATGCGCTGCGCCACCGCGGCGACGCTGGCCTCGACCGCGATGCCGTCGAGCGCTTCGGCCAGGCGGGTGGGCGCACCGATCGCCTCGGTCTTGGCCTCGACCGCCTTCAGGCGGGTCACAAGCTCGGGTTCGCGGGCGCTGATGCGGTCGCTCTCGAGGCCGGCGGCGACTTCCTTGCTGGCCTGCTCGAGCGCGGCAACGCGCTGTGCAAGCGCGGGGGCCGGCGCCGGTACAGCGAGGCGGGCTTCGAGCTCGCTGTTGCGCTTTTCGAGCTTCTCGACCCGCTCGGCGAGCCGGCGCAGCTCGGCGAGCAGCTTGTCCTGGGGCGGTGTCGCCGCCTGCGCCGCGCCGCCAGCGGCGGCGAGCA
Source organism: Thauera aromatica (assembly GCF_023093595.1). Lineage (GTDB taxonomy): Bacteria > Pseudomonadota > Gammaproteobacteria > Burkholderiales > Rhodocyclaceae > Thauera > Thauera aromatica_A. Next base: position 144,782 of record NZ_JALLIK010000109.1, read on the forward strand.
GCGCGACGGCGAGCGCCGTGCGGGCAATGCGCGGGGACGCCATCTCAGTAGCCGCCTTTCTTGCCGATACCGACATAGGTGAATTCGTTTTCCACCTCGAAAGGCTTGAACCACGGCCGCACCCCGGTGGCGCGGTCGGTGTGGCGGCCGAAGTGGTTGCCGTGCCCCTCGCCCGGCGGCAGGATCGTGTACTTGACCCTGTACTTGCCGGGGCCGTCGAGCTTGATGTTGTCGCCATAGTGCGGACCGTCGCTCGCCACCATCGGCATGAAGTCGCCGACCTGCTTCCAGTCGCTGCCGACCTTGGCGATTTCGAACTTGACCGTCAGGTAGGGGATCCAGCTGCCTTCCTCGAAGCCGTTCGGGTTATCGGCGAGCGCACGGATGTCGGCCTCGATATGGATGTCCGACTCGCTTGCCTTCTTCATCATCCCGTCCGGCTCCATCTCGATCGGCTGCAGATAGACGGCCGCCACTTCCATGCCGTGGCGCTGCTGCGGCGTACCGATCGGGTACTCGAGGGCGTGGGCGCTGAACGACAGCGCTGTCAGCGCCGCGGTAACCAGAGTGCAAAACGGGATGCGGGACATGGACTCTCCGATTCATGGAAAAGGATCAAAAAAGCCGGCGCACGCGCCAGCCGGAACACAGGCGGAAATAATATCGATATTGAGAATTGATTGCAATACGACATTGTCTCGGTGAATGCATTTGCCGGTATTCATCCAGGTTCCGCTCTCCCCGTGACGGTGACTGGGCCGCCCGCCGCTCGGTCAAGTGGCCGAGGTCGAGGTATGCCGGGGGATGGCGATCGCGAATCTGGTGATGCCCGCGGAGGACCGCGCGGTGATTTCACCCCCATGCGCACGAACGATCGAGCGCGTGATTGCGAGCCCCAGTCCCGCTCCCTCTCCGTGAGACTCGCGCTGGGCATTGCCGCGATGGAAGCGGTCGAAGATGCGCTCGAGCTGATCGGCGGGGATGGGGTCGCCGACGTTGCTCACGACCAGGCGGACGCGAGCGTCGTCGGATTCGATCGCGATCGTGATCTCGCCTCCCGCCGGCGTGTGGCGCAAGGCGTTCGAGATCAGGTTCGACAGTGCCCGCCGCAACATCGAGCGGTCGCCCCGAACGGTCGCCCGGCCCGTGCGCACGATGCGGACTCCGCGCTCATCGGCGAGCGCGTCGTAGAAGTCGATCAGCGCATCCGCCTCGCGGGCCAGATCGATCGACTCGCCCCCACGGGCGAGCGTGTTTCCGTCTGCCTTGGCAAGGAACAGCATGTCGCTGACCATGCGCGCGATGCGCTCGTATTCCTCGAGATTGGACGCCAGGATGTCCTGGTATTCCTCGGCCGTGCGTGACCGCGACAGCGCGACCTGGGTCTGGGTCATCAGGTTCGAGACCGGCGTGCGCAGCTCGTGCGCGATATCCGCCGAATAGTCGGCAAGCTGCTGGAACGCGGCTTCCAGGCGGGCGAGCATGCCATTGAAGGCTTCGACATGGTCACGCACCTCGAGGGGCGCATCGCCGGCCGCGAGCCGTTCGCCCAGCTGGCGGGCCGAGAGCCTGCGGGCGGTCTCGGTGACCCGGCGCAGCGGGGCGAGCCCCCGGTGAGCGGCAAGCCACCCGAACAGGGCCGCCACCAGCGCCGCCACGGCCACGCCCGCCCAGGTCGCGCTGCGCACGGAGGCGAGAAAGTGCGCGTGATGCGACAAATCCAGCGCCACCAGGACTTCGAGTGCGGTATCGCCCGCGCGCCCCCCCGGCAACGCGATGCGGGCCTCGACCCCGCGATGGGGCCGCCCCTCGACCGACCAGTCGCCCGCCCCGTCCTCCGTCGCGGCGGCGAGAGGCGTGCCCGCGCGTTGCGCGGGAGTGAAATGCTCCGGATGAATGACGTGCACCACGCGCCCGCCGGTTTCGCGCAGCAGGACGCCCACGCTTTCGTGCCCGACAAAGGCGCGCTCGAGCACCTGGATGCGCTCCGCCAGCGCGGAATCCCCGCTCTCATCCTGCAGGGCGTTGCGGATGAGCGCGACCTTTCCGTTCAATTCGTGCAGGTCCAGTTCCTGGAAGTGCGCGTCCAGCATGCGTCCGAAAAGAACCGCCGCCAATACCAGAAGGGAGGCGGTCAGGGCCGCGAAAAGGCTTGCCAGGCGCGCGGTCAGCGAACGGATGCGGATCATCGTCAGGCCGGCTCCATCGCTTCGAGCACGTAGCCCATGCCGCGCACGGTGCGGATCAGCTTGGGTTCGAAGGGGTCGTCGACCTTCACCCGCAGCCTGCGAACGGCGACCTCGATCACGTTGGTGTCGCTGTCGAAGTTCATGTCCCAGACCTGCGAAGCGATCAGGGAGCGCGGCAGCACCTCGCCCTTGCGGCGCAGCAACAGTTCGAGCAGGGCGAACTCCTTGGCGGTCAGGTCGATGCGTTGCCCGCAGCGGGTCACACGGCGGCGCAGCAGATCCAGTTCCAGGTTCGCCGAGCGCAGCATCTCGGGCTCCTGGCTCCGCCCCCGGCGCAGAAGCGTGCGCACGCGCGCAAGGAACTCGGAAAACGCGAAGGGCTTGACCAGGTAGTCGTCGGCGCCGAGTTCGAGGCCGCGGACCCGATCCTCGACCTGATCACGCGCAGTCAGGAACAGCACGGGCATCGCCCTGTTGTTGCGGCGCAGCGTCTGCAGGATTCCCCAGCCATCGAGCGAAGGCAGCATCACATCGAGCACGACGAGGTCGTAGTCGCCATTGAGCGCGAGGTGCAGCCCATCGAGGCCGTCCCTGGCGAGGTCGGCGACGAAGCCGGCCTCGGTCAGACCCTGGCGCAGGTAGTCGCCGGTCTTGATCTCGTCTTCGACGATCAGGATTTTCATGGTGTTACTCCTGCACGTTTCTTTCTGCATGCGTCCGATTTTGCTCCTCGGGCTCGGACGCCACGCGGGATTACAGAAATGTAACCTCCAGGTCAGGCCGGCGACAGGTGCGCAGGCGCAAGATGGCTTGCGTGGCACGTCCTTGCGCGTCGCAACGGCTTCGCACCGCAATCACTGGGAGATCGATCATGAAACACCGTCTGAATCGTCTTGGCCGGCTCGCGCCGGTTGTCGCCCTGGCGGCAGTCTTGTATGGCGGCCCGGTCGTGGCACAAACCACGGATCAGGCGCAGGCGTGGCCTCCCGCAGCCAGCGTCCCGGCGCTCCAGGCACGCATGAAGTCGATCCGTGAAACGACCGATCCTGCGCACCGCATGGCCCTGATGGAGGAGCAGATCAAGGCCCTCGATGCGGCCTCGCAGAGCATGCCCGCAGGTTGCCCGATGGTGGGTGGCCAGGTGCAGGGCGGGCCCATGGGCGCAGGCCCGATGATGAAGGGGGCTGGCCCCGGGGCTGGACCAATGGGCGGCATGATGATGGATCCCAAGCTCATACAGGAGCACATGAAGCTGATGCAACAGCACATGGGCATGATGCAGAACATGATGAAGATGTATCCGGGCACCAAGCCGGCGATGCCCAACTGAGGCGCCAGACGCGGGGCGGCGGCTTCGTCGATCGCTCCGCGTCAGATTCACCACAAGACCGGCAAAGAGACGCTCCCCATGCAGAGACGAATCCTCCACTTCGGTGGAGGACTGGCCGTCGCCCTAGCACTCATGACGGGCGCCCCGGCCGAGTCCTTGTCGCCATCGATCCCCGCTGAACACGAGCCTGCCGAGACCCGGCCTGCGGCGGCGAGTGCGCAACCCAGGCCACAGGCCCTCCCCGTTTACCGCTCACCCCTGAACGACTACCGGCCCTACCGCATTGACGAGCCCCTGCGCTCGTGGAAGGACACCAACGACGAGGCCGGGCGCCTGGGTGGACACATGGGTCACCTCACACCGTCTTCGAAAGGGGACGAGCGATGATCGCGAGCCTTCCCGTATCGTTGCTGGCCGCCGCCGTGCTGACCGGGTGCGCCAGCATTGCGATCGATCGGAACTTTGCCGAGGTCGAGCGTTTCGCCCGCGAGCAAGCGGGGAGCGAAGTACGCTGGCTGCGCTCGGAGACCGATCGTGATGCGATGCGCGGCGAGGTCGATCGCCTGCTCGCGCAGCCGCTGCTGATCGACGACGCGGTGCGCATCGCACTCGGCTACAGCCCGGCCTTCCAGACCCTGCTGGCGGATGCCGCCGTGGCTTCGGCGGACGCCACCGGTTCGGCCCGCATCGGCAATCCGGTGTTCACCTTCGAGCGCCTGTTCCGTTCGGGCGCAGAGGGGCGCGAACTCGACATCGGCCGCTCGCTGGGCATCTCGCTATTCGATTTACTGTTCCTGCCCGCGCGGCTGGAGCAGGCCGAGTTTCGCCAGCAGCAGACCCGGCTGCAGTCTTCCATTGCACTGCTGGGCACCGTCACCGAAGTGCGCCAGGCCTGGATCGATGCAGTCGCTTCGCGGCAGGTCGCCCGCTACCGCGAGGAAGTGACCACGGCCGCCGGTACCGCTGCCGAGCTGGCGCGCCGGATGCAGGCCACGGGCAATTTCAGCCGCCTGCAGCGGGCACGCGAGCAGGCACTCGCCGCCGAGGAAACGGCCAACCTGATCCGCGCGCGGCAGAACGCCAGCGCCGCGCGTGAGGCGTTGATCCAGCGTCTGGGGCTCTCCCCTGGCCAAGCGCAGGCGCTGCGTTTGCCGGACCAGCTGCCGGCCCTGCCCGAGGTGCCGATGGATGAAGCGACCGCCGGCGCGACGCTGCTCGAGAACCGACTCGACGTGCGCATCGCCCGCACCGACCTCGAGCGTACGGCGAAGAGCCTGGGCCTCACGCGGGTGACCAGCGTGGTGAACGGCCTGCATGTGGCGGGCGTACGCAACAGCGAGACCGGCGAATCGAGCCAGCACGGCTTCGAGATCGAGCTGCCGCTGCCGCTGTTCGACTTCGGCGATGCCGCGCGCGCCGGCAGTGAGGCACGCTACCTGTCGGCATTCAACCGCACGCTCGAGGTCGCCAATAACGCCAGCTCCCAGGTCCGGGTGGCCTACGAGGGTTATCGCAGTGCATACGATCTCGCGCGCCACTACCGTAGCGAGGTGGTTCCGCTGCGTCAGAACATCACCGAAGAGTCGGTGCTCCAGTACAACGGGATGCTGATCGGCGTGTTCGAGCTCCTTGCCGCTGCCCGCGCTCAGTCGGCCAGCGTGGTGCAGGCGATCGAGGCCGAACGCGACTTCTGGCGCGCCGAGGCGGCACTCAAGGCCAGCCTGCTCGGCCAGCCGATCGCCCCGCTCACCCTTCAATCGGGCGCATCGCCGGCGCAAGCCGGTGGTGGCCACTGAGCTTTCCGGAGACGCTGATGACCACCCGACGCAGCTTCCTCGCCGGGGCGGGCCTGCTGGCCGCCGCCGGAACCGTCAACCGCGCCGCGCTCGCCGCGCTGCCCGAACCCGTGATCCAGACCAGCGCGGCCACCGCAGCCCCACTGTCGCCACCAGACGGACGCCCCTACGACCCGGTCGTCACCTTGAACGGCTGGACCGCGCCCTGGCGCATGCGCAACGGCGTGAAGGAGTTCCACCTCGTCGCCGAGCCGGTCGAGCGCGAGATCGCCCCCGGCATGGTGGCGCGGCTGTGGGGCTACAACGGGCAGTCGCCTGGGCCCACGATCGAGGTCGTCGAGGGCGACCGCGTGCGCATCTTCGTCACCAACCGGCTGCCCGAGCACACCACCATCCACTGGCACGGCCAGCGCCTGCCCAACGGCATGGACGGGGTCGGCGGCCTCAACCAGCCGCAGATCCCGCCAGGCAAGACCTTCGTCTATGAGTTCGTCGCCCGCCGCCCCGGCACCTTCATGTACCACCCGCACGCCGACGAGATGGTGCAGATGGCGATGGGCATGATGGGCTTCTGGGTCACGCATCCGCACGCGCCGCATCCGCACATCGCACGCGTGGACCGCGACTTCTGCTTCCTGCTCAACGCCTACGACATCGAGCCGGGCAGCTACGTGCCGAAGATCAACACCATGCTCGACTTCAACCTGTGGACCTGGAACAGCCGGGCCTTCCCCGGCATCGGCTCGCTCAACGTCAGGAAGGGCGACCGGGTGCGGGTGCGCATCGGCAACCTGACCATGACCAACCACCCGATCCACATCCACGGCCACGAGTTCGAGGTCACCGGCACCGATGGCGGGCCGACGCGGCCCGAGTCGCGCTGGCCCGAAGTGACCACCGATGTGGCGGTGGGCCAGATGCGCCAGATCGAGTTCATCGCCGACGAGGAGGGCGACTGGGCGATGCACTGCCACAAGTCGCACCACACCATGAACGCGATGGGCCACGACGTACCGACCATGATCGGCGTCGACCATCGCGGCTTGGTCGAGGACATCCAGAAGCTGGTGCCCGACTACATGCTGATGGGCGAGCGCGGCATGGCTGACATGGGCGAGATGGAGATGCCGCTGCCCGACAACACCCTGCCGATGATGACCGGGCAGGGACCGTTCGGCGCCATCGAGATGGGCGGCATGTTCACCGTACTCAAGGTACGCCGCGACCAGAAACCGGGCGACTACCGCGACCCGGGCTGGTTCAAGCATCCGAAAGGAACGGTGGCCTACGAGTGGGAGGGTGCAGTCCTGCCTGAACCCCCGCGCAGCGATGCGGTCGGCGCCTCAAGCATACCGCGTAAAGGGGGCGGACAGCCCATCCAGATGGCCGTACGCAAACCCACCGGCCACCAAGGTCATTGAAATCGAATGCCTCGCCATCGGCACAAAGCACAAACCAATGAAGGTTCACCCATCACAGAGACGGAGCCCCCAATGAAAAGTCGTCGTCGATTTCTGGCCACCAGCCTTGCTGCCGGTGTGCTTGCCGTTCACCGCAGCACGTTCGCCCATGGTAATGCCGAGCATGCCGACAAAGCAGCGTCCGATACCCCCAAGGAGCAGCAGCAATGGGGGATTGCGGGGGACGCGAAAGCCGTCTCGCGCGCGATCGCCATCGTGATGACCGATGAGATGCGCTTCGTTCCGGACCGCATCGAGGTGCGTCTGGGCGAGACGATCCGATTCACCCACGAAAATCGAGGCGCGGTGATGCACGAGATGGTGGTCGGTACGCCCAAGACGCTTGCCGAGCACGCGGAGATGATGCAGCGCTTCCCGGAGATGGAACATGACGAACCGTGGATGTCGCATGTCGCGCCAGGTGGGCGCGGAGAAATGATCTGGCACTTCAACCGTGCGGGGGACTTCCAGTTCGCCTGCCTGATTCCCGGCCACTTCCAGGCCGGCATGATCGGCACGATCAAGGTCGGCTGACAGAAATGTAATCCGTGCGTCAGCGTCCCGTTGGTGAGCGCTTCGCATAATCGTGCTCACTCTCGAACTCACACAGAATTTGAACCCTTGGAGAAGCCCATCATGAAAAAGACCCTCATCACCACTGCGCTCCTGGCCGTGCTCGGCGGCGGCGCCCCGCTTGCGTTCGCACAGGCCGATCACGATGCACATCACGGCGGGGCGAGTGCCCCGGCCGAAGCTAACGCCAAGCTGGCCGAGGGCACGGTCAAGAAGATCGACAAGTCGGCTGGCAAGCTGACCATTGCCCATGGCCCCCTGGAGTCGCTCGGCATGCCGGCGATGACCATGGTGTTCCGCGCGGCCGAGCCGGGCATGCTTGATCAGGTCAAGGCGGGCGACAAGATCCGGTTCGCGGTCGAGAAGGTCGGCGGTGCGCTGACCGTGACGTCTCTCGAGCCCGCCCAGTGACGCCTATCCCGCAGGTGCGTCGCGTTCCACTCTGACCGGCCAGCCGTGGGGATGCCCCACTGAGTGGCTGAACGACGAGGCGGGTGGCGAAGGGCCTGCGCATGCACTTCACCGCCTGCCGGAATCGTTTCTCGATGAAATCCCCGTTCGCAGTACCCTCATCTCACCTGCTACGTCCTGCAGCGCTTGCACTGGTGGTCGCGCTCACGCTGGGAAGTGGCAGTGCCTGGACACAGGGTTCGCCCGACACTCCAACGCTCGGCTCGAGCCCCCAGGCGCTGATTGAATATGCGCGCCACAGCAACCCCGGCTTTGCCGCTGCCCGCGCGGAAGCGTCCGCAGCGCAGGAGCGCGTGACGCCCGCCGGTGCGCTGCCCGACCCGACGTTCGAGGTCGAGCTGATGGACGCCACCAACACCATGAGCGGGCGCTCGGCGTCGTTGCTGCCCGGCCAGGTGGGCGAGACCCGCTACCGCATCACCCAGCCGCTACCCGGGTGGGGTAAGCGCGAGCTGGCGGTGAAGGCCGCCGAAGCCCAGGCGACCCAGGCTGATGCGATGCGCGATACCTCCTGGGCTGAGCTCGCGGCAAAGATCGAGACGCTGTGGTTGCGCTACTACGCCGCCGACCGCGAACTCGTCCTCAACCGCGAGGGCTTGACCCTGCTGCAAAGCCTGGAGGCGCTGAGCCTCACCCGTTACGAGCTGGGTCTGCTGCCGCAGCAGGCGGTGCTGCGCATGCAGCGCGAAATCACTGCCCAGCGCCTCGCGCTCGTGGAGGTCGAACAGCGGCGCAAGGGGCTGGCAGCGGGGCTCAACGGCCTGCTCGGCCGGGCGCATGATGCGCCGCTCGCCACACCCGCAGATCCAGCCCCCTTGCCCGAGCAGCTGGAGGCGGGCGCCCTTTTTGAGTCGGCGGCCAGTGCCAACCCGGACGTGAATGCCGCCGCCTACGGCATCGACGTGGCACGTGCCGAGCGCGAACGAACGTATCAGGACCGCTTGCCGGACTTCGCCGTTGGCGTGCGCAACAACCGCCCGGATGAAGGCAAGGCGTCGTGGGACGTGATGTTCGAGGTGATGATCCCGCTGCAGCAGTCCAGCCGTCGCGCCAGGGAGCGCGAAGCCGAGTACATGCTGATGGCGGCCGAGGCGCGGCGGGAGGACGCCCGCGCGCGCGCGACCGGCGAGCTCGGTATTGCCTGGTCGATGTATGCGCAAGGCCGCGAGACCTTGCGCCTGCTCGAACATACGTTGCTGCCGCAGGCCCAGGCCACCCGGGATGCAAGTCAGGCCGCGCTCAGCAGCGGCAAGGTCGACTTCGACAGCGTGATCGAAGCCGAGCGCCAGCTCATCGACATCCGGACTCAACGCTTGAAGGCCGAGCTCGACACGCGCCTGGCGCTGACAGAAATCAAGAAACTAACGGGGGATCTGAAGTGAGCTCAGCCGTTCGAATGACGGCGATCGCTGTGGGCGTGGCGATTGCCATAGGTGCGGGATACTGGATTGCGCACCTGCAAATTGCTGGAGACCCAGTTCCGCTGATCAGCGAAAGCCAGGCGCAAAGCGATAGCGCAGCGCCCGCCGACGGTGAACGCAAGATCCTCTACTACCGCAACCCGATGGGGTTACCGGACACCTCGCCGGTGCCGAAGAAGGACTCGATGGGCATGGACTACATCCCGGTCTATGCCGACGACCGGCCCGACGACAGCGGCGCGGTGGTCGTCAGCCCGGCGCGCATCCAGACCCTGGGGGTGAAGACCGCAGAGGTCGAACTGCGCACCGTAGATGCCGCGGTCCGCGCCAGCGGTCGGATCGAGCTCGACGAGCGCAGGCAGGTGGTGGTGGCACCGCGCTTCGAGGGCTGGATCGAGCGCCTGCATGTGAATGCGGTCGGCGATCCGGTGAAGAAGGGCCAGCCGTTGTTCACCGCCTACAGCCCCGAGCTGCAATCCACCGGCGAGGAACTGCGCATTGCCGAGCGTCTGGCGAACCAGAGTGAGGCGCAAGATCCAGTCGCGAGCGAATCCGCCCGCCGCCTTGCCGAGGCCACGCGTGCGCGCCTGCGCAACCTGGAGGTGGCCGGCCAGGTCGGCGCACGCCAGGTCTTCCACGCCCCGGCGAGCGGCGTGGTACTGGAGAAGGAGGCCATCGAAGGTGGACGCTTCATGCCGGGAGACGCACTGTTCCGCATCGCCGACCTGTCGAAAGTGTGGATCATTGCCGATGTGTATGAACAGGACCTCGCTCGCGTGCAGGTTGGTCAGACCGCGCAGGTGGCGCTCGAGGCCTATCCTGGTCGCAGCTTCGCGGCGCGGGTCGATTATCTCTATCCGACGTTGGACGCCGCGACGCGCAGCACCCGCGTGCGGCTGGCAATGGACAACACGGAAGGCCTGTTGCGCCCGGGCATGTTCGCCCAGATCGCGCTGGCGGCAGGTGATGCCACTCCGAAGGTTACCGTGCCGACCTCGGCGATCATCGATGATGGCGAGCGCCGGGTCGTTCTCCTCGCCCTCGGTGAAGGCCGCTTCAAGCCGCAGGCAGTGAAGCTCGGCCAGCGCGGACGTGATGTGGTCGAGGTGCTCGACGGCGTGGCGGCGGGCGATCGCGTGGTGGTTTCGGCCAACTTCCTGATCGACTCGGAGAGCCAGCTCAAGGCGGCACTCTCCAACCTGCTCGAGCCCGATGCCGGTGATCAGCCCCAAGCGAGCCCGACGCGTTACGAAGCGCAAGGAACGTTCGATGCCCTGGATGCCGAAGCCGGCAGCGTGACGATGACGCACGGTGAGATTCCGGCTCTCCAGTGGCCGGCGATGACCATGGACTTCATGATTGCCGATCCGGCGCTGGTGAAGAGCATCGCCCCAGGCTCGCCGGTGCGGTTCGTCTTCGAGGCGGGTGAGCCAGGCGAGTACATCATCACAGGCATCGAGCCGGTTGCAGGCACTGCGCCTGCACCGAGCGCCGGCGGTCACGGGGGGCACTGAGATGCATGCCCCTGTGACAGACTCTTCGAACGTCGTGCCAACCGACGCGGCAGCCAGACCGGCAGCACCCGGCCTGCTCGACCGCGTCATCGACTGGTCGGCACGCAACGTCTTCCTCGTCCTGCTGGCCACGCTGTTCCTGATTGGCGGTGGCCTCTACGCGGTCAAGCACACGCCGCTCGACGCGCTGCCCGACCTCTCGGACGTGCAGGTCATCGTCTACACCGACTACCCCGGCCAGGCGCCGCAGGTGGTCGAGGACCAGGTCACCTATCCGCTCACCACCTCGATGCTGGCGGTGCCGCGCGCCAAGGTGGTGCGCGGCTTCTCGATGTTCGGCGCGTCCTATGTGTATGTGATCTTCGAGGACGGCACCGACATCTACTGGGCGCGTTCGCGCGTGCTCGAATATCTGAGCACCGCCGCCAGCCGCCTGCCGCAGGGCGTGGCGCCGCAGATCGGGCCGGACGCGACCGGCGTGGGCTGGGTCTACCAATATGCCGTGCTCGGCAAGGACATGAGCCTGGCCGACACGCGCAGCCTGCAGGACTGGTACGTGCGCTACCAGCTCACCAAGGCGCAGGGCGTGTCGGAAGTCGCCAGCATCGGTGGCTTCGTGCGCGAGTACCAGGTCACCGTCGATCCGCTGCGCCTGGCCGGCTACGGCATCACGCTCGACCAGGTCACGCAAGCCATCCGCGCCTCCAACCGCGACGTCGGCGGCCGCGTGCTGGAACTCGCCGAGAAGGAGTACATGGTGCGCGGGCGCGGCTACCTGCGCAGCGTGGATGACATCTCCGACATCGTGTTGAAGGCCGAGCGCGGCACGCCGGTGCGGGTGGGCGACGTCGCCCGCGTCGAACTGGTGCCGGCCGAGCGGCGCGGCATCGCCGAGTTGAACGGCGAGGGCGAGGTCGCCTCCGGCATCGTCATGGCGCGCTTCGGCCAGAACGCGCTCGACGTGATCGCCAACGTCAAGGCCAAGATCGCCGAGATCACGCCCGGGCTGCCGGCGGGCGCCGAGATCGTGCCGGTCTATGACCGCTCCGAGCTCATCGAGCGCGCGATCGGCAACCTCAAGTGGACGCTGCTCGAGGAGAGCCTGATCGTCGCCGCCGTGTGCGTGATCTTCCTGCTGCATGTGCGCAGCGCGCTGGTGGCCATCATCACGCTGCCGCTCGGCATCCTGTTCGCCTTCATCGCCATGCGTTCGCTCGGCCTGGGCTCGAACATCATGAGCCTGGGCGGGATCGCGATCGCGATCGGAGCGATGGTGGATGCGGCGATCGTGATGATCGAGAACGCGCACAAGCACATCGAGCGCCTGCCCGAGGGCGCCACCCAGCCGCAGCGCGCAGCGGCGATCGTGCTCGCCTGCAAGGAGGTCGGGCCGGCGCTGTTCTTCTCGCTGCTGATCATCACCGTGTCCTTCCTGCCGGTGTTCGCGCTCGAAGGCCAGGAGGGCCGGCTGTTCTCGCCGCTCGCCTTCACCAAGACCTTCGCCATGGCCGGCGCCGCGCTGCTGTCGGTGACGCTGGTGCCGGTGCTGATGCTGTTCTTCGTGCGCGGGCGCATCCTGCCCGAGGCGAAGAACCCGGTGAACCGGCTGCTGATCTGGCTGTACCGGCCGATCATCCAGGGCGTGCTGCGCTTCAAGCTGGTGACGCTGCTGCTGGCGGTGCTGGCGATGGCGGCCACCATCGTGCCGGCGCGCCAGATCGGCTCGGAGTTCATGCCGACGCTCAACGAAGGCACGCTGTTCTACATGCCTGCGGCGCTGCCGGGGATGTCGGTGACCGAGGCCGGGCGCCTGCTTGCGACGACGAACCGCATCATCAAGACCTTCCCCGAGGTCGAATCGGTGTACGGCAAGGCCGGCCGCGCCAACACCGCCACCGACCCCGCGCCGCTCGAGATGTTCGAGACCGTCATCAACCTCAAGCCCCAGGACCAGTGGCGCCCGGGCATGACCACCGACAAGCTCATTGCCGAGATGGACGCCGCACTCAAGTTCCCCGGCCTGGCCAACTCGTGGACCATGCCGATCAAGGCGCGCATCGACATGCTCAGCACCGGCATCCGCACGCCGGTGGGGGTGAAGGTGTTCGGCAAGGACCTGGAGACGCTGGAGAAGGTGGCGCAGGCGGTGGAAGCCGCCGTGCGCAAGGTGCCCGGCGCGAGCAGCGCCTACGCCGAGCGCGTGGCCGGCGGCTACTACGTGGACATCGTGCCGCGCCGCGACCAGCTCGCGCGCTATGGGCTCACCATCGACATGCTGCAGGACGTGATCGCCACCGCGCTCGGCGGCGAGATGGTGACGACCACGGTCGAGGGCCTGGAGCGCTACGGCGTGTCGGTGCGCTACGCGCGCGGCCTGCGCGACGACCCGGCGCGGCTCGCCTCCGACGTGTTCGTGCCGACGATGAACGGCCCGATCCCGCTCGGCCAGGTGGCCGAGGTCAAACTGACGCGCGGCGCACCCGCCATCCGCACCGAGAACGCGCTGCTGGCGGCCTATGTGTATGTCGACACGCGCGAGGCCGACCTCGGCGCCTTCGTCAAGCGCGCGCAGCAGGCGGTGGCCGAGGAGGTCGAGTTCCCGCAGGGCTATTACGCCACCTGGAGCGGCCAGTTCGAGAACATGGAGCGTGCCAAGGAGAAGATGAAGATCGTGGTGCCGGTGACGCTGGCGCTGATCTTCGTGCTGCTCTACCTCAACTTCCGGCGCCTGACCGAGACCCTGATCGTGATGCTGTCGGTGCCCTTCGCGCTGGTCGGCGGGGTGTGGCTGATGTGGTGGCTGGGCTACCAGATGAGCGTGGCGGTGGCGGTGGGCTTCATCGCGTTGGCGGGTGTTGCGGCGGAGACCGGGGTGATCATGCTGATCTACCTCGACCATGCCTGGCGCGAGGTGCGGGCGCGCTGCCAAGCCGAGGGCCGCGAGGCCGGCGTCACCGACCTGTACGAGGCGATCATGGAAGGCGCGGTCGAGCGTGTGCGCCCGAAGATGATGACCGTGGTGGCGATCATGGCCGGCCTGCTGCCGATCATGTGGAGCACCGGCACCGGCAGCGAGGTCATGAGCCGCATCGCCGCGCCGATGGTGGGCGGCATGGTGTCGTCGACCGTGCTGACGCTGGCGGTGATTCCGGCGCTGTATGCGCTGGTGAAGCAGTGGGAGCTGCGCCGCAGCGCCCGGCCAGCGCCGGCGCAGGTTCCAGTGACGGTGTCTAACTTGTAATGCAGCGGTCAGCGGCGCGACAGCATCGGGGGCGTAGCCTGTTTCCAAGGCCCCGTTCCCGAGGCTGCCGCTGAACGTGACGAGGAGCATTGCGATGCTTACCTGGATCAAATCCCTCTGGCAATCCTTCAAGAACTGGTGTCGCGAGAACGAGCGGGCCCACCGGGATGCCCCGCTCTCGCCGTGCTGCTCGAAGCCGCCCGCAGCCGTTCGCCATTCGCCGACCCGCAAGGTATGAAGCCATGAACACAAAGCCTGCTCATGATCCTGGACTCCCTCGATCTGTCGCCTGGTATCGCTCCCCCGGCGTCATCGCCGGCCTGATGCTGGCGGCGATCGCACTGTTCTTCCTGTTGCGCGAACACTGGGCGCATGTGTCGGGCAACTGGGTGTATCTGATCCTGTTGCTGTGTCCCCTGATGCACCTGTTTGGCCATGGAGGACATCACGGCGGGCACCGCAGCAACGACACCGATTCGGAGAAGCGCTGAGATGTCGATGACAGGGGCACGCCTTGGCCGTGGCGTCGTCATCGCGGCGCTTTCGGGCGTCTTGATTTCGAGCGCAGCGGCGCAAGGCTGGACGATCCCGCAGCCCTCTCCGGGGCTGATGCCCAATCCTGGGCAAGGAAAGGGGCTCTACACACAGCACTGTGCCGCTTGCCATGGGACCGACCTCAAGGGCTCGGACAAGGGGCCGCCCATGCTCCATAAGGTCTACGAACCCAGTCATCACGCCGATATCGCCTTTCAGTTGGCGGTAGCGAACGGTGTGCGCGCCCACCACTGGCAGTTCGGCGACATGGCACCTGTTCCCGGCCTGACGTCGGACGAGGTCGCTCATGTCACGGCATTCATCCGTGGTGAACAGCGCAAGGTCGGCATTCGATAACAACAAACGCCGGGGAGAAGCATCATGACCCACGAACATTCGCAGGGTGGCCATTCCGGCCACACTCATCGCCACGATCATGCATCGACAGGCAATGACACCGATCCGGTCTGCGGCATGACGGTAAAGCCCGACTCTCCGTATCGGGTCATTCACGCCGGACACGAATACCGGTTCTGCAGTGCGAAGTGCCAAGGCAAGTTCGAGACCGATCCGGCGCGGTATCTGGCACCGGAGACAAGTCAGCCGTCAACGGAGCCCGCACCGGTGGCCGGCACTGAGTACACCTGCCCGATGCATCCGGAGATCCGCCAGATTGGGCCCGGTACCTGCCCGAAATGCGGCATGACGCTCGAGCCGGTGATGCCGGGCCTCGAGGACGACGACAATCCCGAGCTCGCCGACTTGCGCCGCCGCTTCTGGTGGACGCTGCCGCTGACGGTGATCGTCA
Organism: Thauera aromatica; assembly: GCF_023093595.1. Taxonomy (GTDB): domain Bacteria; phylum Pseudomonadota; class Gammaproteobacteria; order Burkholderiales; family Rhodocyclaceae; genus Thauera; species Thauera aromatica_A. Next base: position 160,119 of record NZ_JALLIK010000109.1, read on the forward strand.
CCGCGATCGCCATGTCCGGTGGCGTCTTCGATCCGATGCTGGGTGCGGCGCGCCCCTGGGTCGAGCTGGCCCTGGCGACACCGGTCGTGCTCTGGTCCGGTTGGCCGTTCTTCGTGCGCTGCGCGCAGTCGATCGGCAACCGCAGCCCGAACATGTGGACGCTGATTGGACTGGGAGTTGGGGCGGCCTATCTATATAGCGTCGTCGCTACGGTTGCGCCCGAAGTGTTTCCGGCCTCTTTCCGCATGGGCGAACACGTGGCGGTGTATTTCGAGGCAGCAGCGGTGATCATCTCGCTGACGCTGCTCGGCCAGGTGCTGGAGCTGAAGGCGCGCTCGGAGACCGGCGCCGCGATCAAGGCGCTGCTCGGCCTCGCGCCCAAGACCGCGCGGCGCATTCGCGCGGATGGCACCGAAGAGGATATCCCGCTGACCCACGTCCATCCTGGCGACCGGTTGCGCATTCGTCCGGGCGAAAAGGTGCCCGTCGATGGTTCCGTTGACGAAGGCGAAAGCGCGGTCGATGAATCGATGCTGACCGGCGAGCCGATCCCGGTGACCAAGCGCCCCGGGGACAAGGTGATCGGCGCCACGCTCAACACCAGTGGAGCGCTGGTCATGGTCGCCGAGAAGATCGGCGCACAGACCATGCTGTCGCAGATCGTGCAGATGGTCGCGCAGGCTCAGCGTTCGCGCGCGCCGATGCAACGCCTGGCGGATGTCGTCGCGGGCTGGTTCGTCATCGTCGTCGTGCTCATCGCCCTCACCACGTTCGTGGTGTGGGGACTCTTCGGACCCCAGCCGAGCTGGGCCTACGGCCTCATCAACGCGGTGGCGGTGCTGATCATCGCCTGCCCCTGCGCATTGGGCCTGGCCACGCCGATGTCGGTGATGGTCGCGACCGGCAAGGCAGCCACCCAGGGCGTGCTGTTTCGCGATGCGGCGGCGATCGAGTCGCTGCGCAAGGTCGACACCCTGATCGTGGACAAGACCGGCACCCTGACCGAAGGACGCCCCGCCTTCCATAGCGTGGTGGCGGCGCCGGGCGGGACGGAGGCCGACGTGCTGCGGCTCGCCGCCAGCCTCGACCAGGGCAGCGAGCACCCACTCGCCCAGGCGATCGTCGCCGAGGCCCGCGCGCGCGGTCTGGCGCTCAGCACACCGGACACCTTCGAATCCTCTTCCGGCATCGGCGTGCGCGGTACAGTCGATGGCCAACGTGTGGTTCTCGGGAACACCGCCCTGATGGACGATGAGCGCATCGATTGGCGCGGGCTCGCGGAACGCGCCGAGGCTCTGCGCCTTGAGGGCGCAAGCGTGATGTACCTCGCCGCAGAGGGCGTGCTCGTCGGCCTCATCGCCGTTGCCGACCCGATCAAGGCTTCGACCCCGGAAGCGCTCGATGCGCTGCGGGCGAGCGGGCTCAGGATCATCATGGCCACGGGCGATGGCCTCACCACGGCGCGCGCGGTCGGTGCCGGCCTGGGCATCGACGAGGTGTATGGCGAAGTGAAGCCCGCCGACAAGAACGATCTGGTCGGAAGACTGCAGGCCGAGGGGCACATCGTCGCCATGGCCGGCGACGGCATCAACGACGCGCCGGCGCTCGCGCGCGCGAATGTGGGTATCGCGATGGGCACGGGGACCGACGTCGCGATGAACAGTGCCCATCTGACTTTGGTCAAGGGTGATCTCCGGGGCATCGCCACCGCACGCAGCATCTCCGTCGCCACCGTGCGCAACATGCACCAGAACCTCGTGTTCGCCTTCCTGTACAACGCAGCGGGTGTGCCGATCGCAGCCGGGGTGCTCTATCCAGCGTTCGGGCTGCTTCTTTCACCGCTGATTGCCGCCCTGGCGATGAGCTTCAGTTCGGCGTCCGTGGTGGGGAACGCATTGCGCCTCGGGCGGCAAAGGGTCTGATGCACGTCTTCATCCATCGCGGCCACGGCCACAAGGGAAAACGAATGTCGGCTGAGAACCAAGGCAGCCATGATGCGTAATGTCGCGGGAGATCGAGATGAGTGAGACGTCGAGTTACGGATTGTGGTCCCTGGTTGTCATCAACTCGCTGTTCTTCATCGCCTTCGCGTTCAGCTTCACGCGCCCCCGCACAAGCCGGGACTGGCGATCCCTGGGCGCTTACTCAGCCTTCATTCTGGCGCTGTTCACCGAGATGTACGGCTTTCCGTTGACGATCTACCTGCTCTCGGGGTGGCTGTCTTCGAAATTTCCGGGAATCGATTTTTTTGCCCACGACTCGGGGCACCTCTTGGAGGTTATGTTCGGATGGAGCAGTAACCCGCACTTCGGCCCGTTTCACCTCTTGAGCACGGTGTTCATCGTCGGCGGCTTCTGGCTCCTGGCGAAGGCATGGCCTGTGCTCCTCGAGGCTCAGCGCACCCGCCGTGTCGCCGACAGCGGCCCCTACGCACGCATTCGGCACCCGCAATACGTCGCCTTCATTCTGGTCATGTTCGGCTTTTTGCTGCAATGGCCGACCTTGATCACCCTGGTCATGTTCCCTGTTCTGTTGATCGTGTACGCCAGGCTCGCCCGCCGGGAAGAGCTCGACGCGATCGAGGCGTTCGGGGACGCCTATCGCTCATACCGCCAGCGCACGCCGGCGTTCATTCCTCGCCTGCGGTAGTTCGACGAGCCGACAGAAAAAGCCCCCGGAATCGCCGCCGGGGGCAGGATCACCTTGAAACGTGCGAATCAGCTACGGGAGTCGTGGCGGAGGATGCTGTCGAGACGCATGACCTCGTCGCCGTGCATCATGATTTTCTGCCCGTCCTTGGTCTCCATCACTTCGCCTTGTTTCATCCTCACCGCACGACCCATCTTGTCCTCCATGCCCATTTTCCCATCCTTGAAGATGTAGACGGTCGAGCCATCTTTCAAAGGGATGGACTTCTCAATCTGCTCGACATCGACAGCGAAGGCCGATGTGGTAGCCACACCGAGCGCCGCGATCATCAACGTTTTCTTCAACATGCTGCTCTCCTTGAATGAACGGCTGTGAAATCTACTGAAAATCACATCGGGCACGTACGTTTGAAAATTGCCCAATGCCTTGCCGGCCCCGCTTCCCATCGAACGTCGGTGTCGTCAGGATCCACCGCGGTACAGAGGGCTTTCTTCGAGATAGACCGTGACGTTGCCGGCCCCCGGAACGGCTTTCGAAAGCGGGAAGCTATTCGTGCCGAAGGTGTCGAACGTCCAGTTGACCGTCTTGCCGCCGACTTTCAGCAAAACGGTCTCCAGGCGGGTGACGTTGATGTGGCGAGTATCCGCATCAACGGTAACGGTGCGTGCAGGGCTGGCGTTGCTGGCATAGCCGTATGCGGCCAATTCACGCTCGGTCGGGTTCGATGCGCCCTGAGCGAACGCGGCCGAAGACCCGAGAGTGCTGATCGCCGATACGACGACAACGGCGATGACCGATTTTTTCATGATGAGCTCCTTATTCAGTTGTCCGGATTGGCTGCTCTTTCTCGAGTAACCATGGACTCGATCATAGGAGCCGGCCACTGACAGGGCGATGACCTCGTAATTACATATAAGTCATGAAGGCGAAAGGATGTGTCGGGCGAACCGCATCGCTGATACCATAGCCCCCCATGGTATTCAGAGGTATTCGATGAGCCACACCATCCGTGACCAGGCCAGGCTGCTGGCCCGCGTGCGCCGCATTCGCGGCCAGGTCGAGGCGCTGGAGCGCGCGCTCGCCGCCGAAAAGGAATGCGCCGAGATCCTGCACCAGATCGCAGCGGTGCGCGGCGCCACCAACGGGCTGATGGCCGAAGTGCTCGAGGAGCACGTCCGCACCCACATCGCCGACCCGGCAATCCTCGATGGCGCCGAGCGCATGAAAGGCGCCGACGAGTTGATCGGCGTCCTGCGCACCTACCTTAAGTGAGCGTCGCCATGCATCCCGAGAGCCTGTCCGACTGGATTCACGACCACGTCTTCGACCGCGGCAATGCGCTCGCCGAGCGCAGCACCTGGGCGGTGATGTGGATTACCGCAGCGACCATGGTGGTCGAGATCGCCGCAGGCTGGTGGTTCAACTCGATGGCGCTGCTCGCCGATGGCTGGCACATGAGCTCGCACGCCTTCGCTATCGGCGTATCCGCGCTGGCCTACGCCGCTGCGCGGCGCTATGCGAAAGATCGGCGCTTCGCCTTCGGCACCTGGAAGATCGAGATCCTGGGCGGCTTCGCCAGTGCCATCTTCCTGCTCGGGGTGGCGGCGATGATGGTGCTCGGTTCGGTCGAGCGCCTCGTCTCGCCGCAGCCGATCCAGTACAAGGAAGCGATCGCGGTCGCCCTCCTCGGCCTGGCCGTCAACGTCGTGTGCGCGTGGATCCTGGGCAGAGCGCACCATCACGGCCACGACCATGGCCACGACCACAGTCATGCGCATTCCGCTCATGACCACGATCACCACCATCACGATCTCAACCTCAAGTCGGCCTATCTTCACGTCATCGCCGATGCGGCGACTTCGGTGCTCGCCATCGTCGCCCTCTTCGGCGGCTGGATCTACGGCTGGTCCTGGCTGGATCCGGTGATGGGGATCGCCGGCGCGGTGCTGGTCGCGATCTGGGCGAAGGGCCTGCTCGCCGAAACCGGGAAAGTGCTGCTCGATCGCGAGATGGATGATCCGGTCGTCGCCGAGATCCGTGAAGCGGTGGAAACCGGCCCGGAAGACGGCGGCACGCGGATCGCCGACCTGCACGTGTGGCGTGTCGGCAAGACGGCCTACGCGTGCGCGATCGCGGTGGTGACGCACGATCGCGCGCTCACGCCCGACGCGGTGCGGGCGCGGCTGGCGGTGCACGAGGAGATCGTCCACTCGACGATCGAGATCCATCACCGAATGCTCAAACCTTGATGTTGCGCTGCAGCACTAGCAACCGGGCGGACTTTTCGGGGATAATTCCGGTTTTTCGATGGTGGCCTCGGGCCCGAGAACAGCATGCAGCCGACCCGCAACGTCAAACCTCCGGTCTTCAACCCCGTCACCGGCGCGGTCCGCGCGCTGGCGATGGACGCCGTGCAGCAGGCCAATTCGGGCCACCCCGGCGCCCCGATGGGCATGGCCGAGATCGCCGAAGTGCTGTGGCGGCGCCATCTGCGCCACAATCCGGCCAACCCCAAGTGGGCCGACCGCGACCGCTTCGTGCTCTCCAACGGCCACGGTTCGATGCTGATCTACGCGCTGCTGCACCTCACCGGCTACGACCTGCCGATCGAGGAGCTCAAGCGTTTCCGCCAGCTCCACAGCAAGACTCCCGGCCACCCCGAATACGGCTACGCCCCCGGCGTCGAGACCACCACCGGCCCCCTCGGCCAGGGCATCACCAACGCGGTGGGCATGGCGCTGGCGGAAAAGATCCTCGCCGCCGAGTTCAACCGCCCCGGCCACGACATCGTTGACCACCGCACCTATGTCTTCCTCGGCGACGGCTGCCTGATGGAAGGCATCTCGCACGAGGCCTGCTCGCTCGCCGGCACCTGGGGCCTCTCCAAGCTCGTCGCCTTCTACGACGACAACAACATCTCGATCGACGGCCACGTCGACGGCTGGTTCACCGACGACACCCCGAAGCGCTTCGAAGCCTATGGCTGGCAGGTGATCCGCGACGTGCAGGGCCACGACCCGGCCGCGATCGAAGCCGCCATCGAGCAGGCCAGGGCCGACACCGAACGCCCCACGCTGATCTGCTGCAAGACCATCATCGGCGCCGGCGCCCCCAACAAGCAGGACAGCCACGACGTGCACGGCGCCCCGCTCGGCGCCGCCGAAATCGCCGCCGCGCGCGCCCACATCGGCTGGAACCATCCGCCGTTCGAGATTCCCGCCGAGGTCTATGCGGCGTGGGACGCGCGCGCCAAGGGTGCCGCGCTCGAAGCGCAGTGGAATGCCGGCTTCGCCGCCTACCGTGCCGCCCACCCCGAGCTCGCCGCCGAGTTCGAGCGCCGCATGGCGGGCGAGTTGCCCGCCGACTGGGACGCCCACGTCGCCGCGGTGCTCGCCCAGGTCGTCGCCAAGGCCGAAACCATCGCCACCCGCAAGGCCAGCCAGAACAGCATCGAAGCCTACGCGCCGAAGCTGCCCGAGCTGCTCGGCGGCTCGGCCGACCTCGCCGGCTCCAACCTCACCCTGTGGTCGGGCGCCAAGGGCGTGAGCAAGCGTAGCGGCGGCAATTACGTCTATTACGGCGTGCGCGAATTCGGCATGGCGGCGATCGCCAACGGCATCAGTCTGCACGGCGGCCTGATCCCCTACACCGCCACCTTCCTGATGTTCAGCGAGTACGCGCGCAACGCCCTGCGCATGGCCGCGCTGATGAAGCTGCGCCAGGTGTTCGTGTTCACGCACGACTCGATCGGCCTCGGCGAGGACGGCCCCACCCACCAGCCGGTGGAGCAGACCGCCACCCTGCGCCTGATCCCCAACATGGACGTGTGGCGCCCCTGCGACACCACCGAATCGGCGGTGGCCTGGGCAAACGCGATCGAGCGCCGCGACGGCCCCACCGCGATGTGCTTCTCGCGCCAGAACCTGCCCTTCCAGGCGCGCACGTCCGATCAGGTCGCGGCGATCCGCAAGGGCGGCTACGTGCTCTCGGAGGCCCCGGCCAACGTCAATGGCGGCAAGCCGCAGGCGGTGATCCTCGCCACCGGCTCCGAAGTCGCCCTCGCGGTCGCGGCGCAGAAGACGCTGGCCGAGCAAGGCCTCGCCGTGCGCGTGGTGTCGATGCCCTCGACCAACGTCTTCGACCGCCAGGACACCGCGTACAAGGCGAGCGTGCTGCCCGCCGGCCTGCCGCGCGTCGCGGTCGAGGCCGGCAGCACCGACGGCTGGTACAAGTACGTCGGCCTCGAAGGCCGCGTCATCGGCCTCGACCGCTTCGGCGAATCGGCACCGGCGGGCGAGCTGTTCAAGTATTTCGGCATCACTGCGGAGGCGGTGGTGCAGGCAGTGAAGTCGGTGCTCTGACGACAGCCCGGCGCGGGAGCGGCTCCGCAAGCGGAACGCTCCCGCTGCACATCAGGGCGTAGTCCGGCACCGGCCGGCGGGGCATCGGCAACGATAAACACCTGGTTTTCCACCGTTTTCCACGGAGAAGTATCGATGAGCATCAAGGTCGCCATCAACGGTTTCGGTCGTATCGGTCGCTGCACGCTGCGCGCCATTTACGAGCAGGGCTTGCAGAACGAATTCGAAGTGGTCGCCATCAACGCCTCCGGCGATCTGGCCACCAACGCCCACCTGCTCAAGTACGACACCACCCACGGCCGCTTCGCGACCCCGGTCGACACCGAGGGCGAAAACACCATCATCATCGACGGCAAGAAGATCCCGTTCTACTCGACCAAGGACCCGAAGGGCGTCGACTGGGGCCGCCACGGCGTCGACGTGCTGCTCGAATGCACCGGCGCCTACACCACCAAGGCCAAGGCCCAGGCCCTGCTCGACCAGGGCGCCCGCCGCGTGCTGATCTCGGCCCCGGGCGGCGACGACGTGGACACCACCATCGTCATGGGGGTGAACGAAGAAGTGCTGCGCGCCGGCATGACCGTCGTCTCCAACGCCTCGTGCACCACCAACTGCCTGGCTCCGGTGGCCAAGATCCTGGCCGACAGTGTCGGCATCAAGCAGGGCCTGATGACCACCATCCACGCCTACACCAACGATCAGGTCACCGTGGACGTGCGCCACAAAGACCTGCGCCGCGCCCGTGCCGCCGCCGCCAACATCATCCCGACCAAGACCGGCGCCGCCAAGGCCGTTGGCCTGGTGTTGCCGCAGCTCGCCGGCAAGGTCGACGGTTTTGCCCTGCGCGTGCCCACGATCAACGTCTCGCTGGTCGACCTCACTTTCACCGCCGAGCGCGCCACCACCAAGGAAGAGATCAACGCGCTGATGACCGCCGCCGCCAACGGCCCGCTGAAGGGCATTCTGGCGGTCAACACCGAACCGCTGGTGTCCTCCGACTTCAACCACACCACCGTGTCCTCCACCTTCGACGCCACCCAAACCCGCGTCATCCAGGGCGCGGACGGCTCGGTGCTGGTCAAGGTCCTGGCCTGGTACGACAACGAGTGGGGCTATTCCTGCCGCATGCTCGACGCTGCGCGCGCTTTCGTTAACGCCAAGTAAACCGGCCGCCCCCCGCAAACGCGATTGCAACCCATCGACGCCCTGCCCCGCAGGGCGTTTTCACGAGACCGAGCGAATCATGCAAGTCAAGAAACTCACCGACCTCGACGTGCGCGGCAAGAAGGTGTTCATCCGCGCCGACCTCAACGTGCCGCAGGACGAAGCCGGCAACATCACCGAAGACACCCGCATCCGCGCCTCCATCCCGTCGATCCGCTACTGCCTGGACAACGGCGCCGCGGTGATGCTCACCTCCCACCTCGGCCGTCCCACCGAAGGCACGGTCGGCCCCGACGACACCCTCGCGCCGGTCGCGGTGCGCCTCGGCCAGCTCCTCGACAAGCCGGTGCGCCTGATCCAGGACTGGGTCGACGGCGGCTTCGAGGTCAAGCCGGGCGAAGTCGTACTGCTCGAGAACTGCCGCTGCAACAAGGGCGAGAAGAAGGACAACGAGGAACTGGCGAAGAAGATGGCCGCGCTCTGCGACATCTACGTCAATGACGCCTTCGGCACCGCCCACCGCGCCGAAGCCACCACCCACGGCATCGCCCGCTTCGCTCCGGTGGCCTGCGCCGGCATCCTGATGGGGGCCGAGATCGACGCCCTCTCCAAGGCGCTGCACAGCCCCGCGCGCCCGCTGGTGGCGATCGTCGGCGGCGCCAAGGTGTCGACCAAGCTCACCATTCTCAAGACCCTGGCCGAGAAGGTCGACCAGCTGATCGTCGGCGGCGGCATCGCCAACACCTTCCTGCTCGCCGCCGGCAAGCGCATCGGCGAATCGCTCGCCGAGCCCGAGATGGTGCGCGAAGCCCAGCAGGTGATGGACCTCATGAAAGCGCGCGGCGCCGAAGTGCCGCTGCCGGTGGATGTGGTGGTCGCCGACGAAGTCTCGGCGCTCGCCCGTGCCAACCGCATTCCGGTCGACGAGGTCGGCCCCCACGACCGCATCCTCGACTTCGGCCCGAAGAGCTCGGCCCGCCTCGCCGACATCATCGCCCACGCCGGCACCGTGGTCTGGAACGGCCCCGTGGGGGTCTTCGAGTACGCCCAGTTCGCCGGCGGCACCAAGATGATGGCCTCGGCGATCGCCCACTCCGAAGCGTTCTCGATCGCCGGCGGCGGCGACACCCTGGCCGCGATCGCCAAGTTCGACATCGCCCGCGACGTCGGCTACATCTCCACCGGCGGCGGCGCCTTCCTCGAGTTCCTCGAAGGCAAGACCCTGCCCGCGATCGCTGCGCTCGAACAACGCTACACCGCCTGATTCCGCCACGCTCCGCCCCGATGGCCGCCGTCGGCGGCCATTTTCATGCCGGCTGCGGATTAGAATGTCGGCCCATCGTCCACCCTGCACCCATCCGCCAGGCCGCCTCCGGAGATTCCATGCCCCGCCATACCAAGATCGTCGCCACCCTCGGCCCCGCCTCTTCCGACCCTCGAGTCCTCGAACGCATGGTCCACGCCGGCGTCGACGTGGTGCGCATGAACTTCTCCCACGGCAAGGCCGAAGACCACATCGCCCGCGCCGCGGCGATCCGCGAGGCCTCGGCGCTGGCCGGCCGCCCGGTCGGCATCCTCGCCGACCTGCAAGGGCCGAAGATCCGCGTCGGCAAGTTCGCCGACGGCCGCATCACCCTGACCCGCGACATGCCCTTCATCCTCGATTCGCGCTGCGAGCTGGGCAGCACCGAGCGCGTCGGCCTCGACTACAAGGACCTGCCCAAGGACGTCAAGGCGGGCGACGTGCTGCTGCTCGACGACGGCCGCCTCAAGCTCGGCGTGACCCGCGTGCTCGGCCACGAGATCCACACCACCGTGAAGGTGGGCGGTGAGCTCTCCAACAACAAGGGCATCAACCGCCAGGGCGGCGGCCTCACCGCGCCCGCGCTCACCGCCAAGGACATGGACGACATCCGCACCGCGGCCCTGATCGGGGTGGACTTCGTCGCCGTCTCCTTCCCCAAGAGCGCGGCCGACATGTACATGGCCCGCCAGCTGATCCGCGCCGCCGGCGGCGAATCCTTGCTGATCGCCAAGATCGAACGCACCGAAGCGGTGGCCAACCTCGACGAGATCCTCGACGCTTCCGACGGCATCATGGTGGCGCGCGGCGACCTCGCGGTCGAAGTCGGCGACGCCGCGGTGCCGGCGCTGCAGAAGAAGATGATCCGCGCCGCGCGCGACCGCAACAAGCTCACCATCACCGCCACGCAGATGATGGAGTCGATGATCACCAGCCCGGTGCCGACCCGCGCCGAAGTCTCCGACGTCGCCAACGCGGTGCTCGACGGCACCGACGCGGTGATGCTGTCGGCCGAGACCGCCGCCGGAAACTACCCGGTCGAAGTCATCGAGGCGATGAGCCGGGTCTGCCTGGAGGCGGAGAAGTCCTACGACACCGGGCTCGACCGCGAGATGCTCGACCGCGTGTTCACCCGCATCGACCAGTCGATCGCGATGGCGGCGATCTGGACCGCCTACCACCTCAAGGTCAAGGCGATCGCCTCGCTCACCCAGACCGGCTCGACCGCGCTGTGGATGAGCCGCCTGATCGCCGGCGTGTCGATCTATGCGCTCACCCCGGAAGTCTCTGCCCGCAACCAGATGACGCTCTACCGCGAAGTCTACCCGCTGCTGATGAGCCAGACTCACCAGGACCGCGACGTGCTGCTGTGGGAAGCCGAACAGGTGTTGCTCGACCAAGGCGTGGTCGACTACGGCGACCTGATCGTGCTCACCATCGGCGAGCCGATCGGCGCCTCGGGCGGCACCAACACCCTGAAGATCGTGCGCGTCGGCGAATATCACCGCCCCGGCACGCTTGACACACCCGACCTTTAGAACCCTTGTAGCATAAGACAGTTTCATTTTGTTAAGATTCCCGTTCCTTTTCCAGATAGACCGGCACGGGGTTCTTAAATGAATAGCAACAAGCTCAAATTCCTGGCGCCCCTGGCGCTCACCGCCACGCTCGCGGGTTGCGTCGGCTCCATGCCGGTTCACAGCGGCGACGCCGACGCCAAGACCGTCGCGACCGGTGCTGCCGGCGGCGCCAATTCCGAGAACGCGAACGCCGGACTCGAGCGCTGCGAGCGCCCATTCGGTTCCATCGCCGTGGTCGAAGACCAGAACGCCGATTGGTACCGCATCCTATCCGGCCAGTATCGGCTAACCTCCACCATTCCCGTGCTGCGTCTGCTGATGCAGCAGTCGAACTGCTTCATCGTCGTCGACCGCGGTCGTGCAATGGCCAACATGGCGCAGGAGCGTGCACTGCAGCAGAGCGGAGAACTGCGCGCCGGCAGTAACTTCGGCAAGGGCCAGATGGTCAGTGCGGACTACTCACTGACACCAGAAGTGCTGTTCAGCGAACGTGGCACGGGCGGCCTGGGTGCTGCAGCTGGCGCCATCGGCGGCGGGCTGGTCGGCGCCATCGTCGGCAGCATCAAGACCAACGAGGCCGCCACACTGCTGACGCTGGTCGACAACCGCTCCGGCGTGCAGGTCGGCGTTGCAGAAGGCAGCGCCAAGAACACCGACTTTGGTCTGGGCGGCCTGCTGGGTGGCGGCAGCGCGGTCGGCGGGCTGGGCGGCTACACCAACACCCCTCAGGGCAAAGTCATCGCCGGCGCATTCATGGATTCGTACAACCAGCTGGTGCGCGCGTTGCGCAACTACACCGCCCAGGGCATGGGTGACCGCGGCCTCGGCACGGGTGGGCGCCTCGGCGTCGACGGTGCCTCGCAGCCTGACGGCTACGGTGGCGGCAAGATCAGCCTGCGCGATGCCCAGGCCCGTCTGACCGAGTTCGGCTTCGACACCGGCCACCCCGACGGCAAGATGGGTGCAAAAACCCAAGCCGCCCTGCGCGACTTCCAGGCCGATCGCGGCATTCCGGTCACCGGGCGGCTCGACGCTGCCACGCAGGCCGAACTGCAACGCTGACCGACGTTCGCACCAGTTGCACCAGATGGCCCAGACTCTCCTGGGCCGTTTTCGTTTTCGGAAGCGCCTTGCCCGACCGAGTGTGCCTCCCCCCTGCATCGGACCTCTGCGGCGCACAACGCATCGACACAGCTCGTATTAGAATGTAGGGCTGATCGGCCACACATCGCGGCCCTGCAACGTCCCGCACATCTCGCCCAGCCCGGAGAAATCCCATGCCCCTCGTTTCCATGCGCCAGCTGCTCGACCACGCTGCCGAACACAGCTACGGCCTGCCCGCCTTCAACGTGAACAACCTCGAGCAGGTCCAGGCCATTATGGAAGCCGCGGCCGAATGCGACAGCCCGGTGATCATGCAGGCCTCGGCCGGGGCGCGCAAATACGCCGGCGAAGCTTTCCTCCGCCACCTCATCGACGCCGCCGTCGAAGCCTATCCGAACATCCCGGTGGTCATGCACCAGGACCACGGCCAGAGCCCCGCGGTGTGCATGGCGGCGATCCGCTCGGGCTTTTCCAGCGTGATGATGGACGGCTCCCTGCTCGAAGACGGCAAGACCCCCTCCTCCTACGACTACAACGTCGCCGTCACCCGCGAAGTGGTGAAGTTCTCCCATGCGATCGGCGTCACCGTCGAAGCCGAACTCGGCTGCCTGGGCTCGCTCGAGACCGGCCAGGCGGGCGAGGAAGACGGCGTCGGCGCGGAAGGCACGCTCGACCACTCGCAGCTGCTGACCGACCCCGACCAGGCCGCCGATTTCGTCAAGCAGACCGACTGCGACGCCCTTGCGATCGCGATCGGCACCAGCCACGGCGCCTACAAGTTCAGCCGCAAGCCCACCGGCGACATCCTCGCCATCGAGCGCATCAAGGCCATCCACACCCGCATCCCCAACACCCACCTGGTGATGCACGGCTCCTCCTCGGTGCCGCAGGAACTGCTCGAAATCATCCGCCAGTACGGCGGCGACATGAAGGAAACCTACGGCGTGCCGGTCGAAGAGATCGTCGAGGGCATCAAGTACGGCGTGCGCAAGATCAACATCGACACCGACATCCGCCTCGCGATGACCGGCGCGGTGCGCAAGTTCCTGGTCGAGAACCCATCCAAGTTCGACCCGCGCGAATTTCTCAAGCCCGCGCGCGAAGCCGCCAAGCAGGTGTGCAAGGCGCGCTTCGAGGCTTTCGGCTGCGCCGGCATGGCTTCGAAGATCAAGCCGGTGGCGCTCGACAAGGTCGCCGCCCGCTACAAGGCCGGCGAACTGAGCCAGGTCGTGCGCTGAACCCGAACGGCCCGGCGCCCTCTGCTCCGGGCCGCCCATCATGCCCCCCACCCCGCCCGATCATCCATCGACGGAATCGTCCGCCTCCCGCCGCGCCATCCCCGGCTTCTGCGGCCTGTGCAAGTCGCGCTGCGGTTCGCGCATGGTGGTGGAGGGCGGGCGCCTGGTGGCGCAGCTGCCGGACCCGGCACACCCGACCGGGCGGGCGCAGTGCGTGAAAGGGCGCGCGGCGCCGGAGCTGGTCTACGATCCGCAACGCGTGCTGCACCCGCTGCTGCGCACGCGGCCCAAGGGCGACGCCGATCCCGGCTGGCGGGAGATTTCCTGGGACGAGGCGCTCGACCGCGTCGCCCGGGCGCTCGGGCGCATCCGGGACGAATCCGGGCCGGAGGCGGTGGCGTTCGCGATCGCCACGCCGAGCGGCACCCCGATCGCCGACGACATCCGCTGGATCGAGCGCCTGGCCAACGCCTTCGGCAGCCCCAACGTCGCCAACGGCACCGAAATCTGCAACTGGCACAAGGACTTCACCCACCAGCACACTTTCGGCCGCGGCATCGCCACGCCCGATTTCGCCCACAGCCGCTGCATCGTGCTGTGGGGGCACAACCCGCGCGCGACCTGGCTCAACAACGCGCTGTCGATCGCTGCGGCGCGCAAGCGCGGAGCGCGGGTGGTGGTGATCGACCCGCGCAAGGCCGGCTTCGCCGCCGATGCCGACCTGTGGCTGCGGGTGCGCCCTGGCTCGGACGGCGCGCTCGCGCTCGGGGTGGCGCGCATGATGCTGGCCAGGGGCTGGTTCGACGCCGCCTTCCTGCGCGATTTCAGCAACGGGCCGCTGCTGGTGCGCAGCGACACCGGCCGCTTCCTGCGCGCGGGCGAGCTCGCCCTGCCGCCGGCAGGGGCGGGCGCGGACGATTTCGTCACCCTGTCGGCCAACGGCACGGCGATCGCCTGCCGCCGGGGGACGCGCACCGCGGGCGGCGCCGGGCCGGATCCGCTGCTCTCCGCAGGAATCGAACTGGACCTCGCCGATGGCGGCCGGGTCCGCTGCGACACGGCACACGCGCTCTTCGAGCAGGCCTGCGCGCCCTACACGCCCGAGCGCGTCGCCGAGTTGTGCTGGATCGAGGCCGACCAGGTCGAGCAGTTCGCCCGCCTGCTGCACGAGGCCTCGCCCGCGGTGTCCTACTACTGCTGGGCGGGGGTGTGCCAGCACACCAACGCCACCCAGACTGACCGCGCAATCGCCACGCTGATGGCCTTGACCGGCAGCTTCGACGCCCCCGGCGGCAACGTCGCCTTCACCCCGCTCCCCGCCAACGATGCCAGCGGCAAGGCGTTGCTTGCCGCTGCACAGCGCGCGCGCTGCATCGGCCTTGCGCGCTCGCGCCTGGGCCCGGCACGGCTGGGGCTGGTCGGCTCGGATGCGCTGTGGGATGCGATCCTCGAGCACGAGCCGTATCCGATCCGCGCGCTGGTCGGTTTCGGGCGCGACTTCCTGCTCAACCACGCCGATGCCGAGCGCGCCGCACAGGCGCTCGCCGCACTCGAATTCTGCGTCTATGCCGACCTCACGCTGACGCCCACCGCGGCGCTCGCCGACCTCGTGCTGCCGATCTGCACGCCGTGGGAGCGCGAGGCGCTGCGCGTCGGCTTCGAAGGCAGCCAGGCCGCGGAATCGTGGGTTCAGCTGCGCCCGGCGGCGATCGCCCCGCTCGGCGAAAGCCGCCCCGATGCCTGGGTGGTGTTCGAGCTGGCGCAGCGGCTGGGGTTGGGCGAGCACTTCTGGGAGGGCGATCTCGAAGCCGGGCTCGCCCACATTCTCGCCCCGCTGGGGCTGAACCTGGACGAACTGCGCGCCCACCCCGGCGGCCTCGCCCACCCGGCCGCCACCCGCTACCGCAAATACCTGGACGAAGGGTTCGACACGCCCACCGGCCGGATCGAGCTGTACGCCGAAACGCTGCTCGCGCATGGCGCAGCGCCGCTGCCGGACTTCGTCGAACCGGCGGATTCGCCGCTCACTGCCACGGACATGGCCTTTCCGCTGGTGATGACCACCGCCAAACTGCGCCACTTCCGCCACGGCCAGGACCGCCAGGCCCCTTCGCTGCGCCGGCACACGCCCGAACCCGCGGTGCACCTGCACCCGGACGCGGCCCGCGCCCGCGGCATCGCCGAAGGCGATGCGGTGCGGCTGCGCTCGGCCCACGGCAGCATCCGCCTGCGCGCACGCTTCGACGATACGCTCGATGCACGCGTGGTATGGGTCGAATACGGCTGGTGGCAGCCCGCCGGACCGGGCACGGCGGACTGCTACGACGCGCTGTCCGAAGACGGCGCCAACTACAGCCGCCTCGTCTCCGACCGCCGCGTCGACCCGGTCAGCGGCTCGCAGCCCCTGCGCTCGGGCCTGTGCGAGATCGAGCCCGTCCTCGACCGCTGAGGGCAGGACCCACGCTTGCTTCACCGGATGAAAAACTCATCCCACTCGAGCTCGGTCCACCACTCGGCCTCCAGTCCCTCGCAGGTCTCGCCGTAGGCCCGGCACATGAAACACCCCTCACCGCGCGTGAGCGCGGCATCCTCGAGCGGCGGGTAACGGACGAGCAGGGCCGCAGCGCCCTCACGCGCGGCCGCCTCGGCCTCGCTCATCGGCCGATCCGGCAGCTCGCGAATGCCGCAGCGGAGAAGGCGCTCGACCCCCTCCGGATAGAGGACGGAATTCTCCGCGTCGATATGGCGCCAGAGCGCGTGCGAGTAGCGGGTTGCCAGCGCCCGCAGCCGGACACGATCGTCCTCGCACTGCGGCCCCTGTTCGAGAAGCGGCACCATCTCGCCCAGCCACCCCGCCATCTCGGCGTGCTCGCGCACGACCGCGTACACGGGTCCGCGGTCGCCCGGTAGTTCCGCCTCCGTGACGAGCGCATCGAAGAACACGCGCTCCTCGCGATCGTGATGGAAATGGCCGGCGAATTCAGTGAAAAACGCGGTGAACCGTCTGCCGTCCTCCGGGTCCGCGGTCCCGTCGATCAGTCCTTCGACATAGATGCGAAGCGATCCCAGCACCTGATCGATCAGCGCATGTTCGTCTTGTAATGTGTTGATCAGCTTCATCGTCGATTCATCCTGATGTACCGCCCCGATCCCATGCGCAGTCAACATCGCGCCGAACCAGCAGTGTGCGGAGATTGCGGGGGGCTCTCCCTGACACTCGTCAATATTCCGGACTCCCCTATAATCCCGCTTTTGCCAGCAACCGAGGCCCCACCGTGGCGACGCCCCTTTTCGAAACTTCCATCAAGAGCCTGCCGCTGCTCGGCCGCGGCAAGGTGCGCGACATCTACGCGATCGACGCCGACACGCTGCTGATCGTGACCAGCGACCGCCTGTCGGCGTTCGACGTGATCCTGCCCGACCCGATTCCCGACAAGGGCCGGGTGCTGGTGGCGCTGGCGAACTTCTGGTTCGACAAGCTCGGCCACATCCTCCCCAACCAGCTCACCGGCATCGACCCCGAAACCGTGGTCGCGCCCGGCGAGCGCGAGCAGGTGCGCGGCCGGGCGCTGGTGGTGAAGCGCCTGAAGCCGCTGCCGATCGAGGCGGTGGTGCGCGGCTACGTGATCGGTTCGGGGTGGAAGGACTACCAGGCCACCGGGGCGATCTGCGGCATCGCCCTGCCCGCGGGCCTCGCCCAGGCGGCGAAGCTGCCGACGCCGATCTTCACCCCCTCGTCGAAGGCCGACTTCGGCGAGCACGACGAGAACATCTCGTTCGCCCAGGCCCAGGCACGCTGCGAGGCGCTGCTCGCGGACGCCCTCGCCGGCACCGGCAAGAGCGGCGCCGGGCTCGCCGACGAGGCGCGTGCGGCCGCGATCGCGCTGTATTCGGAAGCGGCCGACTACGCCGTCGGGCGCGGCATCCTGATCGCCGACACCAAGTTCGAGTTCGGCATCGACGCCGCCGGCACGCTGCACCTGATCGACGAAGCGCTGACGCCCGACTCGTCGCGCTTCTGGCCCGCCGACAGCTACCGCGAAGGGATCAGCCCGCCGTCCTTCGACAAGCAGTTCGTGCGCGACTACCTGGAAACGCTGGACTGGAACAAGACCGCGCCGGGGCCGCGCCTGCCTGCCGAGGTCATCGAGCGTACCGCGGCCAAGTACCGCGAAGCCTACGAGCGCCTGACCGGGCGCACGCTGGACTGAATCCACCGCCGTTTCCGCTACGATCACGACAAAGGGGCGCCCACGAGGCGCCCTTTTTCCTCCGGAGTCCCCATGCAGACATCCGCTTCCAGCCGCAGCCTGGCGTTGGCCGTGGTCATCGCCGCCTACATGCTGTCCTTCTTCCATCGCTTCGCCCCCGCCGGCATCGCCCAGGACCTGGCCGCGGCCTTTCACACCAGCGCGGCGTCGCTCGGTGTGCTCGCCGCGACCTATTTCTACGTGTATACGATCATGCAGGTGCCGACCGGCATCCTCGTCGACACCCTGGGGCCGCGCCGCATCCTGCTGCTGGGGGGGCTGGTGGCCGGGGCCGGCAGCGCGCTGTTCGGCTTCGCCCCGAACCTGGACACCGCGCTGGTCGGGCGCACCCTGGTCGGGCTCGGCGTGTCGGTGGTGTTCATCGCGATGCTCAAGCTGATCGCGGTGTGGTTCGACGAGCGCCGCTTCGCCACCCTGGTCGGACTGTCGATGCTGCTCGGCAACCTCGGCTCGGTGCTCGCCGGCACACCGCTCGCCGCCATCGCACAGGTCGCCTCGTGGCGCGGGGTGTTCTTCGGCGCCGCCGTCCTGTCGGTGCTGCTGGGGATCGCCTGCTGGTTCTTCGTTCGCGAAGCGCGCGCGCCGGACACCCCCGCCCCCCGCTTCGACCGCACCGCCGTACTCGGCAGCCTGATGGGGGTGCTGAGAAACCGCGCCACCTGGCCCGCGGTGGGGGTGAACTTCGGCATCGCCGGCAGCTTCTTCGCCTTCGCCGGGCTCTGGGCCACCCCTTATCTGGTGCAAGTGCACGGCCTGTCCCGGGTCGAGGCGGCGAGCCACGTGTCGCTCTATTTCGCCGGTTTCGCCGTCGGCTGCCTGGCGATCGGCACCCTGTCGGACCGCCTCGGCCGGCGCAAGCCGGTGCTGATCGCCTCCTCCGTGTTGTACAGCCTGCTGTGGCTGGTGTGGCTGTCCGCGGTATCGATGCCGATCGCGTTGTCCTACGCGCTGTTCGCCGTGATGGGTGTGGCCACCGCCAGCTTCGCCCTGACCTGGGCCTGCGCCAAGGAAGTGAACCCGCCCCAGCTCTCGGGGATGAGCACCAGCGTCACCAACATGGGCGGCTTTCTCGCCGGCGCGCTGCTCCAGCCCACCGTGGGCGCCGTCATGGATGCGGGCTGGGACGGCACCCTGGTGGAAGGCGTTCGCGTGTATGCGGTCGACACCTTCCGCCACGGTATCGGCCTGCTCGCCGCCGCCGCCCTGCTCGGCACCGTCGCCAGCTTGTTCCTGCGCGAAACGGGGTGCCGCAACATCTGGAAGCCAGGCGCCTGAGCCGCCAGCGCAAGGCCGAAGGCACCCGCGCGGTGCAGTACGCCGTACATGGTTTGGACACGGAACAAATCGCATTCGCGAACTCGCCCCGGCCGGTCTACTCTAAGAATCGGCCCGGCTGCCTCCCAATCCGCAGCCGGGCCGCCCCCCCGACCGATGCTGATCAAGCGGAGCGAGCCATGGACAAGCCTTTTGAGACCCTGGAACAGCACTTTCACTTGCCCCACGTGCGCGAAGTCGGCATCGACCGGCCGCTGCTGTGGCTTCGCGCGGGATGGGAAGACATGCGCGAGAACCTGGGCGCGAGCCTGTCCTACGGGGTGATCCTGGCCGCGCTCGGCTACCTGCTCCTGTCCTACGCGGCAGGACTGCCTTACCTGTTCACCGCGGCGATCTCGGGCTTCTTCCTGATCGGGCCGGTCGCCGCCGCCGGGCTGTACGAGATTTCCCGCCAGCACGAGCAGGGGCATCCGGTCTCGTTTCTCGGCTCGCTGCGCGGCCTGCGCGGCCACGCCGACGGCCTGGCCTACTTCGGCGCCTTCCTCGCGATCGCGCTGATCGGCTGGGAGCGCATCTCGGCGGTGCTGTTCGCCCTGTTCTACGACGGCAACGTCGCCGACCTGTCGAACTTCTTCCGCAGCGTGTTCCTGTCCGGCGAGCACCTGCCCTTCGTCGCCGCCTACCTCGTGGTCGGCGCGATCCTCGCCACGGTGGTGTTCGCGCTGTCGGTGACGGCGGTGCCGATGCTGATCGACCGCAAGGTCGATATCGTCACCGCGGCGATGGCCAGCCTGCGCGCGGTCGCGGTCAACCCGGCGGCGATGGCGCTGTGGGCGGCGATCATCGTCGGCCTGGTCGCGGTCGGTTTCGCCACCATGATGGTCGGCATGGTGATCCTGCTGCCGCTGCTCGGGCACGCCAGCTGGCATGCCTACCGCGAGCTGATGCGCTGAACGCAGCGGGCGCGCCTCACGGCCCCGAGCCGCCCCTCTCCTTGCGAGCGGCCGACGGGCGCCAGGAACGGCGTCCGCCGGCTTTTTTGCGGCACAATGCCCTCCCCACGACCCGGAACGGATCCTCACCAAGGTTCATCGATGCACGACAGCGCCACGCCCCACCTGCCTTCCTCCCCCCCGCCTGCCTCCGCCAACCCCCTGCTCGACTTCAGCAGCCTGCCGCGCTTCGGCGACATCCGCCCGATGCATGTCGAGCCCGCGATCCGCAGCCTGATCGACGAGAACCGCAGGCTGATCGAGCGCCTCACCGCCGACCCGGCACCGCCGAGCTGGGACGGTTTCGTCGGCCCGATGGACGAGGCCGGCGAGCGCCTGTCGCGCGCCTGGGGCGTGGTCGGCCACCTCCACAGCGTGCTCGACGTGCCCGAATGGCGCGAGGCCTACAACGCGATGCTGCCCGAGGTCTCGCGCTTCTACGCCGAGGTCGGGCAGAACCTGGCGCTGTTCCGGAAGTACAAGGCGCTGCATGACGGCCCCGCGTTCGCCACCCTGTCGCCGGTGCGCCAGCGCATCCTCGAGCACGCCCTGCGCGACTTCCGCCTCTCCGGCGCGGAACTGCCCGATGCGCAGAAGCCGCGCTTCCAGGCGATCCAGGAAGAGCAGTCGCAACTGGCGGCCAAGTTCTCCGAGAACCTGCTCGACGCCACCAACGCCCACGCCGAGTGGATCGAGGACGAAACCGGCCTTGCCGGCATCCCCGAGGACGCGCGCGAAGCCGCCCGCGCCGCGGCCGAAGCCGAGGGCAGGCCGGGGTGGAAGTTCACCCTGCAGATGCCCGCCTACCTGCCGGTGATGCAGTACGCCGACGACCGCGCCCTGCGCGCGCGCATGTACCGCGCCTACGCCACCCGCGCCTCCGAGCTCGGCAAGCCGGAACTGGACAACGGCCCGCTGATCGGCCGCATCCTCGCCCTGCGCGACGAGGAAGCGCACATGCTCGGCTACCGCAACTTCGCCGAGGTGTCGCTGGTGCCGAAGATGGCCGATAGCCCCGCGCAGGTGCTCGCCTTCCTGCACGAGCTCGCCGCCCGCGCCAAACCGTTCGCCGAGCAGGATCTGGAGGAATTAAAGGCCTTCGCCAGGGCCGAGCTGGGCCTCGACACCCTCGAACCCTGGGACCTTGCCTACGCTTCCGAGAAACTGCGGGAGAAGCGCTACGCCTATTCCGACCAGGAGGTGAAGCAGTACTTCCCCGAGCCCAAGGTGCTCGACGGCCTGTTCGGCGTGATCCGCGCGCTGTATCGCGTCGACATCCTCCCCGACGAGGCGCCGAAGTGGGACCCGGACGTGCGCTTCTTCCGCATCGAGAAGGACGCAGCGCTGGTGGGGCACTTCTATCTCGACCTCCACGCCCGCAGCACCAAGCGCGGCGGCGCCTGGATGGACTCGGCGCGCAGCCGCCACCGCGACGTCTGGGGCAGCGACACGCCGCTCGCCTACCTGGTGTGCAACTTCCCCGGTCCGGTCAATGGCAGGCCCGCCACCTTCACCCACGACGACGTGCTGACGCTGTTCCACGAGTGCGGCCACGGCCTGCACCACCTGCTCACCCAGGTGGACGAGCTCGCGGTGTCCGGCATCCACGGCGTCGAGTGGGACGCGGTCGAGCTGCCCAGCCAGTTCATGGAGAACTTCTGCTGGGAATGGGACGTGCTGCAGGGCATGACCGCCCACGTCGACAGCGGCGAACCGCTGCCGCGCGCGCTCTACGACAAGATGATCGCGGCGAAGAACTTCCAGAGCGGCATGCAGACCGTGCGCCAGCTCGAATTCTCGCTGTTCGACCTGCGCCTGCACGCCGAGGTGGACGCAAGCTCGGGGCCGGTGCCGATCGAGCGCGTGATGGCCCTGCTCGACGAGGTGCGCGGTGAAGTGGCGGTGCTGATTCCGCCGCCCTGGCACCGCTTCCCGCACAGCTTCTCGCACATTTTCGCCGGCGGCTACGCCGCGGGCTACTACAGCTACAAGTGGGCCGAAGTGTTGTCGGCGGACGCCTTCGAAGCGTTCGAGGAAGCCGGCGCGGGCAAGGGCAGCCTGCTCGACGCGGAGACCGGCGCGCGCTTCTGGCGCGAGATCCTGGCGGTGGGCGGCAGCCGCCCGGCGCTGGAGTCGTTCAAGGCCTTCCGCGGCCGTGAACCGCGCGTCGACGCCCTGCTGCGCCACAACGGCATGGTGACGCCGGCCTGAGCCGCGGCGCGGCGGGCGCGTTCAGGCGCCGTGCCCGGCCAGGTGGTCGCGCTCGAAGGCGGCCGCGGGCACGGCCCGGCCGAACAGCCAGCCCTGCGCGACCGCACACCCTTGCGCCTGCAGGAAGTCGCGCTGGGCCGCGCTTTCCACCCCTTCGGCGAGCAGCGCCAGGCCGAGGCTGCGGGCCATCGCGATGATCGCCTGCACGATCGCGGCGTCGTCGCCGTTGCCGGGCACGCCCTGGACGAAGGAACGGTCGATCTTGAGCTTGTCGATCGGGAAGCGCTTCAGGTAGGACAGCGAGGAATAGCCGGTGCCGAAGTCGTCGATCGCCAGCGAGACGCCCATCTCGCGCAGCCGGCGCAGCGCCCCGATGGTTTCCTCGGCGTGCTGCATTGCCGCGCTCTCGGTGATCTCCAGCTCCAGCCAGTCCGGATCGGCGCCGGTTTCGGCGAGGATCGCGGTAACCCGGTCCACCAGATCGGGCTGGCGGAACTGGCGCGGTGACAGATTCACCGCCACCGTCAGGCGTGGCAGGCCCTGGCGCTGCCAGGTGGCGAGCTGATGGCAGGCGGCGCGCAGCACCTGCTCGCCAAGGCTGACGATGAGGCCGGTTTCCTCCGCCACCGGAATGAAGGCCGCCGGCGGCACCAGCCCCTTCTCCGGGTGGCGCCAGCGCACCAGCGCCTCGGCCCCGGTCAGGCGGCCGTCAACGAGCGCCACCTGAGCCTGATAGAAGACTTCGAGCTCGCCGTTATCGAGCGCCCGGCGCAAGTCGTTTTCCAGCGTCAGGCGCTGCAGCGCCTGAGCATTCATGTCGGCAGCGAAAAAGCAGAAGCCACCCCGTCCCGCCTCCTTGGCACGGTACATCGCGGTATCGGCATGCTTCAGCAGGGTCTGCGGGTCCGATCCGTCACGCGGGTGCAGGGCGATGCCCACACTGGCCGCGAGCGGCAGCTCGCGCTCGCCCACGGTCACCGGCACGGACAGATGGGAGGCGATCTTGCCCGCGATCGCCGCGGCCGCGTCGACCGACGGCAGATCCTCGAGCAGCACCACGAACTCGTCGCCGCCCAGCCGCGCCACCGTATCCTCGGCGCGCAGGCAGTGCTGCAGCCGCGCAGCCACCGCGCGCAGCAGTTCGTCGCCGACATCGTGGCCGTAACTGTCGTTGATCAGTTTGAACCGGTCGAGGTCGAGGAACAGCACCGCGCTCAAGCCTTCCCCGCGCCGCGTGATCGCATGGGCAAGGCGGTCGTGGAGCAGATTGCGGTTGGGCAGCCCGGTGAGCGGGTCGTGGTTGGCGAGGTGGCTCAGCCGCGCCTCGGCGTCCTTGCGGTCGGTGACGTCGTTGAGCACGCCGACGAAGTGGGTGACCGCACCGGCCTCGCTGCGCACCGGCGCCAGAAAGAGCTCGATCCAGCGCCGCTCGCCGTCGGCGCGGCGCAGGCGGAGCACGGTGTTGCCTTCGGTGCCGTGGGCGATCGCGCGGCGGATCTCGGCATAGCCGTCGGCGACTTCGTCGCGGCAGATGCAGGGCTTGCCGACGATCGTGCCCGCCGTGCTGCCGAGCACCCGCTCGAACGCCGGGTTCACGTAGATCAGCGGATAGCACGGCTGGCCGGCGTCGGCGATGAACACGCCGTTGACGCTCGATTCGATCGCCCGGTCGCGCAGCGCGATGCGCCGCTTGTCGGCGTGGATGTAGGTGTCCAGGGTCAGCCCGAGATCGAACAGGGCGACCTTGAGCAGGGCGTCGAAGGCCGGAACGAACTGTTCGCGGCGCCCATCGCTGTGCGTCCACAAGGTGTCGATCATGCCCGACAGGTATTCGCGGAAGGCCCCCACGTACCACTTCGGTTCGAGGCCGATGCGCGCATGGGTGACGCCCACTTCGAGCCGGCGCGCGACGTAGTCGGTGCCATATTCGCCTGCGGTCAGCTCGCGGAAATAGCGCTCGTGCGCCGCCTTCAGCCGCGCCACGGTGGCATCGTCGCGCAGCAGTGCCGCCAGCGCCGGACGGCTTCGCAGCGCAGCGTAGAACGCATCGGAAAAGCCATGGCGGCCCTGCGCTCCGATCGCCGCGTGCACCGCCCGCAAGGATGCGGCGTCATCCTCGCCCAGGCGCAGGAAGGCCTTGCGCTCGGCGATTTCATCGGCGTCGACCCGCATCTCGCGGGCGATCGCGCTGCCGCTGGCGGCGTTCATTGCCCGTTTGCCTTGCCCAGGATCCGGCTCATGCCATCCATCACCGCGAGATTGGCCCGTTCCATCGCCTGCAGTTGGTCGAGCGCAGCGTCGAGGCGGCCTTCATAGTAGAAAGCCACCGCCTGGCGGGCATGGGTGTGCACGGCGCGATGCGGTTTTTCCAGCGCGGCATAGCCGGGCAGCCCGGCAAAATGCTCCCGCCCCTCGCCGTCGTAATACCACTGCCCGAGGCGGCAGTGCTTTTCGTCGGGCAGATCATCCGGGCGGATGTTCGAGACTCCGAGGAACACTTTGTAGACTTCGAGCTTGAGGATCAACTCCTCGATGTTCGCCAGCTCGACATTGGACAGCAACGCCGACGAAGACACCGCCTGCTCCATGCGCTGCGACAACTCGAACAGGCGCGACATGCTGCCCACGGCAAGCTCGCTCTCCGCCGAATAGCGGCTGGCATCCTCGGCCCCGGCTTCCATCACCGTCCTGGCGCTGTGGGTTTCTCCCTGGATGCTGCCGACCAGGCCGGAAATCTCGGTGGTCGCCTTCGCCGTACGCTCGGCCAGCTTGCGCACTTCGTCGGCGACCACCGCGAAGCCCCGCCCGGCCTCGCCGGCCCGCGCGGCCTCGACTGCGGCATTGATCGCGAGCAGGTTGGTCTGATCGGCGATCTCCTTGATCAGGCGCACGATGCCGCCGATCTCGCCGGTGCGCTGCATCAGCACATCGACGTTGCGCGAAGCCTCGCTCATGCGGTCGAACAGGCTGCGCAGGTTGCCCGCCATCTGCTCGAAGGCGACACGGCTGCTTTCCGACTGGGCGGCGGCCTCCAGCGCCGAGGATTTTTCCTGGTTGAGGGTCACCGCCAGGCCGAGAAAGGATTCGCGCACCCCGCCCAGCGAAGCGCCGAAGCTGGACAGGCTGGAAAACACCCCACCCAGCGCGCCGCGCTCCTCGCGCAACGCCGCAACTTCATCGCGCAGCGCCGCGCCTTCGGCTTCGAGTTGCGCCACGCGCGACTGCAGCCAGGCATGGTCGCGCTGGGCACCCGCCCCGGGTCGAAACAGAAACTGTGTGAGCTTTGCAGAAAACATGGAACGCCTCCTCGGTGATCGGTATTGTTTTGCCCTTCGATTTAGTTGAGCATTTTACTTGGGAATTAAGATCACAGCTTGATATAGCTTAATTCCGGCGGCCCCCTTCGGACTACCCGACAACGCCCCGCACCAAACACATTCCCCGCAGCCCACCCCGCCGCAAAGCGCAATGGCACAATGGCCGGCGGCGAGCCGGCCCGGCTCATCGAATCCATCGGACATTCGGACGATCCATGAAAATCGCCACCTGGAACATCAACTCCCTGAAAGTGCGCCTCCCCCAGGTGCTCGACTGGCTGGCCGCCCACAAACCCGATGCGCTGTGCCTGCAGGAACTGAAACTCGAGGACAAGGCGTTTCCGGCCGCCGAACTGGAGGCGGTCGGCTACCACGCCGCCTTCGTCGGCCAGAAGACCTACAACGGCGTCGCCATCCTCAGTCCACGGCCGATCGATGCGGCCAGCGTGGTGCGCAACATTCCCGGCTTCGAGGACGAGCAGAAGCGCCTGATCGCCGCCACCATCGACGGCGTGCGGGTCGTGTGCGGCTACTTCCCCAACGGCCAGGCGGTCGGCTCGGACAAGTTCGACTACAAGCTGCGCTGGCTCGGCGCGCTGACCGTCTGGCTGCGCGGGGAGTTGCAGACGCACGAGCGCCTGGTGCTCGCCGGCGACTTCAATATCGCCCCCGAGGAGCGCGACGCCCATCCCGACTGGAAGGACGAGATCCACGTCTCCGCGCCCGAGCGCGCCGCCTTCCGCGCCCTGCTCGATCTCGGCCTGATCGACGCCTTCCGCCTGTTCGAACAGCCCGAGCGCAGCTTCTCGTGGTGGGACTACCGGATGCTCGCTTTCCGCCGCAACTTCGGCCTGCGCATCGACCACCTGCTGGTGTCGCCGGCGCTGCGTCCGGCCTGCCGCAGCTGCACCGTGGACAAAGCCCCGCGCCGGCTCGAGCGCCCTTCGGATCATGCGCCGGTGGTCCTGGAACTGGCCTGAGGACATCCCGATGACACGCTTTTTTCCCTCCGGAACGTACCGGCGATGAGCGCCGCGCACCCGAGCGCACCAGCGGGCATGCCCCTCGCCCGGCTCGACGAGGGCTACCCGGTGCTCGCCGCCCTCTCGCCCTCCGGGCGCCGGCGCCTGCTCGAAGCCGCGCGCTGGATGCGCGTTCCCGGCGGCACCTGCCTGTTCGACGAGCACCAGGCCTGCGAAGGTTTCCCGTTCGTCGTCGACGGCTCGATCCGCGTCGTCAAATCCGCTCCCAACGGCCGCGAGCTGCCGCTGTACCGGGTCGGCAGCGGCGAGACCTGCATTCTCTCGACCTCCTGCCTCCTCGGCCGCGAGGACTACCGGGCCCGTGGCGTCACCGAGAGTGACACCGTGCTGATGCTGCTGCCGCAGGCGGTGTTCGAGGAGCTGCTCGACGAACGCCCGTTCCGCGAATTCGTCTTCCACCTCTTCGCCGAGCGCATCGCCGGGCTGATGCAGCTGATCGAGGAAGTCGCCTTCCGCCGCCTCGACCAGCGTCTGGCGGCACAGCTGCTGGGCAAGGGGCGGACCCTGCACCTGACCCACCAGCAGCTCGCCGACGAGCTCGGCAGCGTGCGCGAGATCGTCAGCCGGCTGCTGAAAGGCTTCGCCGACCAGGGGCTGGTGCGGCTCGGGCGCGAGCAGGTGGAAATCCTCGACCCCGCCGGACTGCGCCGGACGGCGAGCGGAGAGCCGGCCAGAAGCGCCGGCTGAGCGTCCCGGCGGCGCGCCCGGCTCTGTAACTCTGGTCACAGACCCGGGCGCGATCGCGTGCTTCAATGGAAGCGTGTTCCAGCCGTTTTCCACCTCGTTACCCAGGAGAAGCACATGAAAACCAACGTCGGCGGCATCGACAAGATCGTTCGCATCGTGATCGGCATCGCGCTCGTCGCCTGGGCGCTGTTCGGCGGCCCGGTGTGGGCCTGGATCGGCGTGATTCCGCTCGCCACCGGGCTGATGGGCTGGTGCCCGGCGTATGGCCTGTTCGGGATGAGCACCTGCCCGCTGCAGAAGAAGTAGCCGCCCTCCCACAGTCCCCGTTGCGCGCTTCGGCGCCCGCTCCCGGCCTCAGGGCCAGGCGCGGGCGCCGAACATCATCCGCCGGGCGACGAAGCCGCGCAGCGGCGACAGCAGATCGAGGGCGAACAAGGCCGCGCCGCGCGCATGGCGCAGGGGCGCGAAATCGTTGCTGAACACGCGCGCCAGGGTATCGGTGAAGCGCATCGTGCCGAAGCGGTCGAGGTCGCGCCCGCGCGCGTAGGCCGCAAGTAGCGCCGCGCACCCGGGATCGAACGCAGCCTCTTTCGACCCAGTCCCTTTCACCCCGGCCTCTTTCGTCCCCGCAACCGCCCGCGCCGCCGCCTCCGCCTTGCGCCGCTGCAGCAGTTCGGCCAGCGTCCACACGTCGCGCAACGCCAGATTGAAGCCCTGCCCGGCGACCGGATGCAGGGTCTGGGCGGCATTGCCGAGCCACACCGTGCGCACCCCGGTCACCGCGCGCCGGTAGCGCAGCTGCAGCGGGTAGCGCCGGTGCGGACCGACGCCGGTGAGGCGAACGCGGTGACCGAGGTGGGCCTGCAGACGGGCGAGGTAGGCCACGTCATCGAGGCCAAGCAGTGCATCGGCGCTCTCGCGGCGGACCACATGCACCAGCGCATAGCCCTCGCCCCGCGGCAGCAGGGCGAGCGGGCCTTCGCCGGTGAAGCGCTCGAAGGCGGTATGGCGATGACCGCCGGCCACCTCGAGCGCGGCGATCAGCGCATCCTGGCGGTAGTCGAGTTCGGTCACTTCCGGGTCGTCCGCGCCCAGCCCGCCTTCGGCGCAGGCGGCGAGCCGGGCGCGCAGCGTGGCCGCCGGCCGCCCCGCGCCGCCGAGGCGGGCGGTGACCGCATCGGCCGCCGGGATGAGGCCGGTGACTTCGGTTTCGTCCATCACCGTAATGCCGCCAGCATCGACCGCAGCGCGCAGCGCGGCGGCGAGCGCGCCTGCGGAGGCAACATAGCCCAGCGCCGGCAGGCCGTGCTCCTCGGCGTCGATCAGGGTTCGCCCGAGTCCGCCCTGCTGCGAGATGTGGATGTGCTCGATCGCGGTCTTCGGGATCGCCTCCCACACCCCCAGCCGCTCCAGCGTCAGCCGGCTGCCGTGGGCAAGGGCGAGATCGCGCGGGTCCGCAGCGACGGCCGCCCGCGCGCGCGCATCGACGAGGACGACATCGAGGCCGGCGTCCTTCAGCGCCAGCGCCAACGCCAGGCCGACCGGGCCGGCGCCGACGATCAGGAGGTCGTGAATCCGCTCGTCTGCACCCTCAGCCATGGCGCGCCTCGCGCATCAGCGCCTCGATGTCGGCCACCGTCTTGGGCGCGTCGGCGGTGATCAGCTCGCAACCGCCGGCGGTGACCACGGCGTCGTCCTCGATGCGGATGCCGATGTTCCAGAACGCCTCGGGGACATCGTCGGCGGGACGGACGTAGCAGCCCGGCTCGATCGTCAGCACCATGCCTTCGGCGAGCGGGCGCCACTCGCCCCCCACCTTGTATTCGCCGGCGTCATGGACGTCCATGCCCAGCCAGTGGCCGGTGCGGTGCATGTAGAAACGGCGGTAGTCGCCGTTTTCGAGCACGCCATCGAGGCTGCCCCGCAGCAGGCCGAGGTCGAGCAGGCCCTGGGCGAGCACGGCGACCGCGGCGTCGTGTGGCTCGTTCCAGCGCGCGCCGGGGCGGGTCGCGCCCTGCGCCGCGGCCTGGGCGGCGAGCACCAGTTCATAGAGGGCCCGCTGCGGCCCGCTGAAGCGGCCGCTGACCGGGAAGGTGCGGGTGATGTCCGAAGCGTAGCCGTCGAGTTCGCAGCCGGCATCGATCAGCAGCAGCTCGCCGTCTTCCATCCGGCTCTCGTTGCCGACGTAGTGCAGCACGCAGGCATTGGCGCCGCTGGCGACGATCGACGGATAGGCCGGGTAGGGGCTGCCGGCCTGGCGAAAGGCATGCAGCAGCTCGGCCTCGATCTCGTACTCGAAGCGCCCCGGAACGGTGGCGCGCATCGCCCGGCAATGGGCCGCGGCGGAAATCTGCGCGGCGCGGCGCATCGTCGCCAGCTCGCTGGCGTCCTTGACGAGGCGCATCTCGTCGAGCTCGGCGCGCAGGTCGCGCACCGAGTGCGGCGGGGTAAGCCCGCTGCGGGCCTTGTCGCGCACCGCGTTGAGCGCGCCGAGCACGCGCGCGTCCCAGTCGTTGTCGTAGCCCAGGCCGGTCCACAGCAGGGGCTGGTCGGCGAGGTAGTCGGGCAGGCGCTTTTCCAGATCGCCGATGGTCCACGCCTCGTCGAAGCCGAAAGCCGCGCGCGCCGCTTCCGGGCCGTGGCGGTAGCCGTCCCAGATCTCGCGCTCTTCGTTCTTTTCGCGGCAGAACAGGATCTGCTTCGGCGCCGCCCCCGCGACCAGCACGACGACGGCTTCGGGCTCGCGAAAGCCGGTGAGGTAGTAGAAGTAGCTGTCGTGGCGGTAGGGATAGTGGGTGTCGCGGTTGCGCACCCGCTCCGGCGCGGTGGCGAGAATGGCGACACCGCCGCCGGCAGCCTGCATGCGTTCGAACAGACGGGCGCGGCGGGCGCGGAAGGGGGCGGGATCGAAAGTGGCGTTCGGTGTGTTCATGCGCGGAATTATGGCACTGGCGGCGCGGCGGGAGCGTTTCGGCTTCCCGGCACGGCATCGATCCGGAGTTCAGTCCTGGCGGGCGAGTTCGCGGTCGAGTCCGGCCAGGCGTGCGGGCGTGCCGACATCGATCCAGCGCCCGCGGTGATGCTCGCCGCGCACCTGATCGGCGGCCATCGCCGCGCGCAGCAAGGGGGCGAGTTTTGCCGGCGTGTCGTCGGCCAGTCCGGCGAACAGCGCCGGGTGGTAGGCGCCGATGCCGGAAAAGGTCAGGCGGGGAGTTCCGTCGGCATCGATGCGCCCTGCGCCATCGAGGTGGAAGTCGCCGCCCGGGTGATGGTCCGGATTGTCGACCAGCAGCAGGTGGGCGAGCGGACTCTTTGCGTGCAGGCTTGCGGCGGCGGCACGCAGCGCGGCGAAGTCGGCGTCACAGAAGACGTCGCCGTTGACCACCACGAAAGGCGCATCGCCAAGCAGCGCCAGGGCGTGGCGGATGCCACCGGCGGTTTCCAGCGCAGAGCGCTCGGGCGACCAGGCGATACGCACGCCGAAGGCGCTGCCATCGCCGAGCACCGTTTCCAGGCGGTGGCCGAGGTGGGCGTGGTTGATCACGAGCTCGGTGAAGCCGGCTTCGCGGAGGCGCTCGATATGCCAAACAATCAGCGGCTTGCCGCCGGCTTCGAGCAGCGGCTTGGGCGTATGGTCGGTGAGCGGGCGCATCCGCTCGCCGCGACCGGCGGCGAGGATCATGGCTTTGGTCATGGGGCGGGGCGCAGGCGACGGGGGAATCGGCGGGGCCGGCATGGCGACCTCGGTTCAGAAGGTGTAGCCGACCTGCACGTCCTCGGGCTCGAGGCGGTCGAGCAGCTTCAGCAGCGGGCCGAGGTCGCGCCAGCGCTTGCACGCGCGGCGCAGGTAGTCCATCACCCGCGGCATGTCGGCGAGGTAGCCATCCTTGCCGTCACGGTGGCACAGGCGGGCGAAGATGCCGAGGACCTTGAGGTGGCGCTGCACGCCCATCCACTCGAAGTCGCGGTGGAAGTCGGCGAACTCGGCGCGTACCGGCAGGCCGAGCTTCTTCGCCGCCTCCCAGTAGCGGATCAGCAGGTCGAGGACGAACTCCTCGTCCCAGCCGATGTAGGCGTCCTTGAACAGCGACACCAGGTCGTAGCTGATCGGGCCGTACACCGCATCCTGGAAGTCGATGACCCCCGGGTTGGCCCCGCGGTCGTCGCCGGGTTCGAGCAGCATCAGGTTGCGCGAATGGAAGTCGCGATGGACGAAGACCTGCGGTTCGGCCAGGTTGACGGCGAGGATGCGCTCGAAGGCGGCATCGAGCATCGCCGCCTCGGCATCGGTCAGCGCCACGCCCTTGTGGCGGGCGACGTACCATTCGGGAAACAGCTGCATTTCGCGCAGCAGCAGGCCGCGGTCGTATTCGGGCAGCACGCCGGGACGGCTGGCGCACTGGATCGCGGCGAGCGCGCCGAGCGCATCGGCGTAGAGGTGGGCGGCGCGCTGCGGGCCGCGCGCCCCGGCCCCTTCCGCCTGCAGCGCAGCGAGGTAGGTGGTCGAGCCGAGATCGGACAGCAGCAGAAAACCCTGCGCCGGATCCTGCGCCAGCACTTCGGGGACATGGGCGCCGGCGGCGCGGAAAAGTTCGCCGACCTGCAGCCAGGGGCGAACATCCTCCCTGTCCGGGGGGGCGTCCATGACGATGCGCGAAGGGCTGCCGTCGGCGAAGCGGACGCGGAAGTAACGGCGGAAGCTGGCGTCGGCCGAGGCCGGAGCGAGTTCGCAGGGCTGGCCGGGCAAGGTGGCGGCGAGCCAGGACTTGAGCTGTTCGAGGCGGTGCAAACGGGTTCTCCGCGGGTGTTCGTGTACAATCCGCGAGTTTATCAACACGGTGGTTCGGGTGGGCAGCCGCACATTGCGAACGACGGGAAAGGTCTGGGCTTCGATGGCTCCGAATACGCGCATACGTCTGATTCCACTGTTGCTGCTGTGCATCTCCAGCACCGGCTTCGCCACCGGCCTGCCGCCGCTCGAAGTGTCGCCCGAGCTGCTGCGCGGCCGCCTGCCGGCGCCCGCCCAGCCACGGACGAAAACCCCGCCGCAGACGAAGCCTGCGCCTGCGCAGGCTCCTGCACCCGCGCCGCAGGCCGCGGGCAACGGCGGCCAGCCGTCCGCCACACCGCAGCGCCAGGCACCGCCCGCCCCCCTGCCCCCCGGCACGACCGCCGTCAGCGCGCTGCGCATCCACGGTTCGCGCAGCATCGAGCTGGTCGCCGACGGGGAGGCCGAGCTGCAGCGCGACGACCTGGTGCTGACCGCCGACAAGGTGACCTACCGCGAGCCCACCGACGAGGCCATCGCCGAAGGCAATGTCCTTCTCCGCCAGGGCGAGGACACGATCGCCGGCCCTCGCGCCACCCTGGTCGTCGGCGCGCACACGGGTCAGTTCGAATCGCCGCGCTACACCTTGTCGCGCGAACGCGATCCGCGGGTCGCGGGCGACGCCCTGCGTTCGGTGTCGGGCAGCGGCGAAGCCGACCTGCTCAGGCTCGAAGGCGAGAACCAGTTCCGCCTCGAAAACGCCACCTGGACGACCTGCCAGGCCACCGACCCCGACTGGTACATCAAGGCCCGCGAGCTCGAACTCGACTACGACCGCGAAGTGGGCACCGCCCGCGGCAGCTCGATCGTGTTCAAGGACGTGCCGATCTTCTGGATGCCGTGGGCCGAGTTCCCGCTCACCGCCCAGCGCCAGTCCGGCCTGCTGCCGCCGACCTTCGGCACTTCGAACAAGACCGGCCTCGACTTCACCCAGCCCTATTACTGGAACATCGCCCCCAACTACGACGCCACCCTCGCCCCGCGTTTCATGAGCCGGCGCGGGCTGCAGCTGGGCGGTGAATTCCGCTACCTCGGCGAGGACTACCGCGGCACCAGCCGCGTCGAATGGATGGCGAAGGACAAATCCACCGGGGAGGAGCGCCGCCTGGGCTCGGTCCAGCACCAGCACCGGATCGCCCCCAACCTCTACGGCTCGCTCGACCTCAACGCGGTTTCCGACGACGGCTACTTCGAGGACCTGTCCTCGCGCATCGGCGTGGCCTCGCGCGTCAACCTGCTGCGCGAAGGGCGCCTGCTCTACACCGGCGGCTGGTGGAACGCCTCGGCGCTGGCGCAGAGCTACCAGACGCTCAACCCCGACCCCGACACGCGCAACATCTCCCCCTACCGCCGCCTGCCGCAGCTGCAGCTGTCGGCGCTGCGGCCGGACCTGCCGGGCGGGCTGGCGGCGGCGCTCAAGACCGAGTACGTCCGCTTCGAACACCCCGATGCGGACACGGACAAGGACGAAGCCGCCCGCGCCGTCGCCTATCCCCAGCTCTCGCTGCCGCTCGAAGGCGCGGCCTGGTTCCTCACCCCCAAGGCCGGCGTCCACCACACCCGCTACGACGTCGAGCGCTCGCCGCTCAACGCCGCGGCACGCGACTCGATTTCGCGTACGGTGCCGATCCTCTCGGTCGACTCCGGCCTGTTCTTCGAGCGCGAAACCCGCATCTTCGACGGCGACTACCTGCAGACGCTCGAGCCGCGGCTGTACTACCTGCGCATTCCCTCGCGCCGACAGGACGACATTCCGCTGTTCGACACCAGCCGCCTGGACGTCGGCTTCACCCAGTTGTTTGCCGAAAACCGCTACTCGGGCAGCGACCGCATCGGCGACGCCAACGATCTGACCGCCACCCTGACCACCCGCTTCATCGAAGCCGGGACCGGCATCGAGCGCCTGCGCGCGCTGATCGGCCAGCGCTACTACTTCTCGGACCAGGAAGTCTACCTGTTCGACCGGGACGAGCTGCGCCCGGCCGGCAACGGCGCCGAACTGCTCGGCGGGCTCGGCGGGCGGATCTCGAGGACGCTGTCGCTCGACTCCTACGTCCAGTACAACACCGACTCCCGCGAAACCGAGCGCTTCAACGCCAGCCTGCGCTACCAGCCCGGCTTCGCCAAGGCGCTCAACCTCAGCTACCGTTATGCACCGAACCTGCGCATTGCCGAAAACATCGTCGGCCTCGAGGATGTCGATGTCTCCGGACAGTGGCCGATCGGGCGCGGCTGGTACGGTGTCGGCCGCCTCACCCATTCCCTCGAGGAAAGCCGCCTCACCGAAGCCATCGGCGGGCTCGAATACGACGGCGGCTGCTGGGCGTTCCGGGTGGCGATCCACCGCTTCGCGATCGACGAGAACGACGTCACCAAAGCCGTTTTCATCCAACTCGAACTCAACGACCTCGCCAGCATCGGCTCCAACCCGGTCGGCCTGATCACGCGCAGCGTGCCGGGCTATGGCAAGATCAACGACTCCTCGTCCGACCGCGTCTTCGGCTCGGAATAAGCTCCGGTACGCGACTCCACAGCCAATGAACATGACACGTCCTTTCTCCCGCACCCCTCTCGCCGTCACCTTCGCCATCGCCCTCAGCGCCGCGGCACTCGGCCTGCCCGTCCATGCCGCCCCGCGCGCGGTGGAAGTCGACCGCATCGTCGCGGTGGTCGACAACGAGGTCATCACCGCCTTGCAACTGCGCGACCGTATCGCCCAGACCGAACGCCAGCTGCGCCGCCAGGGCGTGGAGCTGCCGCCGATGGAAGTGCTCGAACGCCAGCTCCTCGAGCGCCTGATCGTCGAGCGCGCCCAAATCCAGCGCGCCCGGGAAAGCGCCCTGCGGATCGATGACGCCACGCTCGAACGCGCCATCGAACGCATCGCCTCAAGCAACAAGCTCTCCCTCGACCAGTTGCGCGCAACCCTGGCGCAGGACGGCGTGGCCTGGGACCGCTTCCGCGAAGAAATCCGCACCGAGATCCTGCTCACCCGCCTGCGCGAGCGCGAAGTCGACAGCCGCATCGTGGTCACCGACGCCGAGATCGACAACTTCATCGCCACCAACCCGGACGCGTTCAGCGGCGAGGAATTCGCCGTCGCCCACATTCTGCTGCGCACGCCCGAAGGCGCCACTCCGGAGCAGGTCGGGGCGGTGCGGCGGCGTGCCGAGCAGACCATGGCGCGGCTGCGCTCGGGCGAGGATTTCGCCCGCGTCGCCGCCGAAGTTTCCGATGCGCCGGACGGCCTGTCCGGTGGCGCCCTCGGCTGGCGTCGGCTCGACCGCCTGCCCGGGCTGTTCGCCGAGGCCGTACGCGGCATGCAGCCCGGCAGCACCTCACCGATCCTGCGCAGCGCTGCCGGGCTGCACATCGTGCGCCTGATCGACCGCCGCGGCGGCGGCATGGACACGATGCAGCAGCTCGAACAGACCCGCGCCCGCCACATCCTGATCCGCAGCTCCGAAGTGCTCTCCGACAGCGACGCCGAAGCCCGCCTGCTCGGCCTGCGCGAACGCGCGCTCAACGGCACCGACTTCGGCGAGCTGGCGAAGGCGAATTCGGCGGATCTGTCCGCGGCCAAGGGGGGCGACCTGGGCTGGGTCAATCCCGGCGACACCGTCCCCGAATTCGAGCGCGCGATGAACGCGCTGCAGCCGGGCGAGATCAGCCTGCCGGTGAAGTCGCCGTTCGGCTGGCACCTGATCCAGGTCGTGGAACGGCGGCTGCAGGACGTCACCGACGAGCGCAAGCGCAACGCCGCACGGATGGCGCTGCGCGAGCGCAAGGCCGACGAAGCCTACGAGGACTGGGTGCGCCAGCTGCGCGACAGCACCTACGTCGACTACCGTCTCGAGCAGGAATGAGCACACGCGCCGCCGCCCGGCCGCAGATCGCCGTCACCAGCGGTGAGCCGGCCGGCATCGGCCCCGAGCTGTGCGTCCGCCTCGGCGAGCGGAGCTGGGCGGCGCGCGTGGTGGTGCTCGGCGACCTCGGCCTGATCCGCGACCGCGCCGCGGCGATCGGCAGCCGGGCACCCGTCCGCCCGTGGCGGGCGGATGCCACGCCCGAACCCGGCACGCTCGAAGTCCTGCACCAGCCGCTGGCCGCACCCTCCCGCCCCGGCCGCCTCGAGCCGGCCAACGGCGCCTACGTGCTCGGCCTGCTCGACCGCGCGATCGCCGGCTGCCTTGCCGGCGAATTCGCCGCGATGGTCACCGCGCCGGTGCATAAAGGGGTGATCTGCGAAGGGCTGGGGGCGGCCGCGGCGATGCCCTTTTCCGGCCACACCGAATACCTCGCCGCCAAGACCGGCACGCCGCGCGTCGTGATGATGCTGGTCGGCGGCGGGCTGCGCGTGGCGCTGGTCACCACCCACCTGCCGCTCGCTGCGGTGGCGGCGGCGATCACCCCGGCGGCGGTGGAGGACACGCTGCACATCCTGCACACCGACCTCGTCCGCCACTTCGGCCTGCCGGCACCGCGCATCCTCGTCGCCGGGCTCAACCCGCATGCGGGCGAAGGCGGCCACATGGGGCGCGAGGAAATCGACGTCATCCTCCCGGTGCTGGACAAGCTGCGCACCGAGGGCATGGAGCTCGTCGGCCCGCTGCCGGCCGACACCTTGTTCGTGCCGCACACCCTGGCGCGGGGCGACGCGGTGCTGGCGATGTACCACGACCAGGGCCTGCCGGTGCTCAAGCACGCCAGCTTCGGCGGCGGCGTCAACGTCACCCTCGGCCTGCCCATCGTGCGCACCTCGGTCGACCACGGCACCGCGCTCGACTTGGCCGGCAGCGGCCGCGCCGACCCCGGGAGCCTGTTCGCCGCCGTGGACCTGGCGATCGCGATGGCCGCCGCACGCGCCTCCTGAGCGCCGCACAAGGAAACCGATGCACGATTTCGATACCGACGGCCACCGCGCGCGCAAGCGCTTCGGCCAGAACTTCCTCTCCGACCCCAACATCATCCGCCGCATCATCGACGCCATCCGCCCGCAGGCAGGTGAGTCGATGGTCGAGATCGGTCCCGGCCTGGGGGCGATGACGGCGCCGCTGATCGAGCGCCTCGGCCACCTCCACGTGGTCGAGATCGACCGCGACCTGATCGCGCGCCTGCGCGAGCGCTATTCTCCGGCGCAACTCACGATCCACGAAGGCGATGCGCTGAAGTTCGATTTCGCCAGCGTGGGCGGCGAGGAGGAAAAACCGCTGCGCATCGTCGGCAACCTGCCGTACAACATCTCGACCCCGATCCTGTTCCACCTCGCCGGGTTCGCCGAGCGCGTCAAGGACATGACCTTCATGCTGCAAAAGGAGGTGGTGATGCGCATGGTGGCCGCGCCCGGCACCGAGGAGTACGGGCGGCTGTCGGTGATGCTGCAGTACCGCTTTCGCATGGGGCGGCTGTTCGATGTGCCGCCCGGCGCCTTCCGCCCGGCACCGAAAGTGATGTCGAGCATCGTGCGCATGGCGCCGCTGCCGCCCGAAGAGCTCGGCGCACAGGACGAGGTCCTGCTCGGGCGCATCGTCACCGCCGCCTTCGGCCAGCGCCGCAAGACGCTGAAGAACACCCTGCGCGAATTCGTCACCGAAGCCGATTTCGAGGCCCTCGGCATCGACTCCGGCCTGCGCGGCGAAAAGCTGTCGCTGGCACAGTTCGTCGCCATCGCCAACCACTGCAGCGCCCGGCGCTGAGCCGGAGCCGTCCGCCCCCGGGCGGCTACGCGTAAATCACTTCGACCGCCTCCGGCGCAAGGCCTTCGCGCAGCGCATCGAGCAGCGCGTCGTCGAGCCGCACCCGCCAGCGCTCACCGAACAGCAGCTCAGCTTCGGCGGCGGCATTGCGGTAACGGAGACGGACCGGGCAGCCCTCGGCGCGGAACGGCTCGAGCAGGCCTTGCAGGCGGCCGACTGCGGCGGCGGCACTGCCGGCCCCGCCATCGAGGCACAAGCGCAGCGCGCGGGCGAAGCGGCCGCGTGCCTCGCCCAGGGTCAGCAGGCGCTCGGCGACGATGCGCAGCCCGCCGGAGAACTCGTCGTTGCTGACCTTGCCCTCGACCACCAGCACTTCGTCGGTGACGATCTTGCCGCGGTTGGCATCGAGCACTTCGGAATACACTGCGACTTCGCGCGGCTCGCCGCCGTCGTCGAGCTGCACGAACGCCATCTTGCCGCGGGCGCCCATCTTGGTGCGCACCTCCATGACCACCCCGGCGAGCATCGTGAGGTCGCGCGAAGGCTCGAGCTGGGCCAGGGTACGGCGCACGAAGCGGCGCACCTCGGTCTTGAAGGCGTTGAACGGGTGGCCGGAGAGAAAGAAGCCGATCGCGAGCTTTTCTTCCTTCAGCCGCTCGCGCTCGGTCCACGGCCGGACCCTCGCGAACTCGGGCGCGGCACCGGCAGCCTCCGGGATCATGTCGAACAGCCCGCCCTGCAGCGCGTTGGCCGCGGCCTGCTCGGCCGCTTCCATCGCCAGCGCCACGGTCGCCATCAGCTGGGCACGGTCCAGCCCCTGGTGGCCGGCGAGCGTGTCCATCGCCCCGGCGCGGATCAGCGCCTCGATCACGCGGCGGTTGACCAGGCGCCGGTCCGTCCGCTCGCAGAAGTCGAACAGGTCGCGGAACTCGCCGCCCTTTTCGCCCCCTTTCTGCCGTGCGGCGAGGATCGCCCGCACCGCCGGCTCGCCCACCCCCTTCACCGCGCCCAGGCCGTAGCGGATGGTCTTGCGGTCCACCGGCACGAAGCGGTAGTCGGATGCATTGACGTCCGGCGGCAGCACCGCGATCTTGTTGGCGACGGTGTCCTCGTAGAAGATCTTGACCGTGTCGGTGTTGTCCAGGTCGGACGACATCGTCGCCGCCATGAAGGCCGCGCAGTGGTGGGCCTTGAGCCAGGCGGTGTGGTAGGTGACCACCGCGTAGGCCGCGGTGTGCGACTTGTTGAAGCCGTACTCCGCGAACTTGGTCATGAGGTCGAAGAGCTGTTCGGCGAGCGCCGGGTCGTAGCCCTTCTGCTTCGCCCCCTCGGCGATGGTGGCGCGGTGCTTGGCCATCTCCTCGGGCTTCTTCTTGCCCATCGCCCGGCGCAGCATGTCGGCGCCGCCCAGGGTATAGCCGCCGATGATCTGGCTGATCTGCATCACCTGTTCCTGGTACACGATCACGCCGTAGGTCGGCTCCAGGCAGGCCTTGAGGTCGGGGTGGAAGTAGTCGATCTCCTGCTGGCCCTTCTTGCGCAGGATGAAATCGTCCACCATGCCCGAGCCGAGCGGACCCGGGCGGTAGAGCGCGAGCACCGCGATGATGTCCTCGAAGCGGTCGGGGGCAAGCTTTTTCAGCAGCTTCTTCATGCCGTCCGATTCGACCTGGAAGATCGCCGTGGTGTTGGCGTCCTTCAGGATCTGGTAGGCGGCGGGGTCCTCGAAGCCCAGGCTCATCAGCTCGGGCCGGCTGCCCTCCAGGCGGGCCACGTACTCGAGCGCGAGTTCGATGATGGTGAGGTTGCGCAGACCGAGGAAGTCGAACTTCACCAGGCCGACGGCTTCGACGTCATCCTTGTCGAACTGCGACACCGGCGTGGCGTCCTCGCCGTCGGCGATGTAGAGCGGGCAGAAGTCGGTGAGCTTGCCGGGCGCGATCAGCACGCCGCCGGCGTGCATGCCGACGTTGCGCGAGAGGCCCTCGAGCGGCTGGGCGAGGCTCCACAGGTCGCGCACCGATTCGCCGTCGTTGCCGTCGGCCATCATGTCCCCGATCTGCGGCTCCAGCTCGTAGGCCTTGGCGAGCGAGACGGGCTTGGCGCCCTCGATCGGAATCAGCTTCGAGAGGCGGTCGCACAGGCCGTAGGGCAGGTCGAGCACGCGGCCGACGTCGCGCACCACCGCCTTCGAGGCCATGGTGCCGAAAGTGGCGATCTGGCTCACCGCGTCCTTGCCGTAGCGCTCGCGCACGTACTCGATGACGCGGTAGCGGTTGTCCTGGCAGAAGTCGATGTCGAAGTCAGGCATCGACACCCGCTCCGGGTTGAGGAAGCGCTCGAACAGCAGGGCGTACTCGAGCGGGTCGAGGTCGGTGATGTCGAGCGAGTAGGCGACGAGCGAGCCCGCGCCCGAGCCGCGGCCCGGCCCCACCGGCACGCCGTTCTTCTTGCCCCAGCGGATGAAGTCGGCCACGATCAGGAAATAGCCGGGGAAACCCATCTGGATGATGGTGTCGGTCTCGAACTTCAAGCGCTGCTCATAGCGCGGACGCTGCTTCTCGCGCTCTTCGGGGTGCGGGTAGAGCTGGGCGAGGCGCCGCTCGAGGCCGGCCTTGGCTTCCGCGACCAGGAAGTCGTCCAGGGTCATGCCTTCGGGAGTCGGGAACAGCGGCAGGAAGTTCTTGCCCAGTTGAACCGTCAGCGAGCAGCGGCGCGCGATCTCAACCGCGTTGTCGAGCGCCTCGGGCAGGTCGGCGAAGAGTTCGCACATCTCGGCCTGGCTCTTGAGGTACTGCTCCTCGGTG
The DNA here is from genome assembly GCF_023093595.1 of Thauera aromatica. Taxonomy (GTDB): domain Bacteria; phylum Pseudomonadota; class Gammaproteobacteria; order Burkholderiales; family Rhodocyclaceae; genus Thauera; species Thauera aromatica_A. The sequence continues at coordinate 200,645 of NZ_JALLIK010000109.1, forward strand.
AACTCGCGCGGCCGGCGCTTGTCCGCGAGCACGTAACCCTGGGCGATGCAGACGCGCGCTTCGTGGGCCTTGAAGTCCTCGCGCTTGAGGAACTGCACCGGGTGGGTCGCGACCACCGGCAGGCCGAGCCGGCCGGCGATGTCCACCGCGTGGCGGATGTAGGGCTCGGTGCCGGGATGGCCGGCGCGCTGGATCTCGATGTAGAAGGCGTCCGGGAAGCGCCGCGCCCAATCGGCGGCGAGCTGGGCGGCGAGCTCGCCATTGCCGGCGGCCAGCGCCGCGCCGATATCGCCTTCCAGCGCACCGGACAGGCACAGCAGCCCGCTCGCGGCGCCGTCGTCGAACCATTCGCGGCGCATCTCGGCACGGCCGCGGTACTTGTTGTCGAGATAGGCGCGCGTCAGCAATGCGGAGAGCTGGCCGTAACCGGCCCGATCGCGGCAGATCAGCAGTACACGAAAAGGCTTGTCGCGCTCGGCCTCGTTCTGGATCCAGGCGTCGACGCCGATGATCGGCTTGATCCCCTTCGCGCGCGCCCCCTTGTAGAACTTGACCATGCCGAACAGGTTGGCGAGGTCGGAGATCCCGAGCGCCGGCATGGCGTCGGCGGCAGCGCTGGCGATGGCCGGATCGAGCTGGACGATGCCGTCGGTGATCGAGTACTCGGAATGCAGGCGGAGGTGTACGAAGCGCGGAGCGCTCGGCACCAGGCTCGGCTCGGTCTGGAGGGCGGCGGGGGCGGTGGCAGAATTCATGGCCCGGATTTTACCCGAGCTCGCGCCGCCTCCCGCGCCCGATCGGTACCCCGCTCAGGGCAGCAGCACAGTCGAGCCGGTGGTGCGGCGTGCTTCGAGGTCGCGATGGGCCTGCGCCGCGTCCTTCAGCGCATAGCGCTGGTTGATCGCGATCTTCACCTTGCCCGACTCCACCACCTCGAACAGCTCGCCGGCCCTCATGAGCAGTTCGGCACGGCTGGCAATGTAGTCGAACAGGCCCGGGCGGGTCACATACACCGACCCCGCCTTCGCCAGCAGCGCGCAGTCGAAGGGCGCGACCGCACCGGTGGCGTTGCCGAAGCTCACCATCATGCCGCGGCGGCGCAGGCAGGACAGCGAATCGATGAAAGTATCCCGCCCCACCGAGTCGTACACCACCGCCACCCCTTCCCCGCCGGTGATTTCGCGCACCCGTGCGGGAAAGCGCTCGCGCGTGTAGACGATGACGTGGTCGCAGCCGAGCGCGCGCGCCTGCGCGGCCTTGTCGTCGTTGCCCACGGTGCCGATCACGGTGGCGCCGAGCAGCTTCGCCCACTGCACCATGATCGAGCCGACACCGCCGGCGGCGGCGTGGATCAGCACGGTGTCACCGGACTGCACCGGGTAGGTGCTGCGCAACAGGTATTGGGCGGTGATCCCTTGCAGCATCATTGCCGCGCCCTGCTCGAACGAAATTCCGCCAGGCAGGCGGACCAGCTGCGCGGCGGCAATGTTGCGCGCCTCGGCATACGCACCGAGCGGCCCGCTGGTGTAGGCGACGCGGTCCCCTGGGGCGAATTCAGCAACCCCCTCGCCGACCGCCTCGATCACGCCGGCCGCCTCCAGGCCCAGCCCGGACGGCAGCGCCAGCGGATAGAGCCCGCTGCGGTGATAGGTGTCGATGTAGTTCAGCCCCACCGCGTGGTGGCGTACCCGGACCTCGCCCGCGGCGGGCGCGGGCAGTGCGACCGCCTCCCATTGCAGGACCTCGGGACCGCCGGTGCGATGAAAGCGGATTGCATGGTTCATGGATGGCTCCTTCGGGAAAAATGGCCGGCGCCGGGCTTCCGGCCTCAGCGCACGAGCGAGACGCCGACCCGGAGCTGCGGGTCGCGGCGCTCATCGTAGCCGAGCAGCGTCTCGCCGTAGCCGCTCAGATACTGCAGGTGGGCAAAAGCGCCGACCCCGGAAAAGATGCTGCGCCGCAGCGGATAAGACAGGTCGAACTGGCGGCGCATGTAGCCCGCGGTGCCGCGGCGCAGGATCGCGCCCAGCATCAGGCCGTCGTCGCGGCCGAAACGCAGGCCGAGCTCGCCGTAGCCACGGTAGCGGGCGATGTCCGGATTGTCGTCGCGGTCGAGATAGGTCCACACCTTGGGCTCGACCGCGAAGTAGCGGCGACCGTCGGCGAGGTAGTAGCGCCCCTCTGCCTTCAGGAACAACGTGTCGATGCTGCGCGAGGACGCCTCGTCCTTGCCGTTGGATTCATGCTCGTAGCCGCCGGACAGCGCCACCGAAGCGCCGTCCTCCGGGTTGCTCAGCATCCAGCGATAGAACAGCGAAGGGCGGAAGCTGGTGTCGTGGAAAGGGCGGGAGTCCGACTCCAGGTCCCACAGCGAGGTCTGGGTGAAACCGAAGTAGAGCCCCGTCTTCACCGGGAAGCGCTGATCGAGGACGCCGTGGCCGTCGGTGAGGCGGTAGCGGAAACTGAACTGAAAACGTGCCGACGCCGGGTCTTCACCACCGACGAGGAAATACATCGGCTCGTGAAAGCCGAACGCCGAAGGCGCCACCGGCTCGCTCGCACCGGTCTCGCGCGCAACCGGCGCCATCGGCGCAACCGTGCCCGTATGCACGGTGTCGACTACGGTTCGCGTGGCCGCGGCGGCATCGAGCAGCAGGCGGGCGGACGCCATGCCCTGCAAGGTCAAGGTGGCAAAGCCGGTCACTTCCGCCGGCCAGCGCCCGGTGTAGCGGCGCTGCTGGCTGCGGGCATCGGCCGGCGCGGTGGCGGCGAGTTCGAGCGCGATGCGCGGACCGCCCCCGGGCAGCTCGACCAGGGCGGGCAGGCTTTCCGGCAACCCGGCGGCGCCCGGGGGGCCGACGACGATGACATGGAACAGATCGCCCGGCACCACGCGCGGTTCGGTAGACGCGAGCAGCCAGTCGGAGGCCTGCACCGGCAGGACCTGCAGGGCGGCGGCGAGCAGCAGCGCCTGCGCGCCGCGGGCGTGAAGTCTGCGTAGCATCGCGATCCTTCCGGACTGCACCCAGGAAAAAGGGCAGCCATGATAGCGGCTGCCCTGGCGGCGAACGGTGAGGATTCGTATCCCGGGCGGAGCGTGACGCCCCGCCCGCAGTGCCTCACCGGCAACGTCTCAGCGTGCGCTCGCGCCGCGCGACGCGTGGGCGTCGACCACCGCCAGCGCGGTGATGTTGATCAACCGGCGCACGGTCGCCGACGGCGTCAGGATATGCACCGGCTGCGCGGCACCGAGCAGGATCGGGCCGACCGTGACGCCGTCGCCGTTGGCCATCTTCATCAGGTTGAAGGAGATGTTGGCCGCGTCGAGGTTGGGCATCACCAGCAGGTTGGCTTCGCCGACGAGGGTCGAGTCCGGGTGGAGCTGGTCGCGGATTTCCTGCGACAGCGCAGCGTCGCCATGCATCTCGCCGTCGCAGTTCAGCTCGGGCGCGGTCGCGCGCAGGATCGCGCAGGCTTCGCGCATCTTGCGCGCCGAGGCCGAATTGGAGCTGCCGAAGTTGGAATGCGACAGCAGGGCCACGCTCGGTTCGATGCCGAAGCGGCGCAGCTCTTCGGCCGCCATGCGGGCGATGTCGGCGACTTCTTCGGCGCTCGGGTTCTCGTTCACGTAGGTGTCGGTGACCGCCAGCATGCGCTTGGTGAGCAGCAGCAGGTTCATCGCCGCGAACCGCTTCGCCCCCGGCGCCAGGCCGATGACGTCCTCGACCTGCTTGAGGTGGTAGTCGTAAGTGCCGTAGGTGCCGCACACCAGCGCATCGGCGTCGCCGCTGCGCAGCAGCATCGCGCCGATCAGCGTGGTGTCGCGGCGCATCTTGGCCTTGGCGATGTCGGGCGTGACGCCGTTGCGGCTCATCAGCCGGTAGTACTCGTTCCACAGATCGCGGTAGCGGGGGTCAAACTCGGGATTGACGACTTCGAAATCACGCCCGGCGGCGAGGCTGAGGCCGATCTTCTTGATCCGCATCTCGATCACGTCCGGACGCCCGATCAGGATCGGGCGGGCCAGGCCTTCGTCGAGGACCACGCGCACCGCGTGGAGCACGCGCGGGTCCTCGCCTTCGGCGTAGATCACGCGCTTGTGCTCGGCGGCAACGCGCTTGGCCGCCGAGAACACCGGCTTCATCAGCATCCCCGACTGGTACACGAAAGCGTTCAGGCTCGAGACGTAGGCATCGAAATCCTCGATCGGCTTGGTCGCCACGCCGGACGCCATCGCCGCCTTCGCCACCGCCGGCGCGATCTTGACGATCAGGCGCGGGTCGAACGGCTTCGGAATGATGTACTCGGGACCGAAGCCCAGCTCCTGGCCGCCGTAGGCGCTGGCGACGATGTCGCTCGCTTCGGCTTCGGCGAGCTCGGCGATCGCCTTCACGCAGGCGAGCTTCATCTCCTCGTTGATCGTGGTCGCACCGACATCGAGCGCGCCGCGGAAGATGAAGGGAAAGCACAGCACGTTGTTGACCTGGTTCGGGAAGTCCGAACGCCCGGTGGCGACGATGCAGTCGGAGCGCACCGCCTTGGCATCGGCCGGCAGGATCTCCGGATTGGGGTTGGCGAGGGCGAAAATCAGCGGCTTTTCGGCCATCTTCGCCACCATCTCGGGCTTGAGCACGCCGGCGGTGGACAGGCCGAGGAAGACATCGGCGCCCTCGATGACGTCACCCAGGGTGCGTGCCGCGGTCCGCTGCGCGTAGCGCGCCTTGGTCGGCTCCATGTTGGCCTCGCGGCCTTCATAGATCACGCCCTTCGAATCGCACACGGTGATGTTCTCGCGCTTGAGACCGACGCTCACCATCAGGTCGAGGCAGGCGATCGCCGCCGCGCCGGCACCCGAGCACACCAGCTTGACCTGACCGATGTCCTTGCCGACCACCTTCAGGCCGTTGATCAGGCCGGCGGCGGAAATGATCGCGGTGCCGTGCTGGTCATCGTGGAAGACCGGAATCTTCATCCGCTCGCGCAGCTTCTTCTCGATGTAGAAGCACTCGGGCGCCTTGATGTCCTCGAGGTTGATGCCGCCCAGCGTGGGCTCGAGCGAAGCGATGATCTCGATCAGCTTGTCCGGGTCGTTCTCCGCCAGCTCGATGTCGAAGACGTCGATGTTGGCGAACTTCTTGAACAGGCAGCCCTTGCCTTCCATCACCGGCTTGGCCGCGAGCGGGCCGATGTTGCCCAGGCCGAGCACCGCGGTGCCGTTGGTGACGACGGCGACGAGATTGCCGCGGCTGGTGAGTTCGAAGGCTTCGGCCGGATCGGCGACGATCGCATCGCAGGCCGCGGCGACACCGGGCGAATAAGCGAGCGCGAGGTCGCGCTGGTTGATCAGGCTCTTGGTCGGGACGACCGAAATCTTGCCGCGCGTCGGCGCGCGATGGTAATCCAGCGCCGCAGCGATGAAATCCTGGTCCATGTATTTTCTCTCTCGGAATATAAGGTGTGTTTTATGAGGAAGGACGGGCACCTGCCCATCGGCAGCACGCAGGGTGGAACAGCCGCGCGCGGGGTGGATCGTTTGGGGTGACTCCCGGTGGGAAGCTTGTTTTTTTAGGGCTGTCGTAGCGCCGGAACGGTCTCGATCGGACTCGGCGAGTTTAGCGCAGCCGGCCGACCTTTGGCACGGCCGCCGCCCGATCGACGGCAGGCAGTGGCGGGACAAACGCAGGCGCATTTCTCCTCGCCGCGGCCATTCTCCCTCACCGGGAACGGAACGATTCGCGTATGATCGCCTCCGATTGGATTCACTACAGAATGTAATGCTGACATGATCCACCTGCTGCGCAGGCAGCATCAGGAAACCAAGGGGAGCAGTCGTCTTGCTGGGCATGCGTTTCGGGTTCGGAAAACGCGGTCGACCATCGGCCGCCGGCCTTGCCGGCATCGTTATCTCGGACGACGCGGTGACGGCCGTTCATCTCCACCCCGAAGCAGGCCAGCCGCCCCGGCTGCTATCCCGCCTCGACGCTGTCAGCGCCGAGCCGCAACGTAATCTGCAGGCGCTCGCCGAATGGGTTGCTGCGCACCAGTTGCACGGAGTGCCGGCCACGCTCACGCTCAACTACGGCAGCTACCAGATCCATCAGGTGGACAAACCCGATGTCCCCGCGGACGAACTGCGTGCCGCACTGCGCTGGCGCTTGAAGGACGTGCTCGACCATTCGCCCGCCGACGCCGTGATCGACTGCTTCGACGCGCCGCCCGCGCGGCAAAAGCGCATTGAGCCGGCGCAGGTGGTCGCCGCTCGCATCAGCCGGCTCAAGCCGCTGGTGGCGGCACTCCAGGCCACCGGGCTCGACCTGCAGCGCATCGACATCCCCGAGTTCGCGCTGCGCAACCTGCTCAGCCGCGCGCTCGACCGCCACGACACTACCGCGCTGCTCTACCTCCTGCCCCAGCGCGGCGTGTTGCAGATCTGCCGTGACGACACTTTTTACTTCGCCCGCACGCTCGAGCACGGTCTCGAAGCACTCGTGCGCGCCTCGGGCGGCGGCGCTTTCAGCGGCCACTCCGACCTCGAGGACCGCATCGCGCTCGAGGCCCAGCGCACGATGGACTACTACGACAGCCACTTCGGCCAGGGTCCGGTGAAGAAGCTGCTCGTGCTCGGCCGCGGCATCGAGCTGCAGCGCCTGGCCGAGCACATCGCCTCGGCGCTGGGCATCGCCGCGCAACTTGTCACGCCGGCCGAACTCGTCCGCGGCCTGGATGCGTCCGAGCCGACGCACGAACTGATGCCGCTCGCCCTCGGCGGTGCCCTGGGCAGCGCATGAACCATACGATGCGCCAGCAGATCAACCTTCTGCAGGACGAGCTCAGGGAGCGCAAGCCGGTGCTGCCGGCGATCCAGCTCGTGCTCGCGAGCGCGGCGGCGATCGTCGTCATGGCGCTGGTGGCGATCTGGATGGACCACCGCCTCCAGGCACCGCGCGCGGAACTGGCGCGGCTCGACGCCGAGATCCAGGCCCGCAGCACCGCCATCGCCCAGCTCACCGCCCGGCTCGAAGCGCACAAGCCCGACCCGGCACTGGCCCTCGAGGCCCGCCGCCTGGAAGAGCGTCTCGACCACCTGCGGCGCATCACCGCGATCACGATCGCCCCCGGCGCCGGCCAGCGCCTTTCGACCTACCTCGAAGGACTCGGCCGCCAGCGTCCGGAAGGCCTGTGGCTTACCCGCATCGTCGTTGCCAATGGCGGCACCGACATCGCCCTCGGCGGCAGCGCGCTCGAGCCCGGCCTGTTGCCCGTCTACCTCGAATCGCTCGGCGCCGAGCAGGCTTTCGCCGGGCTCACTTTCGGCGACCTGGTGATCGAGCGCAGCGCCGCCGCGCCGCGCCGGCTCGATTTCCGCATCGCCGCCGGCTGCCTCGCGACCGCCAGCAGCGCCGCCCATGGCGTGGCGAGCACTGCAGCGGACGGTGCGGCACGCGCGCGGACGGCCGCAGCCGCGGCCACCACCTCGACGGGCTCCGCCACCAGCCCCCCGCCTTGCATCGGACTCGAGGGTGAGTACCCATGAAGGCGCTGTGGCTCAGCCTCCTCCAGCGCATTGATGCCCGCAGCCTGCGCGAGCGCGTGATGCTGCTCGTGGTCGCGCTCGCGGCCGTGGTCGCACTCGCCGACACCTTGTTCATCGACGCTGCCCGCCGCGCCCACGGCACCGACCAGGCCCGCCTGGCCGACGCCCACGCCCGCCTGACCGCGCTCCAGGCGCAGGAAGCCGAACTCCAGGCCCGCCTCGCGGTGGACCCGGACGCCGGCGTCAAGGCGCGCCTGGGCGCGCTGCGGCGCGAGCTCAGCCAGGCCGACACGCGCCTGGCCGCAGCGGTCGCACGCTTCATCTCCGCCACCGAAATGAGCCGCGTCCTGCGCGCCCTCGTCACCCGCACCGGCGGCCTGCGCCTCGAAGGCCTGCGCAGCCTGCCGCCGTCCCCCATCGATACCGGCGCCGTCGCTGCAGCGAAGGACGCACCCGGCGGCACCACCCGGGAGGCCGGCAAGGCCGGCACCGACGCGGCGCGGCCGAACGAGGCCCGCACCCAGGTGTGGAAGCGCGGCGTGGAGTTGCAGCTGCGCGGCGACTACGGCGCCCTGCTCGCCTACCTGCGGGCGGTGGAGCAACTGCCCTGGCAGCTCAACTGGGACCTGCTCTCGGTGCACAGCGAGCGCCACCTCGAGGCGGAATTCATCCTCCGCCTGCATACCCTGAGCCTTGAGGAGGACTGGATCGGTGTCTGACCACTCCGTGCAACACCGTCGCCCGCAGATCGCAGCGCTGCTCTGCCTGGCCGCCACCGCCCTGCCGACCGCGGCAAGCGCCGACATCCCCGACCCGCTGCGCCCACCCGCCCCGGCCGCCATCGCCGTGCAGGAGACGCCCACACCGCAGCGGCTGCAGGCTACGCGTATCGGCGCCGACGGTCGCTACGCGGTCATCGACGGCAACACCGTGCGCCGCGGCGAACGCGTCGGCGACGCGGTCGTCGTCCGTATCGACGCGGCGGCAGTGACGCTGAAGGACGACCAGGCCGAACGCGTGCTGCGCTTCGACGCCCCCGGGGTCTCGAAGCGGCCCGCCGGCAGCACCGGAGGGCAGCCATGACGCCTTGGTGCTCACGTCCCGCACTCGCCGCGCTCGCGCTGCTGCTGGCCGCCTGCGCCGGTCCGCGCCCCGCGCCCGGCACCGACTCGCCCTACGCCGGCCTGCACACCGAGCTCGCCGCGCACCGCGCAGCGGAAAAATCCGGCCCCATAGTCAAACTGCCGCCGGAGCTGCCGCCGGAAGCGGCGGCCTCGCTGCTGCCGCCGCTGGCGCTGGAACTGCCGAAGGCGCCCGAACGCCGCTTCGACATCGACGTGCGCGAGGTCGACGCACGCACCTTCTTCATGTCGTTGCTGCACGACAGCGCCGAAAACATCGTCGTCCACCCTGCGGTCGCCGGCACGCTCACGCTCAGCCTGCGCAACGTCACGGTCGCCGACGTCCTCGCCAGCGTGAGCGACGTGTACGGCTACGACGTGCGCCGCGGCGCAGCCGGCTGGCAGGTGTTTCCGGCGGCGCTGCAGTCGCGCATGTTCAACGTGAACTACATCAACCTCAACCGCGACGGCCGCACCGAGACCCGCGTCAGCTCCGGCCAGCTGCGGGGCGGCAACGGCGCGGCCGGCAGCAGCGACAGCACCGGCAGCACGAGCAGCGGCCGGGACGCGGGCAACCCCGCCAGCAGCCAGATCGAGACCACCAGCAGCAGCAAGTTCTGGAGCGAGCTCGAACAATCGCTGCGCCTCATCGTGGGCGTCGGCGCCGACATCGGCACGGAAAGCTCCAGTATCGCCGGCAACGCCACTGCGGCCGGCAGCGGTGGCCCGGCCGCGCCAAACTCCAGCGCGGGCAGCGCGGCCGCCTCCGGCGACGGCAGAGGCGGCCGCGCCGTGGTCGTCAATCCGCACACCGGCCTCGTCCTCGTGCGCGGCATGCCGGCAGAGCTGCGCGAAGTGGAATCCTTCCTCCAGTCGCTGCAGGACAGCGTCACCCGCCAAGTGCTGCTCGAAGCAAAGATCCTCGAGGTCGAGCTCTCCGACGGCTTCCAGACCGGGATCAACTGGGCGGCGCTGGGCAAGCCGGGCAGCGGCAAGAGCATCGTCGGCGGCATGACCGGCGGCGGGCAGTTCTTCAGCCAGGGCAGCTCCGAGATCCGCAGCCAGACCGGCGTCCTCAACCCGGCCGCCCTGCAGCAGATCGACAACACGCTGACCTCGGCCTTCGGCGGCGTGTTCTCGGTGGCGCTGAACCTCAACGACTTCACCGCCTTCATCGAACTGCTGAAGTCCCAGGGCGACGTGCAGGTGCTCTCCAGCCCACGCATCTCGACGATGAACAACCAGAAGGCGGTGATCAAGGTCGGCTCAGACGAGTTCTTCGTCACCCGCGTCTCGAGCAACAACACCACCACCGGCACGACGACGACGACCACGCCCGAAATCGAGCTCACCCCCTTCTTCTCCGGCATCGCACTCGACGTCACGCCGCAGATCGACGCCGCCGGCGAAGTCATCCTGCACGTTCGCCCGGCGGTCAGCGAAGTCGTCGACCAGACCAAGACCCTCACCGTCTTCGGCCAGGAGCAGCGCCTGCCGCTCGCCTTCAGCAGCATGCGCGAATCCGACAGCATCGTGCGCGCGAAGAACGGCCAGATCATCGTCATCGGCGGGCTGATGCAGGACGTGCAGCGCGACAACCAGGCCGGCCTGCCCGTGCTTGGCGACCTGCCCGGCATCGGCCACCTGTTCCGCCACACCCAGAAGAGCCGGCGCAAGAGCGAGCTGGTGATCCTGCTCAAGCCCGTCGTCGTCGACAACGGCCTCGCCTGGCAGGACGACCTGCGCGGCGCCACCGACCGCATCGACGGTTTCTTCGCTCCACGCCCCGCACGCCGCTGACGACGATGTACGAGCAGCACTTCGGCCTGCGCGAGGCGCCCTTCCTACTTACGCCCGACACCGGCTACTTCTACGCCTGGCGCGCGCACCAGGAGGCGCTCAACGTGTTGCTCGTCGCCCTGGCGGCGGGCGAAGGCTTCATCAAGATCACCGGCGAAGTGGGCACCGGCAAGACGCTGCTGTGCCGCAAACTGCTCGCCAGCGCAGGCGAGGACGTCGTCACCGCCTGGCTGCCGAACTCGCTGCTCGAGCCCGAGGCACTGCGCGAAGCGCTCGCCGAAGAGCTCGGCCTCGCGGCGCCACGCGAACTCGGCCAGCACCGCCAGCTGCGGCTGATCTACGAGCGCCTGGTCGCGCTCGCCGAGTCCGGCCGCCATGTCGTCGTCTGCCTGGACGAGGCCCAGGCGATGCCTGACCAAACGCTCGAGGCGCTGCGCCTGCTGAGCAACCTCGAGACCGAAAAGCGCAAGCTGCTGACCGTGATCCTGTTCGGCCAACCCGAGCTGGATCAGCGCCTGGCGAGCGAGGGACTGCGTCAGTTGCGCAGCCGCATCGGTTTTTCCTACCGTCTGCAACCGCTCGACCTGGACGGAGTGCGCAACTACGTGGCGCACCGCCTGCACGTTGCCGGCAGTCCGCACGCCGCAACCTTGTTCGGACCGGGCGCGCTGTGCTGCCTGCATCGCGCCAGCCGCGGCATCGCGCGCCTGGTGAACATCCTCGCACACAAGGCCCTGCTCGCCGCCTTCGGCGAAGGCGCACATAAGGTCGATACCTGCCACCTGCTGCGCGCAGTGGCCGACACGGAGGACGCCACCCCCTTGGCACGCTTTGGCCGGGGCCGCCTGTCGGCTGCGCTGGCCGGTTTCAGCGCGGTCCTGCTTGCCGCACCGAGGCTGAAATGAGCCTGATCAACGATGTCCTGCGCGACATCGACCGGCGTAGCCCCCAGTCCGGTCGCCATGCTTCCCCCATCCTCAACGAGACGGTCACCGTTCCGCTCGTGCCCACCCGGCGCCGACTGCCAGGCTGGCTGATGATCGTCACTGCCGCAGCGGTCCTCGGCGCGCTCGCCGTCTACCTACCCTACGAACCAGGAGGTGCCGCACAGCCCCTGCCCGAACCCACCGCACCGCCCCCCCCCCACGCTTCGGCAGTCGTCGATCCGGCGCCCCCTGCCGCCGAACCGCCCGCAGCGAACGATGTCATCCAAAGCGCTCACATCGATGCAATCGCAAGCCCCCCGCCCGAACCACCGTCCCACGCCCCCGATGAGCACCAGGTAGCCGCCGAACCGCGTGGCACTCCGGCCGCTCCCGAACAGGACCGCACGCACCGCGCGGGACTGGCGGCAAGCCCTCCGCCCCCGGCTACGACGCACGCTGTTCCAGTACCCACCACCGCCGTCGCCATCCAGCCGGGTAAACAGGTGAAGTTACGCACGGCACCGCAGCTCGACAGCGAAGTGCTGCACGTCCTCAGCGCACGCAGCCCGCTGAGCCTGCTCGGCCAGGCGCAGGGCTACCTGCAGGTGCGCACAATGGACGGCACCACCGGCTGGATCAGTGCGAAGTACGCCCGGGTGGGCGACGCCGCGCCCGAGTCGCCTGCTGTGGCTGTCGAGCCCCTGCCCCCCTCTGCGCTTCAGGAGCATGTTGAGGTGCGACCAGGCGCAGCCTCTCCCGCAACACGCAACACAGCAGTGGAGAGCGCCGCAACGCTGCATATCGAGGCACTGCGCGCACTCGACCGGGGGCATCCGGCCGCCGCCGAGCGCGCCCTGCTGAAGGCATTGCAACTCGATCCGCGTCACGCCCCGTCGATCAGCTCCCTGGCTGCACTGCTGCTGCAACAGGCGCGCCGGACTGAACTTGAAGCACGGCTCGCCGATCTAGCCAGGCACACCCCGCCCGAGGCCACGGCCGCGGCCCTGCTGGCGCGCCTCCAGGCCGAACGCGGCGCCATCGACGACGCACTGCAGACGCTGGAGCGCCTGCCCGAAGAATCGCTCGACGGCGAGCAACTGGCGATACTGGCTACCCTGCGCCAACGCAAGGGGCGGCACAGCAAGGCGATCGAGACCTATCGGCACGCTCTCGCCGTGGGGCCGCGCAACGGCACCACCTGGGCCGGCCTGGCGGTTTCGCTCGATTTCCTGGGCAATGCCGCGGATGCACGCACTGCCTGGGAAGCCGCATTGGCCGCCGGCCCGCTGGACGCTGCGCTCGAGCGCCACGCCCGCAACCGCCTTGCCGCGCTACGCAGTAACGGAGATTGACATGAACGAAGCACCTGCCGCAGGTCGCAAGCGCATCCGCCTGGGCGATCTGCTGGTCGACAATCACATGATCAGCCAGCAGCAGCTGGAAACCGCACTGGTCGAACAAAAGAAAACCGGCCAGCGCCTCGGCCGCAGCCTGGTCGACCTGGGCTACATCGACGACCAGGCCCTGCTCGACTTCCTCTCGCGCCAGCTGCAGCTGCCCTACGTCGATCTGCGCCAGTACCAGTTCCGCCCGGAACTGGTGCGTCGCCTGCCCGAGACTGCCTCGCGGCGCTTTCGCGCCATCGTCCTCGACGACAAGGGCGGCGGCTTCCTGGTCGGCATGGCCGATCCGACCGACCTCTTTGCCCAGGACGAGATTGCCCGCGTGCTGCAGCAGGAGATCCGCGTCGCCGTAGTGCGCGAGGCCGACCTGCTCGCCACCTTCGACACCGTCTTCCGCCGCACCGACGAGATCAGCTCGATCGCCGAGGAACTGGGCGAGGAACTCGCCGACACCGACATCGACCTCGCCCGCCTGGCACTGGGCGCCAACGTCGCCGACGCCCCGGTCGTGCGCCTGCTGCAGACCCTGTTCGAGGATGCGGTGCAGGTCGGCGCCTCGGACATCCACATCGAGCCGGACGAAGCCGTGCTGCGCATCCGCCAGCGCATTGACGGCGTGCTCCAGGAACAGGTCATGAAGGAGCGGCGCATCGCAGCCGCGCTGGTGTCCCGCCTCAAATTGATGGGCGGGCTCAACATCTCGGAAAAGCGCCTGCCGCAGGACGGCCGCTTCAACATCCGCGTGCGCGAGCGCAGCATCGACGTGCGCCTGTCGACGATGCCAACGATCCACGGCGAATCGGTGGTGATGCGCCTGCTCGACCAGTCGCAGGGCATCCTCGGGCTCGAGCGCATCGGCATGCCCGCCGACATGCTGCGGCGCTTCCGCCGCGCCACGCGCAAGCCGCACGGCATGGTGCTGGTAACCGGCCCGACCGGCAGCGGCAAGACCTCGACGCTGTACGCCGCGCTCAGCGAGCTCAACGAGGCGGGCAAGAAGATCATCACCATCGAAGACCCGGTCGAATACCGCCTGCCGCGCATCAACCAGGTGCAGGTCAACTTCAAGATCAACCTCGACTTCGCCGGCGTGCTCCGCACCGCGCTGCGCCAGGACCCGGACATCATCCTGGTGGGTGAGATGCGCGACCGTGAGACCGCCGAGATCGGCCTGCGCGCGGCGATGACCGGCCACCTGGTGCTGTCGACCCTGCACACCAACGACGCGGTGAGCACCGCCAACCGCCTGATCGACATGGGCGCGCCGGGCTACCTGGTGGCGACCTCGCTCGACGCTGTGCTGGCGCAACGCTTGGTGCGCCGCGTCTGCCCGAACTGCGCCGAGGCGCACCGCCCCGACGCCCACGAGCTCGCGTGGCTGCGCAGCACGATGCCCGCGCTCGAGCTGCCCGCCGACGGTTTTCGCCGCGGCGCCGGCTGCATGCAGTGCAACAACGGCGGCTACAAGGGGCGCATGGGCGTGTTCGAACTGCTCGAGATCGACGACGCGCTCGCCGACGCCCTGCGCCGCAGCGACACCGCCGCCTTCCACCGCCTCGCCCTCGGCCGCCCCGCCTACCGCACGCTGGCGCAGAATGCGCTGGAGCTGGCCGCGCGCGGGCTCACCACGCTCGAAGAAGTGGTGCGCATCGGCGGCGAGATTGACGCGAGCGACCCGACCGACTACGTGCCGCTCGACATCGCCACCGCCGAGGCCTGAACACGCCCATGAGCACCTATCGCTACCGCGCCCGCGACGCCACCGGCGCCCTGCGCAGCGGCACGCTCGCGGCCGACTCCGAAGCCGCCGCCGCCGCCCAGCTGATCGACAGCGGCGCCAGCCCGCTCGAGATCGTCGAAGAGCGCGCGGCCGGCGCCGGCGGGCTGAAGCTGCCCGCCGGGTTGTTCCAGCGCAAAATCACAACCGACGACCTGATCCTCTTCAGCCGCCAGATGTACAGCATCACCAAGGCCGGAGTGCCGATCATCCAGGGCCTCGCACGCCTCGCCGAATCCACCCCCAACCCGCGCTTCGCCGCCATCCTGCACGAAATTTCGCGCGACCTCGAAGGCGGGCGCGAGATCTCCGCCGCCTTCGCCCGCCATCCCGAGGTCTTCGACACCCTCTACGTCAGCATGCTGCGCGTCGGCGAGATGACGGGCGAGATCGAACGCGCGTTCCAGAGCCTGTACCAGTACCTCGCCAACGACAAGGTGGTCGCCAACCGGATCAAGACGGCGATGCGCTACCCGATCTTCGTCATCGTCGCCATCGGCATCGCCATCGGCGTGCTCACGGTGCTGGTGATTCCCGCCTTCGCCAAGGTCTTCGCCAGCACCAACCTGGCGCTGCCGCTGCCGACCCGCATCATCCTCGGCATCTCGGATTTCGCCAACCGCAACTGGCCGGCGATCCTCGCCGCCATCGGCGCCGGCGTGTTCGCCTTCCGCCGGTGGACGGCGACCGAGGCCGGCCGCCTGGCGTGGGACCGGGCGCGGCTGAAGATCCCCAAGGTGGGCAGCGTGCTGCTGCGCGCCACGCTCGCCCGCTTCACCCGCGCGCTCGGCATCGCGCTCGCCGCCGGGGTGCCGATCACCCACGCCCTCGTGAGTGTCGCCCGCGCCAGCGGCAACGCCCACATCGCAGCGAAGATCGTCGCCATGCGCACCGGCGTCGAGCGCGGCGACTCGCTGCTGCGCACCGCCGGCCAGGCCGGCGTGTTCACCCCGGTGGTGCTGCAGATGATCGCCGTCGGCGAGGAAACCGGCCAGCTCGATGCCATGATGCTGGAAGTGGCCGACTTCTACGACCGCGAGGTGGAATATGACGTCGCCAACCTCAGCGCGATCATCGAGCCGGTCCTCACCGTGGTCGTGGGCGTCATGGTGCTGGTGCTCGCGCTCGGCGTCTTCCTGCCGATGTGGGACCTCACCCAGCTCGCCGGACGGCGCTAAGCACGTGAAGAACATCACGAAATAGGCAGCGTGACGACCGCGTCCGACAAACAGCCGAGATATACTCAGGGACTTTTAGACGCAATTGAATGCAGCAGCCATCATGTCATTCATGTCATATGAGCACGATTCCCGCGGCTTCACCCTGATCGAGCTCGTCATCGTCCTCGTCATCCTCGGCATTCTCGCTGCGGTCGCCATCCCGCAATTCATTTCGCTGCAGCGCGAGGCGCGCATTGCCAATGTGGACGCCTTCTACAGCTCGCTGAAATCCGGTGCAAACATCGTCTTCGCGAAGATTTCGGCCGCCGGCCTGCAGGGCGACGACGATGCATGCGTCAACCTCGAAACCGGGGCCACCGCAGCCGACAACTCCTGCGGCTTGACGACTACCGTAGCCGTCGATACGATTTACGGCTACCCGCAGAACACTACTGCGGCAGGCGCAAACCTGAAGCCCCTGTTCGACGACCTTTCAAGCCGCTGGACGTTCACCGCGACCGGCGCCGTGTTCGACGGCATCGCGGCCTGCGCCGTGACCTACACCGCCCCCACGGCCGCCGGCGGCCGCCCAAGCATCGATAAGGACATCACCGGCTGCTGAGCCCCCTGCCCGCGCGCAAACCCTGCACGAAGCCACGCTTTCGATGAATCCACCCGAGTGCCCATGCCATGACCGCTGAACGACGTTTCGCCGAGCGCAGGTCCCACGGCCGCGATACCCCCGACCGGCGCGGCAGCGACCGTCGCCACTTCGCACGCTGGCATCCGACGCAACCCTTGGCGGTGGGTTTTCGCATCGGCGACGCACACCACCAGGGCCTGCTGAGCGACATCTCGGTGACGGGCTGCCTGGTGAAATCCGCCGCCGGTGCCTTTGCGTCCGCGAGCGCTGCGCCCCTCGACAAACCGGGCAGAGCCGGCATCGTCACCTTCGAGTTGGGCAGCGAGACCACCGCCCGCGAAGCCCTGCTCGTGCGCCACGGCAAGGACACCCTGGGCCTGCGCTTCACCCGCGAACTGGGCGACGCCCTGCTCGCCCACATCGTCACCCTGTGCGAGGCCTACTCGATCCAGTACCGCGACGGAAGGGTGCACTTCGCCGGTGACATCGGCAACCTGCCCGCCATCCTGCACCTGCTCAAATGCGTGCGGGGCGGCACCGTGATCGACCTGTCACGCGCCCGCGGCGACCCGACCCAGGCGGCCGCGAGCATGAAACTGCTGCACAACCGCGGCGCCCGCCTGCACGGCTGCAGCCACAAGCTGCTGCCCGCTCTGGACCTCATCGCCCGGAGCATCTGCCTGCGCTGCAATTCCCAATGCGGCTTCGGGCGAAGCGCCGTGACCGTCTAGCAGCGGACTCCGAACGCATCCGCGCAAAGACCATTCCAGAATCAATTCGATTTCACCAAAACCTGGAGACTCCAGCATGAAACAGCAGCAAGGCTTCACCCTCGTGGAACTCGTGATCGTCATCGTCATCCTCGGCATCCTCGCGGCGGTAGCGGTGCCGAAGTTCGTGGATTTGTCCGCCGAGGCGGAGCAAGCAGCGGCCGAAGGGGTAGCAGGCGCGGCAGGAAGCGCGATGTCAATTAACTACGCAGGCTGCTCGGCAACGAGCCATGTCCCAGCCGATGGAAAGTGTGTACAGGTAACCCTTGCCGCCTCCAGCGGCGCTTCCGCCACCGCCGACGCTGTCGGGGCCGTAATGCAAGGTGGTTGGCCTAGCAGGCTGTTGATTTAGCCAGATCCGAGCAACGGCGAGGCTTTCCCGGACGTTATAATACGATCTGCATTACCACTCCAATTGTTCCGATGCGCGGCACCGACCATAAA